>NZ_DAOMPS010000066.1:0-19578 GCF_035444905.1 Thauera sp.
ACGCTCAGGCCAGTTGCTCGGGGAAGTCGGACTGGATTGCGTCGATCGCCTTGTGCGGGTCGTCTCAGAAAACGGAAAAAATCGTACGCTAAGCCGTTCCTCAGCCCCACGATGCAAACAGCCCGCGCGAAGGCGGGCTGTCGATGATGCCGGTGAAAGCTGGGCGCTACCCGCAACACCCGCGCTGCGCCTGAATCGGCGGGCATTTCACCGAGCCGAAGGAACAGAACACGCAGCAGTCGCCGGGGTTGGGGCGCAGCAACGCCTTGCAGTTGCAGCACTCGTAGAAGAACTGGCAGGCGTCGGTCGGCATGGTTTCCTGCTGGGCATATCCACAGCGTGGGCACGTCAACACGGACTCCAGGACAATGGGACTCACGGCGCACCTTGCCCGGTGGCGCGGACGCTCAGACTTACCTTGCCCTTGCTGGCAAGGTGCGCAACAACATGAATTGCGCTTGCCTCGCTGATCTTGAGCTTGGTCGCCAGGGCCGTTGCATCTGCCGCGCCCTGGTCGTCCAGTGCCGCGAGCGCCTCACGTTCCAGGCTTTCCATCCACTCGCCGAACAGGGTGTGAAGTTCGGGCGTAGCAAGCGCGGCCATCGACGTTGTCTTGTGGATGGCCGCCAGGATTTCCGAGCACATTCCCATCATCTGCTGCATGGGGTTGCCGGCCTCGCCGCCGGGCTGACTTCCCATCTGCCCCATCATCTTCTGCATCATGTCCATGGGGCCTTCGCCGCCCGAGCCCATCTGAGCCATCATCTTTTTCATCTTAGGGTCGTCTCAGAAAACGGGAAAAAATCGTACGTTAAGACTCGTTGACCAGCCGCCGCAACGCAGCGCCGATCAACGTTCCTTCGCTTTTTGCGTCGTCACTGCTGGATGTTTTCTCCCCGCCGGATGGCATACGCACGCCTCGCCATGGGCGGCGGCCTCCAGTTCGTGCAGGATGCCGCAGTCCGCAGCCACGTGCCCGGCCCCGCAGCTCGCCCGCAACGCCACCAACTGATTCTCCAGGGCGTTCAGGGACTTCAACCGCGCCCGCACCCGTCCGAGATGCTCGTCGATCAGCCGGTTGATCTCACCGCAATCGGCCTCCGGGTGGGCGACGAAATCGAGCAGGTGCCTGATCTCCGCAAGCGACATGTCAAGCGCCCGACAGTGGCGGACGAAGCTCAGGCGTTCCAGGTGTGCCGCGCCGTAGGCGCGGTAGCCATTCGCTGCCCGGGCGGGCGGCGGCAGCAACCTCGCCTTCTCGTAGTAGCGAATCGTTTCGACATCGACGCCGGTCGCCTGGCCAAGTTCTCCGATCCGCATGACACCTCCTCGCACGATTGCTCATGCTAAGCCGTTGACCCCGGAGCGACTACAGGGTTTTCAATGTTGACACTGCCGCAGCGGGCAGGACTCAGGGAACCCTCGAAAGGAGCGCAAGATGAAACCATTGATCACGTTGGGATTGGCCGCGGCCCTCGCGATGCCGGCGCCGTCCCTCTTTGCCGCCGACCCGCCAGCCGGCGCGGGCGGGCAGACGAAACAGGAGGCCCCCGGCACGACGGACTTTGACAAGCAGATGGCGCAGGTGCAGGAGAACATGAGAGCGATGCAGGAGCAGATGGACAGGATCCGCCAGACGGAGGATCCCCAGGCGCGGCAGAAACTGCTCCAGGACCACTGGACCACGATGCAGAACAACATGCAGATGATGCACGGCATGTGGGCACCGGGGATGATGGGGTGTTGCGGCGGGGCGCCGATGATGGGCCAGGGCCGTATGGGCGGCCGCATGATGGGCGGGCCCATGTGGGGGGACTACCGGCGTCTGACGCCCGAGCAACTCAAGCAGCGCCAATTCATGATGGAGCAATACATGCCGATGCAGCAGATGATGATGGATCAAATGATGCAGCATCAGCAGTGGATGTCGCAGCAGCCGCAGCCGAAGTGAGCCGTCCCGGGGTGGTCACTTCGGTGTCATGCCCCGCGAGCGACCGTTGCATTCCTCGTGCAGGACCACCATGAAGCAATCCGTTTTCGTCATCACCCACATGGACTGCCCGACCGAGGAGGCGCTGATTAGGGTAAGTGGTTGACTCTGTGGTCACTACAGGGTTTTCAATGGCGTCAAGGAGCGTGATCATGAACAAAGTGACTGAAGATACCCAGCTCTGCAATGTCGGGGGTGCATGCGCGCAGGACGCGACGCCGTCGCAGGAGCTTTTGCCCGGCGCGGCGGCCGAGAATACGGTTTATCGCATTCCGGCAATGGATTGCGCTACCGAAGAGATGGAGATCAGGCAGGCGCTGTCGTCGGTCGTCGGGGTTCGCCGGCTTGGCTTCGCGCTGGGTACGCGTACGCTTACGATCACGGCCGGAGCCGCCGTGCAGCAACAGGCACAAGATGCAATACGTGCGGCGGGCTTCGAGATCCATCTCGTCGATGCGGGGCAGTCCGGCCAGACGTTGCAAGCCGAGTCCGCTGACGACGATCGGCGAATCGGAGCTGGGCTCGCACGGCTGATCGGTGCCCTGATCTTGGCGGTGGGCGCTGAAGCATTGGCCTACTTTGCACCGGCAACCCTCCTGGTCAAGGTCGTGGGTATGGCCCTCGCTGCTGCGGCAATCGGCTTGTCGGGTTTGAGCGTTTATAAGAAGGGGCTCGTCGCGCTCAGTCGTGCTCGCCTGAACATCAATGCCCTGATGTCCGTCGCCGTCACCGGCGCATTCGTGATTGGCCAGTGGCCCGAGGCGGCCATGGTCATGGCGCTCTATGCCATCGCCGAGTTGATCGAGGCGCGCGCGGTCGACCAGGCACGCAATGCGATCACGAGCCTGATGGCCCTGGCCCCTGACGAAGCCGAGGTGAGGCAGGTGGACGGAAGTTGGGTGCGCGTCGCGGCCGCCTCGGTGCCTCTGGAGGCCATCATTCGCGTCAAACCCGGCGAGCGTGTGCCACTCGATGGTGTCGTGACCGTCGGAAACAGTGCGATCAACCAGGCACCGGTCACCGGCGAAAGTATTCCCGTCGACAAGCAACCCGGCGATCTCGTCTTTGCCGGGACGATCAATGAGACCGGGTTGCTCGAATGCCGCGTGACGGCCGTGGCGAGCAATACGACGCTGGCACGCATCATTCATGCCGTGGAACAAGCACAGAGCACGCGGGCGCCCACGCAGCGATTCGTCGACCGTTTCGCGGCGATCTATACGCCCGCCATCTTCGTGATCGCGCTGGCGGTGGCGATCGTCGGACCGTTGGGATTCGGCTGGCCCTGGCTCGATGCGCTCTACAAGGCGCTGGTCCTGCTCGTCATCGCTTGTCCCTGCGCGCTGGTCATCTCCACACCGGTGACCGTAGTGAGCGGGCTCACCGCGGCTGCACGACGGGGCATTCTGATCAAGGGTGGAACGTACCTCGAGGATGCGCGCAAGATCAAGGCGATCGCGCTTGACAAGACCGGCACTGTGACCGAAGGCAAGCCACGCCTCGTGGCCTTCGACGCCATCTCCGCCGACCATACCGAGCAGCGAACCGGGAGCCTTGCCGCAAGCCTTGCCGCCCACTCGGACCATCCGGTCTCGAAAGCCATTGCGGCCGGGCTCGACCACCCGCTGGAGGCCGTCGACGAATTCAATGCCCTCGCGGGGCGCGGTGTTCAAGGGCGCGTTGGCGACGACGTCCATGTTCTGGGTAACCACCGTTTGATCGAAGATCGCGGCCAGTGCAGTACTGAACTCGAGGCACGGCTGGCGGAGCACGAATCGCAAGGACGCACTGTCACGCTGCTGGCCTCGTCGACGAAGGTGCTGGGCCTGTTCGCGGTCGCGGACACGATCAAGGCATCGTCCCGGACTGCCATTGCCGAATTGCGTGCGCTGGGGGTCACCCCGGTGATGCTGACCGGCGACAATGAAGCGACCGCACGGTCGATTGCCGCGCAGGCCGGTATCGAGGATGCCCGCGGCAATCTACTGCCTGAAGACAAACTCGCTGCGATTCGCGACCTGCAGCGCCAATATGGTCCTACGGCAATGACAGGGGACGGCATTAACGATGCGCCGGCACTTGCTCAGGCCGACATGGGGATCGCCATGGGCGCGGCGGGCACCGATACGGCGATGGAGGCGGCTGACATCGTGATCATGAACGACGATCTGCGCCGTATCCCCGAGACGATCCGTTTGTCGCGGCGCACGCATTCGGTACTGTGGCAGAACATTACCCTGGCGCTCGGCATCAAGAGCGTTTTTCTGGTGCTCGCTCTTCTGGGGTCGGCCACGATGTGGATGGCCGTGTTTGCCGATATGGGCGCGAGCCTGCTCGTCGTGTTCAACGGCCTGCGCCTCTTGCGCCCGACCGAACGCACGGACTGAGGGACGGAACATCGGTGGAGGAGAAGTATCGTGCATGCGAGCAGCCGCTGCGAAACGGGCGCTGACCAACGCTACCGGTCGCTGTACGGAACCGAGAATCCGATCGTCGTCATTCCCTGAGAGGAACGAGCAAACGTCCGCCCCCCATGCATGCGCGCGATCGCGGCAACAATCGCAAGGCCCAAGCCATAGTTGTTATCCTCGCCATGCTTGCGCGCAGCATCGACCCGGTAGAAACGGTCAAAGAGGCGAGAAAGGTGCTCTTCGGCAATCTCGGGACCCGTATTGGTAACGGATAACGCGACTTCTCCCGGCGCCGCTTCGTGGATATCGACCTCGATCGTCGTGCCAGGTTGCGCGTATCGGGTGGCATTCGACAAAAGGTTCGACAGTGCCTGCCGAACGAGACGACTATCGACGCACGCTACGGCATCGCCAATGATCCCGATCGTGAGCCGCGCCTCGAGCAGCGGGGCCTCATGGTACTCGGCGACTTCACGCGCAAGCGCGGCAAGACTGCTGATCGTGCGGGTGCGTGCCTTGACGCCCCGGTCTGCATTGGACAGGAACAGCATGTCGTGCACGAGACTCGAAAGACGGTGTAGCTCTTCGAGGTTTGAACCCATGATGTCGCGAAGCTCAGCCGCGTCACCTTTGCCCTTCAGCGCCAGTTCCGTCTGCCCTATCAGCGTCGTCAAGGGGGTTCGCAGTTCGTGTGCGACGTCTGCGTTGAAACCTTCCAATTGGATGTACGCTCCCTGCAAGCGTTCGAGCACGGCGTTGAACTGCTGAACCAGCGGCTGCACTTCCTCTGCCTGCGCGGCGCCGTCGAGCCGTTCTGCGAGCCGTTCGGGGACGAGACGCATCGCCTGTTGCGCCAGTTCGTTGACCGGCTCGAGCGCTCGACGCACCAGCCACGCTCCTCCCAATGAAATCGCGATCGTGCCCGTCAAGGCGCAGGCGGCCAGTGTCCATGCAAGTCCGCGCAGCAACTGATCGTCGGATGCAACGTCCAAGGCCAGTTCTGCCTGCATCGGGGCAAAGGGATGTGTTGGAGAAGCAATATCGAAGACCACCCGCTTCTCGTTTGCGAGCATGAGGAGGCCTCGATCATCGGCGCCGTAGACCCACTGGCCCGATGCCGAGCGCAGGCGCAAGCGCAGATCGGATCGACCGGCAAAAAAGTCGTCGAGCTTGTGACGCAAGATGGCCAGGTCGTCCGGGGTCGTAATCTCTTCAACGAGATGTTCAATCACCTGACGATGTTGCTCGAGCGAAACCGCCTGCCGGGACGCCAGACTCAAGTGTGTGGCCACATACACGGCTGCGCAGACCAGACCCAAGCCGACGAGGGTCAGGAGGGCAAGCCCTCGCGAGAGCCACCGGCGCAGCGAACGAGGGGCCGCCGGTTTCATTCTTCCCGGCTTTCGAGCACGTAGCCCATCCCCCGGACCGTGTGCAGAAGCTTCCGGTCGAAGGGATCGTCCAGTTTCCCGCGCAGGCGGCGAACGGCGACTTCGACGACATTGGTATTGCTGTCGAAATTCATGTCCCAGACCTGCTCGGCCAGGACGGTGCGGGAGAGGGCCTCCCCCTGCCGGCGCAGCAGCAACGTCAGTAGCGTGAACTCCTTGGCGGTCAGCTCCAGCCGCAGCCCGCCGCGGGTCGCCCTGCGGCGCATCAGGTCGAGTTCGAGGTCTTCGAGGCGAAGCATGTTGAGTTCCGCCGCGGGTGACGCGGAAAGGGCACCCCGGCGCATCAAGGCCTGCACCCGCGCGAGCAGTTCGGACAGCGCAAACGGTTTGCCGAGGTAATCGTCGGCGCCGTCCTGTAGCCCCCGTACCCGGTCTTCGATCCTGTCGCGCGCCGTCAGCATGAGGACCGGAACCTGATTACTCTTGCGCAGTTCGTTCAGGACACCGAAGCCGTCGACGACCGGCAGCATGACATCCAGCAGGATCAGATCGTATTGCCCTTCGCGGGCGAAGTGCAGTCCGGTGGCCCCGTCATTGGCGACATCGACAACGTAGCTGCTCTCAGACAAGGCCTTGCGAAGATAGTCGGCAAGCTTGGGCTCGTCTTCAATCACCAGGACTTTCATGATCGAATTATGTCAAGAACCGGCTGAGCCGGACATTACAAAAACGTAATGCGGCAGTTCGCAAACTGACGAAGCGGCCTCCGTATAGTCGATTCACGCCTTGACCCTCAAGGCATCGGCAGGCCCAAACCGGTCTGGCGCCACGGATGATTCGACAGGAGTTCCATCATGGTCGCTCGCATACTCACTTCCACTGCGCTCGTCGCCAGCCTTCTGGTCGCACCGACCGTCTCGTACGCGGACGTCTGGCATCGCACGACGACCGAGGTGGGCTGGACGTTTCATCCCGACCATGGTGAAAGCACCAAGACCCGCGCTGACGTGATGCGCGAGCTTGAGCAGGCCAAGGCAGACGGAAGTTATGAATACTTCCGGCGTGGTCTGCCGATGCCGGACACGAACGCGGGCCCCGGCAAAACGCGAGAGCAGGTCCTGCAGGAACTCAAGAACGTGACGCCTGCCGAGCGCGCTTACATGGAGGAACTCTATGGCGCGAACTGAGCCTCCAGTTCGCGCCACGGATTGATGCCACCCCATTTCCAACCCTGAGACCTCCTGTAGAATCGGTGCGTGCGCAAGCTTCTGATCGTCCTCCTCGTGTTTTTTCTGCCGCTGCAGTGGAGCACCGCGGCCGTGGCGGCATTTTGCTCGCACGAAGGCGGTTCCCTGAAGCGCGCTCATCTGGGTCATCACACGCACGATCATGCGGACCGTGACGGCACCGAGCGCTCGGATCACGGGACGAGCAAGGCGTGTGACGCCAGTTGCAGCGCCGATCACGACCACAGCCATAGCCCGCACGCCCTGTTTGCCGCCACGCACAGTCTCGAGGTCTTCCCGGACCGCTCGGGCGACAGTCCCTATCGCTCCCCGCTGTCCGAGCCGCCGCCGGACAACCTCCTTCGCCCGCCCGCATCCCTCCTCGTCTGATTCCGCCGACGAGTTCGGGTTTCATGGATCCACGCATCGGTTGAGCACCGGTCGCGTGGCCGCCCTCGTCGGTTTCCTTTTGATCCGTCTCGCCGGGCGCATCGCCCGAGCGAGCCTGACGCCGTCCAGACGAGGACTCAATGACGAAGATCGACCCTTCGCGCGGCATCGGCCTGTGCGTCGCACTGTGCTTTCCCCTCATGACGTGGGCGCAGAACCCGCCCACTTCCGCGCCAGCCGCGCCAGCGCCAGCATGGCGTTCGCAGCCGGCTGCCGGCGATGCGGCAGTGAATGGCGCCCTGTCGCTAGGCCAGGCGCATGCGCTGGCCTACGCACAGAACCCGGAGCTGGCCGCATCGCGGCTCGAGGTGGAGGTGATGGCCGGCGCGAGCCAGCAAGCGCAGAGCCGCCCGAACCCCGAAATCGCCTACCTGCTCGAAGACACCCAGCGTCAGACGCGGACGACGACGCTCCAGCTCAATCAGCCGATCGAGATGGGCGGAAAACGCGCGGCGCGCATGCTGGCGGCCGAGCGCGGCCACGACATCGCCACCGAGGAACTCGCGGCAAAGCGACTTGCGATACGCGCGTCCGTCACCTCCGCGTATTACGACGCGCTGACCGCGCAGGAGCGCGTGCGCCTGGCCGAGCAGGCCATGGAACTCGCCCAGCGGGCAAGCCGGGCCGCCGGCCAGCGCGTCAAGGCCGGCAAGGTGGCGCCCATCGAAGAGACCAAGGCCCACGTTGCGCAAGCGGGCGTACAGGTCGAGCTGAGTCAGGCGCGCAGTGAATGGGTCGGTGCGCAGGCGCGGCTGGCGGCCTTGCTTGGCGAGCCCAGAGGCCTGTCCTGGAGGCTGGACGCCCAGCTCGATGCGTTGCCCGCGGTGCCGTCGATGGCCGATCTCGAGCGCTCGCTCGACAACGCGCCGGCCCTGCGCCGCGCCCGACTGGAGATCGACCGACGGCAGGCGCTGACGGAACTCGAGAAGGCGCGCCGAATCCCGGACATCACCGTCAGCCTGGGCGCGAAGCGGTCTGAAGAGTTGGGGCGCAACCAGGCCATCCTCGGCCTGTCCGTCCCGCTGCCGATCTTCGATACGAATCGGGGCAACCTGCTCGAGGCGCTCAAGCGCGAGGAGAAGGCTCGGGAAGAACTCTCCGCCAGCCAGTTGCAGGTGTCGGCCGAAGCGCGGGAGACCCGTGCGCGCCTGGCGTCGCTACGCCAGGAAGCCCAGCTCTTCGCCGAGCAGGTGCTGCCCGGCGCCCAAAGTGCCTACGACGCGGCGGCGAAGGGCTTCGAGCTGGGGAAATTCAGCTTCCTCGAAGCGCTCGATGCGCAGCGCACGCTGCTGCAGGCCCGCAGCCAGTACCTGCGCACACTGGCCGATACCCACCGCGCCCGCGCGGACCTCGACCGGCTGCTCGGCCTTGACGAATCAACCGAAACCCCGCGCGCGTCGGCAACAGTCCGGCGCACTGGAGAGTGAAATGGCAGAAACCAAACCGAAGAACACACCCTGGGCGATCGTCGCGGTGCTTGTCGTCGGGCTCGCGTTGGGTGCAGCAATTCTTGCGACCGATGGCAACAAGGCCGTCACTGACGAACAGGGGCATGCCGCCCACCCGGAGGCGCCCGGGCATGCCGAGGAGGAGCATCACGGTCAGGCCAAATCGACCGACCACGCCGACGATGCCTCGCATGCCGATGAAGAGCACCACGAGGCCGCCGCCGAACCGGCGAAAGGTCCACACGGCGGCAAGCTGCTCACCGATGGCCGCTACGGCATCGAGGTGACGATCTTCGAAACCGGGGCGGAACCTCAATTCCGGCTCTACACGTATTGGGATGGCAAGCCGCTCGATGTCGCGCAGAGCCAGGTCCAGCTTGTCCTCGAGCGGTTGGGGCAGTCGCCGCAACGTTTCAGCTTCACGAAGGAAGGTGACTACCTCAAGGGCGATGCGGTCGTGGCCGAGCCGCACTCCTTTGCGGTCAAGGTACAGGCGGACTACCAAGGAAAACGCTACCAGCTCGGCTACGAACAGGTCGAGGCCCGCGTCACCATGACCGAAGCACAGCTCCAGGGCGCCGGAATCGAGCTCGCCGAAGCGGCGCCGGCCACGATCGGAACAGCGCTCGAGTTACTGGGGGAGGTGCGCTACAACAGTGATCGTACCGTGCAGGTCGTCCCGCGGCTGGCCGGCCTGGTGGAGTCGGTGGCGGTCAGCGCAGGCGAACGTGTGCGCAAGGGACAGGTGCTCGCCGTGCTGAGCAGTCAATTGCTCGCCGACCAGCGTACCGAATTGTTGGCCGCGCAGCGTCGTCTCGCACTCGCACGGACCACCTACGAGCGTGAAAGGACGTTGTGGCAGGAGAAGATCTCGCCCGAGCAGGACATGCTGCAGGCGCGCACCGTCATGCAGGAAGGCGAGATTGCCGTACAGAGCGCACAACAGAAGCTCGCCACACTGGGCAGCGTTGCTTCGGGCGGCGGCGCACTCACGCGCTATGAGCTTCGCTCCCCGATCGACGGGGTCGTGACCGACAAACGCCTGTCGGTCGGCGAAGCGGTCAAGGAGGACGCCGCGGTCTTCACCGTCTCGGACCTGTCGTCGGTATGGGTGGAGGCGCCGGTGTCCGCGCAGGATCTGGGTGCGCTCGCCGCAGGCCAGACGGTAACGATCCGCGCCAGCGCCTTCGACGCGTCGGCGCCGGGCAGGGTCACCTTCATCAGCCCGCTGATCGGCGAGCAGTCCCGTACCGGCATCGCCCGCATCGTGGTGCAGAACCCCTCCGGTGTCTGGCGACCGGGATTGCCGGTGTCCGTCACCGTCGTCGCCGCGGAAACGAAGGTGCCAGTCGCGGTCGCGGTGGACGCCGTCCAGGATCTGCGCGACTGGAAGGTGGTATTCGGCCGCTACGGCGACGCCTTCGAAGCGCGCCCGCTCGAACTGGGTCGCAGCGACGGCCGACACGTGGAGGTGCTGGCAGGCCTGCAGGCGGGCGAGCGCTACGCGGCGAAGAACAGCTATGTCATCAAGGCGGAGCTCGGCAAGGCCGGCGCCAGCCACGACCACTGACCGGGAGCCCCCGACATGAAACAGATCACCGCCCTGATTCGCCCCCACCGCCTCGACGCCGTCGAGGCGGCGCTCGAAACGCTCCCGCATTGCCCCGGGTTCACCGTATTCGGCGCGAAAGGCCATCCCCGCGGGCATGGGCCGGACCACCGGTTCGTCGCCGACGAATGGAATCCCCACGCTCACGATGTGCTCGTGCTGCTGATCCTGTGCCAGCACGACGATGCGTCCGCCATCGTCGACGCGGTCGCGGCGGCGGCACGCACCGGGCAACCGGGCGACGGGATGATCGGCGTCGTCGAACTCGTCACCGCGGTCCGTATTCGCACCGGCGAACGCGACGCCGCGGCGCTTTGAGGAGAGGCTCGTGTTCGAACGCATCATCCGCTTCGCCATCGATCAAAGATGGCTCGTGCTGCTCGCCGTGCTCGGCATGGTCGGCGTCGGAATCTACAACTATCAGCGTCTGCCCATCGACGCGGTGCCCGACATCACCAACGTCCAGGTCCAGATCAATACCGAAGCCCCCGGCTACTCCCCGCTGGAGTCCGAACAGCGCGTGACCTTTCCGATCGAAACCACGATGGCCGGTTTGCCCAATCTCGAGCAGACCCGTTCCCTGTCGCGCTATGGCCTGTCCCAGGTCACCGTCGTGTTCAAGGACGGCACGGACATCTACTTTGCCCGGCAACTGGTGAACGAGCGCATCCAGGAGGCCCGCAGCAAACTGCCGGCCGGCCTCGCCCCGGCGCTCGGCCCCATCGCCACCGGGCTGGGCGAAATCTACATGTGGACGGTCGAGGCGACCGAGGGCGCGAAAAAACCCAACGGAAGCGCGTACACACCGATGGATCTGCGCGAGATTCAAGACTGGATCATCAAGCCGCAATTGCGCACCGTCCCAGGGGTCACCGAGATCAACACGATCGGCGGCTATGCAAAGGAGTTTCAGGTGGCACCCCTGCCCGATCGCATGGTGTCCTACGGGCTGGCCATCAGCGATCTGGTCACGGCGCTCGAGCGCAACAACGCCAACGTGGGGGCAGGTTATATCGAGCGTCGGGGCGAGCAGTATCTGATCCGCGCACCGGGACAGGTCGCCGGCATCGACGATATCGCCAATATCGTCGTCGGCCACGCCCAAGGGGTCCCGATACGCATCCGCGATGTGGCTGAAGTGGGCCTGGGCAAGGAGCTGCGCACCGGTGCCGCGACCGAGAATGGCCGCGAAGTGGTGCTGGGCACGGTGTTCATGCTCATCGGTGAGAACAGCCGCGACGTGTCGAAGGCGGTCGACGCACGCCTGCAGGCAATCAACAAGACCTTGCCCGAGGGCATCGTCGCCAAGACGGTCTATGACCGCACCATCCTGGTCGAAAAGGCCATCGACACGGTCAAGAAGAACCTGACCGAGGGCGCTCTGCTGGTCATTGCCATCCTGTTCCTGTTTCTCGGCAACATCCGTGCGGCGCTCATCACCGCGATGGTGATCCCGCTGGCGATGCTATTCACCTTCACCGGCATGGTGACGAACCGGGTCAGCGCCAACCTGATGAGCCTGGGCGCCCTGGACTTCGGCATCATCATCGATGGGGCCGTGGTGATCGTCGAGAACTGTGTGCGCCGCCTCGCCCACGCGCAGGCTGCGCTCGACCGGCCGATGACGCGCAACGAGCGGTTTCACGAAGTCTTCGTGGCGTCGAAGGAATCGCGGCGGGCGCTGCTCTTCGGCCAGCTCATCATCATGGTGGTGTACCTGCCGATCTTTGCCCTGACCGGGGTCGAAGGCAAGATGTTCCACCCGATGGCCTTTACCGTCGTGACCGCATTGCTGGGCGCGATGATTCTGTCGGTCACCTTCGTACCCGCAGCGGTTGCGCTCTTTCTGTCCGGCAAGGTCAGCGAGACCGAAAATCGGCTCATGGCGATCGCCAAGCGCGGCTACGCCCCGGCGTTCGACTGGGTCATGGCGCGCAAGCCGTTGGTTCTGACGATCGCCTGCGTCAGCATCGTGCTGTCAGGGCTACTGGCGACCCGCATGGGCAGCGAATTCATCCCGAGCCTCGATGAGGGCGACGTCGCGCTTCATGCGTTGCGCATTCCGGGCACGAGCCTGAGCCAATCGATCGACATGCAGGTGCAACTGGAGCGCACGGTCAAGGCCTTCCCCGAAGTCGACAACGTGTTCGCCAAGATTGGTACGGCCGAGATCGCAACCGACCCGATGCCACCCAATGTCGCCGACAACTTCGTGATGCTCAAGCCGCGGGACCAGTGGCCGGACCCGCAGAAGTCCAAGAGTGAGCTGGTCGCGGCGATGCAGCGTGCGGTCGGTCAGATACCGGGCAACAACTACGAGTTTACGCAACCGATTCAGATGCGATTCAACGAGTTGATCTCGGGCGTTCGCAGCGACGTGGCGGTGAAGGTCTTCGGTGACGACATGGACACCATGAACGAGACGGCAGAACGCATTGCCGCCGTGCTCGAGGGGGTTCCGGGTGCTGCCGACGTGAAGGTGGAGCAGACCACTGGCCTGCCCATGCTGACGGTCCGGATCGACCGGAATCAGATTGCCCGGCTCGGCCTGAACGTCGCCGACGTCCAGGACAGCGTCTCGGCTGCGCTCGGCGGGCAGGAGGCCGGGGCGGTGTTCGAGGGCGACCGGCGCTTCGACATCCTGGTCCGGTTGCCCGATGCGATTCGCGGTGACCTCGAGGCGATCCGCCGTCTGCCAATCCGCGTGCCCGCCGGCGAGAACGGCGCGCGTGGCTTCGTCCGGCTGGGCGATGTCGCACGCATCGAGTCTGCGCCCGGCCCCAACCAGATCAGCCGCGAAAACGGCAAACGTCGGGTTGTGGTGACCGCCAACGTGCGCGGGCGCGACATTGGTTCCTTCGTCGCCGAGGCGGAAACGAAGATCGCCACGGCGGTGCAGGTGCCCACAGGGTACTGGACGACCTGGGGCGGCACCTTCGAGCAGTTGCAGTCGGCCGCCAAACGGCTTCAGATCGTCGTGCCGGTCGCGTTGCTGCTTGTCCTAACGTTGCTCTTCATGATGTTTGGCAATGTCAAGGACGGGCTGCTGGTCTTTACCGGCGTCCCCTTCGCGCTGACCGGCGGCATCCTGGCGCTGTGGTTGCGCGATATCCCGCTGTCGATCTCCGCCGGTGTCGGCTTCATCGCGCTGTCGGGCGTGGCCGTGCTCAACGGCCTGGTGATGATCTCGTACATCCGGAGTCTGCGCGATGACGGCTTCGATCTCGATGACGCGATCCGGGAGGGCGCGCTGACGCGATTGCGTCCTGTGCTGATGACGGCGCTGGTCGCATCGCTCGGGTTCGTTCCCATGGCGATCGCGGTCGGTACCGGTGCCGAAGTGCAGCGGCCGCTGGCCACTGTGGTCATCGGCGGCATCCTGTCGTCTACCGCACTGACGCTGCTCGTGCTGCCGGCGCTGTATCGCATCGCCCATGGACGCGAGAGGCGAATGGCGCCACCCGCGGAGACATTCGCTCCCGCCCATTGATCCTGTGTGGGGCGGAAGGGTACGAACCGCTGCGCTTTCGCCCGATAGACCCGATCCACCCGCGGTTCTCTACTTCGTCATGGAGGTCGCATGAAACACGCTTCTGTCATTGCAACGGTGATCGTCCTGGTGTCCTTCAGCGTCTTCGCCGCAGGCGGGCATGACCATGACAAGGGCCATGTGCCCCGACATGGCGGCATGGTGGCCGAAGTCAATGAAGTGGACTATGAACTCGTGGCTACGTGAACCCTGCTGCAACTCTACCTTCGCGATCATGGGAAGAGCGTTGCCGTCACCGGAGGCGCCGCAAGAGTCACTTTGCTGTCGGGTAAGGAAAGGATCGAAACCGCGCTATTGCCCGCCGTGGAGAAATTCGAGGTGCAAGGCCACTTCAAGATCATCCCCGGCATGAAGTTTGTGGCCGTGGTTGCCCTCCCCGGGCGGGGTGAGGCAACCGTGTGGTTCCGATTGCGATGACTTGACGCACCCATTGCGTCCGATGTGGGGTCAGCTCACGAAACGGAAAAATCGTACGCTAAGCCGGTCGTAGCGGCCCTAGATTTGCCACGCTCGGCTACGAGGAGGTTTGCGAAGCAACAGGATCAATACCGCCGAGTCTCGCGAGGAAGCGGACATAGACCAACTCGCTGAGCAACTCGACAAGAGTTTGCGTAACGACGATGGCAGGCAATACGGGTATGGCCCCAGGTACAGCGAGAGCAAGCGGCAACACGACAAGGGAATTTCGAGTGCCTGCGCTGAAAGCGATGGCTCGGCCGGCGGGGGCATCAAGGCGGAACAGCCGGCTGATGCTCCATCCGATCAGGGGGGCGATCACAGCAAAGGCGATATAGAAGGGAATCACACCCAAGGCCGCATCGGTCGCGGAGCCGAGCCGCGGCACCACGGCCGCGACGACGACGAATAGGACAAGGGCGGTCGCTGGTACCGGCAATAGACCAAGTGCCGCTGAGGTCTTTTCACCGGCCAGGCTTCGAGCCGCCCATAGTTGCACAAGCCCAGCAAGGGCGAGTGGAACCGCGATCAACCAGACGAAGGCATGAACGAACGGGCCGGGCTGCACGAGGGTTGCGGCATCGTTCCCGAGAAGCAGGCCGAGATAGACCGGCAGCAGCAGCATTTGCACAACCAGGAGCGCAGGGGTTGCCGCCAGTAGCAGCCGCGCATCGGCACGACCGAGGTGCGAGAACGTAACCACGTAGTCAATGCAAGGCGTCAGCAACACCAGCAGCACGCCAAGCCTCACCATAGGGTCCGATGGCAGGAATTGCACCAATACGGCCACCAAGAGCGGCGTTACGATGAAATTGGTAATGAGCAGTGCGGCAAGGAACCGGCCGCGACTGAAGGCCCGGCCAAGGTCGGCCAGGGGCACTTGCAGGAATGTCACGAACAGCATGAGTGCAAGCGCCGGGTTGACGCCACCCTCAAGCGCTGCCGTGCCGGGTACGAGCAAAGCGACAAGCGCAGCCAACACAACGGCCGCGAAGTAAATGCCGACTTGGTGCCTCTCGAATATTTCCCGGATGTCTTGCATGTCTGTATTTCGCTCCTTTGTGTCAATTTGAAGCATACCCTAACCTGGCGTCAGACCAGCCGACGCGAAAGCGTCAGGATAGACTTGCTTTCCGAATTGATTGACACACGCCACCAAGGGTCATAAATTTCTTCCTGACACATTGTCCTCAGGAGTACACCTTGAACGGTCAGCGCATCGGCTACGTCCGCGTCAGCAGCTTCGACCAGAACCCGGAACGCCAGCTCGAGCAGGTTTCGGTGGACCGGCTGTTCACTGATAAGGCGTCGGGCAAGGACACCCAGCGTCCTGAGCTGGAACGGCTGCTCGCCTTCGTGCGCGAGGGCGACACCGTGGTGGTGCACAGCATGGACCGCCTGGCGCGCAACCTCGATGATCTGCGCCGCCTGGTGCAAAAGCTCACCCAGTGCGGCGTGCGCATCGAATTCGTCAAGGAGAGTCTGACCTTCACCGGTGAGGACTCGCCGATGGCGAACCTCATGCTGTCGGTGATGGGCGCGTTCGCCGAGTTCGAGCGGGCGCTCATCCGCGAGCGGCAGCGCGAAGGGATCGCGCTCGCCAAGCAGCGCGGAGCCTATCGGGGGCGCAAGAAGTCTCTGAACAGCGAAAAGATCGAGGAACTGAAACGGCGCATCGCGGCGGGCGAGCAGAAAGCCAAGCTCGCCCGCGAGTTCGGCATCAGCCGCGAAACGCTTTACCAGTACATGCGAGAAACCTGACCATGCCTCGCCGTTCGATCCTGTCCGCTGCCGAGCGCGAAAGCTTGCTGGCGTTGCCCGATACACAAGACGAACTCATCCGACACTACACCTTCAGCGAATCCGACCTGTCACTGATCCGCCAGCGGCGCGGTGAGGCCAACCGCCTGGGTGTCGCGGTGCAGTTGTGTTTGCTGCGCTTCCCCGGTCAGGGCCTGTTACCGGACGCTGAGGTGCCGAGGCCCCTGCTGCAATGGATCGAACGGCACCTGCGACTCGATCCGGCATGTTGGCCGCAATATTCCGAACGGGAGGAGACCCGGCGCGAACACCTGCTCGAACTGCGGGCGTACCTGGACATGGAGCCGTTCGGCTTGGGGCACTATCGCCAGGCTGTTCATGCCACGACCGCACTGGCCTTGCAGACCGACAAGGGCATCGTGCTGGCCGGCAGTGTCCTCGACTCCCTGCGGCACCAACACATCATCTTGCCGACACTCGATGTGATCGAGCGCGTCTGCGCCGAGGCGATCACCCGCGCCAACCGGCGCATCTACGACGCCTTGGCCGAACCGCTGTCGGACGCGCATCGCCGCCGCCTCGACGATCTGCTCAAGCGCCGCGAGAACGGCAAGGCGACCTGGCTGGCCTGGCTGCGCCAGTCACCGGCCAAGCCGAACTCGCGGCACATGCTTGAACACATCGGACGCCTCAAGGCATGGCAGGCGCTCGATCTGCCTTCCGGTATTGAGCGCCTGGTACACCAGAACCGCTTGCTGAAGATCGCTCGCGAGGGCGCCCAGATGACGCCCGCCGACCTCGCCAAGTTCGAGCCGCAGCGCCGCTACGCCACCTTGGTAGCGCTCGCCATCGAGGGCATGGCCACCGTCACCGACGAAATCATCGACCTGCACGATCGCATCCTGGGCAAGCTTTTCAACGCCGCCAAGAACAAGCATCAACAGCAGTTTCAGGCATCCGGCAAGGCGATCAACGCCAAGGTGCGCCTGTTCGGCCGCATCGGCCGGGCGCTGATCGAGGCCAAACAGGCGGGCAGCGATCCGTTCGCCGCCATCGAGGCGGTCATGTCGTGGGACGCCTTCACGGAGAGCGTCACCGAGGCGCAGCGGCTCGCGCAGCCCGAGGACTTCGATTTCCTGCACCGCATCGGCGAGCACCACGCCACGCTGCGCCGCTACGCGCCGGAATTCCTCGACGTGCTCAAGCTGCGAGCCGCGCCTGCCGCCAAGGATATGCTCGACGCCATCGAGGTGCTGCGCGGCATGAACCGCGACAACGCCCGCAAGGTGCCCGCCGATGCGCCGACCGACTTCATCAAGCCGCGCTGGCAGAAGCTGGTGATGACCGACACCGGCATCGACCGGCGCTACTACGAGTTGTGCGCGCTGTCGGAGCTGAAGAACGCGCTGCGCTCCGGCGACATCTGGGTACAAGGCTCGCGCCAGTTCAAGGACTTCGAGGACTACCTGGTGCCGCCCGCGAAATTCGTCAGCCTCAAGCAGGCCAGCGAATTGCCGCTGGCCGTGGCCACCGACTGCGATCAGTACCTGCGTGACAGGCTGACACTGTTGGAAACGCAGCTCGCCACGGTCAACCGCATCGCGCTGGCCAACGAACTGCCGGACGCCATCATCACGGAGTCGGGTCTAAAGATCACGCCGCTCGATGCGGCCGTGCCCGACACCGCGCAGGCGCTGATCGACCAGACGGCGATGATCCTGCCGCACGTCAAGATCACCGAACTGCTCTTGGAGGTGGACCAATGGACGGGCTTTACCCGTCACTTCACCCACCTCAAGTCGGGCGATCTGGCCAAGGACAAGAACCTGCTGCTGAGCACGATCCTGGCCGACGCAATCAACCTCGGCCTGACCAAGATGGCGGAATCCTGCCCCGGAACGACCTACGCCAAGCTGGCCTGGTTGCAAGCCTGGCACATCCGCGACGAAACCTACGGGGCGGCGCTGGCCGAGCTGGTCAACGCGCAGTTCCGTCACCCCTTCGCCGAGCATTGGGGCGACGGCACCACCTCGTCGTCAGACGGCCAGAACTTCCGCACCGGCAGCAAGGCCGAGAGTACCGGCCACATCAACCCGAAATACGGCAGCAGTCCAGGGCGGACGTTCTACACCCACATCTCCGACCAGTACGCACCGTTCCACACCAAGGTCGTCAACGTCGGTGTGCGCGACTCGACCTACGTGCTCGACGGCCTGCTGTACCACGAATCCGACCTGCGCATCGAGGAGCACTACACTGATACGGCGGGCTTCACCGATCACGTCTTCGCGCTGATGCACCTGCTGGGCTTTCGCTTCGCGCCACGCATCCGCGACCTGGGCGACACCAAGCTCTACATCCCGAAGGGCGATGCTGCCTTTGAGGCACTGAAGCCCATGATCGGCGGCACGCTCAACATCAAGAACGTCCGTGCCCATTGGGACGAAATCCTGCGGCTGGCCACTTCGATAAAGCAGGGTACTGTGACGGCTTCGCTGATGCTCAGGAAGCTCGGCAGCTACCCGCGCCAGAACGGCCTGGCCGTGGCCCTGCGCGAGCTGGGGCGCATCGAGCGCACGCTGTTCATTCTGGACTGGCTGCAAAGCGTCGAGCTGCGCCGCCGCGTGCATGCCGGGCTGAACAAGGGCGAAGCCCGCAACGCGCTGGCCCGCGCCGTGTTCTTCAACCGGCTGGGCGAAATCCGCGATCGCAGTTTCGAGCAGCAACGCTACCGGGCCAGCGGCCTCAACCTGG
This sequence comes from Thauera sp., assembly GCF_035444905.1. GTDB lineage: Bacteria > Pseudomonadota > Gammaproteobacteria > Burkholderiales > Rhodocyclaceae > Thauera. The sequence continues at coordinate 19,047 of NZ_DAOMPS010000066.1, forward strand.
TGACGGCGGCCATCGTGTTGTGGAACACGGTCTATCTGGAGCGGGCGGCGAACGCCCTGCGTAGCCACGGCCAAGTCATCGATGACAGCCTGTTGCAGTGCCTGTCGCCGCTGGGCTGGGAGCACATCAACCTGACCGGCGATTACCTCTGGCGCAGCAGCGCCAAGATCGGCGCGGGCAAGTTCAGGCCGCTACGACCGCTGCAACCGGCTTAGCGTACGATTTTTTCCGTTTTCTGAGGCGACCCCTTGTGGAACGCCTCCCGAACACAGGCTTCCGAGCAGCCCATGAGCAGTGCATCTTCCAGTGCATCCTTGACCATTTGCTGTAGCTCCTCGAGGTTCTCGCCGAGGACTTTGAGCTTTTCGACACAGGCGATCGGGTCGCCGTTGGGTTTGAGCCAGAGCGGAGTGGGCATGGCTAGGGGATGGCTGTGGACGGTAGCCTCACCCTAGCAAATTGAGCGTGAAGAAAGAAGGGTATCCGGATTTGAGTGTGTTTGAGGGGTCACAGCCGGCCATCTTCGAGCAGC
>NZ_DAOMPS010000067.1:0-19386 GCF_035444905.1 Thauera sp.
GCATAGTTGGGATCTGCGCATAGGGGTCGCTATGCAAATCTCTCCATAACGACCCGTTGCTGTCATTGGCCGAATTGATCGTCCGACGGCGGGTATCGGAGTCGAACTGCCATTCGCCCCCACTGACCTCCAGCAGCGGAATGCCTTCCGCAGCACTCCGGATGCAAGCCCAGAATCTGTTCCGAGGCCGCTAGCCACCACCAGCCCGTCGAACTCCGGTGTTGATGGGGTGAGCATGGGCGTTATCGCACTGGGCTCCGGCGAGGGCTTCCAGGCGGCTTGGGGTATCGACTGATGCGACAAGGCAGCGGCAGCCACCTTCCGAGGGATTGCGGCTCATGACGCCCACCTTGGGCGGAGCGTCGATCTAGAACACGAGTTCACTGCCACTTCGGTTGATGGAGACCGGCCTCCGCCAGCTTAAAGAACCGGCCCCATGTAGGCCTGCTGTCACCTCACGAGCCTGAACAACAGCTTCCGTGCCTCTTCGAGCAAAAGCGTCGAGGAAGCCACAGCAGTGGCGATCAGCCAGTCGTCCGCGCTCAGGTCGACGGTGTCAAACACCGTCTGCGCTGGCGCCCAATGCACCACGACGATCTGCAGCAGGACCACGCCCAGCAGGGCCACCCATAGCTTCCCATTGCTGAAGAACTGGCGATTGAAGGCGCTGCCGTGTTCGGTGCGCGCATTGAAGATGTTGAAGAACTGGAAGAGCACGAAGGTGGTGAAGGCCAGCGTCATCGCGCGGGCGGTATCGCCCGCGGCCATGGCCCAGGCATAGACGCCCAGGGTCCCCACCGCCATCGTCAGTCCGTACAGCGCGATGCGCCACATGCGCTGCGGCGACAGGATGGCGGCATCGTCCGAGCGTGGCGGCTGGTCCATGATCCCGGGGCGGGCCGGCTCCACGCCGAGCGTCATCGCCGGCGGGCCGTCCATGATGATGTTCACCCAGAGGATCTGCACTGCGGTGAAGGGTGTCGCCAGGCCCATGAAGGGCGCCCCAAGCACGGTGAGAATGGCACCGATGTTGGTCGACAGCTGGAAGCGGACGAACTTGACGATGTTCTCGTAGATGGTTCGTCCCTCGCGCACTGCACCGACGATGGAGGCAAAGTTGTCGTCGGTAAGCACCAGGGTGGCAGCCTCCTTGGTGACCTCTGTACCGGTGATGCCCATCGCCACGCCGATGTCGGCGCGCTTGAGCGCAGGCGCATCATTGACGCCATCGCCCGTCATTGCCACGACATGGCCGCGCCGTTGCAGCGACTCTACGATACGCATCTTGTGTTCCGGCGCCACGCGGGCGAACACCGCGCTGCGTTCGACCAGGGCGGTGGTGGCCTCCTCGCTCAGGCCATCGAGCTCGCGCCCCTCATGCACCTCGCCGACCAGCCCGAGCTCGCGCGCGATGGCGGCGGCCGTCACCGGATGGTCGCCGGTGATCATCTTCACCCGGATCCCTGCAGCATTGCACTGCGCAATCGACTCGCGCGCCTCGGGGCGGGGCGGGTCGATGATGCCGACCAATCCGCACAGGCTCAGGTCATTCACCCAGCCCATCAAGTCGCAGGAAGGATCGAACGCAGACGCCGGAATCCGGCGTCTGGCGAGCGCGAGCACCCGCATCGCGCCCTCGGCGAGTTGCTGATTGGCACGGAGCAGCGTTTCTCGCGCGTTCGTGTCGAGCGCGACCTCGCCGTCCTGGCCCTGCATGCGCGCGGCGCGACTGATGAGCACGTCCGGCGCACCCTTCACCCAGATCTGCACCGCGTCGCCATCATGGTGGAAGGTCGCCATGAACTTGTGTGCCGAATCGAATGGCAACTCGGCAATACGCGGGGTGTGCTGGTTCTGCAATGCAGGATCGATCCCCGCCTTGACCGCGAGCGCAAGCAACGCGCCTTCAGTCGGGTCGCCGATGAGCTGGCCCTCCTGCAGGCGTGCGTCGGCGCACAAGGCGGCCGGGAGCAGGAGTTCATGAAGCTCGGTGCCGGCAACGCGGCCTTCTTCGTCCAGAATCCTGCCGGCGGCGACATAGCCTTCGCCTTCGATGGCGTAGCGGCGACCTGCAGCGTGCAGCACGCGAGCGGTCATCTGGTTCAGCGTCAGCGTACCGGTCTTGTCCGAGCAGATCACCGTGGTGCACCCGAGCGTCTCGACTGCAGCAAGCTTCTTGACGATCACGTGGCGCCTGGCCATGCGGTGCATGCCGAGCGCCAGCGTCACCGTGACCACCGCCGGCAGGCCCTCGGGGATCGCGGCGACGGCGAGGGCGATGGCGGTCATCGCCGTCGTGACCAAGTCATCGCCACGCATCAGCCCGGCCACGAACATCAGGCCGACCACCACGGCGGCGATGAACGCGAGACGCCTGCCCAGCGCGTCGAGCTGGATCTGCAAGGGCGTCGAGGACTCGGCTGTCTGTGCAAGCAGCCCGGCCAGGCGCCCCATTTCGGTGTGCATGCCGGTCGCGGTCACCACGGCTTCGATGCGCCCCCGGGTGACCACGGTGTTCATGAACACCATGCCGACACGTTCGGCAAGGGATGCACCGGCATCCACGGCCTCGGCGGTCTTGCCGACCGCATGCGACTCGCCGGTCAGCGCAGCCTCGGCCACTTCGGCCCCATGCGCCTGCAGGACCCTGGCATCGGCCGGCACGCGATCGCCCGCTTCGAGCAGCAGGATATCGCCCGGCACGAGTTCCTCGGCAGGAACAACGCGGGTTTCGCGATCACGTCGTACCCGCGCGCTCGGTGCCAGCATGCCGCGCAAGGCGGCCAGCGCGTTCTCCGCACGGCGCTCCTGGAAGAATCCCAGGGTCGCATTGAGAAGAACGACCACGGCAATGACCGCCGCATCCTTGATGTCGCCGATCAGTCCGGCGAGCAGCGCTGCGCCGACCAGGATGCCGATCAACACGCTCCTGAACTGGTCGAGAAACTTGAGCCATGCGGAGCGCGGGGGCTTCTCCGCAAGGCGATTCGGACCATGGCGCTGCAGTCGGACAGCAACCTCCGTCTGCAGCAAGCCGGTATCGGGGGCGACCTCAAGCTTGCGACAGACGGCCTTGTCGGGTATCGCATGCCAGGGAACCACGGAGGGGCGCGTGTTCGTGTCCAAGTTCGACTCCACAGAAACAACAAAGGGTCTGTTCCCGAAGGACACAGACCCTTGCATGTTGTCGCTGCACGGACCTTGCCCACGGGCAAGGTCTCGCTTGCAACGGATACGCTCGTTGCCCCCGGCACCGGGAAGCGGTCATACGATCAAACCTCCGTGATGACGATGCCGGGACGTGTGAAGCTACTCCCCTTGATAAACACGAGTGTAAGTGGGGCCATCGCAAAGTCAACGGAGGCGAGCCGATCGTCCGCGAGGATCCTTAACGTTGGCATTATTCGCTTCGTTGGGGTCTCTGCGCGCGATTGCCGTTCGACCATTCTTCAAACCAGCAACGTACAACCGAACCAGGCAATCGATCCGCCCCTGTGGATCAGGTTGGATCCGGCATTCCGGTGCACACTGAAGACGAGGAAGAGGTTGTAGGGAATCAGCAGGAGGTGAAGCGCCAACCAGACAGAGCCATCGACGCCTTTTGCGAGCAAGATCAGCGAAATCAGGCCCATGACGCCATTGACCAGGGTTCCGACGATCGTCAGGTCCCACCAGAAGAGGCTGCGCGCAGGCCGATGTCCGTTCCAGCGGGCACTGAAGTAGGTCGGAAAGGAACGTTTCAGTGCCATCTCGGCCTGTCTTTCAGAAGCTGCGCCGGCTCAATTCTGCTTGTGCATGGAGCGTGGTTGCAGCTACCAAGGTCTGATTCCTCGATCCATGGACAGCACGTGCAGCATTTTGAGGATTGCATAAATCATCGAGAAAGCCCTTTCAACTTGAAGCCCATCGCAGAATCCACTCGCTGCCATAAACCCATGCCATCAGCACCAGGCCGGCCGTGACGAAAAACGCCAGCACCGCCGTGATCATCCCAAGTACCGCAACGACGCCATCGCGAAACACCAACCCCAACCCGATAAGCATCATCGCCAGCGCCGGCAGCAGGTTGCCGAAGGGAATCGGCAGTATGACGATGAAGGCCATCAGCCCGATCGCTGCGGCAGTCCATGACCGTCTGCCTGTGGATGCGAGATGGCTCAGTCGGGCCTTGGCGAAGCGACCGGCCATGGCATAGGCAGACGCCAGGATGCCCAGCACGCGCTGCGCCCAGTGGCGGGAGAGTTCGAGTTCGGCGACCCGCCGGGGCAGGCATACCGAGGTGTGGCCCTTCCACATCGCTGCCGCGAGAGCCGCCATCCCGAAGCCGAGCACTGTGCCCACTCCCGGCACTGGCAGGAGGCAAGGCCCGGCCATCAACAGCAGCAAAGTGCCGTGTGCTGCGGTCCCGTGGGCGTGCGCCAGGGTTTGCGTCGACACCCGCTCTTCGGATAAGGCTGCGGCTGTTTCACGTAACCGCTGCACGATGGGCGCCGTCATGTTGCGGACGGGCGGCGGATCACCACCACCACCAGTGTCACCACGGTAAGCGGTATGACAAAGCTCATCATCACGCTCGAGAAGACGGGCAGCACATCATGCTGCTGCGCCGCCAGAAGCAGGTAGGCCACGTAGGCGATGTAGTAACCCAGAAAGACGCCGCCTTCCCAGCGCGCGATCTCGCGACCGGTCATGAACACCGGCAGGCAGGCCAGGGCCACCGCCAGCATCACCCAGACATCGAAGGCCAGCAGCGATGGCGCCATCGCCAGGCCAAGGTCGCCCGACACCAGCCCCGACAAGCCCAGGCAGCCCAGGATGTTGAAGGTGTTGCTACCGACGACGTTCCCCACCGCGATATCGCGTTCGCCCTTGATCGCGGCTGTGATACTGGTAGCCACCTCAGGCATGCTGGTGCCGGCGGCGACGATCGTCAGGCCGATGACGAGGTCGCTCACACCCATGGCCTTGGCAAAGCTCACCGAGGCCTGGACCAGGTAATCCGAGCCGAAGACCAGCGCTACCAGACCCGCAACGATCAGCCCGATCTGCGCCGCCCAGTGGCTGTCCCAGGCACCGGTCTGGGCCGGCTTGATCTCCTCGGCAAACTCGTCCTTCGCGGCTTGGGTCTCGCGTCGCGATTGCACGACCAGGAACACGGTGTAGGCCAACAGCAGGGCGAACAGGAAACCCCCGTCGAGGAACGAGAGCCTTCCATCCAGCGTGAGCGCCAGCAGCAGCAGGCTTGCGCCCAGCATGATCGGCACCTCCTGCCTGATCAACTGGATGTTGACCACCAGTGGCGTGATCAGAGCACTGATGCCCAATATGAACAGCACATTGAAGATGTTGCTGCCTACCACGTTACCGATGGCAATGTCGGTCTTGCCGTCGAGAACGGCGCCAACGCTCACCGCAAGCTCCGGCGCGCTAGTGCCAAAGGCAACGATGGTGAGCCCCACGACAAGCGGGCTGATACCGAAGGACATCGCCAGCCTGGACGCACCGCGCACCAGGATTTCAGCGCCGATGACCAGCAAGGTCAGGCCACCGAGGAACAAGAGAAGGGTCATGATCAGTTCCTGCAGCGCTCAAAAGTTGCCCAACGCGCGTTATCCACCTTGCGCGGACAGCCAAAAAATTGACGATCGATCCCTTGCGTACAGCCGTCGCATACCTTCTCGCGGCGGGGTGATTCCCGTCATGCCACCAACCGCCCCCCCGGCTGCGGCCCGGAACCGCCGCTGTGGCGGCGCCACATTGCAATGCCCAGATGCAGCCCCGCTCCAAGCAGGAGCAGCAGCGCGCTGCCAAGACCCCAGATTACCCAGGCCACCATGGTCAGGCCGCCGGCCAGCGCCGGCATGGTCTGCAACAGACTTTCGACGACCGGCGCAAAATCTGCCAGCAGCGAGGTCATCGCCTGTGTGATCTCCGGAGGCACCCAGGGCTGCAGCCATTGCGGTAGACCAAGACCCTCCACATCTGATGCGACACCAGTCAACGCGCTGGCATTCGAAACCGACCAAACGGCAACTGAATGCAGAGCCCAGACTGATAGTGACCAGAGTGCGAGCAGGCCGAACACCGAAAACCAACCAAGTGCGTAGAACACGATCATCTCCTCGCTGTATTTCAGTAACGGCGATCATTCTTGCATTGTTTAATGTTCGAATTAATCGTTTATGAGGAGGGTTTGCTTCCATTTTTTCGATGCAATTTCGATCGTTGCGCGCTAATCAGCGGCCGGGACTGGAAGCGACGGGTACCTGGGCCAGAGCGGCCACTGGAATCGCAGATCCGCCGTGAGAGTGCCCGACCGCTCCTGGCCGCCTGCTGTCTGCCATGAGTGGGCTGGCGACGAGGTCGTTTAGGGGCATGGCACGGCATGATTAGACAAAATGAACCATTCTGTCCAACGGCTGGCCTCAACCCCCAAGCAACGGCGCGGCTTCGGGCTTTGCCGCGCTGCGCCTCGAGGCGGATCACCGGCGGCTCGACGGAAGGGGCGTCCTGCACCGGCACAAAGCCTGGCTGAGCCACTAATCCCGTGCGTTCAGCGCAGGCCGGCTTGCGCCAGCTCGGCGGCGCGATGCCGCGCTCGCGCATCCAGCGATGCATCTGGTTGGCGTTCAGGCCGTTGGCCAAGACCACGCCCGCCACTGACACGCCGCAGGCTCACGGCAGGCCGAGATCACCGATTACTTGAAGACTTCGCTATGCGTTCGCCGACTCCGGCGCGGGATAACCACATCTATGGTGTCTACCATCGAATTTGATGGACACGATCTTCAATGGGCTAAGCAGACGGCGGAAGGTGGGTTCGCCTGGTGCTTACGACGAACGCGACTTCGCGATTGGCGAGCCAGCGTTCAAATTGAGCCCGGGTGAAGCGATGGGTTTTGGTTACGCCAGGACGAATCGGCCACCGCCCTTGATCTTCTTGCACGGGAGGATTCTCGCCTTAACGAGCGATGGTCGCTGGACTTGCATCGCAGCCGACACCTAAGCTAGTAAAAGAGATCAATATTAAGCTGCTGTTTTTAAGTGTCATTTTTTAGAAATTCTACTTTTTCTCGGCAATTCACGCTTTTTCATGCAATATTCTAGAATATTTTTGCACGCCCCACCGCCGCCCACCAGCGCCGCGGCCGAGGCCGAATGGTGGGGCGCACGGAATGGCCGCTGGCGCCAGTGCGCGGGATCGAAGCGGCCTTCGAGCGAGAACAGCGCCGCGCTCTCGACCGCCTCGTCCTCGCTCATCGTCGGCAGCAGGCCCGGCAGGCGCTGCGCGAGCATGGATTTCCCGGTGCCGGGCGGGCCGAACATCATGATCGAGTGCGCGCCGGCCGCCGCGACCTCGAGGGCGCGACGCGCCTGCAGTTGGCCGCGTACGTCGGCCAGGTCGGGCACCCCCGCGCGCGCCGCGGGCTGCAGGGCGACGGCCGACTGCACCGGCAGGGCGACATGGCCATTGAGGTGGGCGCACACGGCGAGCAGGCTGGCGGCCGGCAGCACGCACGCACCCGAGGCGAGCGCCGCCTCGGCGGCGTTGTCGGCGGGCAGCACCAGCGCCCGACCGCCACGCGCGGCGGCAAGCGCCACCGCGAGCACGCCACGCACCGCGCGCAGATCACCGGTCAGCGACAGTTCGCCGCAGAACTCCGCCGCATCCAGGCCCTGGCCCGCCACCTGGCCGGACGCAACCAGGATGCCGACGGCTATGGCGAGATCGAAGCGGCCGCCCTCCTTGGGCAGGTCGGCAGGCGCGAGGTTGACCGTGATGCGGCGCTGGGGAAACTCGAACTGCGAGGTCTGGATCGCCGCCCGCACGCGATCGCGCGCCTCGCGCACCTCGGTGTCGGGCAGGCCGACGAGGCTGAAGGCAGGCAGGCCGTTCGCCAGGTGTACTTCGACCGTGACCTCGGGCGCATCGAGGCCGGCAAGTGCGCGGCTGCGCACGAGCGCGAGGGACATGCGGTTCTCCTGAGCAGGCGGGACGCCAGTCTAGCGGAGAACGCAACAATGACAAAAGGATAAGCCGGGCAGCGCGGACACGCCTGCCCGGCGCACGGCATTCAGTCGCCGCGGTCGGCCCGGTCGGCGTCCTCGGCGAGGAGGCGCTCGAGCTCCGCCACGCGCGCCTCGAGTTCGGCGAGCTTCTTGCGCGTATGCGCCAGCACCTCGCGCTGGACCTCGAATTCCTCGCGCGTGACCAGGTCGAGCTTGCCCAGGGCGCCGCCGAGGAGGGCCTTGGCGTTCTTTTCAATGTCCCGGACCGGGCTGTTGGCGGCCAGTTCGGACAGCTTGGCGCCGATCTCGTCAAGGATGCGTGGAGTGCTCATGGTGGCTTGCGGCAAGGGTTGTGGATGCGACGAAGTCTAGCACGCCGCCCCCGATGCACCAGAAACAGGCCTGCCCCCTGCCGTGCGACGCACCAGACTGGTGCATGGAGGACCATTCTCGTGCATGAAATCGTGCGGCAGCGCAGCAAAAGACCAGTACGAGTGCATCGACAGGCCTCGGAAGCCTTGCTGGACAAGGCTTTGAGCAAGCTGGCACACGCCCTGCTTAGGGATACCCGTCAAAACTCTAAACCACCCGTCAGGAGCTCATCATGCGCAAGACCCTTCTCGCCACCGCCCTCACCGTCGTCGCCGCCCTGCCCGTGGCGGGCAGCGCTCACGCCGACGGCCCGATCAGCGCCAACCTCACCCTCACCACCGACTACGTCTTCCGCGGCATCAGCCAGTCGCAGGGCAAGGCGGCGCTGCAGGGCGGCTTCGACTATGCGCACGAGAGCGGCCTGTACATCGGCACCTGGGGCTCGAACGTGGGCTGGGTGGACGACATCGCCAAGACCAACAACAGCCTCGAGCTCGACCTCTATGCCGGCTATGCCGGCGAGGCCGGCCCGCTGTCCTACGACATCGGCGTGCTCCAGTACTACTACCCAGGCGACAAGATCGCCGGCACGCCGTCGCCGGACTCCACCGAGCTGTACCTGGCGCTGGGCTGGGAGTTCCTCGAGCTGAAGTACTCGCACGCGATCTCCAAGCACCTGTTCGGCTGGACCGGCACCAACGGCGAGAAGACCCGCAACAGCAACTACGTCGAGCTCAACGCCGAATACGAGATTGCACCGACCTGGTCGCTGTCTGCCCACGTCGGCCACCAGCGCATCCGCAGGAACAGCGACGCCTCGTACACCGACTGGGGTCTGGGCATCAGCAAGGACGTCGGCTTCGGTACGGTCGCCTTCAACTACTCCGACTCCGATGCCGACGGCAGCTGCGCGCTGAGCCAGCCCTACTGCTTCGGCAGCAACGGCAAGAACGCAGCGGGCGATCGCTACGTGCTGTCCTTCAGCAAGGAATTCTGAGCCTTCACGATGTCCCGGTGCATCCGCGGATGAGCCGGGCGCAAGCCAACTTCACAGAGGTGGACCAACCATGAAATTCATCGCCGCCATCATCAAGCCCTTCAAGCTCGACGAAGTGCGCGAGGCGCTGTCCGCGATCGGCGTACAGGGCATCACCGTCACCGAGGTCAAGGGCTTCGGCCGCCAGAAGGGCCACACCGAGCTCTATCGCGGCGCCGAATACGTCGTCGACTTCCTGCCCAAGGTGAAGGTCGAGGCCGCCGTCTCCGACGACCTCCTCGACCAGGCCATCGAGGCCATCGAGAAGGCCGCCGCCACCGGCAAGATCGGCGACGGCAAGATCTTCGTCTTCGATCTGGAGCAGGCCATCCGCATCCGCACCGGCGAGACCGGCTCGGACGCGCTGTAAGGGAGAACAGAAAATGAAAAGACACTTTGCATTCCTGCCGGCGCTGCTGCTCGCCGGCGCATCGGGCGGCGCCTTCGCCCAGGAGACGGCCGCGGCCGCAGTCGAGGTCAACAAGGGCGACGTGGCCTGGATCATGACCGCGACCCTGCTCGTGCTGATGATGGCCCTGCCCGGCCTCGCACTGTTCTACGGCGGCCTGGTGCGTGCCAAGAACATGCTGTCGGTGCTGATGCAGGTGATGACCGTGTTCTCGCTCAACGCGCTGTTGTTCGCGATCTACGGCTACAGCCTGGCCTTCACCGAGGCCACGCCCTTCATCGGCTCGCTCGACAAGGTCTTCCTGTCCGGCGTCACCATCGACTCGCTCGCCGACACCTTCACCGAGACCGTGAAGCTGCCCGAGTTCGCCTTCATCGCCTTCCAGGCCACCTTTGCCGGCATCACCGGGGCGCTCATCGTCGGCGCCTTCGCCGAGCGCATGAAGTTCTCCGCGGTGCTGATCTTCTCGGTGATCTGGTTCACCTTCTGCTACCTGCCGATCTGCCACATGGTGTGGGGCCCGGGCGGCTACCTGCTGGAAGACGGCGCGCTCGACTTCGCCGGCGGCACCGTGGTGCACATCAACGCCGGTATCGCCGGCCTGGTGGGCGCCTACATGGTGGGCAAGCGCATCGGCTTCGGTCGCGAGTCGATGGCACCGCACAGCCTGACGCTGACCATGGTCGGGGCCTCGCTGCTGTGGGTGGGCTGGTTCGGCTTCAACGCGGGCTCCAACCTCGAGGCCACCTCGGGCGCGGCACTGGCCTTCATCAACACCTTGTTCGCCACTGCCGCCGCGGTGCTGGCCTGGTCGCTGGGTGAAGCGCTGATCAAGGGCAAGCCCTCGATGCTGGGTGCGGCCTCCGGCGCGGTTGCTGGCCTGGTTGCCATCACCCCGGCCTGCGGTTCGGTCGGCCCGATGGGCGCCATCATCATCGGCCTGCTGTCCGGCTTCATCTGCCTGTGGGGCGTCAATGGCCTCAAGCACATGCTGGGGGCGGACGACGCGCTCGACGTGTTCGGCGTGCATGGCGTGGGCGGCATCGTCGGTGCCATCCTCACCGGCGTGTTCGCAGCCCCGTCGCTGGGCGGCACCGGCGGCGAAGACTTCGCCATGGGCGCCCAGGTGTGGATCCAGACCTGGAGCGTGATCGTGACCATCGTCTGGTCGGCGGTGGTGGCCTTCGTCGCCTACAAGATCGCGGACCTGCTCGTCGGCCTGCGCGTGCCGGAAGAGGAAGAGCGCGAGGGCCTGGACATCACCGCCCACGGCGAATCGGCCTACCGCGTGTAATCCCCCTCAAGCACCTGCGGGACTGTACTCATCCGGTCCTGTTTCGAACGGCGCCCCGCGGGGCGCCGTATTTTTTGGTTCTGCGCGTAATCTGGCGGATCTCGTGGCCGAAGCCCGGCGTGTGGACGTCTGGGCCGCCTGAACACGGGACCTGCAAGGGTACGAGCCCACACGGCGGCCCCGGCCTTCCTCGCGGTGCCTCCCCCCGCTTACTGCTTGCCCCCCTCCTCCGCCGCGTGGCGGGCCTCGATCTCGCGGCGGATGCGCTCGATCTCGCGGGCCTTCGCCTGCGGCGTACCCCACGCCGGCGGCCGTGCCTGCGCCTCCGCCCTCGCCTGCTCGCGCGCCGCGATCGCCTGGCGCCGCAACGCTTCGGCCTGGCGCAAGGCTTCCGCCTGCGCCCGCTCGGCCTCCTCTTCGCGCGCCACCGTGCGTTCAAACATGATCGGCGTCGGGCACGGCGCCAGCTTCGCCGCCGCGCCGTACTCGTCAACCATGCGCCAGGTCTCGCGCCGGGCTAACTCGGCCACCAGCGGCAGGTTCAGCGCCTGAAACACCGGGACCCAGGACTCCACCTCGCCCCCTTCCGCACCCTCGAGGCGCACCCGGCGCCGCACCGAAAGCTGCGGGTTGAACTGGTACCAACCCTGGTCCACACGGCGGAAGAGCTGGCGGTTGTAAGCGTAGTCGCGCGCCACCTCGTTGCGCGCCAGCACGCTCGACAGGTGTTGGCGCTTGTTGCGCTCGGCGCGTAGCACGCTGCCTGGCAGGTGCTGCCACGCTTCGAGGATGCCCTGGGTCTCGAACGCCGCCAGGAAGCGGCGCTGCGGCCGGGTGAAACGGCTGCGGAACAGCACCCACAGCGTCTGCACCAGGAAGTACTCGGCGTGATGGCGGTCGATGCGCACCAGGCGCTCGCCGGTGTTGAAGTCGATGTGTGCCGGCGCGACGCGCTCGAACACCGCGGCGAGCGGCCCGCGCGCATGGGCCGGGTCGCGGAAGGATTCGCGCAGCGCCCAGTGCAGCGCGTTCCAGCCGTAGTGATCGGTGGCCTCGGGGTCGGCGCCGCGCTCGAGCAGCGCCTCGACCAGGGCGACGTTGCCCGCGGCCGCGGCGGCTATCAGCGGTGTCTGGTTCATCGGCAGGCGGTGATCGACGCCGTGCTGGTCGCACTGCCGCAGCACGTCCTTGAAGCTGCGGCCGAAGTACGGCATCCAGGTCTTGCGCCCATGGGTGCCCAGCTGACGCTCGAAGGCGCGCGCGGCGGCGAAGTCGCCTTCCTCGGCGAGCAGGCGGGCCAGTTCCGGTTCGTCGTGGCAGGTGGCGTAGTCGTATAGTTGCTGGCGATGCTTGCTGCCGGGTGCGCGCTCGCGGAAGGTCTTCACCAGCAGCTCGCGCAGCCGCGCCTCGTCGGTCACTGGCCACGGCACCGGGCTCTGGCGCAGGATGTCGCGGCGGATCGCGTCGGCCTGTTCCTGTTTGCCCTGCAGCTCGAGCTTGCGCGCCTCCTTCTGCCAGTCCTCCAGCGTCGATTTCGCCGCCTCCAGCTTCACCGCGCCGCCCTCGGTCAGGCCGAGCAGGCCAAACAGCGGGTGCGCGGTATCCGACTCGATCACGTACAGGTTGCGGATCGCGCGCGTCAGCGCCACGTACAGCGCATTGACGAAGAACTTGTACACCTCCAGCGACTTGTCTTCCTTGTCGCGCGCGCGCCGGTATTCCAGGTTCTCCACCGCGAGGTCGGCCGCCTCGACGCCGTCGATGATCTCGGCGAAGTCCTTGCGGTGGTCGGAGACGAAACGGTACAGCATGATGTTGTCGTACTCGAGCCCCTTGGCCTCGTGGATCGAGAACAGCAGCGGGGTGGCGAAGCGCTTTCGCGCCTCGGCCTTGTCCTCGTCGCGCATCACCAGCACGGCGAAGCGGGTGGATTGGCGCACGCTCTTGTCGAGCTCGCGCAGCGCGGCGTCCTTGTCCGCCATCAGCACCACCTCGCCCGGCTCGCCGCCGATCGCATCGACGAGGAAATTGCTCTCGCGGTCGATCGAGCCGAAGCGGCGGTGCTTGATCTTGAGCAGGGTGTTGGCCACCCGCGTGGCCTCGCGGCCGTTGCGGAAGTTGGCGGTGAGCACCGCCAGCTCCTGCCGCCGCGCGAGCTCCGGGTCGCGCCAGAACAGGCTCTTCACCTGGCTCCAGGAGAAGAAGTTGGGATGCACGATCTGGTTCGAGTCACCGCACAGCAGGAAGTGGCCGGGCTTCTTCAGCGTCGCCAGGACCAGGTCGAGCTGCGCCGGGGTGAGGTCCTGCACCTCGTCGACGACCACGAAGTCGTAGCGCGGCGCCGCCAGCGCGCGCGAGGCCTGCGCGACCAGGCCGAGGTCGAAGAGGCCGGCCTCGGCCAGCCAGGCGCGGTACTTGTCGAACAGGTCGTACAGGCGCTCACGGGCGTCGACCGGAAAGATCGACTGGCGCACGCCCAGCGCCAGGTAGTCGGCACGGCTCAGCACCCCGCCCGCACGGGCAACGATCACGCCGCGGATCTCCTCGAAGGCCTGATGCGCGTCGATGTCGCGAAAGCCCTGCCGCATGCGTGCGAACCACGCCGCGAAATCGCGCCAGCTCGCCTCGCGCCCGGCCGGCACGCGGATCGATTCGACGAACTCGCGGAAGGACAGAAAGCTCGCGTCCTGGCCGGCATGCTCGAAGCCGTGGGCGTAGTAAAGGTCGCGCGCGCTCTGCGCCAGGTAGGCCGAATGCGTGACGTACAGCACCTCGCCCTCGGCGTGCTTGAGCTTTTCCAGGGTCAGCGCGGTCTTGCCGCTGCCGGCGCTGCCCACCAGGATCAGCGGCGGCGGCCGGCGGTAGATCGCCTGCTGGGCGTCGTCGAAGGACAGCGGCTTGTCGAGCAGGTGGATCGTGGTGTGCTCGGGATGCAGGTAGCGCAGCGGCTGCGCCTCGCGCACCGCGGCATCGACGTCGGCATCGGCGATCTGCGCCTCGTCGATCTGCGCGCCGCGCAGGAAGCGCGACTTGTCGTAGGCGTGATTGGCGATCACCTCCAGCACCAGCACGCAGGTCTCGTCACGATGGCGCAGCAGCGTGAACAGCAGGCGGTCGGCATCGTTGAGACGGGCGCGGTAATACGCCGCGCCGCTCGCGCCGACCAGCTTCTTCACCTGCGCGGCGCGAAAATCCCCGCGCCCCAGCGCCTCGCACACCCTGGTGTAGGCCGCGCGCACGCGCGCGGTGTCGAGCCCGGCGTATTCGAGAACCTTCATTGCCACCCGCTCCGATGCCGGCCTGCTGCTCGGCACGTTTTGAAGAAGCGGGAATGATAAGGCGGTTTGCCGGGTGGCCCGACAACCCATGGCCCGCAGACAACAGGATGACTGCGGGCCTGGGTCGTCGGCTCAGCGCCCCGGCGGGGCGAACTCAGGCAAAGACGAAGTACTTCCGCACCGTCTCCACGACCTCCCAGGTGCCCTTCATGCCAGGCTCGACGATGAAGATGTCGCCGGCCTTGAGGTGGATCGGCTCGCCGCCGTCGGGGGTGATGATGCAGTAGCCCTCGCGGAAGTCGCAGTATTCCCACTTCTCGTAGGCAACCCGCCACTTGCCCGGCGTGCAGATCCAGGTGCCCATGATCTTCTGGCCGTCTTCCGACGTGTAGGCGTTGAGGTTGACGGTGTGCGGCTCGCCGGCGATGCGCTCCCATTTGCAGGCATCCAGGATCGGCACGGGTACTGTCTCGCGGAGAACGGTGATGGGCTTGCTCATATTCGCTCCAGATAGTCGGGTTGGCGTTGCGAGGCAACGGGAATGCAGGACTCTAGAGCGCCTGGACGCGACGCAATTGCCCGAAATGGACATGAAAGCACCCAAAACCGGCATGCCCACCCCCTGGTCATGGCGAAACCGATGCCGCCGGTGGAGTCGGTGACGATGGCAGCCTTGCCCGCAGGCTCGATGATCCTGTGAAAGGCCGTTTGATCACGTTGGCCGAGGGCCCGTCACCAGCGCTCGGCCAGGCGTATCATTCTCAACCGAGATGCGCACTCCGCCGCACCACCTCATGACGTCGAGGATGTCGCGAGTTGAAGATTCGAGAGGTCCAGCACCCGGCTCGCGTCGTACCGCTGGCGTTCCTGATCACGATCCTGATCGGAACCGGCGTGCTCATGCTGCCGATGTCCCGCGCGGATGCGCTCGCCGCGCCCTGGCTCACGGCCCTGTTCACCGCGGTCTCGGCAGTGTGCGTGACCGGCCTGGTGACGGTGGACACGGGTACCTACTGGTCGCCGTTCGGGCAGTGGGTGATCATGGCGCTGTTCCAGATCGGCGGCTTCGGCATGATGACGGCCGCCACCCTGCTCGGGCTGCTCGTGAACCGCAGCTTCCGCCTGCGTGCACGGCTCACGGCGCAGGCCGAAACCCACACCCTGGGGATCGGTGACGTCGCCAGCGTTGCCAAGCTGGTGCTGGTCGTGACCTTGATCGTCGAGGTGCTCACCGCCGTGGCGCTCGCACTGCGCTTGCGCACCGCGTACGAGTTGCCCTGGGCCGAGGCCGGCTGGAGCGGCCTGTTCCATGCCCTCTCCGCCTTCAACAACGCCGGGTTCTCGATCCACGCCGACGGCCTGACCCGCTACGCCTCCGACGGCCTCATCCTCACGCCGATCATGCTCGCGATCGTGATCGGCGGCCTCGGCTTTCCAGTCCTGAACGACCTGCGCCGCCGCTTCAGGGACCCGAACCACTGGTCCGTCCACACCAAGCTGACGCTCGTTGGCTCCGCCGTGCTGCTGGTGGGCGGCACGATCCTGCTGCTCGGCTTCGAGTGGTCGAACCCGCGCACGCTCGGCCCGATGCCAGCCGCCGACAAGCTGCTGGCGGCGATCTTTGCCTCGGTGTCGGCCCGCACGGCCGGCTTCAACGCGATCGACATCGGCGGGCTCACCCACGAAAGCCTCGGCCTGCACTACTTCCTGATGTTCATCGGCGGCGGCAGTGCCGGCACCGCCGGCGGCGTCAAGGTGGGCACGGCGATGATCCTGGTGATGCTGGTGATCGCCGAGATCCGCGGCCGCATGGATACCGAGGCCTTCGGCCGGCGCATCAGCCACTCGGCGCAGCGCCAGGCGATCACGGTGCTGGTGCTGGGCAGCGCGGTGGTCGTGCTCGGTACGGTGTTCATCCTGCACACCACCGACATCGCCACCGACCAGGTGATCTTCGAAGTGATCTCGGCTTTCGCCACGGTCGGCCTGTCCACCGGCATCACCGCCGAGCTCCCCGAATCCGCGCAACTGATGCTGACCCTGCTGATGTATGTCGGCCGGGTCGGCACCATCACCCTGGCGGTGTCGCTCGCGCTGGGCGAGCATCGCATGCCGTTCCGCTACCCCGAGGAGCATCCCGTTGTTGGCTAGGCTATTTACCGAGCAGTTCGCCTTCTCGAAGGGCGACAGTGTGGTCGTGATCGGCCTCGGGCGCTTTGGCGGCGCCGTGGCCCACTCCCTGATGCAGCTGGGGCACGACGTGATGGGCATCGACCGCGATGCCGAGCCGGTGCATGAATGGGCGGACCTGCTCACGCATGCGGTGCAGGCCGACTCGACCAACGCGATGACCATGCGCCAGCTTGGCGTGGCGGACTTCGCGCACGCCATCGTCGGCATCGGCGGCGATCTCGCCGCCAGCCTGATGACGGTGATGGCGCTCACCGAGCTGGAGATTCCGGACATCTGGGTCAAGGCCATGACGTCCGAGCACGGCAAGATCGCCGAGCGCATCGGTGCCCACCACGTCGTCTATCCCGAAGCCGACATGGGCGAGCGCGTCGCGCACCTCATCAGCGGGCGAATGATGGACTACATCGAGTTCGACGACGGCTTCGCCATCGCGAAGATCCAGGCGCCCAGCCTCACGTACGACCTCTCGCTGGCCGAATCGGCCGTGCGCGAAAAGTTCGGCGTCACGGTGGTCGGCATCAAGCGCGCGCACGAGGACTTTCAGCACGGCAAGCCGAGCAGCGTGGTGCGGCCAGGTGATCTGCTGATCGTTTCCGGGCCGACGAAGAAAGTCGAGGCCTTCGCCGCCACCGGCCGGCGCCGCTGAGCGGCCCGGCAGCGGGCCGCGACTGCGCTGCGGGCGATCAGCCCGCCGCCGGCACGAAGCGCAGGGCCACGCCGTTGTTGCACCAGCGCTCGCCGGTGGGCGCGGGACCGTCCTTGAAGACGTGGCCGTGGTGCCCGCCGCAGCGCGCACAATGGTATTCAGTGCGCGGCAGGATGAGCTTGAAATCGCGCTTGAGCCCGAACACGCCGGGCAGCGTCGTGTAGAAGCTCGGCCAGCCGGTGCCGCTGTCGTATTTCATGTCCGAGGTGAACAGCTCCAGATCGCAGCCCGCGCAGACATAGCTGCCCTTGCGCTTCTCGGCGTTCAGTTCGCTGGTCCAGGCAGGCTCGGTGCCCTCCTCGCGCAGCACCCTGAACTGCTCGGCGGTGAGCAGGCGCCGCCATTCTGCCTCGCTGCGTTCGATCCTCTCGATCATCGGGCGTCCCTGCCCATCGGTAGTGGTTGCGAATGCCCGGACGGCGGGCAGGGACGCCACACCGATCAGCCCGCTCAGGAAGTGTCGCCGTTTCATCGTCTGCTCTCCTTCAGCGCCGCCCCGGACTCGCCCCACAGCTGATTGAGCCGCCTGTCGCGGCCGCAGCCGTTGCGGTAGTACTTGTAGCGGATCGGGTTCCTCAGATAGTAGTCCTGATGGTATTCCTCGGCCGGATAGAAGGTCGTGGCCGCCACGATCGGGGTCACGATCGCCTCCTTGAAGGGCCGATCTTTCTCGAGCGCCGCGCGCGAGCGCTCGGCCACCTCGCGCTGGGCCTCGTCGTGATAGAACAGCGCCGGGCGATAGGGGCTGCCGCGGTCGCAGAACTGCCCCCCGGCGTCGGTCGGGTCGATGTTGCGCCAGAACACGTCGACGAGGCGTTCGAAGCTGACCTTGTCCGGGTCATACACCACCTGGACCGCCTCGGCATGGCCGGTGCGGCCGCTGGAAACCTCCTGGTAGGTCGGATTTTTCGTATGCCCGTCGGTGTAGCCGGAGGTCGTCGACACCACGCCTTCGAGCGCATCGAAGGGCGGCTCCATGCACCAGAAGCAGCCGCCGGCAAAGGTGGCGGTGGCTTGGCGCGCGGCCTCACCGCCCTGCGCCAACGCAAGGCCGGGAAAGGCGAGCAGCACGCTGGCGATCAGCAGGCCGCCTAGGGTCGGGACGCGCCGACTTCGGATCTGGCCTTGGGGTTGGGGTCTCATAGCTTGATGTCCTTGTAATCCACGCTTCACGGGCGGCGGCGGGCATCGGTCACGCAGTGGCCGGCAGGAAGTCCTGACGCATTCATCAAGACAAGCTCATCGCCGTGTTGTCGGGCGCGGCGCGTCGACGCGCATCCGCCGCCCTCCAAGCCTATGACCGCAAAGATCGACCCGTGATCGTTTCAACGAGGCAAGGGCCCGCAGCCCATCGCATGGCGTGGGGGTGTAGAACCGCCCCGATTGTCGCCTCGTCGCCCGGCCATAGTCCGGCCGGGCGCGCTGGCCGACGGCGAGTGGCTGCCGCTGGGCGCGCACGCGGTGCGCTGGTTCGACGCGCCCCATCTGCCCCATGCCTGGGAATGCGGCTTCCTCTGCGAGGAATCGACCTCGACCCTGCTGTGCGGCGACCCGTTCACACAAGGCGGGGCCGACCTGCCAGCGCTCACCGAGTCGGACATCCTCGGCCCGAGCGAGGCCTTCCGCCACGCAATGGACTTCTTCTAGCACACGAAGAACGCACACGCGATGCTCGAGCGCCCACTCCCAGTCACTTCCAGACAAAGCGATGAACCAATTGAAAGCAACAACTCATAGGCATCATTGATCAACAAAACAGAGGCATTTATTTACCAATTCCATAAATTATTCACAAGACACTGTTTTTATTGATTTTTTAATGACACAGTCCCTTTAAATAAATCCCGCAAATACAATCAATCATTGCTGATCTAGATTCGTTACAAACCACTTGCTGCACCGCACCAATCCATCGCTATACTGGATTCGTGCACAGAGGGAATTCGATTCCAGATAGCAGCGTAATTGCCCGGAGATCGATCTCCCATTCGACTGATGTTTTGCGGAGAAATACGCCATGAAGCCGAATACCAAGGGAACCCCTGATCAATTGACCTTTTGGGCGCGCTCACCCAAGCCAGCCGATTG
>NZ_DAOMPS010000068.1:0-18062 GCF_035444905.1 Thauera sp.
ACTGATGAGGATGACGACGACGATTGATGATGAACGCGTAGCTGCGGGAGCCCTGCCAGGCACCCGCCGCTCGTCGCTTTTGATGGACTGCAGA
The DNA here is from genome assembly GCF_035444905.1 of Thauera sp. Classification (GTDB taxonomy): domain Bacteria; phylum Pseudomonadota; class Gammaproteobacteria; order Burkholderiales; family Rhodocyclaceae; genus Thauera. The sequence goes on from NZ_DAOMPS010000068.1 coordinate 95, forward strand.
CATACGGACGGCAGTCACGTACAGCAACCGTCGCCCAGTAAGAACCCGCCGTAAATCAGCTAGCATGTCGGGTCGGTGACCATAGCCTGAGTCGCCTCGGTATGCGTCCCTCAACAAGAGTCCGGCAGTGCTCGATGGAAAAAAATAAAGAAGAATCAATCCCGCACCGTCGCCCCCCTATGTGACAAGCCGGCGCCGAAGCCGCCGAGCGGAGAACTCCGGCATTTTCGAAAATAGCCCAGAAGGAATGCACCCATGCCCGATGATCTGTCTCTGTTGAAAGAGCCGGCCTTTGCCGAGGCACTAGACGCTCTTGATGACCTGCTAACACAAAGCGGCAAAGCGTTCCTTATTGGCGCTGGTTGCAGCAAGTGTGCGGGGCTGCCTCTCATGGCAGAGCTCACGGACAAGACGCTCGCAAGCACAAAGTTGAGTACCACAACAAAGACAGTTCTCGCGGCCATCCAAGGACTATTCGCCGGCGCACATGCCGCGAATATCGAGGACTACTTGAGCGAGTTAGTCGATCTGGTCGCAATAGCTGAACGACGTGGTGGCCGCGGTGCAACGAATCACACCGCCACGCTCGGCGGAGCGAGCTACACCGCAAAGCAACTTAAGGACGCGGTAGATGAAATCAAATCAGCGATTGCCGACGTGATAGATGTTCCCGTGTCGATGGATGTTCATTTGAAGTTCATCGAAGCCGTGCATCGACCCTCGCGGCCGGGCAGAACGGGGGCGGCGCGCCCCGTTGATTACCTACTCCTGAACTATGACTCGCTGATCGAGAACGCCCTTGCGCTTCAGAAGGTGCCTTACGCCGATGGGATGAATGGTGGCAACAGCGCTTGGTGGGACATGGCAACCTTCGAAGCTGACGGGCTTTCAGCTCGCGTCCTAAAACTCCATGGTTCGATTGATTGGACCGAGGTGCCGGGTGATATTCATCCGCGGAGAATCGACAAGAAGCTGAAACTTCCAACCGGTAACGATCAGAAGGTTCTAATCTGGCCAGCTTCCACGAAATACCGGGAAACGCAGCGAGACCCGTATGCCCAGCTATCCAACCTAGCGCGTCGCGTTCTTCGCCCCCCGTCCGGCACGCAGACCGTGCTAACCATCTGCGGTTACAGCTTCAGTGATTCTCATATAAACATCGAAATCGAGCGAGCACTTCGTGAATCAGGAGGTGAGCTGACCGTCGTCGTCTTCACTTTCGACGAAGCGCCAAGTGGTGACCTCAAGCGGCTTCATGACGACAAGCACATTAGCGACCAAATACGAATCTACGCACGAAAGGGTTTTTTTCATGGAGCAACGTCGGCGATATCCGCAGACGATCTGCCGTGGTGTAAATTTGAAAACATTACGCGGCTACTTGGGGGCGAACGATGAGCACTGAACCTCACAATCCGAACGATCCAATAGAGAACTTAGCAATCGGGACGATCATCGAAGTCGACGGCTCTCGCATCGTCGCGGAACTTAATCCGGGGATTACCGAACTGTCCCGCATCTTTGGAGGTGATACATACCCCATCGGGCAATTTGGTTCGATAGTGAAGATCCACTTTGGTCGGAGGATCATCTTCGCCTTCGTCGGGCGACTCAGAATGAAGGCGGAATATGAGCTTGAGCGTGGCGTTGCGGCGCAAGCGACAAGCGACGAGCGTGTCATTGAAGCAGATCTATTTGGTGAAGGTGAGTGGCTGCGGGACGCAACCGTCACTCCTGCTCGTTGGGACCTAAAGTTCGACCGAGGCGTAGCAACCTATCCGCTCCCGCAGCAGACCATTTACCTCACTCCAAAACGTGAGCTTCGTTTCATCTACGGCCACGGGAAAGGCCCCGCAGTCCATCTTGGCGAACACGTCGGAGCTGGCGGGACGAGATGCTATGCCGAAATGAATGAACTGTTAGGAAAACATACAGCGATTCTTGGTTCTACAGGCGCAGGAAAATCAGGAACCGTCGCCGCAGTTCTTCACAGTTTGCTTGAACGCGGGACCGAGGCAGGCTTGACGAACTGGAAGCCGCGGATCGTCGTTCTTGATCCGCACAACGAATACTCAGCGGCATTCCCGGACCATCAAAAGCTCTCTACAGATGACGGTTCATTGCGTCTCCCATATTGGCTTCTAAATTTTACCGAAACAGTAGCGCTGGTGATTGGGAAGACTGAGTTCGTAGCCACTTCGCAGGCCAACATCGTGAAGACGGCGCTGTTAACGGCGAGAATCGAAGGCGCAACGGCTTTGGGCTTAGATCCCACGAAAATCACTGTTGATTCGCCAGTGCCATACAAGCTCTCAAAATTAATAGCGGGGATTGAAGCCGACAAGCCGCCGCAGGCCAGCAAGCAAGACTCCCACAACTCCATCTTGGAGAAGCTCGATGCATTGATTCGCGATGCACGACTCGCGTTCATGATGAAAGAGTGGGATGGGGCGGCGCAGGATCCCTTTCCATCGATTCTGAACCAGATTGCCAGTGACGGCAACCAACCTCGCATCGTCGATCTTTCCGGGGTTCCTAACGAGGTCGCTGGCGTTTCGAGTGCCGTAATTGCCAGAATTCTGTTCAACTTGAAGGTCTGGCAGACTGCGGATGAACGGCAAAATGATCCGGTCTTGCTGGTTTGCGAAGAAGCACACCGCTATGTCCCGAATCGTGGCGAGGCTCAATATGAAGCTGCTCAAGAGGCTATTCGTCGAATTGCGAAGGAAGGTCGAAAGTATGGATTGGGACTTCTCTTGGTTTCGCAACGCCCGAGTGAAGTTGAAGCTACGGTGCTATCGCAGTGCAACAGTTGGATCATTCTCCGGATCACAAATGACGCCGACCGGGAGCATGTCCGCGCGATACTTCCCGACTCGATGGCTGGCCTCACGAAAATGCTTTCTGGGCTGAGACGTCAAGAAGCCATCTTTGTTGGCCAGGCAGCAATTCTTCCGTCGAGGATTCTGGTCCGCACACTGACACCGGAGCAATTACCGAGGTCGAACGACATCGATTTCGATAAGGGCTGGCAGGCGCCCCCTATAACCGAAGCACAGCTTGGGACCATCGCGAACAGATGGCGTTATCAAACCAAATGAGACAAAGCAAATCATTCCGCCGAACCTACAGGAAGATGCAGTTAACGCTGTACTGATGCAAGTCGAGTTGCTATTTCAGCGTAGGCAATAGCGCGAGCAAGGGTCACTGGGGCAGAGTGGTTGAGCACCTGGCAGCGACGGGAGAATGCTGGCCGGCGGCTTTAAGATCGGCAAGGAGTCACGCTTGTAGCATTCGTCATTTGGCTGCTTAGGGTCGAAAGGGTGAGTAGCGTTTTTCGGTAAGTGGTCATCCAAGGTCGTCGGCTCAGGTTTTTCCGGCGGACCGAATCGAACGGCTGCAATGTGACGAGGTGCCGACTGTCCAAGCGCAGGCCGCCAATGGCCGTTCAGGCCGAAATGCCGCCCGTCGCCTTGTTGCAGGCCAAGCCCACCGTAGGGCCCTCAACAACCGGCAGCGCTCCAGCCCGCTAGGAGCGGTTCAGCCTTTCCCCGGTCGCATGCGCACCGCCACCATGACGGCAAGGCCGAAGCTCAGCGCCAGCAGCAGGAAGGCCTGCGCATAGGCCAGGAAGACGCCATCGGCCGCCGCGCCGTGCGCAGTCGTGCGCCACTCGACGAACACCGCCACCACCGCCACGCCGAGCACGCCGCCCAGCTGGCGGGTGTAGTTGCTGACCATCGACGCCTGGCCCAGCCGCGCCGGTGCGACATGGGCCATGGTCGCGACCATCAGCGCCGGCACCGTCAGCCCGAGGCCGAGGCGCCCGACCAGGCTGAAGCCGACAACCTCGGCGTAGCTGATCGCCCCGCCCCGCCAGGCGAACAGCACGAAGGACAGCCCGAACAGCGCCAGCCCCCATACCGTGATCCAGCGCGGCGAATAGCGATCGGTGAGCACGCCGGCAAGCGGAATCACCACCGCGAGCAGGATGCCCGAAGGCAGCAGGGCCAGGCCGGCGTAGGTGGCGTCGTAGCCGAGCGCGCTCTGCAGGAAGACCGGGATCAGGTAGGTGGAGGCGTAGAGGCCGAAGCCGTACACGACGGTGACCAGCGCAGCCATCGCGAAGCTGCGCTCGGCGAACAGCTCGAGCGACACGATCGGCGCCGACGCCCGCCGCGCATGGCGTACGAAGGCCAGCGCGCACAGCACCGACAGGCCGAGCAGCGCCAGCGTGCGCGGCGCGAGCAGGCCATGCCCGCGCAGGCTGGCGATGAAGTCGATCGCCAGCAGCGAGGCGGCGCACAGGATGGCCACGCCGAGCCAGTCGAAGCGGTGGCCCGGCGACGGCTCGTGGCGCGGCAGGAGATACAGGCCCAGCACGCCGGCGACCACGCAGAACGGCAGGCTCATCAGGAAGATCGAGGGCCAGCCGAAGCGGTCGAGCAGGACGCCCGCCAGCGCCGGCGCGACCGCCGGTGCCAGCACGATGCCGAAGCCGAGCAGCCCGTGCGCCCGCCCCTGGCTGCCGGCCGGGAACAGGCGCATCACCGCCAGCATCGGCAGCGGTTGCAGCAGGCCCGCGGCCACGCCCTGCACGATGCGCATGGCTACGACGAAGCCGAAGCTGTCGCCCAGCGCCCCGGCGACGCTGCTCAGCCCCAGCAGCAGGTTGGCGCCGAGGAAGAGGCGGCGGAAGCCGATGCGGTCCAGCACCCAGGGCGTGGGCAGCATGGCGACGGTGAGCGCCGCCATGAAACCGGTGATCGCCCACTGCACCTGATGCTGGCCGAGGCCGAAGGATGCGCCCAGCGCCGGCACGGCGACGTTGAAGCTGGTCGTTGCAAGCACCGCGGCGATCGTGCCGAGCCCGACTACCGTCAGCGCCAGCCACTTGAAGGCCTCGCCGTGGCGGGCGAGCAGTTCCTCGCGTGGTCGGGGCTGCGGCAGCCAGCGCATCGTGCCCGCCCGCCTCAGTCCGCGAACCGCCTGCGTGCCCTGCCCTCGCCGGCGGCGAGCGCACGCTTGCCGCCGGGAGGACGCGCGCCGCCGGCCGCCATCGATCAGGCCTCGACCGCGCTCAGGTCGCCATAGCGCTGCACGTGGAAGTCGCCATCGCCGAGGCTGGCCTGGGCGACTCGGATGCGCTTGAGATGGAGGCCGACGTCGAGCTCGTCGGTGACGCCCATGCCGCCGTGCATCTGCACCGCCTCGCGGCTGATGCGGTGGGCGGCGTCGCCGGCCTTCCACTTGGCGAGGCTGGCCATGCGCGCGCGCGCGGCGGCGTCGAGCGCCGGGTCATCCATCGCCGCCAGGCCGGCCATCACCGCGCTGCGTGCGAGCTGCAGGTGCGCGTAGCACCACGCGGCGCGGTGCTGCAGGGCCTGGAAGCTGCCGATCGGCACGTCGAACTGCACGCGCGTCTTCAGGTACTCGACGGTGGTGTCGAACAGGCTCTGCGTCGCGCCGAGCAGCTCGGCCGCCAGGCACACCCGGCCACGATCGAGCGCCGCGTCGAGCGCAGCGAAGCCCTCGCCTTCCGCGCCGAGCAGCGCCGCGGCGCCGACGCGCACTTCGTTCAGCACCAGCGTGGCGTGGTTGCGCGAATCCAGCGTCTTCATCGGCGACACCTGCACGCCCGACGCATCCGCGACGACGACGAACAGGCTGATGCCGCCCTGCTCGCCCGCCTGAGCGCCGGTGCGCGCGGCAACGATGAAGGCGTCCGCCCCAACGCCGTCGGCGACGAAGGCCTTGGTCCCGGTCAGCACATAACCATCACCGTCACGCGCGGCGCGCAGCGCGACCGCGCTCGGGTCGTGGCGCGGCGTCTCATCCACCGCCAGCGCAATGCGTTTGTCGCCACCGATCAGCGCCGCCATCCACTCGGCCTGCTGCGCTTCGGTGCCGGTGAGCTCGATCACCGAGCCGCCGAGCACGATGCTCGACAGCAGCGGCGAGGCCGAGAGGTTGCGGCCGATCTGCTCGAACACCGCACCCAGGCCCTTGCAGCCGAATTCAAGGCCACCGAGCGCTTCGGGAAAGGGAATCGCGCTCCAGCCCATGTCGACCATCTCACGCCACAGCGCGGCGTCGAAGCCGGCGGCGGAGCCCCCTGACGCACCCTCGTCGCGCAGCTTGCGCTGGGCGGTGACCGGGCTCTTCGCCATCAGGAACTCGGCGGCGGTGTCGGCCAGCAGTTGCTGCTCTTCGGAATAAACCAGACTCATGACACCCTGCTCCTCACTTGCCCTGCTTGCCGGCGCCGCCGCTGTTGCCCTCGGGCAACTCCAGCACGCGCTTGGCGATCACGTTCAACTGCACCTCGGACGAGCCGCCGGCGATGGTCTGCGCGAAGCTGCCCAGCCAGGCCTTGGTGATCGCCAGCTCCTGCGGCTCGAAGCCCTCGCCTTCCCAGCCCAGCGCGCGGTGGCCGAGCACGTCCACCAGCACCTCGAACTTGTCCTTCTCCTGCTCGGAGTGCACCAGCTTCATGATCGACATCAGCCCGGACACGTTCTTGCGCGCGCGCGCCTCCTCGCCCATGCGCTGGGCGGTGAGGCTGTAGGCCATCTCGTCCATCGCCATCGCGTAGGCGCGCTGGCGCAGCGCGACGTCGGCCGGCGATGACGCATCCTGTGCCGGCAGGTACTTGCCGGCGATCGACAGCAGGTCGAAGTGGGTCGGCAGGCTGAACTCGCCGAACTTCGACATCGCCCGCCGCTCGTGCTGCAGCAGCGCCTTGGCCAGGGTCCAGCCGCCGTTGAGCGGGCCGATCAGCTGGCGCTTGGGCACCTTCACGTTGTCGAAGAAGACCTGGCAGAAGGACGACTTGCCGCTGATGAGGTCGATCGGCCGTGCCTCGATGCCCGGCGACGCCATGTCGACCACCAGCAGGCTGATGCCCTGCTGCTTGGGCACGTCGGGGTTGGTGCGCACCAGCATGTACATCCAGTCCGACTTGTCGCCGTAGGAGGTCCAGATCTTGGTGCCATTGACCACGAAGTGATCCCCGGCATCGACCGCGCTGGTCTTGAGGCTGGCGAGGTCGGAGCCGGCGTTGGGCTCGGAGAAGCCCTGGCACCAGCGGATCTCGCCGCGCGCCATCGGCGGCAGCAGCTCGCGCTTCTGCTCTTCCGTGCCGAACTCCAGCACCACCGGGCCCAGCATCCAGATGCCGAGGTTGATCTGCGGCGGACGGCAGCGCAGGCGGCGCATCTCGGACTCGAGCACCGCGTTCTGCTCCGGGCTCAGCCCGCCGCCGCCATACGCGGCCGGCCAGTCGGGGCAGAACCAGCCCTTGTCGCGCATGCGCTCGAACCACAGGCGCTGGTCCGCGTTCTTGAACTCGACCGTGCGCCCGCCCCACACCAGCTCGCCGTCGGGCATCGCGGTGCGCATCGATTGCGGGCAGTTGGCCTCGAGCCAGGCCCGGGTCTCGCGGCGAAAATCTTCGAGGGTGCTCATCTTCTGTTCCTGTGCGGGGTTCAGCGCGAACGCGGCATGCCGAGGCCGAACTGTGCCACCAGTTCGCGCTGGATCTCGTTGGTGCCGCCGCCAAAGGTCAGCGTGACCGAGGCGCGCACCTCGTACTCGAGCTCGCCGAGCAGGGCCGCGGCGGCCGAGCCTTCGCGCACCAGGCCGCTGGCGCCGACGATCTCGGACAGCTTGCGCAGGATATCGACCACCGACTCCGAGCCGTACACCTTGGTGGCCGAGGCCAGCGCCACGTCCATGTGGCCGCGCTCGAGGTCGGCGGCGATCCGGAAGTTGATCAGCCGCATGGCTTCGATCTTGGCGTAGCACTCGGCGAGCAGGCTGCGCACCCAGGCCGCATCGACCGCGCGGCGGCCGTTCTCGTCCTGGGCCTTGGCCCACAGCAGCACGCGGCGGAACAGGGCGACGACCTTGTCCGACCACGAACCCAGGCCGAGGCGCTCGTGGTTGAGCTGGGCGGTGATCAGCTTCCAGCCGCCGTTGAGCTCGCCGACCAGCATGTCCTTGGGCACCTTGACGTTGTCGTAGTAGGTGGCGGCGGTGGGGTTGCTGCAGGTCGGGATGACGGTGTGCGAGAAGCCTTCGGCCGTGGTGTCCAGAATCAGGATGGACACGCCCTTGTGACGCGGCAGGTTGGGGTCGGTGCGCGCGGCGAGCCAGACGTAGTCGGCCGCCTCGGCGCCCGAGGTCCACAGCTTGTTGCCATTGACCACGAAGTGGTCGCCTTCCAGCCGCGCGCTGGTCTTGAGCGTGGCGAGGTCGGAGCCGGCTTCCGGCTCGGAATAGCCGATGGCGAACATGATCTCGCCGGCGGCAATGCCGGGCAGGAACTTCTTCTTCTGCAGCTCGGTGCCCGCCTCCATCAGCGCCGGACCGACCGTGCTGATGGTGACGAAGGGCAGCGGCGCGCCAGCGATGTTGGCTTCCTCGAAGAAGATCAGCTGCTCGGTGGCGGCATAGCCCTGGCCGCCGTGCTCCTTGGGCCAGCCCACCGCCAGCCAGCCGTCCGCACCCATCTTGCGGATGGTGTTGCGGTACAGCTCGCCGCCTTCCTTGCCGCGCAGCTCGCTGCGCAGCTCGGGGGTCATCAGGGTCTGGAAGTAGTCGCGCACCTTCAGGCGCAGCGCGTGTTGTTCCGGGGTCAGATCGACGAACATCGTTCGTTCTCCTTCGCTCAGGCGACGCCGAGGATGAGGCCGCTGGTGGGCACGCCGGTACCGGCGGTGACCAGCACGTTCTCGACATCGGCCACCTGGTTGGCCGCGGTGCCGCGCACCTGGCGCACCGCCTCGGCCACGCCGTTCATGCCGTGGATGTAGGCTTCGCCCAGCTGGCCGCCGTGGGTGTTGATCGGCAGCTTGCCGCCGCGGGCGTGCTCGCCGGCGCGGATGAAGTCCTTCGCCTCGCCGCGCTTGCAGAAGCCGAACTCTTCCAGCTGCGGCAGCACGAAGGGGGTGAAGTGGTCGTAGATCACCGCGGTCTGGAAGGCATCGGGACCGAGGCCGGACTGGGCGTAGAGCTCCTTGGCCACCACGCCCATCTCCGGCAGGCCGGTGATGTCGTCGCGGTAGTAGGAGGTCATGCTCTGCTGGCCCTCGGTGATGCCCTGCGAGCCGGCCTTGATGATCACCGGCTTCTGCTTGAGGTCGCGGGCGCGCTCGGCCGAGGTGATGACCATCGCCACCGCGCCGTCGGACTCCTGGCAGCAGTCGAGCAGGCGCAGCGGCTCGGCGATCCACTTCGAGGCCTGATGCTCTTCGAGCGTGATCGGCTTGCCGTAGAAGAAGGCGGCCGGGTTGGTGGCGGCGAAGTCACGCACCGCCACCGACACGCGGCCGAAGTCCTCGCTGGTCGCGCCGTATTCGTGCATGTAACGCTGGGCGAACATGCCCACCCAGGCGGCCGGGGTGTGGAAGCCGTAGGGCATGTACCAGCCGTAGTTCACGTTCTCGAAGATCGGCGTCGAGCCGAAGCCGTAGGTGCCGGTACCGAAGCGGTACCAGGAGCGCTCGTTCATCGCACGGAACACCACCACCACCTTGGCCAGGCCGGTCGCCACCGCCATCGCGGCATGCACCACCGGCGCGCAGGCGGCGCCGCCGCCGTGCGGGATCTGGGAGAAGAACTTGACGTTCTTGCAGCCGAGCAAGCGCGCGATCTCGTAGTCGGGCACCTTGTCCATGGTGTAGGACGAGAAGCCCTCGACCTCGGAGGGATCGATGCCGGCATCGGCGAGCGCGGCCAGCGTCGATTCCATCGCCAGGCGCAACTCGGTGCGGCCGGAGTTCTTGGAGAATTCGGTCGCGCCCAGGCCAACGATGGCGGCGCGGCCGGAAAGGGACATATCCGTCATGAGTTCGGTTCTCCGCGTGTCAGGGCAGCACCAGCGTGGCCGAACCGGTCACGTGGCTGCCCATCGAGTTCTTGCCCTTGAGCGCGACTTCCACCTCGCGGCGGGCCGCGTCGGTGCGGACGACCTCGCCGCTGAAGGTCATGGTGTCGCCCGGGTAGTTGGGCGCGCCGAGCTTGATCTTGAGATCCTTGAAGCGCGCCGCCGGACCGGCCCAGCCCTCGATGAAGCGCTGGGTGAGGCCACTGGTGGTGAGGATGTTCATGAACACGTGCGGCGAGCCGAGCTGCTGGGCGGCCTCCATGTCGTGATGGCCCGGGAAATAGTCACGGGTGGCGATCGCGGTCGAGGCAATCAGCGTCGTCGTGATCGGGATCGCCAGTTCCGGCAGCGCCTCGCCGGGGCGCACGTCGTCAAAGCGCTTGCTGTTCTTCGAGGTCATATTTCCATCCCAGCTTGTCGTTGTTGGCGAGCCAGTCGCCGAGTCGTTCGAGCGTGGCGGCGCTGCCGCCCAGGGTGATGCCGAGCGCGCGGCTCCAGTACAGGTAGCGGTGGATCGGGTAGGTCAGATCGACACCGATGCCGCCATGCACGTGCTGCGCCTTGTGGCCGACGAGATGGCCGCACTCGGCCGCGAGGTACTTGACCGCCAGCGCCTCGGACGGCGACGGCAGGCCGGCGTCCAGGCGATACACGAGCTGCCAAAGCGCGGAGCGCAGCGCCTCGATCGCGATGTGGGCGTCGGCCATGCTCATCTGTACCGCCTGGAAGGTGGCGATGGCGCGGTCGAACTGGCGGCGCTCGTTGATGTACTCGACCGTGCGGCGCACCTGCTCGACGCTGACGCCCAGCTGCAATGCCGCGATCGCGGCGATCGCGCGCTGCTCCAGCCAGGGCAGCGCAGCCTCGGGCAGCACCGCGTCGGCGGCCAGGCGATGAGCGCGGAAGCCGAGGTCGGCGACCGCCTCGCGGTGTGTGAACACGCCGGGCACTTTCTCGATGCCCGCGTCGCGCAGATTCACCGACACCAGCCGGGGGCCGTCGTCGGTCTCGGCCAGCAGCAGCGCGCGGCACACTTCCGCACCCAGCGCCACGGCGGCGACCTTGCCGTCCAGCACCCAGCCCTCACCCTCGCGGCGCGCCTTGAGCGCGACGCCGTGGGCACGCGCTGCCGCACCGAGCGACAGCGTGATCATCAGCTTGCTCTCGGCAGCGGCCGCAGCGATCTCGGCACCGTTGGCACCACCGAAGCGCGCCAGCGTGGCGGCGGCGAGCTGGTGGCGCCACAGCGGCACATGGCCGAGGCCGCGGCCCTGGGCCTCGAGCACCAGCATCAGCTCGGTCATGCCGAGCCCGGTGCCGCCCGCTTCCTCGGGAATCGCCAGCGCATGCAGGCCGGTTTCCACGCACTGCTTCCACAGGTCGGCCATGAAGGGCTCGCCGGCGGTGTCGAAGGCGCGCAGGCGGTCGTCGGTGCACAGGTCGCCGAACAGGCTGCCCGCCATGTCGGCGATGGCGCGCTGGTCGTCAGTCAGTTGAAAATCCATGCTCGTCTCCTCAGGCCGCAACCGGGCGGAACATCGGCAGGGTCAGTTCGCCGTCGTCGAAGGACTGGAACTCGACCTGCACGCGCTGGCCGATCTTGATCTCATCGCGCTTGACGCCGACCAGGCCGGCGATCAGGCGCACGCCCTCGTCGAGCTCGATGAGGCCGATCGGGTTGGGGTGCTCGAAGGGCGGCACCTCGGGGTAGTGCATCACCACGAACGAATACAGGCTGCCCTTGCCGGACGCCTCGACCGTGTCCCAGTCGAAGGAATGGCACTTGATGCACACCGGCGCCGGCGGATGGCGCAGCGTGCTGCAGCAGGTGCAGCGCTGGATCCGCAGCTTGCCGGCCTCGACGCCTTCCCAGAAGAAGCGGGTGTCGTCGCTGACGCCCGGCTTCGGGCGCTTGAACTTGGGCACTGCCGGGGCCGCGCCCTTCTCGACCGGCTTGGGCACGTTGGCGGGGCGGAACTTGAAGACGCGGAACAGCAGCTGGCCGACCTTCTCGTCACCTTCTGGCTTCTGCGAGAAGAAGCTCATGATCAGGGTGACGAAGTAGCCGGTGCCGAGGGCCGTGGTCTTCTCCTCGCCGACCGCATCGAGGCGGGTGGTGTAGTAGAGCTTCTCGCCCAGCTTCACGTAGCGCTCGAAGCTGAGGTCGGAGTTCACCGCCACCACCGAGGGGAAGCCGTGCGCCTCGAGGGTCTTCAGCACCTCGTAGGGGTTCTCGTCGGTCGAGCCCGGCGCATAGTTGTTCATGTGCAGGCCTTCTAGACACCAGGCCTGCAGCATCGCCGGCGGCGCCACGATGCCGCCGAATTCGGTGGTCGCGGCATAGTCCGCGTCGAGGTAGAGCGGATTGTCCACGCCCATCACCTCGCACCACTGCCGGATCATCGGCGCGTTCACCTCGTCCCAGGCGTAGACGCGACCGTACTCGCGACCCACCTTGGCACGCACTTCGGACATCCATTCCTGTTCAGCCAAGTTCGTCTCCTGCGGTTGTGTGAGGCGCCGAGCCGATGCTGCCGCGCCTGCTGGACCCTGCTGCGAGCGGAGCCCTCATCGCGGATGAGGCCGATCCTTTACGCAGCGCTTGTAGCGAGTCTAAGAGCAGGGCCCTCCGCGGCACTTCGTCTGAACGGACGATGGACAAGGCAAGCGAAACCCGACATTCGGCAGCGAACCGGGTGCCAATCGCCGGCGTTCGTTTCCGAGCTCGCTTTAGTCCCATCGGACGATGTGCCCCCACCCCCCGGGAACGACCATCCGCCCGACAGAACAAGGCGGCGCGCATCCGCATGCGCTGCATACGGAGACAGCCAATGGATTCACGTACCGACACGCGCTCAGCCTGGGCTGTGTATGCCGCGCTGCTGTTCGGCACCTTCATCACCATCGAGGCCGCCGCCTTCCAGGCCCCTGCGCTGCCGAGCGTGACCCGGCATTTCGGCATTCCGGTGAACATGTCGGCGCTGATCCTGATCCTGTATTCGCTAGCGCTGACCGTGTTCGCGCCGATCATGGGCCGCCTGGGCGACCAGTACGGGCGCAAGCGGGTGATCACGATCGGCATGCTGGTGTTCGCTGCGTCGGAGTTCGCCGCCGCCTGGACGCCCAACTTCGCCTTCTTCCTTGGCGCGCGCTTCGTGCAGGGCCTGGGCGCGGCCTGCATCCTGCCCGGCGTGTTCGCCTACGCGGCCCACCTGTTCCCGGACAACAGGCGCGGCATGGCGCTGGGCATCCTCGCCTTCACGATGACCTTCGGCGCGGCCTCGGGCGGGCTGCTCGGCGGCCTGCTCATCGACCGCCTGGGCTGGCCCAGCGTGTACTGGATCAGCGGCGCGCTGACCCTGATCGGGCTCATTCCCGTGCGCCTGCTGGTGCCCGAGATCGCCCCGGCCAGGCAGCAGGGCGCCTTCGACTACACCGGCGCGATGCTGCTGTTCGCGGTGATCGCCGCCCTGCTCTCGCTGCCCACCTGGGCGACCAACTTCGGCAAGGAATCGCCGATCACCTGGGCGATCGTGATCGTCGGCATCAGCGCGCTGGCGATGCTGTGGCGGCACAGCAAGCGCACCCCGAATCCGGTGATCGACCTCGGCATCCTGGCGCGCGGCGCCTTCGCCACGCCTTCGGCGATCTACTGGCTGCACATGATCTTCTCCAGCGGCATCGTCTATTCGCTGGCCTTCTTCATCAACAGCCGCCCGGGCGGCACGGCAGCGCAGTTCGGCTTCGTCACCCTGTTCCTGTACGGCAGCGGGCTCATCAGCTCGCTGATCGCAGGCAAGCTGGTCGACCGCATCGAACCGCGCGTACTGGTCATCATCGCCATGCTCGCCAGCCTGGGCGGCACCCTGCTCTTCCTCAACATCGACGTCACTACGCCGCTGTGGATGGTGATCGCGGTGGCCTGCATCATGGGCCTGTCAATCGGCTGCAACACCCCGGCGATCATGAAGCTGGCGCTGGGCGCGGTGCCCGCCAAGAACATGGGCGCCGGCAGCGGCCTGTTCAGCATGTTCCGCGACCTCGGCAGCCCCACCGGCTCGTCACTGTCGCTGGCGGTGTTCGGCGCCAGCCTGGCCTACGCCACCCAGGCTGCGATCAGCCGTCAGACCGCCGCGCTCGGCCTCGATCCGGCAAGCCTGGAGGCGCTGGCACGCGCTGCCGGGAGCCGGGCGCGCGAGGTGCCAGCCGAGGTCACCGCCCGCCTGGGCGAAAACGGCCTGTCGGCCGAGGCCGTGCTCTCCGAGGCGAACGTCGCCGGCCTGAACGCCGCCCTCACCAACGTAGGCTACATGCTGCTCGGACTGATCGGGCTGGCGCTGGTGCTGAGCCTGCGACTGGCGCGCACGCGCGCGGCAGCGGTGACAGGGGAAGCGCAGGCGCGGATGGGCTGAGGGGGCTGCTTGCGAAGGGCGAGGTCGCGGAGTCCACCGCAGTTGGGGGCGGAGGGCTCACGGGGCTGGACAAATTACGATGCCGAGAGGCAGTCGCCCTTGATCGTGAAGTGGGTACCGTGTGCCGAACTGGGTTAGAGCAGCATCGTTGATTGCTGTAATGACGGGCGCGACGAAACTTGACGCAGAGGGCTGCTGGTCGACCATCTAAACAAAGCCAGACCATCTAGACCATTGCCGCCGTTCAAAGCGACAACCTGTCCACCGTAAGGCGGCAACTCCAACTTCAACTCCACTGTGCCCAAACGACTGCACCTCATCCTTCAGCCCAATACAGCCTTGCAGGGCACAGTGCTCGCGATGCCACTGACGTCGTATTTCCGCATTGACAACGGCGCAGCCGTAACAGGGACGGCTTGTGAGTGTTGGTCTGCGCGCACTGATCCGCTCAGACGCTTGGAGATATCCTGCGTGCGAGAGACATACTCACCTCCAAACGATATGCTATATATTCAAGCAGCAAGACCGATCTTGGTAGGCATGCCGTTACAGTCGGGGGAGCACGATGATCAACGATGCACGTGCATGGGGCGGCCAATTCGCAATAGTGACACTCTGCATTGTCACTTTGACTGGTGGCTGCAGCACTGAGCGCCTCTTGATCACCCTGTTCGAGAATCACGAATACGTCGGCCAGACCTTATCACGCCCTCTGACGGTGGCTAATGCGCGTGGAACTTTCTTGCTTGGGGCTAGCCGCCTATTTTACCCCGATGGCGTTCCCTCCGACCCCGACCTCCTTCCGGACCTGACTGCCAAGCAACTGAAGGAGATAGAGAATCTACTGGATAGCGTGGTCACGAGAGTGGACGCGACGCGGCTGCGCCATGCTGCACTCCTATCGCGGGCCCATCCAGAGTTGCGCCCCGTGCCAGGCAAGCTAAACATCACCGTCTTGAACCAGGGCAAATCTGTAGCGGCGATTGAAGGATCGGGACGCCTGTTCGTCGATGTGAAGGTGGTCCAGGCAATCTACAGGTCTGCGCTCCTCAGCACCCTTATCGATGACGTTGGCAATGGGTGGTGGTCATTCCCGTCTATTGCCCCCGCAATAGACGAGTTCGACCAGAAACTTATCGAGGACACAACCGCTGATATGTCGAAGGAGCAACTCGCTTTCTCGCGCTTTGCGACATTCAGCTCGGAACTGGAGAAGATGTCATCGCTGCAACCGTTGAGCGATATGAGCGGTTTCGCCAAGGGAGCTAGAACGGTGGGCGATGGAGACCTGCTAGAGCGTTCGATGGCCGGCACGTTCGGGGTGTTGCAGACGCGCCTTGCCGACATGGCGATCATCGAGCGATCTCGCGCACTGGAGAAATCCTTTCTGGGTGCGATCGCGTTTTTCGCTGCACATGAACTGGCCCACCTAGCCTTGGGCCACTTCCCAGTCACGCTGCAATGTACCGAAGCACAAAGCCGCGAGTTCGATGCGGATAAGTATTCCGTATTGCTCAACGCCATTGCAAATTTTGACTCACTGCCAAGGTTAACCCTGCGCCCGGACGGGACAGCCTCAGGAAGAAGCGCACAGGCTCTGGTTGCGCTGAGTTCTACCGTTTCAGACCACGAGCACTTCTTTCGCCATGCCTATGGCCTCGCCAATTTCGATAGTGCCCTCGGCTCCATCCCAGGTTGTATCTACCCCCCGCAGGACGAACGCAACAAGAGCGTACAGGCATACGCGGATATGATCATAGACGCCATTCAACACGCACTCTGGATTGATGCTTTGCGTCACTCAGGCATGGTCCTTCCCCAGGATCTCTTTCAGTCGCCGTTTGAGGACTACTTCGAGAAAGTTACCGCACCGCCGACTGATGCAGACGTTTCGATCATCGAACGCGCACGGCTAGCCGCAAGCCACCATGATCTATTGCGCGATATCTTCTTCACCTACTTCGGCACAGAGCACACAAGGGCCAATCGATGAAACGCGCGATAATTACTGTGTGCTGTCTTCCGGTACTTTTGGCGGCCTGCAGTGGTGCCGGCATATTCAAGGAAGCCTATTCGGAGGCAGAATGGACCTTTATACAACCCTATTATTATCCGCTAGCCGGCATCGGCGGTGGGGCAATTCTCGGAAAGGTCCGGATTCCGGAGAACCGTGAAACTTCGATTGCTTCGCAGACGTTGGTGCAGGCACTACAGGATCTTCAGTTGAGCGTGGTAGAACCTACGCTGGAGCTCGACGCGATAATTCCTCCGCGTACCCCCTGGGAAACCGATATCGCCCCTATTCCCGCCGAGCTCGTTGCGTCATACAACCAGTCCTTTCCGAACCTGACCCTGCGGCCGGCGATCTACGGAATCGCCTACGACGGCGAACACGATACAAGCGAAAACATTTTCCGCTACCGCATTTCTGCACGTCTGTACTCGCGTGGCGCACTTTCGAGATGGTCGCAGGTTGACGGTGACCGCTACTCGGGAAAGTTCTTCGTAGACCGCCTCGTCGAGTTGCTGCAAACGCACATGAAAATCGTAGCCGAGGCCCAGCCGTGATGACGCGGGCAGCCCTCACCGCTGTCTGGGTAGCAAGCTTTCTTGCCGCGGTGCTAGTCGTCGAGTCCTATTTCATACGGACAACGGTCAATGGGATTCCATTCCTGCTTCCGGCAGACCGGGTAACAGTGTATACCCTCATAGGCGCGATCTACGGAGCTAACGTCGGTGCGGCGCTCGCCTGTTGGTTCATTAAGCCATTCCCGCTTCCGAAGAGTGTCGCATTTGAGCGCTTCGTGAACAGACTGGCCGTGGTGCTCACCGTGGCATACAACCTGATCCTGCTATACCTGCTTGGTCAGGGACATCTCGACCAGAGCGAACCGATCGACACTCTGCTCGAACGGGTAAAGATCATCGGCGGACTGCTTGCCTTCCTGGCCATGCCGATCAACGCTTACTATTTCAGCACGGCACGAAGCGATTGAGCCAGGGGCACCGTCACCCGAATTCCCAACAGGCATAGTGTGACTGACATCATCCCAATGAACTATTGACAGAAGATCGCTTATGAATCGATGGCCGTCGCCCGCCAGGGCCATCGCACTCGAAAGTTACTACGGATGAATCCCGACCATTTTCATACGGATATCGTCATCCCAGGCCGCCCGCTTGCGCTTGAGTCGCAGGCTCGTCTTGGCGGTATCGGTCTTGTCCGCACGAATCAGGTTCAGCACGATCTTCTTGAGCAGCGAGAGGTTCTGCGGCGCGTTGTCCTTGCGGATCATGCAGTAGTCCTCGCCGAAGCAGACGTCGAGCATCCAGTGCACCGGGGTTCGACACTTAACCCCGATTTTCGCCCCCTTTTCGGAAAGTGCCTTCAGCACCGGCGCGGGTTTCAAGGCCATGATCGCAAAAGTGCTGTGGTGGCACGTTTGTAACAGCCACCTTCAAACTTGACGAGGCCTTGTGCCTGGGTAGAGTGGCGGCATGCACGTCAAGCTCACCACCTCCGGAGGCCGCCGCTACGTCCAACTCGTCGAGTCCTATCGGGACGAAGCGGGACGGGTGAAGAAGCGCACCGTCGCCACGCTCGGCCGCGCCGAGCAGGTCGATGGTTCGCTCGACGCGGTGATCAACGGCCTGCTGAAGGTCACCG
>NZ_DAOMPS010000069.1:0-17590 GCF_035444905.1 Thauera sp.
TCGCGCACCGCCTGCGGGATGCCGGGGCCGTCGTCGCTGACCTCGAGCACGACCTCGTCGCCCGCGCTCGCGCAGCGCAGCGTGACGCTGCCGCCGGCGCGGCCATACTTGAGCGCGTTGTCCACCAGGTTGGCGATGAGCTCCTGCAGCAGGGTTGGATCGCCCTCGACCGCCACCGCCTCGCGCTCGATGCCGAGGTCGATGCCGCGTTCGTCCGCCAGCTGCAGCCAGTCCTCCACCATGTCATCGATCAGCGCCGACAGCTCGACCGGCGCCGCATGGGCGACCAGGCGCTCGCTCGCCTCGGCGCGCGCCAGCGCCAGGAGCTGGTTGGCGAGACGGGTGACCCGTGCCACCGACTGGCGCAGGCGGGCGCGGGCGGCGGCATCGAGGGGCTTCGATTCGAGCAGTTCGAGCTGCATCTGCAGGCCGGCAAGCGGTGTGCGCAGCTGATGGGCGGCGTCCTGCAGGAATTCGCGCTGCAGCGCGTTGGCTGCGCGCAGCCGTGCGAGCAGGCCATTGAGTGCAAGGACCAGCTCATGGATCTCGCTCGGCACGTCCGCCGGGTCGATCGGCGACAGGTCGGTGCCGGAGCGCGCCCGCAACGAGGCTTCGAGCCGCCCGAGCGGCGCCAGGCCGCTCGGGATGCCGAAGCGGGCGCCGGTTATGGCGGTGAGCAGCAGCAGCAGGGCGGCGGAGGCGAAACCGAACAGCAGCTTGTCCATGGCCTCGGTGCGTTTGCCCAGCGTCTCGGCCACCAGCACGTAGAAGCCGGCCGCCGCGTGCTCGCGATACAGGCGCACGGCGCGGATCGGCTCGCCCCGATGGACGAGATCCCGGAACTGTGGGCGGCTGGGCGGCAGCCTTGCTGCAGGCGCGGGGTCGCTGTCGAGCGGCTGGTAGGGCACGGGCAGGCTCGGGGCGCTGCCGCCGTCGTCAAACAGCGGGAGATCGGCGTCGCCGCCGAGCAGGCGGCCATGGCGATCGCGTACGCGGAAGAAGATGCGGTCCTGGATGTCGGTGCGCAGTACCACTTCGGCCTCTGGCGAGAGCGTCAGCGCGAGTCCGCCCGGGGTCGGTCGCACATGGGTGGCGATGCCGTGGGCGAGATTGAGCAGGCTGCGGTCGTAGGCGTCGCGCACGACCATCTTGGCCGTGCCATAGGCGACGGCGCCCGCCAGTACCAGCAGCAGCACGGTGGGCGCGGCCAGCGCATTGAGCAGGGTGCGGCGAAGGCTAGTCTGCACCGCCGGGCCGCTCGCGGATGCGCTCGAGGCGGTAGCCGAAGCCGCGTACGGTGCGGATCACCAGGCCGGCGGACTCCAGCCGCGGGCGCAGGCGCGAGATGCAGACCTCGAGCGCGTTGCCGCTGCCCTCGCCCTGCAGCTGCTCGCGCGTGACGGTGCGGCCGTCGGCGCGCACCAGGGTTTCGAGCACGTCCCATTCCCGCCCGCTGAGCGGCAGCGGGGCCCCGTCGAGCTCGGCGAGGCGGCCGTCGATGTCGAGCACCAGGGCGCCGAAGCTGAGTGCCGGCGCGGCCGCGTGCCCGCCGCGGCGCTGGACCGCGCGCATGCGTGCGCTCAGTTCGGCCAGCTCGAAAGGCTTGACCAGATAATCGTCGGCGCCGAGGTCGAGGCCGTAGATGCGGTCGTCGAGGGCGTCGCGCGCGGTGATCAGGATCACCGGCAGGCGCTGGCCCCGCTTGCGGATGCGGCGCACCACCTCGTAGCCACCGAGGCCGGGCAGGCCAACGTCGATCAGGACGAAATCGAACCCGTCCTCCTGCAGGCGGCGGTCTGCCTGCATGCCGTCATGCTCGACGCAGACCGCGTCGCCCTGGCCGCGCAGGAACTCGGCGATGCCGTCGGCCAGCGTGGGGTCATCCTCGACCAGCAGCAGCTTCATGATCCGGTTTCCTCGTTCCAGGGCCAGCGGTGAGGCCATTCCGATCACGTCGCCGCCGTGCCGCCAATACTAGCGCGGCCGTGCCTGCCTTGCATCGCGACGAGGGCGAAGCTCCGACGAGGGCGCGGGGCGATCATCAGGCGGTCGCGATTCCACGCCACGGGCAGGGCCCCGGCTGGGCGCGGTGCCCGCGTCAGCTACAGGAACAGGGCCTCGACGGCGGCCGTCTCGCGCCGCCCGATCGCGTGGGCGTGCGCCTGCAGCCAGGTATCGGCGCGCGCCCGGCCGAGGTCGCGCAACTGCAGCAGGAAGCCGCTGGTGGCGTTGAGCTTGCTTGCCGAGCCGGCGTCGCCGAGCTCGGTGGCTTCGATGAGGTGGAAGCGCTGCCCCATCAGCTTGCGCTCCAGGCGGCCGCGCAGCCAGGCCGGCGCGTCGCTGGCGATGAAGCGCCGGGCATGGGCGACCATGCGCATCTCGCGCAGGAAGGTGGTGGAAAAGCCGAGCTCCATGCTGCGCGCGGCGATGTCGTCGGCGCTGCGCGGGGCATCGTCGCGCTGCAGCGGGTTCAACAACACCATCAGCACGTCCGGCGTGCTGCATTCGTACAGCAACGGGTAGACCGCCGGGTTGGCGGTGAAACCGCCGTCCCAGTAGTACTCGCCGTCGATCTCGACCGCGTGATGCAGGGTGGGCAGGCAGGCCGAGGCCAGCAACGCCGCCTCGCTGAGCTCGGCGGTGTGGAACAGCCTGACCTTGCCGGTGCGCACCACGGTGGCGGCGATGAAGAGCTTGATCGGGCAGTCGCGGCGCAGGCGTTCGAAGTCGAACTGCGCGCGCACGACGTCGCGCAGCGGGTTGAGTTCGAAGGGGTTGAACTGATAGGGCGAGAACATGCGCGTGAGCCCCAGCATCATGCTCATCGGCGCCGGCAGGCCGCCGTCGGCGGCGCCGTTGAGCGTGTGCAGCAGTTCGAGGTGAAAGGGTACGCTGGCGCCCACCGCCTCCCAGAATCCGGCCAGTGCCGCGCGTGCGCCGTCGGCACCGTCCACGGTCCAGCCATGGGCCAGCGCCACCGCGTTCATCGCCCCGGCGCTGGTGCCGCTGATGCCGTCTATGCGGATGCCGTGCTCGAGCAGGCGGTCGAGCACGCCCCAGGTATAGGCGCCATGGGCGCCGCCGCCCTGCAGCGCGAGGCTGAGGGTGGGCGGGTGGGCTCCATTGTTCTTGCGTGGCCACGGCAAGCGAAACATGGCGTGATCCTCCGTGTCTGGCCGGGTGGGCGCTGCCGATGCAGGGCGCGCGCCGGCCCGGGTTATGTTGCAATGCACAATCCCGAGTATCACGCGGGTTTCGTTACAGGCGCGCGCACATGTTTCACGATGCGATCGTGCCGGTGAGCAGCGGCGTATCATCATGCGGTCACCGTTTCCGTCCGGGGCGGCGTTGCCATCCCGGCCATTCGCATGCCGCAGACCCTGCCCCTCGAAGTGCCCCTGGACGCTGCCCAGATCGAAGCGCTGCTGATCGCGACCGGCATCGGCCTGCTGATCGGCCTCGAGCGCGAGCGGGTGCCCTCGGCCCGCGCCGGCCTGCGCACCTTCGCCCTGGTGGGCATGTTCGGCGCCCTGGTGACCCTGCTCAGCCAGCAGATCGGCAGCTTCGCGCCCTTCGTCGCCGGGCTGGTGATCGTCGCGGTGATGATCATCGCCGCCTACCTGCGGCATCCCGACCCCACCGACCCGGGCACGACCTCGGTGGCGGCGATGGTGCTGTGCTACTGCCTGGGCGCCGCGACCTGGCTCGGCCATGCCCAGCTGGCCGTCATGCTCGCGGTGGCGACCACGGTGCTGCTCTACTTCAAGGCCCAGCTGCGCGGAATCGCCAGCCGGCTCGGCAGCCGCGACTGGATCTCGATCCTGCAGTTCGGCGTGCTGTCGCTGGTGATCCTGCCCATCCTGCCGAACGAGGAGTTCGGCCCCTATGGGGCGCTCAACCCGCACCAGGTGTGGCTGATGGTGGTGCTGATCGCCGGCGTCGGGCTGGCGGGCTACGCCGCGCTGCAGATCGCGGGCGCGCGTTACGGCGCGGTGTTCGTCGGCATCTTCGGCGGCCTGGCCTCGAGCACCGCCACCACGCTGCTGTATGCGCGCCAGGCCCGCGAACTGCCCGCCATGGCGCCGATGGCAGCGCTGGTGATCGTGCTCGCGAACCTGGTGATGGTGCTGCGCATCGGCGTCATCTCCGCGCTGGTTGCGCCGCCGGTCCTTGCGGCGCTGGCGGCGGTGCTGCTGCCCGCGCTGGCGCTGGGCCTGCTCGCCTGCTTCTGGCACTGGCGGCAACTGCTCGAGCGCAGCCAGCCGGTGCTGCCTGCGACCAGCAACCCGACCGAGCTCAAGACGGCGCTCGGCTTTGGCGGCCTTTATGCGCTGGTACTGCTGTGTGCGGCGTGGCTGTCGGATTACGCCGGCAACCGTGGCCTGTATGTGCTCGCCCTGGTGTCGGGCCTGACCGATGTCGACGCCATCTCGCTGTCCAGTCTGCGGCTGTTCTCGCTCGGCCGGCTGGAGCTGTCGCCGACCGTGATCGCGATCGTGCTCGCGATGCTCGGCAACCTCGGCTTCAAGCTCGGCATGGCGGCGGTGATCGGGGGCCGCGCGCTGGCGCTGAAGGCGGTGGTCGGCATGGGGGCAGTGGCCCTCGGGCTGCTCGCCGGCATGGGCTGGGCGCTGCTGCGTGCAGGCGCGGGCTGAACTCGGCGCGCCGCGCCCGCTCTGATCAACATCGACTCTCCCGAGTCCGCTGCGGACACCTACGTGAAGACCACCCGGCTCCTGATCCTTGGCCTCGTCGGCCTGCTGAGCGTCTCCTTCGGCCTCAGCCTGGCCAATGACCCGCGCCCCGCCAGCGGCGAGGAGCGCAGCTGGCGCACCGCCGCGCGCCATTCGTCGGGCATCGCCCCCGATCCGGTGCAGCTTGCAGACACCGCCATCGTGCAGGTCTATGCCGCGCCCACCTACGGCTGGCGCGGCTACTTCGCCGTCCATCCCTGGATCATCTACAAGCGGGCCGGCGACACCGCCTACACCCGCTTCGACGTCATCGGCTGGGGGGGCGCGAACGTGGTTCGGCGCAACTACGCGCTACCCGACGGGCTGTGGTTCGGCGCCATGCCGGCGGTGCTGGTCGATCACCGCGGCGCCCATGTCGAGGCCATGATCGACGACATCGAGGCGGCGATCGCGCGCTACCCCCATGCCGACGAATACCGCAGCTATCCGGGTCCGAACAGCAATACCTTCCTCGCCCACATCGGCCGCGAAGTGCCGGCGCTGCGCCTCGACCTGCCGGCCAACGCCATCGGCAAGGACTACCGCCCCGCCAGCCGCCCGCTCGGCCTGTCGCCGTCGGGCTCGGGCGTGCAGCTGTCGCTGCTCGGCCTGCTCGGGCTGAGCGTGGGCGTCCAGGAAGGCATCGAGTTCAATCTGCTCGGCCTCAACTTCGGGGTGGACTTCAACCGCCCGGCGCTGCGCCTGCCGGCGATCGGCCGGGTCGGGCTGGACGACGCGGCGAGTTCGGACGGCGCGACTGGAGAACGGCGCTGAGCCGGCGCGACCCGCTGCTTCAAGTCAGCTCCAGGCTGCGCCCGTTCCAGAACGCCTGGTCCGGAATCTCGCCGATGCCGGCCAGGGCGTTGTCGGCCATGTGCTCCGGCCGGCTGGTGCCGGGGATGGCGCAGCTCACGGCGGGGTGGGCGAGGACGAACTTCAGCAGCAGCTGGGCCCAGCTGGTGGCGCCGATGTCGGCCGCCCAGGGCGGCAGCGGGCGCTCGCGCAGGCGGCGCAGCAGGCCGCCGCCGCCGAAGGGGCGGTTGATCAGCACCGCCATGCCACGCTCGGCCGCCAGCGGCAGGATGCGGCGCTCGGCCTCGCGCTCGTCGAGCGAGTAGTTGATCTGCAGGAAGTCGAGCGGCTCTGCGCGCATCACGGCCTCGAGTGTGTCGTAGGCGCCGGCGGTGTAGTGGGTGACGCCGAGGTAGCGCACCCGCCCGGCGGCCTTCCAGTCGCGCAGGGTGGCGAGCTGGGTCTGCCAGTCGACCAGGTTGTGCACCTGCATCAGGTCGAGGCGCTCGACCTGCAGGCGGCGCAGGGACTCTTCCATCTGGCGGATGCCTTCGGCGCGGCCCCGCGTCCATACCTTGGTGGCGACGAAGGCCTTGCCGTGGCTGCCGGTAGCGGCGAGCAGCTCGCCCGTGACCGCCTCGGCGCGGCCGTACATCGGCGAACTGTCGATCACCGAGCCGCCGGCGCCGAACAAGGCCTGCAGCACACCGGGCAGGCGCTGGTACTGCTCGCTGTCACGGGCGACGTCGAAGCCGATGTAGGTGCCGCAGCCGATCACCGGCAAGGGCTCGCCAGTGGTGGGGATGGGGCGGGTGCGCAGGGTCGGGGCGGGGCTGGTCAGGACAGTGGCGGCGCTTGCGGGCGTGGCGCGCGTCGGGGCGCCGATGAACAGGCCGGCCGCGCTGGCGGCGGCAAGGCGCAGGAAGCGGGCCCGGCTCATTGGCAGGGCGGGGTCGGGCGGCAAGGGTGTCGGGCTCATGGGGCCTCCGTGCGTGTGCGGGTTGCGCGGCACTGGCCGTGGCGCGCCACGATGTGACCCGCAGGCAGTCGCCGAGTGCCCGCGCCCTGCCGCCGCGACGGCCGCGGTGTGGTGGCGCCCAGGTGGGGCCGATGACGACGGCGTTCGCCGCTGCCGGCCGTGCGGTGCTCGACTACAATCCGGGGCAGGACGTGCGCAGGATGCGGATGACGGCCGGGTGGTCCCTGGAGGGAGCGGGTACATGAATGGCTCGAGCACGGCGGGCGCGGGGCGCGACGCGGATGAGGCCGGTCCGCGACTGGACGTCTTCATCAGCTACGCCCACATCGACAATCAGCCCCTGCTGGCCGACGTGCCGGGCTGGGTGACGGTGTTCCACGAAGCGCTGCAGCAATTGCTCAGCCGCTTCAAGGGCAGCGCGGCCCTCATCTGGCGCGACCCCAAGCTCGCCGGCAACGATGTGCTGTGGCAGGAGATCGAGGCCCGTGTCGCCGAGGCCGCGGTGCTGGTGTCGGTGCTCAGCCCGCGCTATGTGAGCTCGCCCTCGTGCGCGCAGGAGATCGAGGCCTTCTGCCGCCAGGCCGAGCGCAGCGGCGGCCTCGTCATCGACCACAGTGCGCGCGTGTTCAAGGTCATCAAGACGCCCATCGAGGGCGAGCAAGGCCTGCCGCCGATCGTGAGCGAGCTGCTCGGCTACGAGTTCTTCCGCCTCGATGCCGACCAGACGCCGCTCGAGCTCGACCCCGTGTTCGGCCAGGAGGCGCGCGAGGAATTCCTGCGCAAGGTGAACAAGGTCGCCTGGGACATCAAGCGTCTGCTCGACCAGCTGCGCCGCGTGGCCGCGGATGCGTCGCCGGCCGCGGGCGCAAAGCCGGTCGTCTACCTGGCCGAATGCAGTCGCGACCGGCGCGACGAGCGCGAGGTCATCGAGGCCGAGCTCAGGCGCCTGGGCCATGTCGTGCTGCCCGACCGCCAGCTGCCCACCGACGAGGCCGATTACGTGGCGGCGGTCGATGCGCTGCTCGCGCGCAGCGCCTTCTCCATCCACCTCATCGGCGACGGCTACGGGCTGGTGCCGGACGGGCCGGGCGACAGGTCGATCGTCGTGCTGCAGAACGAGCGCGCCGCCGCGCACTTCGGCGCCGGGCGCATCCGCCGCCTGATCTGGCTGCCCGAGGACATCCGCGCCGAGCAGGCTGCGCAGCAGGCCTTCATCGACGAGCTGCACGCGAGCGCCGCGGCGCAGGCCGGCGCCGATCTGCTGACCGGCGACCTCGAGGCGCTCAAGGGGGCGCTGCGCAGCCACCTCAAGCGTATCGAAGCGGACCTGCAGCCCGCTTCCGGCGCGGCCGCGGAGCAGGGCGCGGCGCGGCGAGTGTTCCTGGTGTGCGAGGCGCGCGACCGGCTCGAGGTGGTGCCCCTGCTCAAGGCCCTGCGTGCGCGCGGCTACGAGGTGAGCCTGCCCTTATTCACGGGCGATGCCGCCGCGCTGCGGCAGGCCTTCGCAGAGCAGGCAGCCGCGGCCGGGCGCGTCATCCTGTACTACGGTGCGGGCGACGAGGCGTGGAAGTACCACCAGCTCAACGAGCTGCGCAAGGCGCGTGGCCGTGCCGGCGGCGGCCCGGATGCAGGCTGCGGCCTGTGGTTGGCGCCGCCGGCGACCGATGACAAGACCTTGTTGCAGACGCTCGCGGAGCCAGGCACGGGCGATGGCCTGGGAGGCGAGCTCGAGACCGTGCTCGATGGCCTGCTGGCGCGGCTGGCGCCGACCGGAGAGGCACCATGAACGACCGCGCCGCGCCGCGGGCGGCCAACCCCTATCCCGGCCTGCGCCCCTTCCTCGAGCACGAGGAGCACCTGTTCTTCGGCCGCGAGCACCAGGTCGACACCATGGCCGACCGCCTGAGCCTGACGCATTTCCTTGCCGTGGTGGGCAGCTCGGGCTCGGGCAAGTCCTCGCTGGTCAATTGCGGCCTGCGCCCGGCCCTGCATCGGGGCCTGATTGCGGCCGCGGGCTCGGCCTGGCGGGTGGCGCAGTTCCGCCCCGGCCAGGCGCCCATACGCGCGCTGGCGCAGGCGCTGGCCGCGCCGGGCGTGCTCCACGACGGCATGCCGGACGGACCGTTCAGCGCCACCGAGATGGTCGAGGCCACGCTGCGCATGAGCAGCCTCGGCCTCGTCGATGTGTTCGAGCAGGCCAGGCTTGCGGCGGGCACCAACCTGCTCGTCGTCGCCGACCAGTTCGAGGAGCTGTTCCGCTATCAGGCGGTGGCCGGGGGCGGCCAGAGCGGTGGGCAGCAAGGCGCGCAAAGGCTCGGGGAGGAATCGACCGCCTTCGTCAATCTGCTGCTCGCGGTCGCCGAGCTGCGCCCGCCGGGCGTGTATGTGGTGCTGACCATGCGCTCGGACTTCCTCGGCGATTGCGCCCAGTTCCCTGGCCTGCCCGAGGCGATCAACCAGGGCCAGTACCTCGTGCCGCGCATGAGCCGTGACGAGCGGCGGCGCGCGATCGAGGGGCCGGCCCTGATGCAGGGCGCGCGCATCGATCCGGTGTTGCTCACCCGGCTGGTCAACGACGTCGGTGATCTGCCCGACCAGTTGTCGCTGCTGCAGCACGCGCTCAACCGCAGCTGGGCGCGCTGGCAGGCCGACACCAGCGGCCGCGGTGCCATCGGCCTGGCGCACTACGAGGCGGTCGGTTCGATGGCGCAGGCGCTCGACCAGCACGCCGACGAGGCCTTTGGCCGTCTCGGCAGCGTGGCCCTGCAGGAGCTTGCCGAGCGGGTGTTCAAGGCTCTCACCGACCGCGGCACCGATGCGCGCGGCGTGCGCCGGCCGACCCGGCTCGACGCCTTGTGCGCGCTCGCGGAGGCGGCGGAAGACGATGTGCGTGCCGTCATCGAGGTGTTCCGCGCGCCCGAATGCTGCTTCCTGATGCCACCGGCCGGGGAGCCGCTGCACGCCGACACCGTGATCGACATCTCGCACGAGAGCCTGATGCGGGTGTGGCGGCGCCTGCGTGGCTGGGCCGACGAGGAGGCGCGCTCGGCAGGCAACCTGCGCCGCCTGGCGCAGACCGCGACCCTGCATGACGAGGGCGGGGCTGACCTGCTGCGCGACCCTGAGCTGCAGATGGCGCTCAACTGGCGCGCGCTGCAGCGTCCCAACCCGAGCTGGGCCGCACAGTACGGTGTGCGGCTCGAGCATGTGATGGGCTTTGTCGACGCCAGCGCGGCGGCGCGCGAGGCCGAGCGCGTCGCCAGGCAGCGGGTGCACGCGCGTCGCACCGTGCTGACCGCGCTCGCCTTCGTCGCCGTCGCCGCAGTCGCGGGCTATTACATCTACAGCGAGCGCCAGTTGCAGGCCGCGCTGGCCACGGCCGAGCACGAGCGTGCGAGGGCGGAGGAGCTTCAGCAGGCGCTCGAGCAGTTCATGGCGCGCAGCGTGCCACCGGCGGCGTATGCGGCCCCGACTTCGCCCGACACCGAAGCGGCGTCGGGACCGTTGAGTGCAAGCCCGGCCCCGGTGCCGCCGGCCGCGTCCGTCGGGGCGACGCCGTCCAGCCGGCCGCTGGCGCGGCCGGCACCTGCGCCGCAGCCTGCGCCCGCGCTGCAGCGGGAGCTGACGGCGGCCGAGCTCGGCCGCATCATGCCGGCCCTGGCGGCCGACCGCCGGGCCAGGTGGGTCGAGGTGCTGAATCGGGCGATGGCCGAATTCGACATCGGCACGGCGCGGCGCCAGGCGGCCTTCCTGTCGCAGGTGGCGCAGGAGACGACGCAGCTGCGCTACCTGCAGGAGCCTTGGGGGCCCAACGCGCAGCAGCTGCGCTACGAGCCGCCGTCCTCGCTCGCCGCCGCGCTCGGCAATGTCGAAGCGGGCGACGGCGAGCGCTATCGCGGCCGCGGCCTGATCTGGATCACCGGCCGTGCCAATTACCAGCGCTTCGGCGCCGCGGTGGGCCTCGACCTGGTCGCCGAGCCCGAACTGGCGGCGACGCCGGAGGTGGCGGCACGTACCGGTGCCTGGTTCTGGCAGTCGCGCGGGCTCAACGAGCTGGCCGACACGGAAGACATCGCCGGCATCACCCGCCGCATCAGCGGTGGCACGCGTGACGTGGACCAGCGGCAGAGCCTGTACCGGCAGGCGCTGGCCGTGCTCGGCGGCTGAGTCGATGACCGGGCGCGGTGTGTCCGCGCTCAGGCACGCGCCGCCCTGACCTGCGCGGCGAAGGCCAGCGCATCGGGCAGGAAGTCGAAGAAATCCGCTTCGAAGCCGGCGTAATCCGCGAGCAGTTCGGCCCCCGCGCCAGCGAGCGGATTGGGGGCGCGCAGGCGGTGTGCCGCCATGCGATCGAGCGCCAGCGCAACGCTGGCGGCGTCGCCGTAGCTCGCCAGCCAGTCGTGCGCGGCCATGCGCTCGAACACCGGCACGAAGGCGGCGGGCAGCGGCTCGGGATGGGTGTCGATGAGGCGGTAGATCTCGGCGGTGAAGGTGGTCAGCGACGCGCCGGACCCGGCGGCGTTTGCGGGCCAGCGCGCGCTGACCGCTTCCCAATGACGGGCGAGGAAGTGGTCGTAGAACAGGTCGACCATGATGCCGGCGACACGCCGTCGCGCCGCGCTGACCCGACTGCGGCTGCGGCGGAAGGCTGGATGCGTGTCGGCGAAGCTGTCGATGCGCCGGTGCAGGCGCACGCCCTCGGCCAGCGCCGGGCCGAGGGCGTGCGGCAGCGGGTCGAGCAGGCCCTTGACGAAGTCACCGGCGACGCCGCCGACGCGGTCGGCGGCGATCGGTCCGGCAAGGAATGCGTGGGCGAGGTAGTTCACGTTGCGGCAGCGCGAGGAGCGTTACCCGTGTTCTAGCTCCGTTCGCCCTTTGCCGCCAGGTAGATGCCCGACAGCAGCAGGCTGAAGCCCACGAACTGCAGCGGCGCGAAGCCTTCGCTGAAGATCAGGAAGGCCAGCAGCGCACTGACCACCGGCTCGCCCAGGGTCACCACCGCGACGAAGGTGGCCGACACGTAGCGCAGCGACCAGTTGTAGGCGGTGTGGCCGAGTAGCTGCGGGCCCAGCGCCATCGCCAGCAGCAGCAGCCAGGCCGGGCCCGACAGCGCGAACAGTTCCGCGCCGCCGGCGCCACTGGCAGCGAACAGGAACAAGGCCGCCGCGCCATAGGCCAGCCAGATGTAGGCCGGCAGGCCCAGGCCCGCGCGCAGCCGGCGGCCGATCAGCAGATAGGCCGAGAAGCACCAGCTGCCGACGAGCGCCAGCAGGTTGCCGAGCATCGGCTGGCTGCCTGCGCTCGCGCTCTGGCTGTCGCTCCAGAAGATGAACAGGCTGCCGGCGAAGGACAGCGCAATGCCGCCGAGCATCATGCGCGTCGGCCGCTCGCGGAAGATCAGGAAGGAGGCGAGGCCGATCCACAGCGGGTTGGTGGTGACCAGCGCGGTGCTCGAGGCCACCGAGGTGTATTCCAGCGAGCTGATCCAGGTGGCGAAATGCAGCGCGAGGAACAAGCCGGCGGCGAGCGCCAGCCCGAGCTGGCGCCGGCTCAGCCGCGCCAGCTCGCGGTGCGATTGCATTAGCGCGACCGGCGTGATGATGATCGCCGCCAGCCCCAGCCGCCAGGTCGCGACGGCAAGCGAACTCACCTGCTCGGCCTGGGCGAGGCGGGCGAAGATGGCGCCGAAGGAGACGGCGGTGAGGCCGATGCCGAGGACGACGAAGGGCAGCCAGCGGGCGGGTTGGGCGGTGTGGGACATGGGGTGGTGCGAGGCTGGAGGGCCGCGGATTGTCGCCGATCAGGCGTGGCCGCCCTCCAGATACGCCGCCCGCACCTCCGGGCTCGCCAGCAGCTCCGCCCCGCTGCCGGCCAGCGTGATCTCGCCGTGCTGCAGCACGTAGCCGCGGTCGGCCACGCGCAGGGCCTGGTTGGCGTTCTGTTCGACGAGCAGGATGGTCATGCCGTGGTCGCGGTTGAGCTCGCGGATGATCTGGAACACCTTGCGGATGTAGATCGGCGCCAGCCCGAGCGAGGGCTCGTCGAGCAGCAGCAGCTTGGGCCGGCTCATCAGCGCCCGGCCGATCGCGAGCATCTGCTGCTCGCCACCGGACAGCGTGCCGGCGCGCTGGGCCTTGCGCTCGTCGAGGATGGGGAACATCGCGAACACGCGTGCGATGTCGGCGGCGTAGTTGGCGGGGTCGGCGTGGGCCGTGCCCATCTGCAGGTTCTCGATCACCGTCATGCGCGGGAAGATGCGCCGGCCTTCGGGCACCAGGGCGATGCCGCGGCGGGCGATCTCGTGCGTATGCACACGGGTGATGTCCTCGCCGTCGAACACGATGCGCCCGGCACTCGCCTTGGGGTTGCCGAACAGGCTCATCATCAGCGTCGATTTGCCGGCGCCGTTGGCGCCGATCAGGGTGACGATCTCGCCCACCTGGACCTCGACGTCGATGCCGCGCAGCGCGTGGATGTGGCCGTAATGGGCGTGCACGCCCTCCATCGTGAGCATCATGCCGGCTGACTCCCTTTCTGCCCGTCCTGCACCGCCAGGCCTTCCTCGGCAAGCTTCGCCGCGATCGCGGCTTCGGCCTCCTCCTCGTCCTCGCCGAGGTAGGCCTTGATCACCTCGGGGTCGTTGCGCACCGCCTCCGGCGTGCCCTCGGCGATCTTGCGCCCATAGCTGATCACGCCGATGTGGTCGGACACGTTCATCACCACGCTCATGTCGTGCTCGATCAGCAGGATCGCGATGCCGAGTTCGCCGCACAGGTAGAGCAGCAGCTCGTTGAGCTCCGCCGACTCGCGCGGGTTGAGGCCGGCGGCCGGCTCGTCCAGGCACAACAGCACCGGGTCGACGCACAGCGCGCGCGCGATCTCGATGCGGCGCTGGATGCCGTAGGGCAGGTCGCCGGCGGCGTGGTCGGCAAGGTGGGTGAGCTTGAGACGCTCGAGCCACATCGCCGCCCGCTCCACCGCCTGGCGCTCGGCCGAGACGTAGCCTGGCAGCTTGAACAGGCCGGCGATCGAGAACTTCGAGGCGCGCTGCAGTACGTTGTGCTGGGCGACGATGAGGTTCTCCAGCACCGTCATCTTCGGGAACAGGCGGATGTTCTGGAAGGTGCGCACCACCTGGGCGTCGCGCGCGACGCGGTGGCTGGGCAGCTTCTCCAGCAGCATCTCGCCGTGCCGGGGGTGGGCGAGGCGCAGCGTGCCGGTCGTGGGCTTGTAGAAGCCGGTGAGGCAGTTGAACAGCGTGGTCTTGCCAGCGCCGTTGGGGCCGATGATGCCGGTGATCCTGCCGGCCGGCACCTCCAGCGAGAGGTCGTCGATCGCGGTCAGGCCGCCGAAGCGCATGGTCAGCTTGCGCACCGACAGCAGGGTGGCAGGCGTGTTCATCGCACCGCCTCCCCGCCGGCGGTGGCCGGCTTCGAGCGCTGCAGGGGCTTCAGGCGCACCGTCGGTTCGCGGTGCGACAGCAGGCCGCCCGGCTTCCACACCATGATCAGCACCATCGCGGCGCCGAACAGCAGCATGCGGTACTCGGCGAAGTTTCGCCCGAACTCGGGGATCAGCACCAGCAGGGTGGCGGCCAGCACCACGCCCATCTGCGAGCCCATGCCGCCGAGCACGACGATGGCGAGGATGATGGCCGACTCGGTGAAGGTGAAGCTCTCGGGCGAGATGAAGCCCTGGCGCGCGGCGAAGAACACCCCGGCAAAGCCGCCCAGCATGGCGCCGATGGCAAAGGCCGAGAGCTTGATGTTGGTGGTGTTCATGCCCATCGCCTTGCAGGCGATCTCGTCCTCGCGCAACGCCTCCCAGGCGCGGCCGACCGGCAGCCTGCGCAGCCGCGACACGAACACGTGGGTCAGCAGGGCCAGCACCAGGATCAGGTAGTAGAGGAAGATCAGCCGGTGCATGGCCGAGAATTCCAGCCCGAAGAAGCTGGCGAAGCTGTGCCCGCCCTCGGGCGCGCTGCGGGTGAACTCGAGCCCGAAGAAGCTCGGCCGCGGGATCGAGCTGATGCCGTTGGGACCGCCGGAGAACTCGGTCCAGTTCACCAGGATCACGCGGATGATCTCGCCGAAGCCCAGGGTGACGATGGCGAGGTAGTCACCGCGCAATCGCAGGATGGGGTAGCCGAGGAGGATGCCGAAGCTGGCGGCGAGCGCACCCGACACCGGCAGCGCCTCCCAGAAGCCCCAGCCGTACTGGGTCGACAGCACCGCGTAGGAGTAGGCGCCGACCGCGTAGAAGGCGACGTAGCCGAGGTCGAGCAGACCGGCCAGGCCCACCACCACGTTCAGGCCCCAGCCCAGCATCACGTAGATCAGCACCGTGGTGGCGGTGTCGACCACGTAGCGGTTGTCGGAATACACGATGGGCAGCGCAATCGAGGCGCCAAGCGCGATCCAGCCCAGCACGTTGACCACGCGCTGGGCGCCGTGGGCGCGGTCGTCGGCGGTGGCGGTACTGGCGCGGTCACGGGCGAGCTTGTTGGCGCGCATGCGGTCGACGAGCCAGCGCAGCGCCAGCCGCCCCGAGAAGGCCGCGG
The DNA here is from genome assembly GCF_035444905.1 of Thauera sp. Classification (GTDB taxonomy): domain Bacteria; phylum Pseudomonadota; class Gammaproteobacteria; order Burkholderiales; family Rhodocyclaceae; genus Thauera. The sequence continues at coordinate 15,065 of NZ_DAOMPS010000069.1, forward strand.
CGACGAAGGCGGCGAGCAGGCCGAAGCGGGTGTCGACCGCCAGCCGGCCGCCCACGTCCACCGTGGTCAGGCCGATCAGCGGGACGCCGAGGATGAGGCCGACGAAAGCCACCCAGCCGGCGTCGCGCAGGCGCTCGGCGGGGGTCATCGCATGGCGGGCGAAGACGACGGCACTCATTACACTTTCTCCACTTCAGGCCGGCCGAGCAGGCCCGAGGGGCGCAGCATCAGCACCAGGCACAGGATGCCGAAGGTGGCGACGTCCTTGTATTCCGCCCACAGGTAGGCGGCCCAGAAGGATTCGATCAAGCCGATGAGGAGCCCGCCCAGCATCGCCCCCGGCAGCGAGCCGATGCCGCCCAGCACCGCGGCGGTGAAGGCCTTGATGCCGGCGAGAAAGCCGATGAAGAAGTCCACCACGCCGTAATACACGGTGACCATCACGCCGGCGACCGCGGCCAGCGCCGCGCCGAGCATGAAGGTGAAGGAGATCGTGCGGTCCACGTTAACCCCGAGCAGCGAGGCCATCGTGCGGTCCTGCTCGCAGGCACGCTGCTGGCGGCCGAAGGGGGTCTGGGTGATCATCCAGGTGAAGGCGACCATCAGCACCACGGTGGTGACGATGATCAGCATCTGGCTCCAGCCGATCTGCACGGTGAAGCCGGGCGCGTCCCACAGCACCACGCCGCCCTCGAGCACCGGTGGAATCGGTTTCACGCGCGCGCCCTGGGTGAGCTGCACGCTGTTCTGCAGGAAGATCGACATGCCGATCGCGGAAATGAGCGGCGCCAGCCGGGTCGAGCCGCGCAGCGGGCGGTAGGCTGTGCGCTCGACCGCCCAGCCGTAGGCCGAGGTGAAGAAGATCGCCACGATCAGCACGAAGGTGAGCGCGAGCGGGATCGAGGTCACGTCGGCGGCGGCGAGGATCGTGAACGCGGTGATCGCGATGAACGCGCTCACCATGAAGATGTCGCCGTGGGCGAAGTTGATCATGCCGATGATGCCGTACACCATCGTGTAGCCGATGGCGATCAGGCCGTACATGGCGCCGAGCGTGAGGCCGTTGATCAGTTGCTGGAGTGCGTAGGCCACGATGTCTCCCGTGGAGGCAGGAGGATGCCCGCGCCGGTGTGGCCGATGCGGGAGCCCGATGCCGTCTTGTCGTTTGCTTCCGGGCTCGCCGCGCGCCTCTTGGGCGGGCGGCGAGCGCTGCCCCGGACAGGCCGGGGGCGTCGATTACTGCGCGTAGTCGTACTGCCCGCCCTGCCAGCGATAGACCACGAAGCCGGGCGCCTTCTGATCGCCCTTGGCGTCGAAGGACAGCTCGCCGATCACGGTGTTGAAGTTGCCCGCACGCATGGCCTTTTCGAGGTCAGCGTATTTGGTGCTCTTGGCCGCGGTGGCGGCCTGCTCGAACAGCTGCATGGCAGCGTAGGCGTAGAGCACGTAGCCCTCGGGCTCGACCTTGGCGGCGCGGAACTTCTCGACCACCGGCGCCGCGTCCGGATTCTTGCGCGGGTCGGGCGAGAACGTGAACATGACGTTGTCGGCGGCCGCGCCGGCGGCGGTGACGAGCTCGGAGTTGGTCATGGTGTCGCCGCCCATCACGGTCAGCTGCAGGCCGGCGGCCTGGGCCTGGCGCAGGATCAGCGCGACCTCGGTGTGGTAGCCGCCATAGGCCATCACCTCGACGCCGGCCTGCTTGAGCTTGGTGACCAGGCCCGAGTAGTCCTTCTCGCCGGCAGTGATCGCCTCGCGCAGCGTGGGCTTGAGGCCCTTGCCTTCCATCGCCTTGGCCATCTCGTCGGCCAGGCCCTTGCCGTAGGCGCTCTTGTCGTCGACAACCGCGACCTTCTTGCCGGCGAAGTTCTCGGCGATGTAGCTGCCTGCCACCATGCCCTGCTGGTCGTCGCGGCCCATGATGCGGAAGATGTTGTCGAGGCCGCGTTCGGTGACCTGCGGGTTGGTCGACACGGTGGCCATCAGGATGTCCGACTCGTTGTAGACCTCGGAGGCCGGGATGGTCGAGCTCGAGCACCAGTGGCCGTGCATGAAGACGATGTTGCGGTTGACCATGGTGTTGGCCACCGACACCGCCTGCTTGGGGTCGCAGGCATCGTCGCCCACTTCCAGCTTCAGCTTCTCGCCGAGCACGCCGCCACGGGCGTTGATGTCGGCGATGGCCATCTCCGCGCCCTTGCGGATCTGGTCGCCGGCCGAGGCATACTGGCCGGTCATCGGGCCGGCGATGGCGACCGAGAGGTCGGCCAGGGCGGCGCTGGAGAAGCCGCCGAGGGCGAGCACGGCAGTGGCGAGCAGGGTCTTTTTCATGAAACGTCTCCTTCGTGGCTGTGTGTTGTTTGCGTGTGCTTCATGGCGCAGGGCTGCGGCTTGTCGATGGCGGCCACCGTACGGTGCCGTTTGCGCCCGACAAAGGTAAGCGAATTTTTCCGTCTTGCCATCCGTGCTGCCCCTAGCCCGCATTTCTCACAGATAGGAGGCGCATCGCGGCCGGAAATATGAGAA
>NZ_DAOMPS010000070.1:0-17186 GCF_035444905.1 Thauera sp.
CTGCGCGGCTGCGCCGGACACGGACGCGGAGGGATTCGTTTCGGTCGTCGTACTCATGCGCACGCCCCATGCAAGCGATATGCCAAGCCGGGGCGACGGGCACATGCAGGCCCCAGGCGAGCTCTCCGCCCAAGGCCCTGCCGCGCTGCCACCCGGTAGCGTTCAACTCTGGCACAACGCCGCGGCCCCGTGGCGGCCGACTGTGTCACAACTGAGCAGGCCGGGAAGCTCGTTCTGCCCGTGGAAGACGGCAAACCCGGGCGCTACGGAAGCGCGATCCGCGTCGTCGGGATCGGCGGCAGCCTGGATCGCAGCGCGCCGTCATCAAGGAGATGACCGCTGAGAAATCTCGCCGGACGCCAATGGCGGGTTAGTCATCGTGGTCCGGTCGGCTGTCTCACTTTGGGCTCAGGGAGGTCATCGGCCACTGCCGCCGTTCGATTCTCCTCGGCTGCATGCAAACAGGATGTCGACTTACCCGAATTTCCAACTCGCACTACCGACCCTGACCTGCCTGAAGATGCTTGCAAGGCCGAAGTCGGCTTTCTGATCTTCAAGCTGCCAGCCTTCTCTTCATGCCCGCCTCCTCATCAGCTGACACGGTCATTGAGGCTTCGCTGCATGAGCGGCAGCCACCCCTCGTGTCGCCGCCTGAAAGTGCAATCCGGGTTGCCTGGCTCTCGCAGCGGTGGATGACCAACCCCTTGTCGATCAGCTCAACAGGATTGCGATCACTCTTGCCGGCAGCTTTCACTTGTTCGCACTAGCCTGCGCTGTGAGCTTTACTCACATAGGCGGAAGTTTAAATCGATTGTTAGTCAAGGTCTGGTTGCCTAGGATTCGTTCAACGGTCTCGGCCTGAAAGTCACAGGCGCTTCAGTTCGGGACCACTCCTTCGGATGACTAGAACAGGACGGACCAGGCTGATGCCGAACGAAAATCAACGCGCGGAGTTCCGCGCACGCTACTGGGTCGAAAGCCCCGATCCTCTGCAAAAGGTCGCCGACGTGATTGCAGGCGAACAATCAAGTGGAACCTTTCTTGCCCTCGCCAGCGAAAGCGACGATCTGAAACGCCGGTCTCGCGCTCGGGTCGTTCGTATCGACCCGCTGCCGCCGGCGCACGAACCGGCGCTGAACAGCGCCTACGTGGCGCGCCGCGGCGGTGCGGACGTCTATAACCGCGGCGAGATCGAGATCGCGTTCCCGATCGATAACGTTGGCACTAACCTCACAACGCTGATGGCTACCGTGGCTGGCAATCTGTTCGAACTGGGTGAGGTTACCGGCCTCCGGCTGCTCGATCTCGACCTGCCCGCCGAATACCTGCGTGGCTTTGCCGGCCCGCAGTTCGGAATCCAGGGCACGCGCGCCCTGACGCAGGTCCATGATCGACCGCTAATCGGCACGATCATCAAGCCGAGTATCGGCCTGACCCCAGCGCAGACGGCAGAACTCGTAGACTCGCTGTGCGCGGCAGGCATCGACTTCATCAAGGACGATGAGCTGATGGCCGACCCCCCGTATGCGTCTTTCGACGAGCGACTTCGCGCCGTAATGCCGGTACTGCACCGCCACGCCGATCGTCTGGGTCGCATGCCGATGTACGCGATCAACATCTCGGGCAGCGGCGAAGAGATGCGGCGGCGCCACGACGACGTGGTCCGCGCCGGTGGCACCTGCGTAATGGTTAGCGTCAACTGGGTTGGGTTGTCGGCGGTCGAGGACCTCCGCCGCTATGCACAGGTGCCGATCCACGGTCACCGCAACGGTTGGGGCGCATTGACGCGCTGCCCGCAACTTGGAATGGACTTCACCGCTTACCAGAAAGTCTGGCGCCTGGCGGGGGTCGATCAGCTTCACGTCAATGGCCTGCGCAGCAAGTTCTGGGAGCCCGACGAGTCCGTCATCGCTTCCGCAAAGGCTTGCATGGCGCCGCTCGGCGGACAGCCATCGATCGTCCCGGTCTTCTCCTCGGGGCAGTGGGGAGGGCAGGCACCGGACCTGTATCGGCAGCTCAAGTCGGTCGACCTGATGCACCTGGCCGGGGGCGGGATCATCGGCCACCCCAATGGCATCGCTGCAGGGGTGGACAGCATGCGGGAAGCCTGGGAGGCCGCGGTCGCTGGTGTCGACCTGGCCGAATACGCCAAGTCGCGGCCTGCGCTGAAGGGCGCCCTCGCGCAATTCTCCGGACGATAGTGCGATGGCTGCGAAAAACATCCCCGGCGCCCTCAGGCTTGCCTTTTATGGCGATGACTTCACCGGTTCGACCGATGCCTTGGAAGTCCTTGCCTTCAGCGGTCTGCGCTGCGCGCTTTTCCTGTCGGTCCCCACGCCCGCCCAGATGGAGGCGCTCGGCGACTTCGATGCCATCGGCGTAGCCGGCAGCAGCCGGGCGATGACCCCGGCGGAAATGGACACTGAACTGCCCAACGTGCTTGGCAGCCTCGCTGCCCTGCCGACGCAACTTGTTCACTACAAGGTCTGCTCGACTTTTGACAGCGCTCCGACCGTTGGAAGCATCGGCCGGGTCATCGAACTGTCGCGTGCGGCATACCCGCAGCCGCTGGTTCCAATAGTCGCTGGCACCCCTGCGCTTGGTCGGTACTGTGTCTTTGGCCATTTGTTCGCGCGCTCGGGCACCGATGGTCAGGTTTACCGCATCGACCGCCACCCAATCATGAGTGTGCACCCGGTGACGCCAATGCAAGAGTCGGATCTCGGACGCCACCTGCAGCAGCAGGCGGCACTGGACATCGGCAACATCCCGCTCACCAGCCTTGATGCTGCGCCGACCGAACTTGCCGAGCGCATCGCGTCGATGGCCTCGTCTTACCAGGGCGTGGTCTTCGATGGACTGACCGAGGCGCACCTGACCGCGACCGGCGCCTGCCTGCAGCAGATGGCGTCGGGGCGAGATGCGCCACTATTCATCGTCGGCTCCTCGGGCGTCGAGTATGCGCTGACGCAGTTCTGGAAGCAGCAGGGCCTTACACCCGAGATGGACCGTTACGAGCGGTTCGAGCCGGTCGAGCAAGTGCTGGTCGTCTCAGGTAGTGCCTCGAAGCTTAGCGAAACACAGATCCAGACGGCGGTCGCCGCCGGCTTCCGCGAAATCGCGATCGATGTCGAGGCACTGACCATCGGACCCGAAACAGGTGCCGCCGAAAAGCAGTTGGTCCGCGATGTTGTCGCTGCCCTTGCCGACGGCGCAAGCGTCGTGATGCACACCGCTCGCGGACCCGACGACCCGCGGGTGGCGCGCCTGATCCAGACTTTGCGCGCCCGCGGCTGCAGCCCGGAGCAGGCCAGGCATCAGAGCGGACGCATGGTCGCCGAACAACTCGGCACCGTGGTCAACGAAATCGTCCGCAGCCATCCGCTGCGCCGCCTCGTGCTCTCGGGCGGCGATACCTCGAGCCGCATCACCCAGGACCTGGCGCCCGATGCCCTCGAGATCCGCGCCCGTTTGGCGCCTGGCGCCCCGCTGTGCACGGTGTTGTCGTCGGCGCCTCACCTGCGCGGCCTTGAACTGGCGCTGAAGGGCGGACAGATGGGCGGCCCCGACTACTTCGTCCACGCGCTGCGAGGCAGCGCGCCGAAGGCCTGATCTTCGGCGATATCCAACTTCACTCAAGAGGAATCGAGAACATGCAGCAATCCACTTCAGAACAGCGCGTCGCGGTCGTCACCGGCGGCGCGATGGGAATCGGCGCCGAGGTTTGCCAGCGACTGTCCGCGTCGGGAATGATCGTCATTGTCGCAGATCGCGACGAGGCTGCCGCGCAGGCAACCGTCGCAGACCTGCGCGCTAAAGGTGGCGCGGCCGAGGCGCTGGCAGTCGATATCAGCGATCCCGCATCGGTGGCAAGCGCCTTCGCCGAGATCGATCGGCGTCACGGTCGCTGCGACGTGCTGGTCAACTCCGCTGGCATCGCCAAGGTCTTTCCATTCCTCGATTTCCCGCTGGATAACTTCGCCGCGACGATGGCGGTCAACGTCACGGGCGCCTTCTTGTGCTGCCAGCAGGCGGCACGGCTGATGGCGCGACGCAAGTGGGGGCGAATCGTCAACATCGCCTCCGTGGCCGGCATGCGTGCGGTTGGCAGCGGACGCACGGCCTATGGCACATCGAAGGGTGCAGTGATCGCCCTGACCCGGCAGATGGCGGTCGAACTGGCCGAGCACGGGGTCACCGCCAATGCGGTCGCTCCCGGACCGGTGGACACCCCGATGACGCGAACCCTGCACACAGAGCAGTTCCGCCGCGAATACTCGAACGCAATCCCCATGAACCGCTACGGAACGACTGGGGAAATCGCAGCGGCAGTGATGTACCTGGTGTCGGAAGACGCAGGTTACGTGACCGGCATCGCCCTGCCGGTCGATGGAGGCTTCCTGGCCTCTGGCGCCAGGGGCATTTGACCTATCTGTTACCCCCAAGTGGAAAGAGGAGACGACACATGAACAAGCGCAACTTTATCGCGAGCATTTCTCTCGCAGTGGCATCGGTCTTCGTTGTCGCGCCCGCAGCGGCGCAGGACGTCAAGGCCAGGTTGGGGCACGTCTTCGCCGCCAACAGCCCGATGGATCAGGCGGCGCAGGAGTTCGCGAAGCTGGTGGGCGAGCGCACCAACGGCAAGATCAGCATCACCGTCTTCCCGGCCAACCAGCTTGGCGGAGAGATGGCGCAGGCACGCGAACTGTCCCGCGGCTCGCTCGAGCTGGCACTGCTCAACCCCGGCTCGCTCGCCGGACTGAACCCGCTGCTCGACATCCACTACCTGCCGTACATCGCCACCGATTTCAAGATGGTCGACGCGATCTTCTACAACCCGAAGGGCGTGCTGCAGACAACGCTGCGCGAGACGCTCGGCAAGCTGAACATCGAAACCCTCAGCTTCTTCGAACTGGAGTTCCGCGCGGTCACCAACTCCAACCGGCCGATAGAAAGTCCATCCGACATGAAGGGGCTCAAGCTGCGCGTCCCCGGCTCGGCCGCGATCAAGACGTTCTTCGAAGATGCCGGTACCCAGGTCGTGGTGATGCCGTTCTCGGAATTGTTTACTGCGCTGCAGCAGAAGACAGTCGATGGCCAGGACAACGGCGCCAGCATCACCTATGAGTCGCGCCTCTTCGAGACGCAGAAGTACATGACGCTGACCAACCATGTCTATGCGATGGGCACGGTCGCGTCGAGCTCGCGCTTCTGGTCGAAGTTGTCCGATGCCGAGAAGAAGATCCTCACCGACACCGCCGATGAGGTCACCAAGAAGCAGATCCAGAAGAACCGTGAGATGAACGCGCAGTTCCTGAAGAAAATCGAGGAGGGCGGCATCAAGGTGACTCGGCCCTCTGCGCAGGCGATGGCCGAGTTCGAGAAGGTGGGGCAGCACGTGTGGGAAAAGCTTGCTTCGACCTACGGGGCTGAGCGCATCGAAGCCCTTCGCCAAGAGGCCGCCGCAGCGCGGCAGCAGTGATGGAGGCGGCCATGTCAGCATTACGACGTACAAGTAGCTTGTTTCAGTCAGTCGAAAGACAGGCCTTTCGTGCGGAGAAGTGGGTCTGCATCGCTTCACTTGTCGCCATGCTGCTGGCCGTTACCGTCAGCGTCGTGGTCCGCTACTTCAACCTGGTACTTCCCGACGCTGGCGAGATCGCCATCTTCGCGATGGCGCCACTGACCTTCGTCGGCGCAGCGATGTGCACCTACACCGGCACGCACATCGCCGTCGACATCATCCACCACGTCAACAACCACCAGGTGCGCCGGCTTGGCCGGGTGGTCGTGGCGCTCGCGATGATCGTCTTCGGTGCCGTGTATTTCCACACCGCGCTGGATTTCTTCCAGACCGCGCTCAGCTCCGGTGAACGCGGCCTCGATCTCGGCACGCCCGTGGCGGTCCCGGCCTTCTTCTTTCCCCTTGGCATGGCTCTGGTGCTGCTGCATGCGGTCGCGGAACTGCTCCGTGCTGCCACTGATGAGCCGCCGCCGGCCTTCGAGGAACTGTCATGATTCTCGGTCCAACCCTCATCCTGATCCTGCTGTGCGGCGTACCGGTCGGCATCGCCTTCACCTTGCTGGTCATTGCCAACGCCGAACGCTGGAACATCGACTGGTCGGTGCTGCCGTCCATCACCTTCGACACCATCACCGTCTTCCCGTTGCTGGCCATCCCGCTGTTCTTGTTGGGGGGCCAGCTAATGAGCCACGGCGGCCTGATTCGCCAACTCACCGCCGTGTGCGACATATTCATCGGTCGGGTGCGGGCACACCTTGGCCACGTGATGGTGCTGTCAAGCGCGCTGATGGGCGCCATCACCGGCTCGTCCGTGGCCACGGTGGCAGCGATCGGCAGCACGGTCGGCAAGGAAATGATCGATCGTGGTTACTCGCCTGGATACACCGCGGCGCTCAATGCCTCGGCAGGTCTCCTTGGTGTGCTGATTCCGCCGTCGATTCCGCTGATCCTTTACGGCTCGATCGTCGGTGTCTCGATCACGCAGCTTTTCCTGGCTTCGTTGATGCCGGGCATCTTGATGATTATCGCGTTCATGATCGTGCACGCCTCGCTAGCACGCCGAGTGCTTCCCGGCGGCAAGGAGAAGCCTCCCGCCTCGGTTGGCTCAGAGTCGGCGTCTGCGACGGCGGTTGTCACTCGGCGTTCGAGCGTCTTCGTCAAGGCGCTGCCAGCGCTGATGTTGCCAGTGCTGGTCCTCGGGGGCATCTACTCTGGCATCTTCACGCCAACCGAGGCGGCTGCCGTCGCCGCGGTCTACGCGCTGCTCGTCACGGTCGCGAACCGTACGGTCGGAGCGCGCAACCTGGAGAAGATCTTTCTGAGCACGGCGCTGTCGGCCGCGGCGATCCTAGTGATCATCGGCTTCACCAGCGTCTTTAACCGCGCCATGGTGCTCGAGCAGATTCCGCAGTCGATCGCTGCATGGGCAATTACGGTGACTGACAGCCCGCTCGTGTTTCTCCTGATCGTGAACGTCATCCTGCTCGTGGTCGGCATGTTCATGGAGACCAATGCTGCGACGCTGTTGATGGGGCCGTTGTTGGCGCCGACTGCGGTGCAGTACGGCATCGACCCGATCCACTTCGCGATCATCCTGGTGACCAATATCGAGCTCGGCCTGCTGACTCCGCCACTGGCGGCCAACCTCTACGTCGCGGCGCGGACCAACCGCGTACCGATCATTGACTTGCTCAGGCACCTCGGCTGGTTCTTGGTGGCATGCCTCGTGATGATGGCCGTGATCACCTACGTTCCGCAGGTATCGCTCTGGTACCGGCTGTTCTGATCGGCACTGTCGCAGCGAACAACTGCGACAGCGCCGAGCGGCAGCACAGGTGACAGGCGGTGCTCGCCGCACGCCTGCTCTGACTCGGGTGCCACCACGGCACCCGCCCCCCACACACACCCTAACCCCTTTGCCGCCGAGGCGGCGTGAGAGCGACCATGCTAGGCAAGAGCACCAAGATCCTCGCGACCGTCGGGCCCGCAAGCGCCGACGAGCAAACATTACGCCTCCTGGTTGAGGCTGGGGCGGACGTCTTCCGCCTGAATTTCAGCCACGGCACGCACGACGACCACCGTGCCGTGTATCAGCGCATCCGCGCCGTCGAGGAGGGCCTCGGCCGTCCGATCGGTGTGCTGATCGACCTGCAGGGGCCGAAACTTCGCCTGGGCACCTTCGCCGAAGGCGGCGTCACGCTCGCACGCGGTGACCGTATCCGCTTCGACCTCGATCCCACACCGGGCGATGCGAGCCGAGTCTCGATTCCACACCCGGAAATCATCGCCGCCGTCGGTCCCGGCCACGTGCTATTGGTCGACGATGGCAAGATGCGGCTCAAGGTCGTCGCCAAGCGCGAAGGCGTGCTGGAGATGGAAGCGCTGACCGACGGACGCCTGTCCGACCGCAAGGGCGTCAATGTCCCCGACGTCGCGCTGCCGCTCTCCGCGCTCACCGCCAAGGACCGCCGGGACCTCGCCTTCGGTCTGGAGCTGGGCATCGACTGGGTTGCGCTGTCCTTCGTCCAGCGCGCCGAGGACATCGCCGAGGCGCGCGCGCTGATCGGCGACAAGGCGCTGCTGATGGCCAAGATCGAGAAGCCGTCGGCGCTGGTCGAGCTCGAAGGAATCATCGCACTCGCCGACGGCATCATGGTCGCGCGCGGCGACCTCGGCGTGGAGCTGCCGCCCGAGGACGTGCCCGGTCTGCAGAAGCGCATCGTGCGGCTGTGCCGCCGCGCCGGCAAGCCGGTGGTCGTCGCGACGCAGATGCTCGAATCGATGATCTCGGCCCCCGCACCCACCCGTGCGGAAGCCTCCGACGTCGCCACCGCGGTGTTCGACGGCGCCGACGCGGTAATGCTGTCGGCGGAAACCGCGTCGGGCAAGTACCCCACCGACGCGCTCGCGATGATGGCCCGCATCATTGCCCGCACCGAGGCCGACCCGCTGCAGCGCCAGCTGATGGAAGCGGTCGGTGCCGATCCAAAGGGCACGGCGACCGACGCGATCGGCACCGCGATCCGCGCGGTGGCGGCGACGCTGCCGCTGTCCGCGACGGTCGCGTTCACCGCCTCGGGCTCGACGGCGCTGCGGATTGCGCATCAGCGTCCGCGCTCGCCGATCCTGGGCCTCACTCCCTCGCAGTCGGTCGCCCGCCGCCTTTGCGTCGTGTGGGGCGTGCGTTCCCGCCGCTCGGTCGAAGCCTGCGCGGTCGAGGAGATCGTCAACGTCGCGCTCGAGCACTGCCGTGCCGAAGGCCTCACCGCGCCGGGCCAGGCCGTCGTCATCACCGCCGGCGTGCCCTTCGGCACCCCCGGCAGCACCAACCTGCTGCGCCTCGCGTGGCCTGAGGGCGAACGAGCAAGCTGACTCGCCCCCCACCCGGGCGAGAGACCGCGATCCGGACTGCTTGATCCCCGATCGTTCTTCCGCTCGCCCCTGCACCCTCCAGCCCTGACCGGAACCCTGAATGACCATGACCGCCATCACCTCGATCGAAGCCCTCGAAATCCTCGACTCCCGCGGCAACCCGACCCTGCAGGCCACCGTGCGCCTAGCCTCCGGCCACGCCGGAACCGCTGGGGTCCCCTCCGGCGCCTCCACCGGCGCGCGCGAAGCGCTTGAGCTGCGCGACGGCGACGCTGCCCGCTTCGGCGGCAAGGGCGTGACCAAGGCGCTCGCCAACGTCGAAGGCCCGATCGCCGCCGCCCTGAAGGGGCGCGATGCCCGCGACCAGGGCGCGATCGATGCGCTGCTCTGCAAACTCGACGGCAGCGCTGACAAGTCGCACCTCGGCGCCAACGCACTGCTTGCGGTCTCGCTCGCCACCGCCCACGCCGCGGCGAATGCGCAATCCATCCCGCTCTACCGCCACCTCGGCGACGCTGCGCGCGGCTTCGAGCTGCCGGTGCCGCTGATGAACGTCATGAACGGCGGCGCGCACGCGAACAACAGCCTCGACATCCAGGAATGCATGATCGTGCCGCACGGGTTCGATCGATTCGGCGATGCGCTGCGCGCCGGCGTCGGCGTGTTCCACGCGCTGAAGTCGCTGCTCGACAAGAAGGGCTACCCCACCTCCGTCGGGGACGAAGGCGGCTTCGCGCCCAACGTCAGCGGCACCCGCGAAGCGCTTGAGCTGATCCTGGAGGCGATTGGTCGCGCTGGCTACAAGCCCGGTTCGGAGATCGCGCTCGCGCTCGACTGCGCCGCGTCCGAATTCCACCGTGACGACGCCTACCACCTCGAAGGCGAAGGCAAGCGCTACTCGCGCGCCGAATTCTGCGGCTACCTCGCGGAGCTCGTCGGCGACTACCCCATCGTCAGCATCGAGGACGGCATGGCCGAAGACGACTGGGCAGGCTGGGGCGTGCTCACCGACCGTCTCGGTCGCCGTGTGCAGCTCGTCGGCGACGACCTCTTCGTCACCAACACCGAGATCCTCGCCAAGGGCATCGAAAAGGGCATCGCCAACGCGATCCTGATCAAGCCGAACCAGATCGGCACGCTCAGCGAGACGCTCGCCGCGATGGAAATGGCGCGCCGCGCCGGCTACGCGTCGATCGCCTCGCACCGCTCGGGCGAAACCGGTGACACGACGATTGCCGACCTCGCTGTGGCGACCGCCTGCGGCCAGATCAAGACCGGCTCGGCAAGCCGCTCCGACCGCGTCGAGAAGTACAACCGCTTGCTCGCGATCGAGCGCGAACTGGGCGCCGACGCGCGCTTCGCGGGTACCAAGGCCTTCGCGTCGCGCTGAACGCGGCGACGCAGCGATTGCGCTCCAACCGGCATCGCATCAACGCTCACTCGCTGGCGGTGGTGCCGGTCCTTCCTATTCCATACGGTCCCGTCGTGCGGCGGACCAATTGCCTTCCGGAGTCCTGCCGTGAACGCTGCCCCGAACGCTGATCTCAACCCGGGCAAGGACCAGGCCCTGCGCGAAGACATCCGTCTGCTCGGGCGGCTGCTCGGCGAAATCGTACGCACCCGCGAGGGCGAGGCGGTATTCGAACTCGTCGAGCGCATCCGCCGCAATTCCATCCGCTTCCACCGCGACGCTGATCACGGCGCACGCGTGGAGCTGGAGGCCGCCCTCGACCAACTCTCGCGCGAAGACACCCTGCACGTCGTGCGTGCCTTCAGCTACTTCTCCCACCTCGCGAACCTCGCCGAGGACCAGCACCACATCCGCCGCTCGCGCGCGCACCTCATCGCGGGCTCCGCGCCGCGCGAAGGCAGCCTCACGCTGGCGATGCAGCGCGCTTTCGACGCTGGTCTCGACGTGACGGCGCTGGCCGACTTCTTCGCCACCGCCCGCATCGCTCCGGTGCTCACGGCTCATCCGACCGAGGTGCAGCGGAAGAGCATTCTCAACTGCCACACCGCGATCGCGCGCCTGCTCGACCTGCGCGACCGCATGCAGCTCACGCCCGACGAGCGCCGCGACAACGACGACGCGCTGCGCCGCGGGGTGCTGACATTGTGGCAGACGCGCATGCTGCGCCCGACTAAGCTGTCGGTCGTCGACGAGGTGAACAACGGCCTCGGCTACCACGACACCACCTTCCTGCGCGAAGTCCCGCGCCTGCATGTTGCGGTCGAAGACGCGCTGACAGAGCGCGACCCGCGCCTCGCCGGACGCGAGTTGCCATCCTTCTTGCAGGTAGGCAGCTGGATCGGCGGCGACCGCGACGGCAATCCCTACGTGACCGCCGACATGCTCGACAAGGCGCTGCGCATGCAGTGTCGCCGGGTGCTCGAGCAGTATCTCGCCGAACTTGAGATCCTCGCCTCGCAACTCTCGCTGGCCGCGCTTCTTGTGCCGATGTCCGACGCGCTAACGGCGCTCGCCGACGCCTCGCCGGACCGCTCGCCCCATCGCAGCGACGAACCTTACCGCCGCGCCGTCGCCGGCATTCACGCCCGCGTGCAGGCCACCCGCCACGCGCTCCTCGGCGGCCCGGCAAGCCCCGCGTCGGACGCGGCGCAGCCCTACGCCAGCGCCGCGGCGCTCGGCGCCGACCTCGACGTCGTGCATGACTCGCTCGTCGCCCACGGCTCGGCCGAACTCGCACACGGTCGCCTGCGCCACATCCGCCGCGCCGTGTCGGTGTTCGGCTTCCACCTGGCGCCGATCGACCTGCGCCAGAATTCCGAGGTGCATGAGCGCGTGGTGGCCGAATTGTTCGAAGTGGCCCATCCCAGCACCGGCTACCTGACACTCGACGAGACCGACCGCGTCGACCTGCTGCTCGACGAGCTTGCCACCGCACGCCCGCTCGCCTCGCCGCACTACGCCTACTCGGCCGAGACGGCGTCGGAGCTCGCCATCTTCGCCATGGCGCGCGACGCGCACTGGCACTACGGCCCCGCGTCGGTGCCCAACTGCATCATCTCCAAGGCCGACGGCGTCTCCGACCTGCTCGAAGTGGCGCTGCTTCTCAAGGAAGCCGGCCTGCTCGACCCTCACGCGGGCACCCTTGCGGTGAACGTCATCCCCCTCTTCGAGACGATTGCCGATCTGCAGGCGAGCGGCCCGATCATGGACCGGCTGCTCTCGCTGCCCGCGTGGCAGCGCCTGCTCGACTCGCGCGGACGCACCCAGGAAGTGATGCTCGGCTATTCCGACTCCAACAAGGACGGCGGCTTCCTCACCTCCGGCTGGGAGCTGTACAAGGCCGAGATTGCGCTGGTGGAGGTCTTCCGACGCCACGACGTGCGCTTGCGTCTGTTCCACGGTCGCGGCGGCGCCGTCGGCCGAGGCGGCGGCCCGAGCTACGAGGCCATCCTCGCGCAGCCCGGCGGCGCGGTGCAGGGCCAGATCCGCCTCACCGAACAGGGTGAGATCATCGGCGCCAAGTACGGCAACCCTGAAGTCGGCCGCCGCAACCTCGAAGTGCTGGTCTCCGCAACGCTCGAGGCGACGTTGCTGTCCGGCAAGGAAGCGGCCCCGCGCGAGGACTTCCTCGCAGCGATGGACGAACTCTCCGACGCGGCCTTCCGCGCCTACCGAGCGATGGTGTACGAAACTGACGGCTTCGAGACCTATTTCCGCGAGTCCACCATCGTCGACGAGATCGCCCAGCTCAACATTGGCTCGCGTCCGGCCGCGCGCAAGAAAACCTTCGCGATCGAGGATCTTCGCGCGATCCCCTGGGTGTTCAGCTGGTCGCAATGCCGCCTGATGCTGCCCGGCTGGTTCGGATTCGGCGCCGCCGTCACCGATTACCTCGACCGCCACGGTGCCGTTGGCCTCGAACGACTGCAGGCGATGCACCGCGAGTGGCCCTTCTTCGCGACGCTGCTCTCGAACATGGACATGGTGCTCGCCAAGAGCGACATCGCCATCGCCAGCCGCTACGCCGGTCTCGTGCGCGATGCGGCCTTGCGCGACTCGATCTTCCCGCGCATCCGCGCCGAACACGAGGCGACCGTCGCGGCCTTGCTGAAGATCACGGGCCAGGACGAGCTCCTCGACGCCAACCCGCTGCTGAAGCGCTCGATCCGCAACCGCTTCCCCTACCTCGACCCGCTCAACCACGTGCAGGTCGAACTCCTGCGCCGCCACCGCGAAGGGGCCGACGACGAACGCATCCGCCGCGGCATCCACCTCTCGATCAACGGCATCGCGGCAGGCCTGCGGAACAGCGGATGAGCCTGCGCAGGAGCTTGGCCGGCCGGCGTCACTAGCGGACGTATACCCTGCGGCCGGCCGACTTCCGCCGCGCGGGTATGGCGGCGTCCTATGGTAAAAAACGAATCTTTCGACCCTCACAGGTGGGCATCAGCATGCTAAAAAGGCTCTCGTCTTTCCCCGGCGTTGCCGGCCCGGTCGTTGTCATCGTCATGGATGGCTACGGCATTGCCAAGACCGATGTCGGCAGCGCCATTGCCGCCGCGAAGAAGCCAACGCTCGACGCGCTGTTCGCCAGATACCCGAATATCACGCTGCGCGCACACGGCACCGCGGTCGGCATGCCGTCGGACGACGACATGGGCAACTCGGAGGTCGGCCACAACGCCATCGGCGCGGGTCAGGTGTATGCGCAGGGCGCAGCGCTGGTCGCCGGTGCAATCGCCTCGGGCGCCATCTGGCACGGCGCAGCGTGGCAGCAGGTGGTCGCCGGCGCCAAGGCCGGCCGCGGCGTGCTGCACTTCATCGGCCTGTTCTCTGACGGCAACGTGCATAGCCACATCGACCACCTCAAGGCAATGGTGCAGCGCGCGCGCGACGAAGGCGTGAAGGCGGTGCGCATCCACGCGCTGATCGACGGCCGCGACGTGCCCGAGACCAGCGCGCTCGAATACGTCGAGCCCTTTGAGGCCTTCCTCGCTGAGCTGCAGGCAAGCGACTTCGACGCGCAGATCGCCTCCGGTGGCGGGCGCATGACGATCACCATGGACCGCTACGACGCCAACTGGAAGATGGTCGAACAGGGCTGGCATACCCACGTGCTGGGTCGCGGAACACAATTCGCCAGCGCATCGGAAGCCGTGCGGGCGCTGCGCGCAAAGCACCCCGGCACCATCGACCAGGACCTGCCCGCCTTCGTCATTGGCAAGGACGGCCAGCCGGTCGGCACCATCGAGGACGGTGACGCGGTCGTCTTCTTCAACTTCCGCGGAGACCGCGCGATCGAGATCACGCGGGCCTTCGAGGAAGGCGCCGACTTCGACAAGTTCGACCGCATCCGTGTGCCCAAGGTGACCTACGCCGGTATGCTGCAGTATGACGGCGATCTCAAGCAGCCCAAGCGCTTCCTCGTCGATCCGCCGGCGATCCGCAACACCATGAGCGAGTGGTTCTCGAAATCCGGCATCGCGCAGTTCGCGTGCTCGGAGACGCAGAAGTTCGGCCACGTCACCTACTTCTGGAACGGCAACCGCTCGAACAAGTTCGACGGCGAGACCTGGCAGGAGGTACCGAGCGACGTCGTGCCCTTCGAGCAGCGCCCGTGGATGAAGGCCGCCGAGATCACCGACGCGATCATCGCCGCGATCCAATCCGGCCAGTACAAGGTCCTGCGCTGCAACTACGCCAACGGAGACATGGTCGGCCACTCGGGCCATTTCCGCGCCGCGACGATGTCGGTCGAGGCCGTCGACCTCGCGCTCTCGCGCCTGTTGCCCGCGATCGACGCGGCCGGCGGCGTCGCCCTGATCACCGCCGACCACGGCAACGCCGACGAAATGTTCGAGCTCGACAAGAAGACCCGGCAGCCGGCGCAGAATGCCGACGGCTCGTTCAAGGCCAAGACCGCGCACACGCTCAACCCGGTGCCGCTGATCCTCTACGACAACGTCAGCGGCGACATGCTCGGGTTGAAGGCGATTAAAGGTGCAGGCCTGTCGAACATCGCAGCAACAGTGGCAAACCTGATCGGCTTCGAGCGGCACGAAGCCTGGGACGCGAGTCTGCTGTTAGTGCGCTGAGCCCCGTTCGGCGGAATTGAGGTGGCGCTGGACGGTGCCGACGATTCTGATAGTGGGCGGTACTAGCCTGACCGAAGAGCGATGGCGGCGGCGCGACACGCTGGTGGCGATAGCGGCGAGCCGGGCGGTCGCCACTGCACTGGCGACTACACGCTACAGCAGGAGCGTTTGTATCAACGACCGCCTGAACCCGTCGGCGCTCAGGCAGTTGCTTGCGGCACTTAATCCGCGTCCACGACAACACCTGACCCGCCTCGCTGGCTTGGTTGCGCTGGACGCGCAACATATAAAACCTAAAGGACAGGGTGCGGTCCCGCCCACCCATTCGTGCTGACCTTCCGTCGAGTCACTGCGGATCCGATCTGGGACAATTCGCCCCACGATCGCCTATGCGCCGTCTTCTTTCGGCAGCTTCACTGACGATCGCGTTGCTGGCATTCGACGGCCCGAGTTCACCTTGACCACGTCTTGCAAACGCAGCGCTGGCGGCGCTGAAACGTTCTCCTCATTCCCGCAGGTTTCCTTCAATTCCTCACTTAACCATTGAGCGAGGGCACGTACATCTGTCCTGGAACTCACGTGCGGCGCAAGCCACAGGACCAACTTGTAAGGGCCAGGGACAAAACCAAAGGGGGCAACGAGTTTCCCGGAGCGAAGATCATCCAAGACCAGCATGCGCGGCACGGTGGCTACGCCGAGGCCACAGATCACCGCCTGAATCATCAAGTAGAAGTGATCATAATAGTCACTCACGGACAACTCCTCCCCCTGGTACCCGAAAGCCGAGGTCCAATCGTGCCACGCTTGCGGTCTCGTCTTCGGCGCCAGTCGTCGCGCTGCAGCCAGATCGTCGAAAGAGCGTAGCCGCGCCGACCGCATGTACTCAGGTGAGCATACGAGGCCGATATGCTCGACAGCCAGTTCGCGGACGACGACATCCGGCGGTGGCTTGATCATCGAATTGCGGATTGCGACCGCGATCTTGTCCCGTATCGCATCGTAGCGACCGAAGTTCATGTCGAAATGCAGTTCGACGTCCGGGTGCCGCTCGTGGAAGCGTGAAATCCTCGGCATCAGCCAATACATCATGATCGACGTCGAACAAGACAGCGTTAGAGGGCCGGGCTTCAACTCCTCAATGCTAGCCTGGATCCGCGCGAACGCCGCCGCTAGGCCCTCGGCCAAGCGCGCACCCTCGACCGTCGGATCGGTGGAGTGCGGCCCCCGGATCAGCAATGTCACTCCGAGCAACTCCTCCAGGGCCCTTATATGGCGACTGACGGCACCATGTGTTACCGACAGTTCTTCGCCCGCCGCCGTCACGCTGCGCAACCGTGCCGCCGCCTCAAAGGCGCGCAGCGCATTCAGTGACGGTCGGGGTGTCTGCATGGCCAGCCAGCCTGTAATCCAAAGGCACCACGTTCGAATGTCATCACGGATGGATCCCCTGCATCACCATTTGGGTCTCGTTATCGTCGCCGAGTGCGTTCCATCGCGGGCTCGATTTGGTCGATCATCCCCCGCACCATCAGACCACCAATCTCGGTCGTCGCGCCGCACTCATCAAGCGCCTGACCGAAAGCAGACGACAGGGGCCAAGGCTCACCCCCACAAGCGATAGGGATCCGGAGCTGGGCCGAAGCGCGAGAAGCATACCTTAGAAAAATACGTTCAGTTTGTGACCGAGCGCAGTCGTCTTCAAGGGGCTATGGCCAGCAGATTGAGCGGCCCCCGGCTGAGAGTCATTATCCGGACACCAACAATTGGGCTGCAAGGATCGTCACCTGTCTAAGTACCAAGGGATACTGCCGGCCGGTCAAGGATCAGTTACCCGCCCTTCGCATTGCGCGAACTTTCGCACCCGCTATGTCTCTTGATGGCCGGCTGCCGCTATTGAAAACCGCATCCGCATAGCGGCCGTTGATCGCGGATCGAGGCCATCCGTGAGCGTCATGTCAGGCCGACGACTTGCCCTACGCCATCAGATCTCGATCTGCTCGTCGATCTCCAGTGCGTCGTCCGCCTCAATACCCAAACACCGCAAGGTCGGCACGAGCTTGGAGTGGCCCAGCAGGAACTGAACGGCCCGCAGGTTCTTCGTGCGCTTGTAGATCAAGATCGCCTTCGTACGCCGCATCGAGTGCGTACCGTAGGCCGATGGATCGAGACCGCCGGGGTTCGACACTTCACCCCGATTTTCGCCCCTTTTTGGAAAGTGCTTCCA
>NZ_DAOMPS010000071.1:0-17109 GCF_035444905.1 Thauera sp.
ACGACTTTCTTGGAAAATCTCAAAAAGGCCATGTCATTCGAGTGCGATGGCCCTGATGACCGCTGTGGGTCGGCAGTGTGAATTGGAGATTTCGGCAGCCGGTCATTGATATTGCATGTATCCGAGCAGAATCAAGCGAAATCATTGGCCGATCACCTGCTGTCGTCGATTCACCCGTACAAGCATTCCCCCAAGTGATCCTGCGGCCTGTTCAGATCGCACCGGGTGCTTCGACCTGATGCCGTACCCGTCGATGGAATTCCGACGGTGGCAGCGGGCGTCCGAACAGGAAGCCTTGCCCGACATCCACGCCCAGCGTCGTCAGCAGTGAAGCCTGAGCCTCGGTCTCGACGCCCTCGGCGATCGTTTCCAGACCCAGCCCGCGGGCGAGCGCCACGACGGCCTGGGCGATGCTGACGGCGGATGGACTCTGCGGCAGGTCGCGCACGAAGGCGATGTCGATCTTCAGGGCATCGACGGCGAACTGGCGCAGGTAGGCGAGTGCGGTGTAGCCGGTGCCGAAGTCGTCGAGCGAGACGCCGATACCGAGCCGACGCAGCGCCTGCAGCCTTCCGCTGACCAAGGGCACGTCCTGCACGGCGGCCGATTCGGTCAGTTCGATCACCAGCCGGTCGGGCGGCGCGGCGGCAAGGGCCAGGGCGTTCTGCAGGCGGGCGACGAAGTCCGGGTGGTAGAAGTCCAAGGCCGAGAAATTGACGGCGACGCTGACCGCCGGGTCGGGGCAGGCGGCGATCTCGGCCAGGCTGCGCTGCAGCACCCAGTCGGTGATCTCGCCCACCAGGCCGAGCCGTTCGGCCAGCGGGACGAATTCGGCGGGTGGGACCGAACCGAGCTGCGGGTCGTCCCAGCGCACCAAGGCCTCGGCACCCACGATCCGTCGATCGACCAGCCGGCACTTGGGCTGCAGCAGCAGCTGCAGCCGGTTGTTGCGCACCGCGTCGCGCAGGCGGGATTCGATGCCGAGTTCGCGCACGGTCGATTGCTGCAGGCCAGCGGTGAACGCATTGATGCCGCCCCGGCCGGCGACGCCGGAGCGATAGCAGGCCCACTGCGCCGTGCGCAGGAGTTCGTCGAGCTCGCCCCCACAGCAGGAGAGACCGAAGGTGACGGTCAATAGAAGGGAGGTGGTGTCCCACGCATAGGGCTGCCGGAGTGCGGCGGCGAGGGTTTCGATGCGCGACATGGCATCGGCGCCCAGGCACAGCGCGAAGCTGTCCTCGCGCAATCGAGCCGCCGCTTCGTGCGGGCCGAGTGTCGCCTGCAGGCGGGCGGCGATCTCCCGCAAGGTGGCCATGCTCCAGCGTTCGCCATAGGCCACGGCGAAGCGCCGGAATTCCTCGATACGGAACACGGCCACGCGCCGCTCGCCGTCGGCCGGCCCGGCGCAGTGTTCGGCAAAGCCCCGATGGTTGAGCAGGCCGCTCTCGGCGTCGTGCAGCGCGAGGTAGCGCATGCGGTCCTCGGTGCGCTGGCGTTCGCTCATGTCGCGGACGAAGCCGGTGAAGAAGCGCCGCCCCTGGCGCTCGAAGGTGGAGATGCCGACCTCGACCGGGAAGCGCGAGCCGTCCTTGCGCACGCCCTCGAGCCGCGGGCCGCGGCCGAGCACATGCTTGACGCCACGGTCCGGGCGGAAGGCGCGCAGAAAGCCGTCGTGCTGCTCCTTGAGCGGCGACGGCACGATGATCGAGATGTTGGCGCCGAGGAACTCCTCGCGCTGCCAGCCAAAGAGTCGGGTGGCGGCCGCATTCGTATCGACGATCCGGCCGCGCTCATCGATGGTGAACACGGCATCGAGACTGGTGCCGAGGATGGCGGCGATGGCTTCGGGGTCGTAATCGAACATGTCTCTCTCCCGGATGTGCGCCGCCCCCTCGCCGCGCCCACGCATCAAGGACGCTGCGCTGCGTCCGCCGACAGCTTGCGACAAGGGGCCGTGTCGTTCACCTCGCGCAGGAACACGATCAGATCCTGCCGCTCGGCGTCGTCCTTCACGCCGTCGTAGCCCATGCTGGTGCCGGGGACGGCCGTCAAGGGCGAGCGCAGGAAGCGGTCGAGCGTCCTTTCGTCCCAGACGAAGCCTGCACTGCGCATCGCGGGCGAATAGGGGAAGCCGGGAACGCTCCCTGCGCGCCGCCCGATCAGGCCACAGTGGCGCGGTCCGGTGCGGTCCCACTCGAGCGCGTGGCAGGCCGCGCAGCGCTCATACACCCGGGCGCCACGGGCATAGGCGTCGTCCGCGGGGGTATCCGCCGCTGCGCTCCCGGCGAGCGCGGTGCAGAGCAGCAGCCAGCCAACGGAGCCTGTCGCGCGCATGATCGTGGATCTCCCGATTCAGGATACGAAGGCGTCGGGCACCGGCACATCGCCGACGGCATTGCGCAGGATCGCCCAGTGCATGGCTTCGTCGCCGAGGATGCTGCCGGCCGCCTTGGCGAGGTCCCGGTTGCCGAACAGCGGGATGGCGCCCAGATAGGCGCTGACCGCACCCTTTTCGAGCGCTGCCGCGAAGCGCAGCACATCGGTCTGATTCTTCAGCGTATCGACCGGGAAACTGTATTTGTCCCGGACAGCGACCGCGCGTCCGCCGAGCTTGCCGATGGTGGCGGCGAGCAGCTCGGCGTGCTGCTTGTGATGGCCCTGGAAGGTGACCGCCAGGTCGAGCACCGTTTTTTCCAGGAGGCCGCTTTCGGCGCCGACCTGGTAGGCGGCAATGGCTTCCAGTTCGGCCCCCAGCGCGGTGTTGAGGATGCGCAGGTCGCTTTCGACCGCGTGGTCGGCTTTGTCGGCTTTGGCGGCCAGTGCCTCGCGGCCGGAGAGCAGGGCAACGGCCGTGCCGGAAAGCAGGAGGCCGGCCTGGCCCAGGAAGGTGCGACGGGGCTCGACCGCCGCGATGGCCTGCTTGATCAGCGTGTTCATGTCTTTCTCCTTGGGTGGCGCAGCACCGGGCTGCTCAAACGGATCTCCGCCGCAGGCGTGCCAGCACACCCGCGACGATCCGGTCGCATCGGTCGCCGGCAAAGGCGTACACCTCGCCGAAGACGGGGTCCATGTCCCGGGCCAGCGCCTGGCTCAGGAGATGTCGAGCGCGGAAGAAGCGGGTGCGTACCGTGGCCTCGGGAATGCCGAGCACGTCGGCCGTCTCTTCGCTGCTGAGCTCCTCGACGCCGCGCAGCACGAAGACCTCGCGGTACAGATCCGGCAGCGCGTCGATGTGGGATTCGAGCAGGCGCCGCAGTTCGCTGTTGGCGGCGGCGGATTCCGGGTTCGGAAAGCGGCTTTCGCCCATGTCGTCCTCCTCCTCGCCTGCGGGAGCATCGACGGCGGCAAAGATCGCCCGCTCGCGGCCCAGACGTTGCCGGCGGCGAATCGCGCGATTGGCCACGATGCGGATCAACCAGGTGGATAGCCGCGCCTCGCCGCGATAGTGGTGCATGCCGCGGTAGGCGAGCAGGTAGGCGTCCTGCACCACCTCCTCGGCCTCCTCATCGTCACGCAGGATGCTGCGCGCGGTGCGGAACAGCATCTGGTTGTGGCGCCGCATCAGCGTCGTGAACGCGTCCTGGTCGCCCGCCGCAACCGCCTGCGCCAGGTCGATGTCGGCGCGGGGAGCCGTGGTGGCGGGGTATCTGTCCGGGATCATGGCTTGCTCCGTTCTGGCCGTGTTTAACCCATTGGATGCAGGCGATGCGAACCGCGTTTCAGCCGAGGCGAATTAAGGGGGGAGGCAATAGGATGGAGACAAGTCCCATGACCGAACCGGCCACCGGACCCGTCGAGCAGCGCTTGCGCCTTGCCGTGCCGCGGCCGGTGCAACGGCTCGCGGCGACGGTGATTCGGCTCACGACCCGCCGCGCGCCTCGTAATACTGGGCGATGGCAGGAATCCCGGCGATGCGGTCGACAAAAGCCGCAAGCTTCGGCGCCACGGTCTCGACCAGGTCGGCAGGAATGTGGTCCAGCTTGCCGGAGCCCAGCCAGCGCAGAATGACGAAGGCCTTGAGATCGGCGATGGTCAGGCGATGGTCTGCAAAGAATTCGCCGCCGTGGGCTTCGAGCTGGTGCTGCAGCCATCGCAGATAGCGCGGCAAGACTTCCGCCGCCAGGGCCTCGCGGGCGTCCTTGAGCGCATCGCCGGTCATGCCGAAGGTCGCCACGATCCTTATGTTGATGTCTTCCAGCGCGCCCATCACTTCGTCGCAGAGCAAGGCCTGAAGGTGGTCTTCGGGGTAAAGCCCGGCCAGCTTTCCGGCATAGCGCGTAATTGCATCGCTCTGGGTGACCTGCACGTCATTGACGTGAAGCGTCGGCACCTGGCCCAGCGGTGTGGTCTTGCGGACCTCGGCAAACTCACCGGGTGCAAAACGATTGTCCTCGAACGCGATTCCGCCGATGTGCAGGGCCAGCCGTGCGGGCTCTGCGCGTCCGCCGGAAAAGTCGAAATAGGTGATCTTGAGTTTGTCCATGGGTCCGTTTCCTGCGAGCGCGCTGCGTTGTGGGTTGGGGAGCCTTGCGATTAGGCCAGCGCAAGGCGGGTACTACAGGACATACGTATAGGCCACGCGGTGGGGGCGTGCAAGGGCATGCGGGCTGTCGCACGCGAGGGGGCACTCGCAACCAGGCGTCGTCGGCGCCACGTTCCGTCCGTGACCCGATCGGAGTCTAATCTCGCCATGGAACCCCACTCTTCATTCTCCCTGTCGCCCCGATCGGTCGTCTTCATCGGCCTCGTCGCGCTTGCCATCGCAATGGGCATCGGTCGCTTCGCATTCACGCCGATGATGCCGCTGATGGTGCGCGACGGCAGCCTGGACGCGGTGACCGGGACGGAATGGGCGACCGCAAACTACGTCGGTTACCTGCTCGGCGCGATCAGCGCGTCGTGGTTTGCGCGCAGCCCGCGGCGGGGCTTGCAGGTCGGGCTTTTGGGCGTCGCCGCGACCACGCTGGCGATGGCCTGGGGCAACGCCGCGCTGCCGTGGGTGGGCATGGCGCTCCGCGGCAGCGCAGGCGTCTTCAGCGCGTGGGTGCTGGTGTGCGCCAGCAGTTGGTGCCTGCCGGAGCTGGCGCGCCGGCAGGCGACCTCCCTGGGGGGATGGATCTATACGGGGGTGGGGCTGGGGATCGCGGCAACCGGCGTGCTGACCTGGCTGGGCGGCGCGCAGGCGGCGACCGTGCTGTGGGTGGAACTCGGGCTGCTCGCCACCGTCGGCGCCGTGCAGGTCATGCGGCGTCTGCCCGCGCAGCCCGCCGCCGCCGCGGCTTCCGGCGTGGCGGGCGCGCCGCGGCCCGCAGCGCCCGCGGTCTCAGGTGGAAACCTGGGGGTGGTGCTGTGCTACGGCGCGTTCGGCTTCGGCTACATCATTCCCGCGACCTTCCTGCCCACGATGGCCCGCCAGCTGGTGTCCGACCCGCTCGTGTTCGGGCTCACCTGGCCCATTTTCGGCACGGCGGCGGCGCTGTCGGTGGCCTTTGCCGCGCACAGGCTGCACGGCTGGTCGCGCCGCAAGGTGTGGGCGATCGCACAGGGGGTGATGGCGGTGGGCACCGTGCTCCCGCTGCTGCAGCCGGCCTTGTGGGTGCTGGCGGCCTCGGCCGTGCTGGTCGGCGGGACCTTCATGGTCACCACCATGGCGGGCCTTCAACTGGCGCGCGAGCGCATGCCCGCCAACCCGACGCCGCTGCTGGCACGCATGACCACCGGCTTCGCCGCGGGACAGATCGCCGGTCCGCTGCTCGTGCGCCTCATCGGCGACACGCGCATTGCGGGCTGGGACGCCCTGAGCGTCGCCAGTGCGGCAGCCGGCCTGCTGCTGGCGATCACGTCCATGTGGCTCTGGCGCGAAGGCAGCGGATCGGCGTCGAACGCGCGGTCATCGTAGGACGCGCAGGACCGCGCCTCGAGGCGCTGCGCGTGCTTGTCGCTCCCACAGAGGGATCGCGCCATGCGCGGTGGGAGCGGGCAAGCCCGCTTCCACAAGGCAGCCCATCCGTTCGTGCGATCGCCCTGCCCCGACGCCGGCACCACATCGGCCTGTGGTCTATGGTTGGGGTAAGACGCGCTCCGCCGCCACCGGCGGAGGCTCGAACTGCCCGGGAGCCGAAATGGACAGGCCTACGCCCCGCTTGCCGGTATTCCTGAATCTGGCGCAGATCCGCTTTCCGATCGGCGCGATCGCGTCGATCGCGCACCGCGTGGCGGGGGTGCTGCTGTTCATCGCCCTGCCCGTCGTTGCCCTGATGCTCGACGCCTCGCTGCGCACCGAGGCGGGCTTCGTGGCGGTGCGCGATCTGCTCTCGTCGCCCTTCTGGATCGCGACGGCAGCCGTGCTGTTGTGGGCGCTCGTGCATCACGTGCTGGCCGGGGTCCGCCACCTGCTGATGGACGTCGGCGTGGGCAGCGAGCTTGTGCGGGCACGCGCCAGCGCGCGTCTGGTCCTGGTCGCCGCGCCCGCGCTCACCCTGCTGTTTCTCGTCTGGGGGCTGACATGAGGCTGTACGACGGCCAGCGGGCATGGGTGGTGCAGCGCATCAGCGCCTTGCTGCTGCTCGTGCTGATCGTGTTCGGCGTGCTCGCGCTGCCCTTTGCGTCGCCGCTCGATTTCGCCGGGTGGCGCGCCTTCGCCGGCGGCGTGCTGGGCGGGCCGCTGATCGCGCTGCTGTTCGGCGCCTTGTGCGCGCATGCCTGGGTCGGGATGCGCGACATCGTGCTCGACTACATCCAGCCGCGCGGACTGCGGCTGGCGGTGCTGAGCCTGATCGCGGTCGTGCTGCTCGGCGTGCTGGTGCGCGTGCTGCTGAGCCTGGCCACGGTGGCACTCACCGCCTGAGCGGCGAAGGGACGGACATGAAACTGAACATCTATCGCTACGACCCGGAGCACGACGATCCGCCGCGAATGCAGGCCTACGACGTGCAGCCGGAGGCGGGTGACAAGAAGCTGCTCGACCTGCTGGTGCGGCTCCGTGTGCAGGACGACAGTCTGTCGTTCCGGCGCTCGTGCCGCGAGGGCGTGTGCGGCTCGGACGCGATGAACATCAACGGCCGCAACGGCCTCGCCTGCCTGACCGCGCTCGACGGGCTGAAAGAGCCGATCGTGCTGCGGCCGCTACCCGGCTTTCCGGTGATCCGCGACCTGATCGTGGACATGACGCAGTTCTTCGCCCACTACCACTCGATCCAGCCCTGGCTGATGAACGACGAGCCCCTGCCCGAACGCGAACGGCTGCAGACGCCGACCGAGCGCGAGCGCCTGAACGGGCTGTACGAATGCATCCTGTGCGCCTGCTGCAGTGCGTTCTGCCCGTCCTACTGGTGGAATCCGGACAAGTTCATCGGACCTGCGGGGCTGTTGCAGGCCTACCGCTTCATCGCCGACAGCCGCGACACCGCCACCGCCGAGCGCCTGGACTTCCTCGACGACGTCTATCGCCTCTACCGCTGCCGCACGATCATGAACTGCACCGAGGTCTGCCCGAAAGGCCTGAGCCCCTCGCACGCGATCGAGCGTATCCGCCTGGCGTTGCTGCGGCGTTCGTCCTGAACCACCGCGCGCGGCGGCGGTCCCTTCACTGCGCGCGCGAACGAAAGTGGGCGCTGCAGCCTTCGAGTTCGAGCAGGTGGGGCAGCAGCTCGGAGTGCTGATGCACGTGAAAGACGAAGCGCGGCACATCCCGCCCGGTCGCCTGGGCCATGAAGGGTTCGCCCCAGAAGCTGAGCAGGGCCTCGCAAGCCCCGCTGTGCTGGCTGTCCGCGAGGATGAAGGAGAGCGTGCGTTCCAGCTTGCACCAGCGTGGCGGACGGACACGCGCGTGACCCGCGCAGGCAGCGATCTGGGGCGCGATCGTGCTGTCCCACAGCTCGCGCTGGCTTTCATCGAGCACGAACTGGATCGACCCGACCGCCGGGTTGTCGATGGCAGGCCGCAGCAGGGCGTCGAAGAGCGCGGGTGTGCGGTACATCGACAGGCACACGTTGAACCAGATCGAGTCTCCGCTCATCGCAAGCAGGAAGCGGTGATACGCCGTCTGCAACTGGCGCGGCCCGATCAGGGCCAGCCCCGGACGCTCGAGTGCGGCCGCCAGGCTGTCGACCGTATGCCCCATGCGTTCGACCTGCTCGGCGGTCAGCTCGATGTTACGGCTGTGGCGCATGAAATTGATGAACAGCAGGCCCACCAGCGCCAGCAGGATCGGAAGCACGACGGTCTCGTCGACGATGTGCAGCAGGTGCAGGACGATGGCCACGAAGGCGGCGGCGATTCCGGCGATCGCGTCCCACTCCCAGCTCATGGCCTGTCGGATCTTCATCGCTTGCCCTCCACGGTTTTTCCAACATAGCACAGCGCCCCGAAAGGGCTCGGCGCCGGCCTTGGGTTCGGTTCAGCGCAACCGTGACGGCCTGCACCGCTCCCGAACCCGTCGTGGGCTCTTGCCTGCGCTATCGTCCTTTCGTCCTGGCGACCTGACGCAGGATCGTGACCGGCAAGGGGTGACGCCCGGCCGGTTCCAGGCCGAGCACCGCGTTCAGTCGTGCGTCGCTGCCGACGAGGTCCGCGAGCGAAACACGGTCGAGCACCGCCAGGAAGGCCTGCAGCGCACCGTCCAGCGCGCCCTTGAGCCGGCAGACCGGATCCAGCACGCAGTGCGATTGCGTTCCGAAGCACTCCACCAGTGCGAGGCTGGGTTCGACCTGGCGGACCACATCGCCGAGACCGATCTCGCTGGGGGCACGTGCCAGCTTCAAGCCCCCGCCCTTGCCGCGCGCGCCGTCGACGAAGCCCTTCGCCACCAGTTCGGTGACTATTTTCATGAGGTGGCTGCGTGAGATGTCGAAGCGCTCGGCCACTTCCTTGATGGTGACGCGCCGCTCGGGGCATGCCCCGAGGTACATGAGGACCCGAAGCGCGTAGTCGGTGTGCTGTGTGATATTCATCGCCAGGGTACGCAGAGGAGTTGCTGTCGGCCGCATGCTAACAACAATAGATTCATCTGAGTTGACTCTTTTAAAGAGGAGTCTTAAATTCCTCTTCAAGGAGTCATCACAGGGATCCGCCATGAAGCGTCACACCCGCCTCGCCCAGTTGTCCCGTGAGCATCACACCGCGCTGCGCCTCGGCAGGCATCTGCTCGCCGGCGGCGCCCAGGCAGAGCTCGGCGCCGAACTTCCCGGCATCGAAGCCCATTTCGCCGAGGAAGAGCGCGATCTGCTGCCGCTGCTCGAGACCGATCGCCACGGCGCGTTCGCCGAACGCCTGCGCGCGGAGCACGCACAGCTCAGGCTTCTTTTCGCGGCGGCGCTGAGCGGCAGGGACGAAGCGCTGGCCGGGCAGGCACTGATCGACCACGTTCGCTTCGAGGAGCGCGAGCTCTTTCCCGTGCTCGAGACCCTGTTCGAGGAGACAGGGCCATGACCCACGTCGTCACCGAGGCGTGCATCCGCTGCAAGTACACGGATTGCGTGAGCATGTGTCCCGTCGATGCCTTCCGCGAGGGCCCGAACTTCCTGGTGATCGACCCCGAGGAGTGCATCGACTGCACCTTGTGCGTGGCCGAATGCCCGGTGGATGCGATCGTGCCCGAGGATGAACTCACCGATGCGCAACGTGAATACCTCGCACTCAATGCCACGCTGGCGAAGGCGTGGCCGCGTATCGTCGAGGCGCATCCGGCGCTGCCCGATGCGGACGAGTGGGCGAAGGTGGCCGAAAAGCGGAAGTGGCTCGAAACCTGAACGCGCGGGACGGGCGCGTGAGCGGCACACGCTGGATCGACCGCTGGCACGAATGACGATCTGCTTCGCCTGTCGCTAAACTGCCTGCACGACAACCTGCGACCGCGAAGGGAGACACGCCATGGCCGAGCCCGCCACCGAGCCGATGGTGAAGCATTTCCGCCTCGCCCTGCTGTGGCCGCTGCGGCTGCTGCCGGTCGCGGGGAGCTCGGGCGCGCAGCAGCGGCCGTGGGAGATCCTGCGCGACATGGGCGAGGCCTGTCCGTGGCGCGAGCTGGAGCACGATGCCGAGCTGGCGGGCAGCGTCTTCCAGGAGCGCCACTACACCGAGTTCGTCACCTTCCTGCCCTACGTGCAGCAGTTCCTGTACGGCGAGGGCCGCCTGCGCCGCGATGATTCGGACGCCGATGCCGGCCCGCCGATGCGTGTGTTCCGGCGCCGCGACATCGCCGCGGTGCGCGTTGCCGCGCGCGAGGGCGACACGCCGGTGACGCTCGACGTGGTGCATGTGCATCTGTACTTCTTCTTCGACGTCGATGTGGTGATCCTGAACGTCGAGGTCGCCGGCAACGACATGCCGCTGTCCCGGGTGGAGGAGCTGATGTACCGCGCCGGGCGCGCCTACCCCTCGGGCTGGAACGCCGATGGCCGCGCGCTGCACAGCCTGGCGAGCGCCGAATGGATCGGCCGCGACGGCAGCGTGCTGGCGCAAACGGATGCGCACGAGCGCGCCGCGTTCATGACCCATGTCAGCCGCCATCGCGCGCCGCGCATCGCCGCGCACTGGGCGTGGCTGATGCAGCCGCTGGCGAGCGCCTACGCGGAGCAGGACGGCGTGCTGCGCTACCGCCAGATCGAATACCACCGCATGCCGCTCGCCGCCTACCTCGCGGTCGACGATCCGCGTGCGCTCACGCGCAACGATTTCGTGCGCCTCGGCCTGGTCACCGGCGCCGGCCCTGCCGAAGCCCGCGACGAACCCAAGGCGGAGGGTACGAGTCCCGGCGCGCTGCCCTACGCCGCACCGCATCTGGACGACTTCGAGCGCCGTTACTGCTACGACCGCTTCTGGTCCGCCGGCGGCGCGGCGCCGTGGACCCGCTACCTGTGCAGCGGCCACGCGCTGGTCGTGGTCGGCGACGCGCGCTCGGCCTACTTCACCGACCGCGAGCGCGGCGTGCTGGCGCAGTTTCGACACCAGCACTTCCTGCTGTTCCTGATCGCGCACTTCCAGAAGGCATCGCTGCTGATGTTCTCCGAGCGCCTGGTCGAGGCGCTCAAGCGCCTGCACGTCGCCGACCCGGCGAGCGTGCGCCGCTTCAAGCGCAGGATCCGCGCCAGCTTCGAGAGCTTCCTGCGCTTCCCCCACCGCTACTGGTTCCACGACATCGCCGAGCAGGCGCAGACGCGCGCGCTGTTCCGCATGACCACCTCGCACCTGGGCACCGACGCGCTGTATGCCGAGGTCAAGGAGCGCACCGCCGACATGAACAGCTACCTGGACGCCGACAGCCTGCGCCGCCAGGCCAACACCGTGGTGCGGCTGACCGTGGTGACGATCTTCGGCCTCATCGGCACGATCACCACCGGCTTCCTGGGGATGAACCTGCTCGCCGAGGCGGAATCGCCGATGAGCGAGCGCCTGCTCTATTTCGCGCTGGTGTTCCTGGTATCCACCGCGCTGACGATGTACACGATGGTGAAATCCAAGCGCCTGTCGGACTTCCTCGATGCGGTGTCGGACGAGCGCCTGTCCGCCTGGCAGAAGCTCGGCGCGCTGGCCGCGGTATGGCGACGCGGCTCGAATTGAGGAGGCGCGCACTGGGGTCAGCCCACGCGCCGATGCTGCCGGCCACGGGGTCGACCCGACTGCGGCCGCTACGCCGCGCCCGGCGCGTCCCGCACATGCCGCCGCGCCACCCCGCGCAGCATGGTGCCGAACAGCAGGGTCGCCGCGAGCGTGGCGATAACACAGGCTTGCCAGAAGCCGGCCACCGACGGCGCGTCGACGCGCCAGGGGGCATGGAAGCTCAGCCAGTACCCGCCGACGAGCCCGATGCCCCAGAAGCAGAAGGTGTGCACCACCATCGGCAGCAAGGTGACCTTGTAGCCACGCAGGGCGTGCGCGGCTACGGTCTGCAGGGCGTCGAAACACTGGTACAGCAGCAGCCAGACGACCAGCCCGAGCGCCACCGCCTGCACCGCCGGGTCGGCGCTCGAGAACGCCACCAGCGGGCCCTGCAGCACCCATAGCAGCGCCCCGATCAGCAGCGCGAAGCCCAGCGCCAGCTTCATGCCGAGGCGGGCGGTGCGCTGGGCGCGCCGCCAGTCCTGCGCGCCTGCCGCCTGTCCGACCAGCACCATGGTGGCGATCGACAGCGACAGCGGCAGCATGTAGATCATGCCGGTGAAGTTGGCGATGACGCGGTGGCCGGCCACCGTCTCGGTACCGAGGCGGGCGGCGAGGATGGCGATCAGCGTGAAGGAGCTGATGTCGATGAAGGTCGACAGGCCCATCGGCAGGCCGAGGCGCAGCAGCTGGCCCAGCGGCTTCCCCTGCGGCCGCTGCCAGGCGTGGAAGAGCCGGTACGGCCGGTAAGCGGGATTCAGGCACAGATAGGCCAGGCCGCAGCCGCAGGCGAGCCAATTGACCAGCGCGGTCGACAGCCCGCAACCCATCCCGCCCATGGGATCGAGCCCGAACGCGCCGTTGGTCAGCGCCCACGCCAGCGGGACGTGGGTGGACATGACAATGGCGCTGATCACCATCAGTACCCGCGGCCGGCCGACGGCATTGTTGAAGGCGTAGAAGGTGCGATAGAGCAGCAGCGCCGGCAGGCCCAGCGCGGTGGCGGCGAGGTAGTCGCTGGCCTTGGCGGCGACCGCGGCCGGCACGCTGGCCAGCTCGAGCAGCCAGCCGGGGCTGAGCATCAGGGCCACGCCGGGCACTGCGAGCAGCAGCGCGAGCCAGAAACCTTGCTGCAGCGCAGGCGCAATCGCCTCCTGGCGGCGGGCACCGACGTGGTGGGCGATGGTCGGCGCCACCGCCTGGAGCGTGCCGGTGAGCAGCATCACCACCGAGATGTAGTAGCTGCTGCCGATGGCGACGCCGGCGAGATCCTCGGTGCCGTAGCGGCCGGCGATCACGGTGTCGGCGACCATCATCGTCATCGACAGCAGCTGGGCGATCAGCACCGGCCAGGCGTGGTGCAGGAGTTGGGCGACGATGGCACGGCTGCTGGAGGCAGGAGGGGAGGCAGCGGGATCGCTCATGCTCGGGGCGGACGGAGGGCGGTCGCCGATGATCGCCGTTTGCCGGTCAGGGATAAAGAGGGCGGGAGCGATCAGATCATTGTCGTTCGACGAACAATGCACGCCGAACAGCGTCCGCCGCGATCCGCTGTGCGCGCGCGGCACGCGCCGCGTCCGCTCAAGCGTTGGGCCGCGCTACATCAACCACTGCGGCCGCAGCAGCATCACCAGCCCGAGCGCCAGCATGACCGCGCCCGACACCAGCTTGAGCCGGCGCCCGCCGCGTTCGTCGAGCTTGCCGCTGCCCAGGGCCAGCACCGCGGCACCGACCATCAGCGCATCGTCGGCGATGTAGGCGAGGATGTAGAGGCCGAGATAGCCGTAGTGCGCCAGCGGCGACAGGTCATGCTGGGTCAGCACTGCGGTATAGATGGCCGGCAGGCCGGCAGTGCACAGCAGCTCGACGAAATTGACCACCACCGCCAGCGCCGCCACCGCGGCGAGCGAGCCGGGAAGCGATTCCGCCTTCAGGATCGCGCGCGCCCGTGCGTAAAGGCCGGGCTTGGCCGCCTCCGGGATGGACAGTGACACCCCACGGCGGAAGGCGAAGAAGTCCTTGACGTTGATGAAGCCGATCAGCATCGCCAGTCCGGCCAGCCCCACGCGCAGCGCCTCGGTCATGCCGACGAAGAGGAACACGTTGAGCCAGGCCGCCATGAAGGCGTAATACACGGCGCCGCTGGCGAGCACGAAGGTGCCGGCCACCAGGACCATCCGCCGGCGCTCCTTGAGGCGCAGCAGCAAGGACAGCAGGAACAGCAACACCCACATTGCGCAGGGGTTGAAGCCGTCGAGCAGGCCGATCGCCAGCGTAAACAGCGGCAGGCCGAGCTCGCTCGCCCGCAGCGTGCCGAACAGGCCTGACTCGACCGTGTCGGGCGGCGCCCGCGGCGCGGCCTCATCGAGCAGGCGCAGCAAGTCGGCACCGATATGCTCGCCATCGTCGAAACCGACCAGCACCTGCGCGCCGAAGACGAAGGTGGGCACGCCGGGCGGCCAGGCACCGGCCTGGCGGCTGATCTCGATCAGCGCATCACGTGCGGCGGGGTCGCGGTCCACCTCGCGATAGACGATCGCCAGTGCGGGCCGCTGCACCGCCAGTTCAGCCAGAAAACGCTTGGCATCGGCGCAGTGCGGGCAGCCCTCGCGTACGAAAACCTCGAGCACGCCGACCGGGGCGGCCGTCTCGCCTGCGGGATCCGCTGCGGCAAGCGCCCGCGCCGGCACACCGACGATGGCAGCCAGCAGCAGGCCGCACAGCAGCAAGCGCACCACGATCGCGTAAGGCATGCTCCACCCGCTTTCCCGGGTGTCCGGCTTCAGCGCGTGGCCTCACCCTCGGCCGGGCTTGCCGGGCTGCGCTCCTCGACCGGCGCCGGCGGCTGCTCGACGGCCTCGCCAGCCGGCTCCGTCTTCGGGCGCACGCTTTCGATCGCGCCCTTGCCCACTTCCTTCAGGCGTTGCGCGGCATCGCGGGTGGCCTCGGCGATCCGCTGTGCGGCCTGTTCGGCGGCTTCCTTGGCGTCGCGTACGGTCTCTTCACTACCGGCCGCCGCCTCCACCCCCTGGCGCATCTTCTCTTCGGTGGTTTCGACCACCGCCTGCACCGCGGCCGCGCCCGCTTCACCCAACTTCTTCGCGGCTTCGCCGGCCTTGCCGGCCGCTTCGCGCGCCGCTTCGACCGCCTCCCGGCTGGCCTCCCTGGCGTCCTGCCGCGATTGCTCGGCGGCGGGCGGGGTCTCGGCCGCCTTCGGTGCCTCCTGTACAGGCTCGGGCGAGCAGGCCGCCAGCAGGCTCAGGGCAAGGACA
The DNA here is from genome assembly GCF_035444905.1 of Thauera sp. GTDB lineage: Bacteria > Pseudomonadota > Gammaproteobacteria > Burkholderiales > Rhodocyclaceae > Thauera. Next base: position 14,871 of record NZ_DAOMPS010000071.1, read on the forward strand.
GACAGAAGGGCAGGCAGGGCTTTCATGATGGTCGGCACGGGGATGGGCAGTGGAGGGGCTAGCCATGAGGTTACGGAATCCGACGGGGAAAACAATGGACGGATTCCACACTGCAACATCCGGAAAGCAAATGGGCCCTTGCGGGCCCATTCGTGCGGTGCAGAGAACGCGCGAAGCTTACTTGACGCGGTTCTTGTACTCGTCGGTGCGGGTGTCGATCTCGATCTTGTCACCGATCTCGACGAAGGCCGGCACCGGCAGCTCGAAGCCGGTGTTGATCCTGGCCGGCTTCATGACCTTGCCCGAGGTGTCGCCCTTGACGGCGGGTTCGGTGTAGACGACTTCGCGCACGACGCTGTTGGGCAGCTCGACCGAGATCGCCTTGCCGTTGTAGAACACCACCTCGCACTGCAGGCCGTCTTCGAGGTACTTGAGGGCGTCCGTCATGTTGTCGGCTTCGACTTCGTACTGCTCGTAGTCGGCGTCCATGAACACGTACATCGGGTCGGCGAAGTAGGAATAGGTGACTTCCTTGTGATCGAGCACGACCACCTCGAACTTGTCGTCGGCCTTGTAAACCGACTCCGACGGCGCGCCGGTGAGCAGGTTCTTGAACTTCATCTTGACGACCGCGGCGTTGCGGCCGGACTTGTTGTATTCGGCCTTCTGCACCACCAGCGGGTCGCTGCCGACCATGATGACGTTGCCGGAGCGGAGTTCCTGAGCGGTTTTCATGCTGTTTCCTGAATGATCCGACGCGGCTCGTGGCCGCATGTCCTTGAAAAAATTAGCGCGCGATTCTACCCCGGGGCGCCCTTGATGTGGAAACAGAATTCTGTCAAGCGGCTCACGAGATCGGGTTGGGCGGCCTGCCCTTCGCACCATCGCTGCGCATGCGCGTCGAGCGCCGGCAGCACCGCGGCCAGGCGTGACCAGGCCTCGCCCAGGCCGGGTCCGTCGCCACCGAAGCCGTTCCATGCCCGCCAGAAGCCGGCGAGGGCCTCGGCCTCGCCGGCGGGCCAGCCGGCGCAGTAGCGCGCGAGGAAGGCCTCGAGCTTGTCGCGATGCGAATCCTCGGCCTGCGGGTAGATCTGCCAGACGAAGGGGCGGCCGGCCCACTGCGCGCGAACGAAGGAGTCCTCGCCGCGCACGAAGTTGAGCGCACAACTCCACAGCAAGGCGTCATAACCGGCCTGATCGGTGAAGGGCAGCACGAAGACGCTGAGCCGGCCGCGCGTCACCGATGCACCCACCCGCAGGCCCGGCAGGCCGAGCGCCTGCGCCACATCGCCCAGCACGCGCGACTCCGGCACCAGCAGGGCGACCGGTCGCGGACCGGCCTGCCAGGCTGCGAACAGCGCGCCGAGCGCAGGATGCGCGTAGGCAAAGAGCGAGACGAACAAGGTGTCGTCGGACAGGCGGTCGAGACCCCGTGCCGCAAGCCAGGCCCGCCGACCGGCGGGTGCGGCGACGAAGGTGTCACGCCGCGCAAGCAGGTCCGGCTCGCGCAGCAATCCTCCACTGACGGCATCGAAACCCGGAAAGAAGAAATGCTTGACCAGCGGCAGGCGGGGATGCGGTGAAGCGAGCCCATGGCAGCCCGCCACCCAGTCTTCGGCCGACAGGTACTCGAGGTTGATCCACACCGGCTTCACCGCCAGGCGGGCCATCGACTGCAGGTGGGCGTCGGGCAGTTCGCAGGCGAAGGCCTCGATGACGACCTCGCCCGGTGTGAGCACCGGAAACGGCTCGACCCAGTGGCGCAGCTCCACGCCCTCGACCATCAGGCCGTGCCCGCCATCGCCGCCCGCAGCGGACGGACAGATCCGGCACAGGACGGCCCAGTCATCGACCCAGAGGCGGACCGGCGCGCCCTCGCGCCGCGCCAGATCGCACGCCAGTCGCCAGCAGACGCCGATATCCCCAAAGTTATCCACAACCTGACAGAAGATTTCCCAGGCGGGACGGGTATGGAGCTGGGCGAGGACCATGTACGTGAACAATCCTGAGGGTAATTGCGGGAAGGCTTGTGAATAAGGCTGCCCGGCGCGAATAGGCGCAAATGCATGAACAAAGCAACCACAGGCCACCAAGGGGCTTATCAACCCCTTGTTAGACCGCGGGAAACCTTGCACGCAAAGGGCGTAACCGATTTATCCACAGATTTTCGGCCACTGTTAACTTCTTTGTTATTTAAATCAATATAAAAACATCAGAACAAACCGACGTCCGCGATCTG
>NZ_DAOMPS010000072.1:0-16720 GCF_035444905.1 Thauera sp.
TGATGCTGTCGCCGACCTTGACGAACAGCTCGATCACCGGCACTGAATCGAAATCGCCGATGTCCGGGACTTTCACTTCAATTACTTGACTCATCTTCATCACCTCGTGAGGAGTTTCCGGAAGAGGAAGGGCGCGGGGCCAAGGGCTTGCGCCCCCAACCCCGCACTCCTCACCGTGTCAGAGCATCACGCGGCGGAAGTCCGCCAGCAGTTGCGCGAGGTACACGTTGAAGCGGGTGGCCAGCGCGCCGTCGATGACGCGGTGATCCGCGGTCAGCGACATCGGCAGGGTCAGGCGCGGCACGAACTGCTTGCCGTCCCACACCGGCTTCATCACCGACTTGTTCACCCCGAGGATGGCGACTTCGGGCGCATTGACGATGGGCGCGAAGTAGGTGCCGCCGATACCGCCCAGCGAGCTAATCGTGAAGCACGCCCCCGACATGTCGGCCGGGCCGAGCTTGCCGTCGCGCGCCTTCTTGGCCAGCGCACCGGTCTCGGCAGCGATGTCGAACACGCTCTTCTTGTCGGCGTCCTTCACCACCGGCACGACCAGGCCATTGGGGGTGTCGGCCGCAAACGCGATGTTGAAGTACTTCTTGTAGACCAGGTTGTCGCCGTCGAGGCTGGTGTTGAACTCGGGGAACTCCTGCAGCGCGCGCACCGAGGCCTTGATGATGAAGGCGAGCATGGTGAGCTTCTTGCCCGACTTCTCGTACTCCTTGTTCATCTGCACCCGGAAGGCTTCCAGGTCGGTGATGTCGGCGTCCTCGTGGTAGGTCACCGCCGGGATCATCACCCAGTTGCGGGCGAGGTTCTGGCCGGAGATCTTCTTGATGCGGCTCAAAGGCTTGACCTCGACCTCGCCGAACTTGGCGAAGTCGACCTTCGGCCAGGGCAGCAGATCCAGCCCACCGCCCAGGCTCGCACCGGCAGCCGCTGGCAGGGTCTTGCCCGGAACCACCCCGGTCGTCATCGCGCTCTTGATGAAGGCGGCGACATCTTCCTTGAGAATGCGGCCCTTCGGGCCGCTGGCCTTGACCTGGCCGAGATCGACACCGAGCTCGCGGGCGAAGGCGCGCACCGAGGGGCTGGCGTGCACCTTGCCACCGACCGTCACCGCGGAGGGCGCTGCGGCCGACGCCAGCGGCATCGCCGCCGGCGCGCTGGCTGCGGGGCCGCCGTCGGCCAGCGGGGCGGGCGAGGGCGCGGCGGGCGCAGGAGCGGCGGCTGCCGGGCTGGCAGGCGCGGCAGCCACCGTGCCACCGGCCGTCTCGAGCTTGAGCAGCACGCTGCCTTCGCCGACCTTGTCGCCGACCGCGACCAGCACTTCCCTGACCACGCCGGCGTGGGAGGAGGGCACGTCCATCGTCGCCTTGTCCGATTCGAGCGTGGCGATGGCGTCGTCGACCTTGATCGTGTCGCCGACCTTGACGAACAGCTCGATCACCGGCACGGCGTCGAAGTCACCGATGTCGGGCACCTTGACCTCGACCACGCCACCGGCCGCGGCCGGGGCGGCAGCAGCCACCGGCGCCGCAGCGGGTGCAGGGGCAGCGGCAGCGGCCGGCGCAGGGGCGGCGGGCGCGCTGGCAGCGGCGCCGGCTGCCTCGACCTTGATCAGCACGCTGCCTTCGGACACCTTGTCGCCGACATTGACCAGCACTTCCTTGACCACGCCGGCGTGCGAGGAGGGCACGTCCATCGTCGCCTTGTCGGATTCCAGCGTCGCGATCGCGTCATCGACGGCGATCGTGTCGCCCACCTTCACGAACAGCTCGATCACCGGCACGGCGTCAAAGTCGCCGATGTCGGGCACTTTCACTTCAATGAGTTGGCTCATGTTCTTGTCTCCTTGCGCGCTCAGACCGACATCGGGTTCGGCTTGGACGGATCGAGCTCGTACTTGACCAGCGCCGCGGCCACCTTGTCGCGGCCGATCACGCCGTCATCGGCCAAGGCCTTCAGCGCGGCCAGCGTGACCCAGTGGCGATCCACCTCGAAGAAGTGGCGCAGCTGCTCGCGGGTGTCCGAGCGGCCGAAACCGTCGGTGCCCAGCGTGACGAAGCTGCGGTCGAGCTGCGAGCGGATCTGCTCGGGGAACATGCGGATGTAGTCGGTGGCGGCGACGATCGGGCCTTCGAAGCCGGCGAGCTTCTGCTGCACGTGGGTCTGCTTCGGCTCTTCCATCGGGTGCAGCAGGTTCCAGCGCTCGACGTCGTGGCCGTTGCGGGCCAGCTCGTTGAAGCTGGGCGCGCCCCAGATGTCGGCCTCGACGCCCCAGTCGGCCTTGAGCAGCTCGGCGGCGGCGATCACCTCGCGGAAGATCGTGCCCGAACCCATCAGCTGCACGCGCGGACCGCTGCTCTCGGCGCCCTTGCGGAAGGCGTACAGACCCTTGAGGATGTCGGCCTCGGCGCCCACCGGCATCTCGGGATGTTCGTAGTTCTCGTTCATCACCGTGATGTAGTAGTAGACGTCCTCCTGTTCGGCGAACATCCGGCGCATGCCGTCCTGCACGACGACCGCGACTTCGTACTGGAAGGTCGGGTCGTAGCTGATGCAGTTGGGGATCATGTTGGCCATCAGCAGGCTGTGGCCGTCCTCGTGCTGAAGGCCTTCGCCGTTCAGCGTGGTGCGTCCGGCGGTGCCCCCGATGAGGAAGCCGCGGGTGCGCTGGTCGGCTGCCGCCCAGCACAGGTCCATGGTGCGCTGCAGGCCGAACATCGAATAGAAGATGTAGAAGGGCACCATCTGCACGCCATGCACGCTGTAGGCGGTGCCGGCGGCGATCCAGTCGGCCATCGCGCCGGCCTCGTTGATGCCTTCCTGCAGCACTTGGCCGGTCTTGCTCTCCTTGTAGAACATGAGCTGGTCATGATCTTCGGGCACGTACTTCTGGCCTTCCTGGTTCCAGATGCCGTACTGGCGGAACATGCCTTCCATGCCGAAGGTGCGGCTCTCGTCGGGCACGATCGGCACGATGTGGCGGCCGATCTGCTTGTCCTTGAGCAAGGTGTTCATGATGCGCACGATGGCCATCGTGGTCGACAGCTCGCGGCCTTCTCCCGAGGCCTTCAGCAGCGCGGCGAAGGCGTCCAGTGCCGGTACGGCCAGCGGCTCGGCCTTGGTGCGGCGCTGGGGCAGGAAGCCGCCCAGGTCCATGCGGCGCTGCATCATGTACTTGTATTCGGGCGAGCCTTCCTCGAACTTCAGGTAGGGCAGCTCCTCGAGCTTGTCGTCGGGTACCGGCAGGCCGAAGCGGTCACGGAAGCGGCGGATGGCGTCGACGTCCATCTTCTTCTGCTGGTGGCTGATGTTCATGGCCTCGCCGGCCTGGCCCATGCCGAAGCCTTTGATGGTCTTGGCCAGGATCAGCGTGGGCTGGCCCTTGTGCTCGGAGGCGGCCTTGTAGGCGGCAAAGATCTTGAACAGGTCGTGGCCGCCGCGGTTGAGCTCCCACACCTGGTCGTCGGTCCAGTCGGCCACCAGTGCGCGCAGTTCGGGTGTGTTGAAGAAATGCTCGCGCACGTAGGCGCCGTCCTTGGCCTTGAAGGTCTGGTACTCGCCGTCGCACAGTTCCATCATGCGCTGCTTGAGGAGACCCTTCTTGTCGCGCGCGAAGAGCGCATCCCAGGCCGTGCCCCAGATGACCTTGATGACGTTCCAGCCCGCGCCGCGGAAGCCGGCTTCGAGCTCCTGGATGATCTTGCCGTTGCCGCGCACCGGGCCATCGAGGCGCTGCAGGTTGCAGTTGATCACGAACACGAGGTTGTCGAGCTTCTCGCGGCCGGCCATGCCGATCGCGCCGAGCGACTCGACCTCGTCGGTCTCGCCGTCGCCCAGGAAGGCCCACACCTTGCGCTGCTCTGCGCGCGCTGCGTCGATCATGCCGCGGCTGGCCATGTACTTCATGAAGCGCGCCTGGTAGATCGCGCACAGCGGGCCCAGGCCCATCGACACGGTGGGGAACTGCCAGAAATCGGGCATCAGCCAGGGGTGCGGGTAGGACGAGATGCCCTTGCCACCGACTTCCTGGCGGAAGTTGTCCATTTGATCCTCGGTCAGGCGGCCGAGCATGAATGCGCGGGCATAGACGCCAGGCACCGAATGGCCCTGGAAATAGATCATGTCTCCGTCATGAGCGTCGGACGGCGCATGCCAGAAGTGCGAGAAGCCGACGTCGTAGAGCGCCGCGGCCGAGGCGAAGGAGGCGATGTGGCCGCCGACGTTGGTGTTCTTGTTCGCGCGTACCACCATCGCCATCGCGTTCCAGCGGATGTAGGAGTGCAGCTTGATCTCCATGTCCGGATCGCCCGGGTAGGGCGGCTGCTGCTCGGCGGGAATGGTGTTGATGTACTCGGTGGTGGCCGAGTAGGGGATGTTCACCCCTTCCTGGCGCGCGGTGGCGATCAGGGTCTCGATCAGGTAGTGCGCACGCGCGGGCCCTTCGTGTTCGACGACGGCGGCAAGCGACTCCAGCCATTCCTTCGTTTCCTGCGGGTCCGTGTCGGTTTGCGGGAGAAGGTTGCTGTTTCCGGTCATGGTTTGTCTCCTCATGACGTTCGGTTGGCGATCCCTGCCCGGTGGGGCAGGACGATATTTGGTTGCGAGCGAGACCATGCCGATTGCCGCACGGCCAGCGTTGCGAAATATAAAACGCAATTTCGCGATGTGCAATATTTTTTTATCAAACCGCGGGTGTTTTCACTGTGCTCCTGAGTGTCAGGGAGGGTGGGGTGAAGCAGGCGCAGCCTCTTCGGCAAACACCACCCGCCCGCCGCGCACCTCCCCAAGGTGAATCTGCGCTGGCGAGTGCAGGGTCTCGTGGTTGTCGCGTGAATAGGGGCGGTGGTAGGTCATGATCACGCCGTCAACCGGCTCGCGCAGATCCTCGAGGGCTTCGCGGATCCGTGCGCCGTCAGTACTGCCCGCCTGCCGGATGGCGGCGGCGAGCAGCAGCATCGAATCGTAGCCCTGCGCCGCCGCAGGCGGCACGGGGATGCGCGCCTGGCCGGTCTCAGTCTCCCAGGCGGCGAGAAAGGCGCGCTGCCTGGGCGTGCGTGCCTCCTGAATGAAGGTCTGCGGCATGCGGGCGCCTTCGGCGTTGCGGCCCGCGATCTCGATGAAGTTCGACATGGCCAGCGTCCAGCTGCCGATGATGGGAACCTCCCAGCCCATGCGGGCGAGGCCGTTGGCGATGTGGGCCAGTTCGGGGCCGATGCCATAGGTGAGCACGGCCTCGGCCCCTGCCTCGCGCGCGCGCCTGAGGTGGGTGCTCATGTCGGTCTGTCGCAGCTGGAAGCGCTCCACGGCAACCGGCTGCAGGCCCCGCTGACGCAGGGCCTCGATCAGGTCCTCGCTGCCGAGCACGCCGTAGTTGGTCGCGTCATGCAGGATCGCCAGGCGTGTCAGGCCGCGGCGGCCGACCGCCTCATCGACGATCACCTGCGCCTGCAGGGTGTCGTTGGCGGACACGCGAAACACGTAGTTGTCGGGGAACTCGGGGGGCTGGAACTGGCGCGTGAGCAGCGAGCCGGTGGCGACCGAGGTGATCACCGGAATGCGCGCGAGCTGGTAGTGACGCTGGCTGGCGAGGGCGACACCGGTGTTGACGATGCCCAGTCCGGCAACGATGCGGTCGCGGTGGATGAAGTCGCGCACGATGCGCGCGCCCAGCTCGTTGCTCGCCTCGTCGTCGTGTTCCATGAGTTGCAGCCGCCGCCCCAGCACGCCGCCGGCCGCATTGATCTCGGCGGCCGCGATGCGGATGCCGGTGCGCATGGACAGACCCATCGGCGCGGACGGACCGGAGAAGGGACCCGATACGCCGATGCGCAGCGGTTCGCGCTCGCCAGGGCTGGTTCTGCTCAGGCTCAGCGACTCGTCCGCAGCCCTGCCGTGCCCGGGCGTGACCAATATCAGTGGAAGGAGCAGCAGCGGGGCGAGGAGGGCGCGCCGAAGCAGCGCAGTCAGCGAGCTCATGATTCACTGTAGGCATTGCGGCGGTGCTGCAAGTATTGGCGAAAACCCGGACAGGCCCGCCGTCGGCAGGCCGCGCGCGCATGCCATGCGAGTCGTGCCGGTAAGGGTTAAACCGAATGCCGACTTCGCGCGCGATCGACAAGAATCCGGATCCGACTCACTGCTCGAGGCTGGAGTGAGGGCGTCCGCCCGCTCGGCCTGTCCCCAAGCTCTCCATGCAGTCGCCCGCAAACGCCCAGACCAACCCGCCGCGCTGGTACTGGGCGCTTCCCTATGTCGCCGTGTCGCTGTTCGCGCTCGCGATGCTGGCGCTCGTCTGGCTGTTGCAGCAGCGCGAGTCGGACGTCGAGCGCGGCGCGCTCGCGCGCGACCTGCAATGGACGGAGCAGGCGATGCGTCGCGCGATGCTGGGCACCGAGGAGTTCCTCGCTCAGCTCGCGCGCGACCTGGCGGCGGACACGCTGGATCACGACAGCTTCCAGTTGCAGGCCAACGAGCACCTTGCCGTCAATGGCGCACTGACCAACCTGGCCTGGGTCGGGCGCGACCAGGCGGTGCGCTGGACGGCACCCTTCGACGCCCTCGACTGGCTGGCCGGCGAGGCCTTGCTGGGCGAGCAGGTGCAGGGCTTCCAGCGTAGTGCGCTGTCCTCGCGTCTGACTTACGGGCAGCCACACCGCAATGCGCGCGGCGAGGCGGTGATCGAGGTCTTCGTGCCGGTGCAGCGGCGGGGCGAGTTCTTTGGCGTGATCGTGGCCGTGTATTCGGCCGAGCGCATGATCCGCCGCCTGGTGCCCGACTGGTTTGCCGAGAAGTACCGCCTCGCCATCCTCGATGGCGAGCGCAACGTGCTCGCGCTCAGTTCTGCCCTGCCGCAGGTGGACCGGTATCTGGCGCTGGAGCTTGCCCTCGACCCGCCCGGTAACGGCATGGTGCTGCAGGCGATGGCCTTCCGTCCTGGCGGCAGCGTCGCCAAGGCCCTGCCCACGGCAATCATCCTGGGCCTGTCGCTGATCGTGATGTGGAGCCTGTGGACGCTGCGGCGTCATGTGCAGCATCGCGTCAAGGTCGAGAGAGAGCGCGACCGCCTGTTCAACCTGTCGCTCGACATCCTGTGCGTGGTCGATCTCGACGGCCGTTTCCGGCGCTGCAACCCGGCCTTCGAGCGCATCCTCGGCCATGCGCCGGCGAGCCTGCCGGGGCAACTCATGATCGACTTCGTCCACTCGGAAGACGTCGCCGCGACGCTCGAGGCGCTGCGCCAACTCGCCAGCGGCGAGCCGGTCAAGTTCGAGAACCGCTGCCGCTGCGCCGATGGCAGCTACAAGTGGCTGGCCTGGAGCATCAATCCGGTGCGCGACGAGGGGCTGGTGTATGCCGTGGCCCACGACATCACGGGGCGCAAGGCAGCCGAGGACGCCCTGCGTGCGGAGTCGGCCTTCCGCAAGGCGATGGAGGATTCGGTCATCACCGGCCTGCGCGCGATCGACCTCAGCGGACGCATCATCTACGTGAACTCGGCCTTCTGCCGTATGGTCGGCTTCGACGAGGGCGAGCTGGTCGGTACCACCGCGCCGTTTCCCTACTGGCCGCCCGAGCAGCGCGCGGTGTGCGAGCGCAACCTGGCCATGACGCTCGCCGGGCAGGCGCCCAAGAGCGGCTTCGAGATGCGTATCCAGCGCAAGAACGGCGAACGCTTTGACGCGCGCTTCTACCTGTCGCCGCTGATCGACCTCACCGGCCGCCAGACCGGCTGGATGGCCTCGATCACCGACATTACCGAGCCCAAGCGCGTACGCGCGGCGCTCGAGGCCGCGCACGAGCGCTTCGAGGCCGTGCTCGACGGCCTCGACGCCGCGGTGTTCGTGGCCGACGCGCGTACCGACGAGATCCTGTTCGCCAACTTCTCGTTCAAGCGCATCCACGGCTTCGATGCCGTCGGGCGCACGGTGCGTGGCGTAGCCGTGCCCCAGCCCGAGCGCGGTGACTACCGTGTCGACCCGCGCAATCTGTCGCCGGCCGACCTGCCGCGAGAGCTCTTCGATGGCGAGCTCCAGCACCCCCTGTCCGGGCGCTGGTACCACGTGCGCGAGCAGGCCACGCGCTGGGTGGACGGGCGCGTGGTGCGCATGGGCATCGCCACCGACATCACCGACCGCAAGCAGACTGCCGAGGTGGCGCGCCAGCAGGAAGAGCGCCTGCAACGCACCGCGCGCCTGATCACCATGGGCGAGATGGCCTCCACCCTGGCGCACGAACTCAACCAGCCGCTGGCCGCGATCGCCAACTACTGCGCCGGCTCGGTCACCCGCCTGCAGTCGGGCAACGCCAGGACCGAGGACATCCTGGCCGCGATGCAGAAGGCGAGCTTCCAGGCCGAGCGCGCCGGCAAGATCATCCGCCGCGTGCGTGAGTTCGTGAAGAAGAGCGAGCCACGGCGCAGCGCGGTCAACATCGTCGAGGTCCTCGACGATGCCATCGGCTTCGCCGACATCGATGCCCGCCGCACCGGCATCCGTATCCAGACCGAGATCGAGGCGGACCTGCCCGCGGTGTACGCCGACCGCATCATGATCGAACAGGTGCTGCTCAATCTCATCCGCAACGGGCTCGATGCCATGATCGACACGCTGCCCGCCCAGCGCGTGCTGGTCGTGCGCGTGCGCCGCTTCGGCGCGGATGCGGTCGAGGTGGCAGTGATCGACCGCGGCCACGGCATCAGCGAGGAGGGCAGACGGCGCCTGTTCACCCCCTTCTACACCACCAAGTCCGAGGGCATGGGCATGGGCTTGAACATCTGTCGCTCGATCGTGGAGTTCCACGACGGGCGATTGATCGTCGATGAGAACCCCGAAGGCGGTACCATATTTTCGTTTACCCTGCCGACGGAGACAGCCAGTGAGCGGATTGCCCGCAGCGCCTGACCAGATCGTTCATGTCGTCGATGACGACGAAGCCCTGCGCGATTCGCTCGTGTGGATGCTGGAAGCCAACGGCTACAGCGTGGCCGCCCATGCCTCGGCCGAGTCCTTCCTCGCCGAATGCCGCCCCGACATGACCGGCTGCATCGTGCTCGATGTGCGCATGCCCGGAATGAGCGGGCTGGAGTTGTTCGAGGAGCTCGGTCGCCGACGCTGCGGCCTGCCGGTCGTGTTCATCACCGGTCACGGCGACGTGCCGATGGCCGTGTCCGCGCTCAAGAAGGGCGCGGTGGACTTCATCGAGAAGCCCTTTGGCGAGCGCGACATGCTGCGCCTGATCGAGCAGTGCCTGACGCTCGAGCGCGACAATCGCGAAAAGCGCCTGCAGGAGGCCGACACCGCGCGTCGCCTGGAGCACCTCACCCAGCGCGAGCGCGAGGTGCTGGAACTCATCATCGTCGGCAAGCTCAACAAGCAGATTGCCGACGTGCTCGGGATCAGCATCAAGACAGTCGAAGTCCATCGCGCACGCGTGATGGAGAAGATGGGCGCCAACTCGCTCGCCGAACTCGTGCAGCACGTCGTGTCGATCGAAGCGGCGCCTCCGCTGCGCTGAATCCTCCTCCGCGTCACCCGCTTCAGAACACACGACCGCTCGCCTCGAATGACCGGAGTCAACGCCCTTTTTCTGCTCACCGGCCTGCTGCTCTTCATCAGCGTGCTGGCCAGCACGGTATCCGCCCGGCTCGGCCTGCCGCTGCTGCTGCTCTTCCTGGGCGTGGGCATGCTCGCCGGCGAGGACGGGCCGGGCGGCATCGTCTTCGAGGATTTCTTCATTGCGTCGATGATCGGGCAGGCCGCGCTGTCGGTCATCCTGCTCGACGGCGGCCTACGCACACGGGTCAGCAGCTTCAGGGTTGCACTCAAGCCGGCGGCCGTGCTCGCCACCTGGGGGGTGATCGGCACCGCGGCCCTGCTCGGTATCTTCGCCACCTGGCTGCTTGGGGTGGACTGGCGTCTTGGATTCCTGCTCGCCGCCATCGTCGGCTCGACCGATGCCGCGGCGGTGTTTGCGCTGCTGCGCAACAGTGGCGTGCGTCTCAACGAGCGCGTGCAGGCCACGCTCGAGATCGAGTCGGGCGCCAACGATCCGATGGCGATTCTGCTCGTCACGGCGCTGGTCGGGCTGCTGCTGCAGCCCGAAGTCTCGACCGTCGGTGGCTTCGCCTGGCTGCTGCTGAGCCAGCTCGGTCTCGGCGCGATCATGGGTTTGGCCGGTGGCTGGGTGCTGTCGCGGCTGATGGCGCGCCTGAGCCTGCCCGAGGGCTTGTATGCGCTGCTCATCCTGTCGGGCGGGACGCTGGTGTTTGCGGCCACCAACCTGCTCGACGGCAGCGGCTTCCTCGCCGTATATCTGGCCGGCGTGGTGGTCGGCAACCGCCGCAGCCATGCGACCGAGCATGTGCTCAGGGTGATGGACGGACTGGCCTGGCTCGCCCAGGCCGGCATGTTCGTCGTGCTGGGCATGCTGGTGACGCCGTCCGAGCTGCTGACCCATGCCTGGGAGGCGCTGGCGATGGCCGTCTTCCTGACCCTGGTAGCCCGCCCGCTGGCGGTGGCGATCGGCCTGTGGCCCTTCCGCTACAAGCGCAACGAGCTCGCCTACGTGAGCTGGGTGGGGCTGCGCGGCGCCGTGCCGGTCGTGCTGGCGATCTTCCCGGTGGTGATGGGGGTGCCCGATTCGCGGCTGCTGTTCGACGTCGCGTTTGCGGTGGTGCTGTTGTCCTTGCTGGTGCAGGGGGCCACCGTGCCGATGGCGGCGCGCTGGCTCAAGGTCGAGGTCCCGCCGCGTGACGAGCCCCGCGACAAGCGCGAGGTGTGGGTTGACGACGAGGCCGCGGTGGACCTGCTCGAGTATCGGGTGGCGCCGGGGTCTCGCGCCGAGGGCCGCCACCCGGACGATGTGGCTGCAGAATTTTCCGCCATCGATGTGCGTTGCGTCGCGCTGGTGCGTGGTGGACATCTGCATCGGCTGACGATAGACACACGCATGATCCCAGGCGACTCGGTGTGGTTCGTCGCGCCCGACGAGCTTGGCCAGCAGCTCGCGCGCTATTTCGGTGGCACCGGGGGGGAGTTGTCCGCCAATGCCAGCTTCTTCGGCGAATTCGTGGTCGACCCCGCCTGTCTGGCGAGCGACCTGGCCGATGCCTACGGGCTCGACATCGGCCCCAGCGAGCGCAACAAGTCGGTGGGCGAACTGCTGCGCGACCGCCTCGGCCGCGCAGCGGTGGTGGGCGATCGCGTGCGTATCGGCGCCTTCACCCTCACCGTGCGGGAAATGACCGACAAGGGCCTGATCACGGCCATCGGCCTCAAGTGTCCGCCCCTGGGTGGGGGGCGCTGACGCCAGCGCGCGCACCTGCGCCGCGGCGGGACGCCGATGCTGTAAAATCCCGGCCTTTTTAGAGGCTCTACCGATGACCGCTCGCATCATCGACGGCAACGCGCTCTCCGCGCGCGTGCGCGGCGAAATCGCAGAGCGCGCCGCAGCACTGAGGGCGCGTGGTGTGCAACCCTGCCTGGCGGTCATTCTGGTCGGCTCCGATCCGGCGTCGGCGGTCTATGTGCGCAACAAGGTGGCCGGCTGCGAAAAGGCCGGCATCCGCTCGCTGCGCTTCGATTACCCGCAGGACGCCACCCAGGAAGAGGTGATGGCGAAGCTTGCCGAGCTCAACGCCGATCCCGCGGTGCACGGCATCCTGGTGCAGCTGCCGCTGCCCGGACAGCTCGACGAGACCGCGGTGCTCGAGGCCATCGACATCAGGAAGGACGTCGACGGCTTCCACGCCGAGAACGTCGGCCGCCTGTCGCAGAACCGCGAGGGCTTCATCCCGTGCACGCCGCATGGCGTCATGAAGATGCTCGAGAGCACCGGCACCCCGGTGCAGGGCGCCGAGGCGGTCGTGATCGGACGCTCGAACATCGTCGGCAAGCCGATGGCGATGCTGCTGACCAATGCCGGCGCTACCGTCACCGTGTGTCACTCGAAGACGAAGGACCTCGCCTTCCACACCCGCCGCGCCGACATCCTGGTGGCGGCGATCGGCAAGCCGCGCTTCGTCAGCGGCGACATGATCAAGCCGGGCGCCACCGTCATCGACGTCGGCATCAACCGCCTGCAGGACGGCCCCGACGCCGGCAAGCTGTGCGGCGACGTGAATTTCGAGTCGGCCAGGGACGTCGCCGGCGCCATCACCCCGGTGCCGGGCGGCGTGGGGCCGATGACCATCACCATGCTGCTGGAAAACACCGTGATTTCCGCCGAACGTGCCGCGCTTGCGGCCGGCAAGTAAGGACTGCGAGATGAGCGAAACCAAACCCGTCGTCGGCATCATCATGGGGTCCAACTCCGACTGGCCCACGATGAAGGCCGCGGCCAAGATGCTGGAAGACTTCGGCGTGCCCTTCGAGGCGCGGGTCGTCTCCGCCCACCGCACGCCCGACCTGATGTTCGAGTACGCCGAGGCCGCGCGCGGCCGCGGGCTCAAGGCCATCATCGCCGGTGCGGGCGGCGCGGCCCACCTGCCGGGCATGGTCGCGGCCAAGACCACGCTGCCGGTGCTGGGCGTGCCGGTGCAGTCGAAGGCGCTGTCGGGGCAGGACTCGCTGCTCTCCATCGTGCAGATGCCCAAGGGGATCCCGGTCGCCACCTTTGCCATCGGCGAGGCGGGCGCGGCCAACGCCGGCCTCTTCGCGGTCGCGCTGCTCGCCACCGAGGACGCCGCGCTGGCGCAGAAACTCGCCGACTTCCGTGCCCGCCAGACCCAGGCGGTGCTCGACATGAGCCTGGATTGAGGGCCGCATCATGATCCTCCCGCCTGCCACCCTCGGCATGCTCGGCGGCGGCCAGCTCGGCCGCTTTTTCGTTTCGGCCGCGCACGAGATGGGCTACAAGGTCTGGGTGCTCGACCCCGACCCAAACAGCCCCGCCGGTCTCATCGCCGACCGCCACCTGGTCGCTGCCTACGACGACTACGTTGCCCTCGATACCCTGGGCAACGAATGCGCCGCGGTGACCACCGAGTTCGAGAACGTTCCCGCCGACACGCTCGACTACCTCTCCAAGTTCATCCCGGTGCATCCGGCGGCGAGCGCGGTCGCGGTGTGCCAGAACCGCATCGCCGAGAAGACCTTCCTCGCCGACAACGGCCTCCCGCACGGGCCCTTCGCCGTCATCCGCAGCGAGGACGACGTGCGCAACGCCAACGCCGGCCTGTTCCCGGCCATCCTCAAGGTCGCCCGCTTCGGCTACGACGGCAAGGGTCAGGCGCGCGTCGCCGACCGCGATGAGGCGCTCGCCGCCTTCCAGCACTTCAAGGGCGAGCCCTGCGTGCTGGAGAAGATGCTGGCGCTGGATTACGAGGTGTCGGTGGTGCTGGCGCGCGACGAGGCGGGCACGGTGCGCGCCTTCGCGACCGGCGAGAACCGCCACCGCAACGGCATCCTGGACGTGACCATCGCGCCGGCGCGGGCGTCTGCTTGCCTGAGGGACAACGCGCAGGAGATCGCCGAGCGCATCGCCGACAAGCTCGGCTATGTCGGCACGCTTGGCGTGGAGTTCTTCGTCTGTCGCGGCGAACTGGTGGTGAACGAGATGGCGCCGCGCCCGCACAACAGCGGCCACCACACCATCGACGCCTGTGACGTCAGCCAGTACGAGCAGCAGGTGAGGGCGCTGTGCGGCCTGCCGCTGGCCACGCCGCGCCAGCATTCGGCTGCGGTCATGGTCAATCTGCTGGGCGAGCTGTGGTACGAGGATGGCAAGGGGCACGGCACCTACCGCGAGCCCGACTGGTCGCTGCTGCACGCCGTGCCCGGCCTGCGCCTGCACCTGTACGGCAAGCACCACGCCCGCCCGGGACGCAAGATGGGCCACTTCGTCGTCACCGGCGACGATGCCGAGCGCGTGCTCGAGCGCGCGCTCGGCGCGCGTGCCGCGATCGGCATCCGCGACGAGTGAGCGCGCAGCGATGAGCGACACCGGGGTCCGGCCGCGCGGCCGCATCGAATCTCCCACGACTGCGGCCATCGCCGAGGCCGCGGCCTTGCTGCGCGCGGGCGACATCGTCGGCATGCCGACCGAGACGGTCTATGGGCTCGCCGCCGATGCGCTCGACCCCGCAGCCGTGAACAAGATCTTTGCCGCCAAGGGCCGTCCCGCCGACCACCCGCTGATCGTGCACCTGCCCTCGGCCGAGCACCTGCCGCAGTGGGCCGCCGCCATCCCCAAGGACGTGCTCGCGCTTGCCCGCGCCTTCTGGCCCGGCCCGCTGACGCTGATCCTCAGGCGCACGCCCGAGGTACCCGATGAGGTCACCGGCGGCCAGGACACCGTCGGTCTGCGTGTGCCCGCGCATCCGGTCGCGCTCGCCCTGCTGCGCGCCTTTGACGGGGGGCTGGCTGCGCCCAGCGCCAACCGCTTCGGCCGCATCAGTCCCACCACCGCCGAGCATGTGCAGGAAGAACTCGGCGAACGCGTGGCGATGATCCTCGACGGCGGCGCCTGCGCGGTCGGCATCGAATCCACCATCCTGGATTTCTCGCGCGACGTGCCGGAGATCCTGCGTCCGGGTGCGATCGGCCCGGAGGACATCGCCCGCGTCATCGGCCGCCGGCCGCGGGTGCGGGGCGAGGCGCTGCCGGAGATCGATGAGACGGCGGCCGGGCAGGGGCGTTCGGACCTTGCAGGCGCCGGGGGCAAGGGCGCGGCCCCGCCTGCCGCAGCCCACTCCGCCCCGCGCGTCTCTGGCGCGCTGGCCGCCCACTACGCGCCGCGCACCCCCCTGCGCCTGGTCGAACCTGCGCTGCTCGTCGACGAAGCCGCCGCACTCGCCGGCGAAGGCTGCCGCATCGCCGTGCTCGCCCACTCCACGCCCGACCCGCACGACGCCCGCCTGACCTGGCGCAGCTTGCCGGCCGAACCCGCCGCCTACGCCCAGGGCCTGTACGCGAGCCTGCGCATACTCGACGCCGTCGGCGCCGACTTCATCCTGATCGAGGCGCTCCCGGGCGGGCCCGGCTGGCGCGCCGTCGCCGACCGCCTGGGCCGCGCGGCGGTGGGTTCGGGCAGTGCCGAAGCCTGAGCGCGAACGCCACCGGCCTACGGCGGCGGGCAACATCGCCGGGCCCGCGCGGGCGACATGGAAGGGGCTTCCCTTTCGATCTTCGGGTCTCTATAATGCGCGCTCTTTCAGGGCCGATAGCTCAGCTGGGAGAGCGCTGCGTTCGCAATGCAGAGGTCGGGAGTTCGATCCTCCTTCGGTCCACCACGAACACTTCCAAAGTCGTCCGAGAAAGCCCGGAAATCCCAAGAAAATCAAGGGTTCCGGGCTTTTTTACGTCCAAAGTAGTCCGATAAGGTCTGGTGGAAGCCGGATGTGAGTGGGGGTACAGTTGGGGGTATGAGGCGAAAGCCTGCGTACCCCCAGCCGGAGATACCCCCAAATGCCCCTAACCGACACGCAGATCAAGGCGCTCAAGCCCGAGGTGAAAGCGCGCAAGCACGCCGACGAGAAGGGCCTTTTTCTCCTGGTGACGCCGAGCGGCGGCAAATTGTGGCGGCTCAAGTACAGGGTCGACGGCAAGGAGAAGTTGCTGGCCTTGGGAGCGTACCCCGAGGTGTCACTCAAGGCCGCGCGCGCTCGACGCGATGACGCAAGAGAACTGATCGCCGCGGGCGTCGACCCGAGCGAAGCGCGCAAGACCGAGAAACGGGAGCGTATCGCTCAGGTCGAGCACACCTTTGAGGCAACCGCGCGCGAGTGGTTCGAGAAGGAGCGCGTGTCGTCTGGATGGGCAGCGGGCCATGCCGAGAAGGTCATCAGCAGGCTTGAGAAAGACGTGTTCCCCTGGCTGGGCAGGATGCCGGTGGCGGACATCAAGCCTATGGACGTGCTTACCTGCTGCCAGCGCATCGCAGACAGAGGCGCGGCGGATACCGCATACCGGGCGAAGCAGAACATCGGCCAAGCCTTGCGCTACGCGGTCGCGACGGGACGAGCCGAACGCGATCCGACGGCAGATCTCCGCGGAGTGGTGAAAAAACCCAAGGCCGAGCACTTCGCGGCGATCACCAGCCCGGCAGAGGTGGGAACGCTATTGCGAACGATGGACGCCTTCAAGGGCACGCTCGTTGTTAAGTCGGCGCTGATGCTGGCGCCGCTGGTCTTTGTCCGTCCTGGTGAGCTGCGTGGAGCGCAGTGGGCCGAGATCGACTTTGAGCGGGAAGAATGGCGCATCCCTGCCGAGCGTATGAAGCGACGGCGTGAGCACATCGTTCCACTATCCAAGCAGGCGCTGGCGATCCTCAAAGACCTGCACCCGCTGACCGGGCACCGCCAGCACGTGTTCGTCGGGCGCGACCCGAAGAAGCCCATGTCGGACGCCACGATCAATGCGGCGCTGCGGCGCATGGGCTACGACACCAAGACCGAGATCACCGGGCATGGATTCAGGGCGATGGCGCGCACCATCCTGCATGAAGAGCTCGGTGTCGACCGGGATGTGATCGAGCATCAACTGGCGCACCGCGTACCGGATGCGCTGGGTGAAGCCTACAACCGGACGAAGTTTCTGAAGGACCGCAAGGCGATGATGCAGAAGTGGGCGGACTATCTCGACCGGCTGAAGGCCGGCGCGGACGTTATCGCGCTTCCAAACAGGGCTGCATGATCGCCTGATTTGAGTTCTGCCGTGCCTAGCAGGCTGTTGATTTAGCCAGATCCGAGCACTGGCAAGGCTTTCCCGGACGT
>NZ_DAOMPS010000073.1:0-16390 GCF_035444905.1 Thauera sp.
TAACGGCTGGGATGGTGAAGTTGCGCGAGAGCAGCCCCATCGACGGCGTGATGTACTCTGCCCCGACTTTCACCCGCGCCGTGTCGGCAATGAACGCGGCGACGTGCAGCTCATCGGCCGTTATCTGCCGTGCGTCGAACACACCGTCATAGGTCAGGCCCCAGCCCGTGCCGAGGAATCCACTGGCCCAGTGCGCCGTCTTCAGCGTTACCGCGCTGTTGATCTGCGCGATGTTGTCGGCCGGATTGATGATCAACGAATTGACCGGCGCTAACGTCAAACTGCCGCTATCGGTCACTATCGACCGCGCGCCGACGAACGACAGATTGCCGTCGCTGATGACCGTGCCCCCGGCCGGGTCTAGCGTCAAGTTGCCCGCCGTTGTGTTAATTAGTGGCGTGGTCGCCTTGTCGGCCGTCAGATTGCGCAGCGTCAAGTCGCCCGCCGCCGACCCCCTTAGCAGCGTGCCGACCGTCGTCTTGGCGTTGTCGGTCGCCGTAACGGCGTGGGTGTGGCTACCCGCCTGTAGCAGGTTCGTTGATGTGGCCGATAACGTGCCCGGCGTGCCCAATGCCAGCAGCCCGGAATTGAGTGTCAACCCGCTTGGAGAGGCCAGCGCGATGTTTAGCACCTTGCCGCTCATGGTCAAGCCTTGCCCGGCCAGCGTGTCGGCAATGGCGATGCCGCCCGCCCCCTTCGTCAACCCGCTGGGGCTGTCCAGTTGCACGCTAACGCCGCCACTTATCAACAGCCCCGATGACGCCGCAAGATTCAACCCGACGGATTGCCCCGATAGCGATAGCCCGGTATTGGCCAGCGTGACGGCCGCGTGATGGGCGTTGGCGTCGGCGACGTGGGCAGATACGTCCACGCCGTCGAATGTCACCCCCGCCGCCGCGCCGATGTTGCCGGTAACGGTTACGCCGCCGACAACCGGCACGTATGGCCCGCCCGCCGGTTCCCCGCCTCCACCGCTCACGACAATCGACTTGCCGCCGCCGCCGCGCGTTTCGATGCGCTTGACCGTCTGTGTCATGGCGCGGATTGTCATGCCGAATGAATTGGCGGCCGTTCGCTTTAGCCCCATCGTGTCCGATAGTGTTAGGACCGTATACGGTCGCCCGTCGCGCGTTCTCTCAGTCACATCCAAAATGATGTATTTCGTGCTGCCGAAATCAAACGGCGCAGTGCGCGTCGTGTTCCTCACCTGAATCTTCTGCCCCGGCTTTACGTGTACCGGGATAAACGCCTCAGCCGTGAAGTAAACGCGCGATTGCGCCAGTACCAACGACTGTATGGCGTTTAGCAATAGCTGGTCGCTGGCCGCCGTTAGCTCGTCCAGGTTAGCATCGTCGGCGACCGATATGTCGCCATAGCTCTCGCTAACGGCGCGAACGCCGTAGGTTGATACGCCGGGGCTGTGTGTCACACTGTCCGGGACGCTTGCATCCTCCGATAGCGTCACATAGCATCCGGCGTTTAATGCGACGCTCAGGGCGTCGTTTGAACAGTGGCGCAGCCCTATGTTCTGATTGCCCGCCGATGGATAAATGCGGGTAATTAGCCCTGTCGTTGTTCGTTTCTTCAGACTAAATAACGTGCCGACCGTCTCGTCTGTCTCATCCTCATCCTGTTCATATGGCGCGGTCGGTTGGTACATTTTGAGCACGACGCCCGACTCATCCGGCGCGCGTCGCCAATCAATGGCGCGCGTCGGCACGCCTGTCCAGTTCGTTGTATAGCGGAAAAATTCCCCGGTGCGCTCGGCAATGGATAGCAGAATGTCAAAGACGCTTTCGCCGACCGGCTTGTGTGCCGTGCCGATTGCCGTGCCCGTGCCCGTCTGAAAGTTTGTGCTCCAGCCGTCGGCCTTCGCCATGACCTGTGTTACGTCATTGGTCGTGGGCTTGCTGTAGTCATAGACGGCCACGTTTTTGCCGCTATCGGCGGCCGACGCCATGCCGTCAACGATGACAAGCACCTTCGCGGCGCTGTCAACACTTTTGATTGTCGTCGTGTGCGTGCCGCTGTTGAGCGTCACGATCACTTTCTGCCCGGCGACCATGTTGGCAACGTTGCCAACCACAAGCCGCGCCGTGCGGGTTGAAACTGCGTTGCCGGAACTGGCCCCGGCCGACAGGTCGGGTTCAAACTGGATAACCCGCTCAGGCGCGCCCGGCGGCTCAACCGCCAACACGCGGGCGATATGCCAGTTCGTGTTATCCATCTGGATGCGCACTTCGTCGCCCACGTCAACGTTTGACAGCGATGCCAGTCGTGCGCTGTTATTGCCGGTCGGCGCGCCCTCGGATAGAGTGGTCGATGTCGGCCCGGCGGCAGCCGATGTTAGCGTCGTGCTATAGATCGTCTCAGCCCCAATCGCAGTGAAAACGGGATAGCGCGTCAGCAACTTCTCCACGCCGCCGCCGCGTATCTCGATCATGCTGATACCCTGCGAATCGGTGAACGGCTCCACGTCCTCGATCAGGAACATGGTAATTATTTTGCTATTGTTGGCGTCAACATACCCGGTGCGCTGCTCGACAACACAAATCCGGCCAATGGTCGCCATTGTTTGCGCGCGGGCAGTATTGAAAAGCCTTACGCGGCCGTTCCCTAGTTGCGAGATACTGCTCACCCACTCGGCCGAATCGGGCACGATGTCTAACAGGTACTCTGAGCCGTTCAGAACGATAGCGGTATTGCTCAGGTCGTAAAATTTAGCCCGGAGTTCCCCAAATGATCGCGCCATTAGCTCAGAAAATCCCTTAGCTGCCACGTCGCCGTGACAACCAGTACCGATTGCATCCCTACCCGTTGCCAGCCGCGGGCGTTGCCGGTCACGTCAATCAGCCGCGCCGGTGCGCTGTAGGTTGTTGACCCAGCCGCGCCGTGGATTTTGCCGTAAAACGTGCCAGTCCTTCCCTTCGCCGCTATCAGATTGTTGTACTGCGTATGCCCGGCGGGATTGTCGGCGACGAATCGAAAAGAGAATGTCAGCTGCGGCGGCGACGTGTCGGCCGTGTCCGTGCCGTCAATGTCGATGAGCGCCCCCGCCTGGTTCCTGACAATGCGGACGATAACATCCGGCCCACCGATTGTTGACGCTGGCTCCACGCGCACACCCGCCGCCTCGGCATTGAACGTAACGCCGAACGTCGCCGCGAAACTGGCGATTTGTACGTTATACATTTACGGTATCACTCCCAGAGCGCGTAACGCCCCTAGCACGTCGCCGCCCGTTTCCCTGAAGTTGATAGTGACAGTTTTCTCGGTCGGTATGCCGTTAATGAGTGTTGTCGCCGTCGCCGTGCCTGTCTCGACGGCGGTGATGTCCATATCCATCACCGCTTGATAGACCTCAGCCGGATTGGCGAACCCGTCTACCAACCCTTTCGCCTCATTGACGGCGGCAATCGCTAATTTCGTGTCGGCGTCGATTTCAATGGTGTATTTCTCTGGAAGGGCCGACGGGTCTAGCCCTTCCTGAAAACCCTCACGGAACCCGCGATCTTCCATCTCAGGCGCTTCACGCGGCCCCAGGTCTATCGCCATCCCGCCGTTGAGGATGCGGATAGCGTTTTCAACGGCGGCCGCGTAGTCCTCCCATGCCAGCTTCCCGTCTTTCGCCTGTTGCGCGAGATAGTCGACGATGGTCTGTTCCTGCGTCGCCGCAATCGACGCCTTGATGTCATCGACCGACGCGCCGACCGTGACGGCAAACTCCGATAGCGGATTGACACCAGCGCCGCCGTCGCGCATGGCGTCATAGATGGATTGCATGAGGTCATAGCCCCACGTGCTGCCCTGCTCTCGCGCGTCGCCGATGCTGTCCAGAAAGCCCGCGAAGTTGCCGCCGCCGCGCGCATTGGCCCCCGTCACGTAATCCGCCCACGTTTGTTGAGCCGTTGCCGCCAATTCGAGCTTTGCCGCTACGTCGGCCAGCGATTGCGCGCGCTCGCTGTCGGCGGCCGCCGCCCGCCGCTGTGCGTCGCGGGCCATGTCGGCGGCACGTGCCAGCCACTCGTTTTTCTCGGTGGCATTAGCCAGCGCACGCCAATACGTCTCAGTTGACATTGCCGCGCGGGCGTCGATTTCTCCCTGTTTTGTCGGCCGCGTCGGCTGCCCCATGTAGTCGATGGGCGCGTTGAGCATGGTCTGCGCCGCCTGTAGCCGCTCAATCTCTTCGCGTAATATGCGGTAACGCTGCGCGGCTAGTTCGACATTGTCGCCCCTGTAGCGGATAAGCCCCAGCTCCTTCATTTTCTCGGTGACGGCGTCTATGTCGCCACCGATTGTTCTTAATTCCTGAGTTGCCGCTGCCTCTGCGAGCGCGAACGTCCATGTGCTGCTTAAAACGCCCGCCGTGCTACCGGCGGCTTTACCAACCCGACTTACGGCGTCTTCGAGTTCCTCCGCCGATTCCAGGGCGGCCCCGATGCTCTCGGCCATGCCCTCAGCAAAAGCGACCTTGAACTGGTCGCCCGCGTTTTCAACCATGACGCCCATCTGTTGAATCTTTCCGGCCGTCGTGTCGGCCGTGTTGCCCAGCAGCGCGATCTTGGCTTCCCCCGCCTCCAGCACGGCAAGGTCAAACGCCTCATCCATCGACATGCCCGCGTCTTTTAGCTCCTTCGCCCGGCCCGTCACGGATTCCATCGATAGCCCCAGCGCGTCGAGGCGCATGGTGCTGTTATTCGCCATCGTCAACACGACCTGCTGCATGTCCCAGCCCAGCGTGCCGATGACGGACGATAGCCGCTTAACCTGATCCTCGTTCTTGGCAAGACCCAGCGACATGAGGTCGGTAGCCGACGCCACAAGCTCCGCATCGGTCATCATGCCGCTGGTCGCCTCGCGCATGACGCCCAGCAGCGCGTCGCCGGTGGTGTTAATCGACGCGGCCAGATTGTCGAATTTGTCACGCGCCGCCGATAGCGCCGCGCCTTCGGATAGCGCGGCCATCGCGTTCCCGGCCACGTTTTGCAACGTGCCGAGCGCCTGCCCGGCCAGACTAATTACAGAATTGAGTTCCGTCCATGAGCGAATGCCGCCGCGCCCGGCGGATTCAATAGACGACATCGACCGTTTTGCCGCGTCTCGGACGCCGTCGAATGAATTGGCTGCGTTGCGTAGCTCCCCGTCTCCCTGAAACCGCGCGGCTATTGTGTACTCGGTATCAGCCATCTAGCCCCTCATTTTGTAGCGCGAACACGTAGGAGACGACCTTCCAGCCGTCGGGATTCAGGTCGCACCATTGCACTTTGTTCGCCGCGCCGGTGTAGCCGCTCATGGCTACGTAGATGTTAGCGGCGGCGCGGGCGCGGGTGAACTCCCCCGCCGGCCAGTCCATCCAGCCGCCGCTTTCCGGCGCGCCCCAGTTCCGATACAGCCAATAGTCCAGTTCCGGCGGCTTGGGGCCGTTGTCCTCGACATACGCCGCTACTGCGAGGACAAGGCTTTTGGGACGCGCATGAGCCGCTGAAATTCATAGCTGCATAGCGAACCGTAGTAATTCACCTCGGCGGCCAGCATGTCATCGACCTGCACGCCGTCAAAATAGAACCGGCGCGTTTTGCCGCCGTCCTGGTCGATCACGTCCTCATAGCGCGTCTCAGGCGATTCAATCCAACGCGCTTCGATAGCCGCCTGTAGACACGCCTGCCGCTCGTCGGCCGTGCCCTTGCCGGTGTCGAGTGTGATATACGCCCGATTCCACGCGGCAACGTCCCGCTGCCGCAGATCGCCCTTTATCTCAAAGACGCGGCCGAACGTGTCGGCCGCGTCGTCGTCTACCTTTGCCTTTTTATCCGCCATACAATCCCCTTGCCGCTACGGCGCGGCGGCCAGCGTCGGCTCATTGTCACAAAGCAAAGTGACCTGACAGGTGATGAAGTTATTCGCGGGCGACGTTTTCCTGATCCCGGAGCTACGCCCGGCGGCCGCCGTGTATTTTGTTTTCCCTGTCACGATTTCCAGTGCGCCGTTCTGATTCGCCTTCAGCGACCCTTCCAGCGTATGGGTTGCCGTCGTCGGCATGACAAAATTAACCGTCCATTTCCATTTTGAACCCAATACCTGCGTCAACACGCCGTCGGCGACAATTTCGGTTATTTCATCGCCGCTATTGTCCATCTCGATGCTGGTGATTTGAGGGATTACCGTAGTCCCCAGCTTCGCGGTCATTCCCTGCCCGGTATCTCCGGCCATAGTTACACCTCGTAATCTGTAATATGAATTACCAGCGCCTGCGCGATTGAATCCGGGTCTGGCTCTCCCTCTTCGGTGAAGTACGGCCCGACGGCCGTCTGAGCCTCGATGCGCTCAACCAGATACGGCACGCTCAATAGCGCCTCAATTGTCGATTGCCTAATTGCCTGAAATGCGTCGAGCGCCTCTTTCTCCGACCGCCCGGCGCGATAGTCTAGCAGTGTCAGAAAGACGCGCCATGAAGCCGTCGGCGTTTGCCACGATTCGCCCGGCTCCGCGATAAAATCATCGCCCGTTGCCAGTACCGCCCACGGCGCGCGCTTGCGGCTGGCCGTCTGCGGCGTGGCGTAATCGTTGATCAGGATGCTGCCGTCCTGAAATACGTCCGCAAGCGCCGCCGCTATTGCCTGTTGCCGTGACAGTTCGCTCATCGGCCCGCTCCAAGAGAGAACAGACTTTTCAGCTTGTTCTTGAGCATCGACCCCAACGTCGGCCGCTCGTTGCGGATAACGTCGGCTGCCAACCACCAGCGGCCCGCGTGCATCCACGCCTGTCCCTTGCCCTTGCCGTCGCCGACCGGATACCGCGCATAGGGTCGATTGTTGAAAATCGTAGCCCCGCCGGGTGAACGACGTGCGCCCCATGAGCGCCCCAGTTGCCCGGTGCGAACGTAGCGCTGTCGCGGCCGTTCCGGCGGGTATGGTTTCGCCTGTAGTTGCGTCGCCATGCGCTGAGCCGCCCAAAGATACGTTGTATCTTCCATCTCCTTCTGGCCGCGCGTCGCCACGCGCCTGAGCGTGCTCACTACCCGCTCATGCCCCTTTTGGTGATACTCAAAATGAATCATGAGTATTCCCCGCGTGACGGCTCTCGTGTGTACTCCAGCCCGCGCATCGGCAGACGCGACCCGGCCTTACTGCCCGGCGCGGCCTCATCTTCAGGTATGCCCGACTGCGCCGCTATGCCCGTTGCCCGACGCTGCACCCACGCATCGGCCGCGTCGGAGATCGCCAGCAACATCTCATCGGTCGATGTCGGTTTCTCGGCAAATCGCCCCTGCCCATTCACGCCACGCACGAGGCCGGACACGTTCGCATTAACGAACGAATCCAGCATCGTGACGACTGTCGCGGCCATTGCCGGTGCGGGTAGTCCGGCCGTCGCCATTGCTATGTCCAGCATGGCGCTAACCTGCGCCCGCCACTCGTCAACGGTTTCCAGCGTCGGGACGGTCACGTTATCAAACCGTCCCGACTTGTTGGCAAATCGCGGCACGAATGCGGCTATGCTGTCGGCGCTGCCATAGGCCATTAGGCGGCTCCCTTGCGGCGCGGCTTTTGCGGCGCGTCTTCGATAGCCGCCGGTGCGGGTTGCG
The DNA here is from genome assembly GCF_035444905.1 of Thauera sp. Lineage (GTDB taxonomy): Bacteria > Pseudomonadota > Gammaproteobacteria > Burkholderiales > Rhodocyclaceae > Thauera. The sequence continues at coordinate 7,586 of NZ_DAOMPS010000073.1, forward strand.
CGGCTTTCGGCTGCGCGGTTGCCTCTCCAGCGGCTATCAGACCATCCGCATAGGCGCGGCCGTGGACTGTCAGCGGCTTGCCGTTCTTGTCGTAGACCGTTATCGGCTCACCCATGCCAGACCTCCTAGAGCGCTACGCCGTCGGCCCACGTCGCATTGTTGACGTAGCGGGTCGTGCCGTTGGTACGGTCGCCCACGCCAACGCCCAATTCGATGTAAAGCATGAGGTCACGGACGGACTTAATCTCGTCATCCGCGCCGCCGCTCAACACGCGAAACGCCGGCGCGCTCTGACCTTTCTCCACGCGCACCCGGACGGGATTGCGCGGCGACAGTGCGCCATAGCTGCGATAGGAGAATCCGTAGTACTGCGGCATGCCCGGTGTGACATAGACGCGGGTGTTCTGATAGGAACCGATAAAGCGGAACCCGTCGGCGCTGTCTTCTTCTTCAGGCTGCGCAACGGCCGAACCGCTACCCAACTGATAGGCCAGAGGCGCGGCCTTGACGAACCCGGTCAACCCGGTAACAGTCCCCTCGTCGGCCCCGGAAATGAGCAGCCGATAGGTCGGCGCGTGGCCGTGTTCCATCAGCTCGGCTTCCATGTCCTCGATGATCCCCGTTGTCCAGCCACCGGCCGCGGCCACGTAGTGCTCGTGGGTGTCGGTGAAGGTCGTGCCGCCGAACGCGGGCGGCGTGAAGTCAACATTAGTCACTGAGGCCGCTGTAGCAAAGCCCGGCGAGTAGCCCGACGTGCCCAGCCCCTTGCCCGCGCCGCTATCGTCGCCGCGCTGCAAAAGGCGCTGAATCGCCTGCTGCCGGTAGCGGTTACGCATCCGGTCGATTGCCAGATTGATGTCATCCTGCCCCTCGGACAGTCCCATCTCTTTCAGCTTCGCCCATGTCCAACCTAGTTGAGCGTCCCACTTGCGGAGCGGCAACATGTGGCCGCTGCGTTCGGCGTGCTGCGGCGTGCCGCGGCCGTACTCGGTAAATGCGTCGGCATAGCTCGACGCTCCGGCGGCGTAGTTGACCGCCGGGTCATCCTGAAACGATACCAGCGACCGCCACAGAGGATGACGGGCAAATTCCCCGGCCAGCCCCGACGCGGCCACAACCAACTCGCTAAACAGTTGCTCTTGCGACGTGCCGTCGGCCAGCTGGAATTTCCGCAACGCCGCCAGGTCTTGCGCGGGCGGCAGAATCACGGAGGATAAATCTCGATAACCTTTAATCGCCATGTTCATTCACTCCGTTAGGAAAATGCCACCGTTTGCGGCATGACAATCAGCGCCGTGGTCGATTTGGCATACCCCAGGACAAAAGACTTTGTACCTGCGGTCTCGGCCGGTTCGCCCGCCGTGTCACTGACATAGACAATAGCGCCCGGCGTTGCTCCGGTTACACACTCGATTTCACCCAGGATGACGATGTCGATCTCGTCACCCACGGCCCCGCCCTGTACGGCCAGACCGGCATTCTTTACGACGGCCGTCGCAATGGCGGGATCCCAAAACCCGTCCGATTGCAGCGTCACCGCCTCGCCCGCCTCAACCGTCGCCCCGACCGTGCCACGAATGATGACACACTGCCGAGTGACCGGTTTAATGGCGGCCGCGTTTGTGTTTCTCGCAATAGTCATTTCCTCTACTCCATTTTTTCCAAATAGCGCGGGCTAATGTTGTAACGCGACAGGATTCGATTCATCTCGTCAACCGTCGGCCCGTTGCCGTTGCCTCTCGCCCCGCCGTCAAGCGCGGGCGCGTTCGGCCGCGGCATGGCGGCCAGCAGCGTGTCGGCGTCGGCGGTCAATTCTTCGGCCGTCGTGCCTTGCAGTCGGTCGGCCAACGCCGCCGGTAGCCCCTTCTCGGTCGCTACCTGTTGGCGCAATAGCGCCAGCTTTTGCGCGGCGATTTCGTCGGCTTGCTCGCGTAGCTGTTTCTCCAGCGTCGCGGCGCGGTTTTCGGCCGTCTCATAGAGCTCCTTGAACTTGCCCTGTTCGGCAAGCGCGGCCGTCTCGGTCGCCGCCTGCGTTTGTTTCAGGGCGTCAAGTTCTTCTTTGAGCGCCTTTACCTCAAGCCGCCGAGCCGCCGCTTCTGCGTTCGCTTTCTCTTTCGCGGCCCGCATTTTCTCAATGTCGTCACCAACGGGAGCATCTCGCTCATCTACCGTCTCGGTCAGTTGGGTTGTATCAGTCATGCCCGTTATTGTATGAAATGCCATAGTTAAAAATCCATTTGGCGATGAGTAGCCCATAACAAAGTGCCCGGTAGTTGGCCGGGCACTTGCGCCTAACACAGAGCGAGCGCGGAAAAGGGGGGTTAGGGAAGTGTACGTCTGTCGAACAGGTGGTCAGAAAGAGGAGCGCCCCAGCCCTGTGATTATGCCGTCTATATCCATCGTGCCTAATTCCTCATCGCAGCGGCACGATACATTACATTCACGATGTCCAACGGGAATATATTCAGGATCGCCCATTGCAAACCATTTGCCGTTGAGCGCAATGCACGTCCGACAACTGTCGCCGCGATGCCGATGCGACCGCACCATCAGCCGCTGCCCGGGCATGGCGTCAGCCGCGCCCGCCCGTTTTTGCGCATGAAACGCGCCGCGCCCGGCTTGCATATACATCTCGGCTCGGCGCACGGCGCGGCCGTCCAACGGCTGCTTGCCGCTCTCGATGTCGGCGGCGAACTGGCGTAGATAGGCATACTGGCCGCGTATGATGCCACCGGCCCGCCCGCGCTCGACGGCGGTCATGTTTTCGACCCCGCCCGACGCAGCGGCAACGGCGGCATAGTTGACGTTCTTCACCGCCCGCGCCATTGCCGTCTGCCATTCAGGCAGCGCGATCTTGCCGTCTCGCAGTTGTTCGGTCAACGCCCGCGCCGATTCACGCCCGGCCTTATCGACAAATCTGTCCAGTTCCCCGCGCACGGAAGCGGCCGAAACGTAGCGCCCGGTAGCCGTATCTCGATAGCGGTGCTGCTCGCCCCGCGCGGTCTGGATTGTTGACCAGGTGTATTCAGGCATTGGTAGCGCCTTCGTCATCCGTCGGCCGCGCGGCCGTTAGCAGCGCCATGAGCCGCGGGCTGCCGTAGCGTCGCACGAATTCCAGCATGAGCGGCGTATCCTCGGTGACGTGAATTTCCGCCATGCGGTCTAAATCCTCATCTGTCCACTGAATCGCCTTGCCCCGTTTGCCCGGCGGTCGCGGTGTCATTGCGTCAACCCCTCATCGCCGTAGGTGTCGGTGCGGGCAATGGCGGCCAGTTCAGCGGCCGAATACCCGGCCAGCGTGTAGGCCGCTGTCATTGACAGGCCGTTGCTCAGGTGCGACGCGGCGACGGCCGCGCGTGTGCCCTCACGGGTCAGGTAGTCCAGTTCCTCGAAGCTATCCCAATTCGTCACGATACCCCCTTCGTCAAGCGTCGGGCGCGGCCCGAACGTGTTATGCAGGCGCACCGCATGGCGCATCACCCGCCGCCATGACAGGCCGTAGGTTTTGGCGCGGTCGGCTATTTTGGCGATTAGCCCGCGCTCCGACGCCACAATCGTATCAGCCGCGGCCACCGCACGGCTGTCCTGAAACATGGTCAACGGCACGCGCGACACCTGCGCGATGGTCATCGTCGCATGACGCACCGCTTCGACCAGCAGCGACAGGTCGCCCGGCGGGATTGTCCCCCACGCGGCCGCGGGATTCTGACTGTACCAGATAGCCCGCGCCGCGTTGACCATTTCCTCGCTGGGTACGTCGCCGGTCAACGTCACCAATTGAAAACCCGTCGCGTCGGCCGCTGCTATCAAGTCTACCCATAGCGATGTCAACACCCGTTGAAGCGGGATGATTGCCTCCAGCTCCGACGTGCCATAATCGTCGCCGTTGGGGTTGGTCGGGAAATGCACGACCGGCACGCCCAGCGGTTGCCCCGTCGCATCAACCCACGGGATAGGCCAGCGCTCGCCGTCATGGTATTCAGTCCATGCCCCTGCCCGGCCGGTGATGTATTTCTCAATGCGGTTGTCGAAGTAGAGATTCAGCCGCGACTTGCCCCGGTCGTCGCCTTCCTCAAGCCGCCACTTTTTGAATCCATACAACGGCACGCGCCGCTCGCTGGAATAGATAATCCCCGTTCCGTTGCTGCCGTCATAGGTCATCTCGTGATGGAATTCAGGCATAGCGGCCGCGTCATCCCACTCGACAATCACATAGCTGTCGCCGTCACGCAATGCCGACAGATGAATATCGTCCTGGTACGCGCTCAAGTCACGCGCCGCCCACCACATCGCCAGCGCCCTTTCCGTCGCCGGACTTGTCGCCGCGAAACTCTGCACGCTCAGGCGTTCGGCCACCGTGTCCACCACCAGCGGGCAGATGTTGGCCAGCGACCGAATTTGCGCCGACGTGATACCGAGCCGCGTTTCCTGCCGCTTGCTCAGGCGGATGTCATGCTCCCCTTTGTAGAACTCCCGATACATCGCTACGTCGGCATAGCCCAGCCCGTCGCTCTGAATCAGCCATCGCTCAAATGTGTCTATCGGATTACGCATACTGAAATACTCCTGCCCCGCGTCTGTCTATCCCATGCCACGCCAACGCCAGCGCCATCACCGTATCATCGTGCATCCCGCCGGGTGCTCCGTAGCTCATGCCGCTTGCCATCCGCTTGCCCTCATACGCCTGTAGCTCCCCTATCTGGATAGGGTCGTTTAGTATCTTAATCGTGCCGTGCTCAAATGCCGCCTGTAGCGCCTGGATCAGCGGTTGCTTCGACGCCGCCGACGTATGGAAGGGGACAATGCTCATGCCCCGCCCGCGCAAGTGGTCGATGACCGGCTGGCCTATGCTGTTATCTTCGATGACCATCGTCTGTATGTTCCAGCGCTCATAGGCGGCGTGGATGCGGTCTTCGAGCGCGGTATAGCCGACGCGGTTGAACCGGTCGATATAGACCTGCTCCCGCGTCCTGGCGTCGAGGATCGAAATGACCGTGAAGTCGGCCGCGTCGGCAACGTCAACCCCGGCAACGTAGGCCCTACCCGGCAATGGCGCGGCCGTCGGCGTGGCCGTGGCGCACTCCATGACGCGGTGGAACACGCCGCCCGCGTCATCGAGGAATATCGCGTCGAGTTCCTGCGCGGTTACACGTTCGGGCAAGGTCGCCCGCATCTCGGCCAGTTCGTCGGGTGGTATTGTCGGGTTGACCTCACTCGGCAGTTGCCATGACCGCCAATCATCGCGCCCGTCGCCATGCCCCATTTGCCACAGTTGCCAGAAGCCGTTGCGCCCTTTCGGCGTCGAGAATAGCCACGCGTCGCCGCGATAGTCGGCCAGCGTCGGACGCAATACGTGCTCCCATGTGTGCATCAGGTTGGGGATGAAGGCCGCTTCGTCAACGATGATGCGCTTGTATTTTCGGCCGCGGCCGGCCAGCGGGTTATCGAGGCTCCAGAATTCCAGCACGCCGCCGGTCGTGAATTCAATGCGCCGTTCGGACGCATTCCGCCGGGCGATGATGGGCGCGAAGATCATATCGGCCGACCGCCAGACTTCCAGCATCATTTTGTACGACGGCGCGAACCAGCCGACCGGGTGACGCAGCACGTCGTTGGCGGCGCATAGCTGTATGCCCAGCTCCGTCTTGCCCGCCCGACGCCCGACGCAGACGACGTTGAATCGCGCCGATTCCGCTATCACCTGCGATTGCCACGGCAGAAGGGGCGACAGGGGCAGACGTGCCGACGCCCGCGCTTGTCTGACAATGCGCTCGGCCTTAAGCTCGTGATACGCCTGCGGCGTTAAATAGCTCTGTAGCAAGTTCGTCCCCAAGTTCTGCCTCGACAACTTCCGGCGCAACCGCGCCGCTTCGTAACAAGTCAATGACTTCACCGCGCCATGTCGGCTGTCCGGTCAATAATTGCAGCTTGTCAACGACGATGCCTATACCCGTGACCAACTCCCTATAGCTGGCGTCGCTGGCCGCGTCCTTCGCTGCGGCTATCGAAATGCCTAAAAGGTCTTTCAGTTCGGCAATAAAATTTACTTTTTTTTCGTGTACCATTTCGGGCGGCGGCGGATTCTGTACGTTTCTTGCCCAACGCGACAGGGTAGCATGAGGCACGTCAAGGCGATTGGCAACCACCATCAACGCCCCTTTTGTGTCAGGGTATCCGGCGGCTTCCAACATGAGCACGGCCGAAGATCTGAAATCATCACTGTATCGTTTACCCATAGCCCTCTCGTCTCATTCTACCCGTTTTCCTTCCCCCAATTCCATTTGACCATTCAGCGCCGCTATCCGGCGGTCAAACAGTCTGACCGGCAAGGCCAGCAGGTTTAGATCATTGCGTCGCCGTCTCAACTCGGCCGCGTCATCGAATAGCGGATGAGCCGGATACATGCCGCGCGTCTCCAGGCCCAGCCGAACGACAAACATCTCAAAGCCCGTCGGCGTGCCGTGGAAAAACCATAGATACGCCTGCGCCCGCCAATACTGTTCGCTGGCGCTGCCACTCCCCGGCCGGCCGGTATAACCCGCGTCGAGGTCGGCCACCGCCTGGGCGACAATCGCGCCGATCAGCCGGTAGATGTCGGCCGACGGGTGAATGACGCGCTCCTCGGCGGTCAGCGGCTCCCCGTCGTCGTTGCGCGGGTTGCGCAGTCGCCACGACCGCGCCGGGCGACTAGGGATAAGGCTCGCCATTGCCGCCGATGCTAAACGGCAGATACACCGGCGCGGGATAGGGAGCCGGGTATGGGTCTGCACCCGGCGGCGGCGGATAGGGGTCAACCGGCCCAGGGTACGGCGCTACGGGCGTGCCCGTGTCAGGTGTGCCCTCTACCATCGGCGGCGTAGCCGTCGGCAACTCCGGCGGCGACGTGCGACTATCGGCCGCGGCCAGCGTCCAGACGACGAACGCCAGCAGCGCGGCGGCGATGGCCGTGACTGCGATGCTGCGGATTGTCTCTTTGTCTCGTTTCATCTTACTTCAACTCCTTTGGCTGCGGCCGACAGTTCCGATGCCCCTTTGTGAACTGCCGTCCTATCGCCAGGAACATATCCATAGGAATCGGCGGCACGATGAGGTGGTCGCGGCCGCAGTAGTCGCAAAACATTCTGTAGCCGCCCGTCGATGTATTTTCAATCTTGATGTGGTCGTTCTTGCGCGTCATTTATTATTCCCCTTTCGCGGATCCCATTTGCCGCCGGATGTAATCCGGGTCTATCCCAATCCACGCGCAATCGGCCGCGACCCCGTCGCTGTCGATGTAATACCGCGCGTGCTCGGCCAGTCCCGGCGTGCTGCCCGTGTCGGCCACCGCCCGCCGGATGACGGCCATCATGAGCCGCGCCGCCGGGTCGATGTCGGTCAGCTCGTCGAGCCAGCCGTCGCGGTTGCGGGTCGGCCGTCCGGTCAATCGTCGTTGCGTGTATCTGTCCATAGCTCCCCTAAAACGGCGCGACTTCCGCGCCCTGTTCAAACATCAACCGCCGCAGCCAATCAATCGCGCTACCGTCGTGAATCTGGTCGGCCGTGACACGTAGGACGCGCCAACCCGCGCAGATAGCCTCGTTGTATTTCTCGCAATCCTGCTCAAAACGCTTGGGGTTGGCGTGCCCCTTACTACGCCCGGTGCTGGTCTGCATGTAAATACCGCCCTCGATTTCTATCGCCAGCCTTTTAACAGGGTAGGCAAGATCGAATCTCCATCGACGCTTTGTGTGAAACCTATACTCTCGCTCAGGCTCCGGTAACTCGTTGGCTCGAATGTGTAATAGTAGCGAAGCCTCAAGTTTCGACATATCCGAGAAATCCTCTAACACGGCGGAGGGTTTGCCATCCAAAGTTTTCGATAATCCATGCGTTCGGTTCATGTTTGTTTTTCCTCGAATTACAATTCACGCAACACGGAACAAGATTTCCCCGCTCCGTTTTGCCGCCAAGAGATAATGGTACGAAGTGATCTATTGCAATCTTTTCGGCCCGGCCACAGTAAATACATAGCCCGCCAGTTGCATTTGCGATAGATAGCCACTCCTCCCTTGTTATCTCTCCCCCATTGTTCAGTTCCTTCCCCCTCCTAACGGCTTGCCTTCGTCGCCTTCCTTCCCGAAGTTTTTCCGGGTTATTCTTTTGCCATGTTTTTATCTTGTCGAGATTTGCGCGGGCATATTTCAGGGCTATCTCACGGCGCTTTTTCGGGTTTTCTTTTGCCCATTTTTTTGCCTGTTGGTTTATCGGATACGGATTGGCGTGATACTTTTCCCTTTGTTTCCCCCTGATAACGTCTCCATCCCGTAAGCGGCGCTCTCTCTCTACCTGGGACAGGCATTGTTTGCATTCGTGTCTTGCGCCATCTCGATTAGAATCCTTGCGTCCAAATTCTGTAATGGGTTTTGGTATCCCGCAGATTCTGCATATCTTTTTGTCTTTTGCCGTCACGTTTTCACTCCTAAACGCAAAACTGCCACCTTTACTCTGTGAAGTGTCTAGGTTCACAGTCGGGGCGTGCCCGTGAGTAAAGGTGGCAGGTCTGCCACAGAGTATGCAATTGTCGGGCGATAAAAAACGCCCCGGAACCATGAACCTAGACAAGAGAGATTTTATCATTTTTGTGGTCGTTAGTCAAAAAGGCGCCGGAAAGTCGTTGGCTCGCAAATGCAGCGCCAGTTCGCTTTCAAGGTCGCTCTTGCTCATCATAATCCTCCCTCGCGCATAAAATCGCTTACAGCGCCATTTAGCGGCCTCTCAGACGGTTGTAGCCGTCGTGGTGTAGCCCTCACCCCTGTCCGTCATCAC
>NZ_DAOMPS010000074.1:0-15479 GCF_035444905.1 Thauera sp.
CGGCGGGCCAGGCGCCCGGCGTGAGCGAGTGAGGGCCGATCGATGCGTGCACTGATCTGGTTGATCGGCATCTTCGCCCTCGCGGTCGGCGTGGCGATGGTTGCCGGGGTGAACGATGGTTACGTTCTCGTCGTGCTGTCGCCGTGGCGGGCGCAGATTTCCCTGAACCTCTTCATCGTGCTGCTGGTGGCCGCGGTGTTGCTGATCCATCTGCTGCTGCGTCTGATCAGCCGCACGCTGTCCTTGCCGACACGGGTGGCGAACTGGCGCGATCGGCGCCGGCGCCAGAAGGCGGATCGCTCGCTGCACGCCGCGATCAACGCCTTGTTCGAGGGACGCTTCGCGCAGTCGCTCAAATCTGCCTCCACTGCCTATACGGCCAGCGAGGGGTCGTCGATGGCGGCGCTGGTGGCGGCGCGCGCGGCCCACGGCCTGCAGGACGAGGCGCGCTATACCGAGTGGCTGGGCCATGCCGCCGAGAGCAAGGGCACCGAGGTTGCGCGCCTGATGACCGAGGCCGAGCTCGCCATCGAGAGCCGCCAGTTCGACCTCGCCGCCAAGCGACTGGCAACCTTGCGCGAGGGCGGGCACAAGCACATTGCCATGCTGCGGCTGGAGTCGCGGGTGGCGCTGGCGCTGGGGCGTTGGGACGAGCTGGTGCACATCGTGCGTCAGCTGCGCAAGCACAAGGCGCTGACCGAAGAGCAGGCCGCGCCCAAGCTGCGGCGTGCGCACATCGAACGCATGAAGCAGCTCGCCGCCGATCCGGCTGCGCTTGCGACCTACTGGACGGAACTCCCGGCCGAAGAACTGCAGGATCGCGGCCTGGTCGAGCGCGCCCTGCCGCTGATGGCGCGCGCCGGCCATGGCGTGATGGTGAGGCGCCAGGTCGAGCGTCTGCTCGACGAGCGTTGGGATAGCGCGCTGGCGCGGCTGTATGCCTACTGTGCCGAGTCCGAGGCGGACGCGCGCACCTGCCTGCAGAAGGCCGAAGGCTGGCTTGAGGCGCACCCGCAGGACGGCGGCCTGTTGTTTGCGCTGGGCCAGTTGTGCCGCCGCAGCGAGCTGTGGGGCAAGGCGCAGAGCTACCTCGAGGCCTCGCTCAAGCTGGCACCCGCGGTGGATACCCACCTCGCGCTGGCGCACCTGTTCGATACCCTGCAGCGCCCCGCCGACGCCCAGCGTCATTACCGCGCGGCGGCCGAGAAGGTGGCCGGTGCCGCGGCCTGACGCAGGCGCGGCGATGCGGCGGCCGCGCTGGAATTCGATTGAGGGATTCGATTGCCCCGGACGGGCCCCGCAAGGGGGTCCGCGCCGGCCCATCAGGCCTGCATCAGACTTGGATCAGGCCCAGTCCTGCGGCTTGAGGAAGACCTCGTAGAGCTGTGCCTCGGCGCTGCCCGGCTCGGGATGCCAGTCGTAGCGCCATTTCACGATCGGCGGCATCGACATCAGGATCGATTCGGTGCGACCGCCCGATTGCAGGCCGAACAGCGTGCCACGGTCGAACACCAGGTTGAATTCGACGTAGCGGCCGCGCCGGTAGGCCTGGAAGTCGCGCTCGCGCTCGCCATAGGCCATGTGCCGGCGGCGTTCCGCGATCGGCAGCCAGGCCTCGAGGAAGGCCTCGCCGACCGAGCGCGTGAGGCCGAAGGCGGTGTCGAAGTCGGTCTGGCCGTCGGCGCCGAGGTCGTCGAAGAACAGCCCGCCCACGCCGCGCGGCTCGTTGCGGTGCTTGAGGAAGAAATAGCGGTCGCACCAGTCCTTGAGGCGCGCGTATTCGGCCTCGCCGCCAAACGGCAGCACCGCGTTGCGGCACACCCGGTGGAAGTGGCGCACGTCCTCTTCAAACGCGTAATAAGGCGTCAGGTCCATGCCGCCGCCGAACCACCATACCGGCTCCTTGCCCTCGGCCATGGCGATGAAGCAGCGCACGTTCATGTGCACCGTCGGGCAATAGGGATTGCGCGGATGCAGAACCAGCGACACGCCCATCGCCTCGAAGCGCCGGCCGGCGAGTTCGGGGCGGTGGGCCGTGGCCGAGGCCGGCATGGTGTCGCCAGTGACATGGGAAAAATTGACCCCGCCGCGCTCGAAGAAGGCGCCGTCCTCGATGACCCGCGTCAGTCCGCCACCGCCGCCGGGACGGTCCCAGCCATCGGCGCGGAAGCGGCCGCCATCGAAGGCCTCGAGGCGCTCGACGATGCGCGCCTGCAGCCCGGTGAACCAGGGCTTGACGGTGTCGGGCTGCAGGCTCATCCGATCTTGCGTCCGATGGCGCGATGGCCGATGTCGCGACGGTACTGTCGGCCGTCGAACTGGATCGCATCGGCGACCTCGTAGGCGCGCTTCTGCGCGCTGCGCACGTTGTCGCCGAGCGCGGTCACGCACAGCACGCGGCCGCCGGCAGTGACGATCTTGCCGTCCTGTTCGGCGGTGCCGGCGTGGAACACGTGCACGTCGTCCTGTTCGTTGCCGGGCAGGCCGGTGATGACGTCGCCCTTGCGCGGGCTCTCCGGGTAGCCGGCGGCCGCCAGCACCACGCCGAGCGCAAAGCGGCGGTCCCATTCGGCCTCGGTGTGGTCGAGCTTGCCCGCGATGGCGGCCTCGATGAGGTCGGCGAGGTCGGTCTTGAGCCGCATCATGATCGGCTGCGTCTCGGGGTCACCCATGCGGCAGTTGAACTCCACCACGCGCGGCTTGCCCTCGCCGTCGATCATCAGGCCGGCATAGAGGAAGCCGGTGTAGGGCAGGCCGTCGGCGATCATGCCGGCCAGAGTCGGAGTGATGATCTCGCGCATCACGCGCGCGTGGACGTCGGGGGTGACCACCGGCGCGGGTGAGTAGGCGCCCATGCCACCGGTGTTGGGGCCCTGGTCGCCGTCCCTGAGCCGCTTGTGGTCCTGGCTGGTGGCGAGCGCGAGCGCGCTCTTGCCGTCGGCCATGACGATGAAGCTGGCCTCCTCGCCCTCCATGAACTCCTCGATGACGACGCGGGCGCCGGCCTCGGTGTACTGCACCCCCATCTTGTTGTCGCGCAGCATGACGTCGATGGCGGCGTGGGCCTCATCGGCCGTCATCGCGACCACGACACCCTTGCCCGCGGCCAGGCCGTCGGCCTTGATCACGATCGGCGCGCCTTCGGCGTCGATGTAGGCATGCGCCTCGGCGGGGTCGGAGAAGGTGCGGTAGCGGGCGGTGGGAATGTTGTGGCGGACGAGGAACTGCTTGGCGAAGTCCTTCGAGCTCTCGAGCTGGGCGGCGGCCTTGGTCGGGCCGAAGATCGGCAGGCCGGCGGCGCGAAAGGCATCGACCACGCCGGCGGCCAGCGGCGCCTCGGGGCCGACCACGGTGAAGGCGACCTGTTCGCGCTTTGCCAGCTCGACCAGCACCGGGATCGAGCTCACCGGCGCGTTCTGCAGCAGCTTCTCGGCAGCGGTGCCGGGGTTGCCCGGCGCCACCAGCACGCGGGTGACCTTGGGCGACTGGGCGAGTTTCCAGGCCAGCGCGTGTTCGCGGCCGCCGGAACCGATGACGAGGACTTTCATGTGCTGCTCCGAATCTCTGCTGGGGTGGTCGTTCTTAGTGGCGGAAATGGCGGAAGCCGGTGAACACCATGGCGATGTTGTGCTCGTTGGCCGCGGCGATCACCTCTTCGTCGCGCATCGAGCCGCCGGGCTGGATCACCGCGGTGGCGCCGGCCTGGGCGAGCACGTCGAGGCCGTCGCGGAAGGGGAAGAAGGCGTCCGAGGCGACCACGCAGCCGGCGATCGAGAGACCGGCGTTCTCGGCCTTGATCTTGGCGATGCGGGCAGAGTCGACACGGCTCATCTGGCCGGCGCCGACGCCGACGGTCATGCCGTCCTTGCAATACACGATGGCGTTGGACTTGACGTACTTGGCCACGCGCCAGGCGAACAGCATGTCGCGCATCTCGGTCTCAGAAGGCGCGCGCTGGGTGACGACCTTGAGATCGGCGACCTCGATGCGGGCCTCGTCGGCGGTCTGCACCAGCAGGCCGCCGCCGACGCGCTTGTAGTCGAAGGCGCCGCCGGGCTGGCCGAGCGGGCAGGTGAGCACGCGCACGTTCTTCTTGCCGGCGAGCAGCTCGAGCGCGTCGGCGCTGTAGGACGGGGCGATCAGCACCTCGAGGAACTGGGCCGACACCGCTTCGGCCGCGGCGCGGTCGACCTCGCCGTTGAAGGCGATGATGCCGCCGAAGGCCGAGGTGGGGTCGGTGGAGAAGGCCTTGGTGTAGGCCTCGAGCGGGCTGGCGCCGAGCGCCACGCCACAGGGGTTGGCGTGCTTGACGATGACGCAGGCCGGCAGCGCGCTGTCGAAGGCCTTGACGCATTCCCAGGCCGCGTCGGCGTCGGCGATGTTGTTGTAGGACAGCTCCTTGCCCTGCAGCTGGGTGTAACCGGCGATGCCGCCTTCGGCGGCGCCTGGCTGGCGGTAGAAGGCGGCGCTCTGGTGCGGGTTCTCGCCGTAGCGCAGGTCCTGCACCTTGTCGAAGGCCAGTTGCAGGCGCTCGGGGTAGGTCTGCAGCGACACGTCGCCGGCCTCGTTGGTCACCAGCGCGGTGAGGTAGTTGGAGATCGCCGAGTCGTAGCGCGCGGTGTGGGTGAAGGCCTTCACCGCGAGCGCGAAGCGCGTCTTGTGGCTGAGCTTGCCGGCGTTGGACTTGAGCTCGGCGATGATGCCGGCGTAGTCCTCGGGGTCGGTGACGATGCCGACACCGCCCTGCGCGTTGCCGTGGTTCTTGGCCGCCGCGCGCACCATGGTGGGGCCGCCGATGTCGATGTTCTCGATTGCGTCTTCCAGCGTGCAGTCGGGCTTGGCCACCGTCTGCTGGAAGGGGTAGAGGTTCACCACGACCAGGTCGATGCGGCCGATGTCGTGGGCGGCGATGGTGTCCATGTGCTCGGCGAGGTCGCGGCGGGCGAGGATGCCGCCGTGCACCTTCGGGTGCAGGGTCTTGACGCGGCCGTCGAGCATTTCCGGGAAGCCGGTGTGCTCGGAGACGTCGGTCACTGCCAGCCCGGCCTCGCGCAGCAGGCTGGCGGTGCCGCCGGTCGACAGCAGCTTGATGCCGAGGCCGGCGAGTTCGCGGGCGAAGTCGAGCACACCGCGTTTGTCGGAAACACTGATCAGGGCTTGGGTGACGTTCATCGGGATGCCTGGAGCAAGGAGGGAGAGGATCGGGAAAACGTTGCGATGACAGGGCCGCGTTGCGGCGCCCGTCGTACGGCAGGCCGCGAGGGTGGCTTACAGCAGTTCGTAGTCGGTGAGCTTGCGCCGCAGGGTGTTGCGGTTGATGCCGAGCATCTCGGCCGCGACGGTCTGGTTGCCCTTGGCCTGCTGCAGCACGAACTGCAGCATCGGACGCTCGACGTTGCGGATCACCATGTCGTGGATGGCGGCCGGTTTTTCGCCGTCGAGGTCGCGGAAATACTGGTCCAGCGTGCGGAGGACGGCGTCGGCAATCTCGTTGCTGCGGCTCATGCTGCGAGTTCCTGCGGGTATTCGGCTTGCGGGTCCGCCTCGTAGCTCAGGCGGGCGTCGGCCTCGGCGAGCTGGCCGAAGAAGTCGTCGACGGCGGCGAGCTGGGCGGGAATGTCGGGGATCTGGTTCATCGCGCGGCGGAAGGCCGCCGAGCCGACCAGGCCCTTGGTGTACCAGGAGATGTGCTTGCGCGCGATCTTGACCCCGCGCTCGTCGCCGTAGAAGGCGTAGAGATCGGCGAGGTGCTCGCGGCAGACCTGGTGGATCTCGCTCACCAGCGGCGGCGGCATCAGCTCGCCGGTGGCGAGGAAATGCTCGGTCTCGCGGAAGATCCACGGCCGGCCCTGGGCGGCGCGGCCGATCATGACGCCGTCGGCACCCGTGTAGTCGAGCACGTACCTGGCCTTCTGCGGGCTGGTGATGTCGCCGTTGGCGATCACCGGGATCCTCACCCGCGTCTTGACGTGGGCGATGGTGTCGTACTCGGCCTCGCCCATGTACTGGTCGGCACGGGTGCGGCCATGGATGGCGATGGCGCGGATGCCGGACTCCTCGGCGATGCGGGCGATCACCGGCGCGTTCTTGTTGGCGCGGTTCCAGCCGGTGCGGAACTTGAGCGTGACCGGCGTATCGGGCACGGCCTTGACCACCGCCTCGAGGATGCGCGCGACCAGCGGCTCGTCCTGCATCAGCGCCGAGCCGGCCATCACGTTGCACACCTTCTTGGCCGGGCAGCCCATGTTGATGTCGATGATCTGCGCGCCGTTGTCGGCGTTGTACTTCGCCGCCTCGGCCATCATCGCCGGATCGGCGCCGGCGATCTGCACCGAGATCGGGTCGACCTCGCCGGTGTGGTCGGCACGGCGGCGGGTCTTTTCGCTGCCATAGAGCAGCGAGTTGGAGGTGACCATCTCGGACACGGCGACGCCTGCGCCGAGCTTCTTGCACAACTGGCGGAAAGGACGGTCCGTCACCCCGGCCATGGGGGCGACGAAGAGATTGTTGCGCAAGGTGAAGCCGGCAAACTGCATGGACGGGGGTAGGGCGGGCAGGGAAAGGCGCGCATTTTACCCCATCGTTCAAGCCCTTGGGCGTGTCGCCTGTCGCGTGCGACGCATTGACAACGCCGCGCGAGCGCCCGACGGCGTGGCCGCGGCTGTCGCTCGAGCTGCGCCGCGCGGGCCCCGGGGCGGTCGGGCGGGCGTGCTACGCGCTGCGGACGGCCTCGAGCGCCTGTGCCAGATCGGCGATCAGGTCGGCCGTGTCCTCGATGCCGACCGACAGGCGCAGCAGGTCGTCCGGGCAGCGGGTGCCCGGCCCTTCGACCATGGCGCGATGTTCGATCAGGCTCTCGACCGAGCCGAGCGAGGTCGCGCGGCGGAACAGGCGCACCCGCGCCGCCACCGCCTGGGCGGCGGCCGCGCCGCCGCGCACGCGCAGCGACAGCATGGCGCCGAAGCCGCCCTCCATCTGGCGCGCGGCCACCGCGTGGCCCGGGTGCGACGGCAGACCGGGGTAGAGCACCTTGACCAGCGCCGGGTGGTGTTCGAAGTGCTGCGCGATACGCAGCGCCGAGGCCGCCGCGGTGCGCACGCGCGGGAACAGGGTGCGCAGGCCGCGATTGAGCAGCCAGGCCTCGAAGGGGCCGAGCACCGCGCCGCCGGCCACACGCGCGGTCTTGATGCGGGCCCAGAAGTCGTCGGTCGCACGCGTCACCAGCACGCCGGCGACGACGTCGGAGTGGCCGTTCAGGTACTTGGTGGCCGAGTGCATGACGATGTCGGCGCCCAGCGCCAGCGGGCGGGTGAACACCGGCGTCGGCACGGTGGAGTCGACCGCCAGGCGCGCGCCGGCGGCGTGGGCGAGCGCGGCCGCGCGGGCGATGTCGGTGATGTCCCAGGTCGGGTTGGCGGGCGTCTCCACCCACACGAGCGCGGCCGGGCGCTGCAGCAGGGCGGCGAGCTCGTCGTCGTCGGCGTAGAAGTCGAGCGTGATCTGCCAGTTGGTCGAGAAGCCGATCAGCCAGTTGCGCAGCGACCAGTACATGTCGCGCGGGGCGACGATGCGCGCCCCCGGCTCGAGCGCGAGCAGCACGGCCGTGGCGGCGGCCATGCCGGAGGCGAACAGTGCCGCTGCGGCGCCGCCCTCGAGCTGGCACAGCAGGGCCTCGGCCGGGTCGTAGGCCGGGCTGGCGTCGCGGGCGTAGATGCGCCCGCCGGGCAGGCTGCCATCCTCGGCGCGCTCGAAGGTGCTCGCCATGTGGATGGGCGGCACGATGTCGCGGTGCGGCATCGGTTCGGCGCCGACGCCCTGGGCGGCGAGGGTGGCGGGGGAGAGGCGGTCGTGGTGCTGCATGAGGCGCGGTCCTTGAGAGCGAGGGGCGAGGGGTGGCGCGGAGAGGTGGGAGTAGAGGTGGCGCCGAGGTGAGTGCCGAGGTGGGCGCTGAAGCGGCAGCCCAGCTGGCGGCGAGCCTACAAGTTCGCCGTGGTGGTGTCGAGTCGGGGGCGAGGGTAAAATCAGCGGCTTTTTCCCCGTCCGGGCAGCTGCCGTGATCCGCATCGAAAACCTGCACAAGACCTACCGCGCCGCCGACGGGCGCGAGGTCGAGGCGCTTGCCGACATCAACCTCGAGATCGGCAGCGGCGAAGTGTTCGGCATCATCGGCCGCTCGGGCGCCGGCAAGAGCACGCTGATCCGCACCCTCAACCTGCTCGAGCGCCCCTCGGCCGGGCGCGTGCTGATCGACGGCGAGGACATCACCGGGCTGGGCAGCGAGGGCCTGTATGCGCTGCGCCGGCGCGTGGGCATGATCTTCCAGCATTTCAACCTGCTCAACGCCAAGACGGTGGCCGACAACATCGACTGGCCGCTGAAGGCGACCGGGCATACGAATGCCGCCGAACGCGCCGCCCGGGTGAAGGAATTGCTGGCGCTGGTCGGCCTGTCCGAGCAGGGCCACAAGTACCCGGCCCAGCTCTCGGGCGGCCAGAAGCAGCGCGTGGGCATCGCGCGCGCGCTCGCCAACCGGCCGCGCCTGCTGCTGTGCGACGAGGCGACCTCGGCGCTCGACCCCGAGACCACGCAGTCCATCCTGCGCCTGCTGCTCGACATCAACCGCCAGCTCGGGCTGACCATCGTGCTGATCACCCACGAGATGCAGGTCATCCGCACGATCTGCGACCGCGTCGCGGTGATCGAGGGCGGGCGCATCGTCGAGGCGGGCAAGGTCGCCGACGTCTTCCTGCATCCGCAGCATCCGGTCACGCGCAGCATGGTGGCGCAGAGCGACGCGCTCGCCGCGGCGAGCTTCGACCCCGCGCACGCCTACATGAGCGACAAGCTGCGCGGCACCCTGGTGCGCCTGACCTACCTCGGCGATGTCACCTACCAGCCCATCCTGAGCCGCATCATGGCCGGGGCGACGGTGCAGGTGACGATCCTGCAGGGCGAGGTCTCCAGCATCAAGGACGTGCCCTTCGGCCAGCTGCTGCTCGAGCTCGAAGGCAGCGAGGACGACATCCGCGCGGTGTTCGCCGAGCTCGACCGTCACCAGATCCACCACGAGGTGCTGCAGTAATGGACCTGTCCGTCATCGACTGGAGCGACATCTGGATCGCGACCTGGGAGACCCTGGTGATGACCGGGGTGTCGCTGTTCTTCACCATCCTGCTCGGCCTGCCGCTGGGCATCCTGCTGTTCGTCACCGCCAGGCGCCAGCTGCTCGAGCAAGGCGTCGTGTATGCGGTGCTGTCCTTCGTCGTCAATGTGCTGCGCTCGGTGCCCTTCCTGATCCTGCTGATCGTGATGATCCCGGTGACGGTGATCCTGATCGGCACCTCGCTCGGCGTCGAGGGCGCGATCCCGCCGCTGGTGGTGGGCACCGCGCCCTTCTTCGCGCGCCTGGTCGAGAACGTGCTGCGCGAGGTCGACCGCGGCGTCATCGAGGCCTGCCAGGCGATGGGCATCCGCACCCATCGCATCATCTTCGGCGCGCTGCTGCCCGAGGCGCTGCCCGGGCTGATCGCGGCGGTGACGGTGACCGCGATCACGCTGATGTCCTACGCCGCGATGTCGGGCGTGATCGGCGGCGGCGGCCTCGGCGACCTCGCCATCCGTTTCGGCTATCAGCGCTTCCAGACCGAGGTGATGGTGATCACCGTCGCCCTGCTGGTGGTGCTGGTGCAGATCATCCAGTACTCGGGCGACCGCCTGGTACTGTATTTCACCCGCAAGTGATCCCCACGAAGGAGCTTCTGATGTCGCTTACCCTGCGCAAACTCTTCGCTGCCGCCCTCGGCACGCTCACCCTGACGGCCGGCGCTGCCGCGTCCGCCGCCGACCGCCTGGTCATCGCCGCCACCCCGGTGCCGCACGCCGAGATCCTCGAGTTCGTCAAGCCGATGCTGGCCAAGGACGGCGTCGAGCTCGAGGTCAAGGTGTTCACCGACTACGTCCAGCCTTCGATGCAGACCAACGAGAAGCGTGTCGATGGCAACTTCTTCCTGCACCAGCCCTATCTCGACGAGTTCAAGAAGAAGCAGAAGAACGACATCCAGACCGTGGTCACCAAGGTGCACGTCGAGCCGCTCGGCGCCTACTCGGCCAAGCACAAGAGCGCGGCCGACATTCCCGACGGCGCCACCGTGGCGATCCCCAACGACCCCTCCAACTCCGGCCGCGCGCTGCTGCTGATGGCGAAGAACGGCCTGATCACGCTGAAGGACATCAACAGCGTGTCGGCGACGCAGAAGGACATCGCCGACAACCCGAAGAAGCTGCGCATCCGCGAGCTCGAGGCGGCGACCCTGCCGCGCATCCTCAACCAGGTCGACCTGGCGGTGATCAACACCAACTACGCGATCGAGGCCAAGCTCAACCCGCTGAAGGATTCGCTGTTCATCGAGGACGCGAGCTCGCCCTACGCCAACCTGCTGGTGGCGCGCGAGGACAACGCCGACAGCGCGGCGATGAAGAAGCTGGCTGCGGCGCTGAACTCGGACGCGGTGCGCCAGTTCATCGCCGACAAGTACCAGGGCGCGGTGGTGCCGGCGTTCTGAGCCTTGCCTGTGAAGGGCGCGCCCTGCAGTGACGGCGCGCATGACAAGAAAGGCCTGCAACCGGTCGCCGGGTGCAGGCCTTTTTGCTGCGGGGCAGGCGGGCTGCGCGCTCAGGGCCAGGCGCGGGCGCCGAACATCATGCGGCGGGCGACGAAGTTGCGCAGCGGCGGCAGCAGGTCGAGGGCGAGCAGCGCGGCGCCGCGGGCGTGGCGCAGCGGGGCGAGATCGTTGCTGAACACCCGCACCAGGGTGTCGGTGAAGCGGATCGCGCCGAGGCGGTCGAGGCCGCGACTGCGGGCGTAGGCGGCCAGCACCTCGGCCCTGCCGGGGTCGGCGGGAGCGCGGCCCGCAGGCTCGGCGGGCGCGGCATCGACGCACTGGCGCAGCAGGGTGTCGGCCAGCGCCCAGACGTCGCGCAAGGCCAGGTTGAAGCCCTGGCCCGCCACCGGATGCAGGGTCTGCGCGGCATTGCCCAGCCACACGGTGCGCTCGCCCACCGCCGTCTTGCGGTAGCGCAGCGCCAGCGGATAGCGCAGGCGGGGGGCGACGCCGGTGAGGCGCACGCGGTTGCCGAGGTGGCCCCGGAGGCGGGCAAGGTAGGCGGCGTCGTCCAGCGCGAGCAGGGCGTCGGCCGTCTCGGGACGGGCGACGTGCACCAGCGCATAGCCGTCGGCGCGCGGCAGCAGGGCGACCGGGCCTTCGCGGGTGAAGCGCTCGAACGCGGTGTGGCGATGGCCGCCGGCGACCTCGACCTGGGCGATCAGCGCGTGCTGGCCGTAGTCGCGCTCGACCACGTCCTTGTCGTCTGCGCGCAGGCCGCCTTCGGCGCAGGCCGCGAGCCGGGCGCGCAGCGTGGCGGCGGGCTTGCCGGGGCCGGCGAGGCTGGCGATCACGTCGTCGGCGCCGGGGGCGAGGTGGGCGACCTCGGTTTCGTCCAGCACCGGAATGCCGGCGGCGTCCACCGCCTGGCGCAGCGCGGCGGCGAGCGCACCGGCGGAGACGACATAGCCGAGCGCCGGCAGTTCGTGTTCGTCGGCGTCGATCAGGGTGCGGCCGAGGCCGCCCTCGTGCGAGATGTGGATGTGCTCGATCGCGGTCACCGGCAGGCCATCCCACACGCCGAGGCGCTGCAGCGTCAGCCGGCTGCCATGGGCGAGCGCGAGGTCGCGCGGGTCGTGGCTCACCGCCTCGCGCGGGCGCGCGTCGGCGAGCACGATGTCGAGCCCGCTGTCGCTGAGGGCCAGCGCCAGGGCGAGGCCGACCGGCCCGGCGCCGACGATGAGCAGGTCATGGACGCGCTCCGGCGCGGCTTCAGCCATGGTCGCGCGCCTGCGTCCGTGCCTCGCGCATCAAGGCCTCGATCTCGGCGACGGCCTTGGGCACGTCCTCGGTGATCAGCTCGCAGCCGCCGGCGGTCACCACCGCGTCGTCCTCGATGCGGATGCCGATGTTCCAGAAGGCCTCCGGCACGTCGTCCGCCGGGCGGATGTAGCAGCCCGGCTCGATCGTCAGCACCATGCCCTCGACCAGCGGCCGCCACTCGCCCCCGAGCTTGTACTCGCCCGCGTCGTGCACGTCCATGCCCAGCCAGTGGCCGGTGCGGTGCATGTAGAAGCGGCGGTAGTCGCCGTTCTCGAGCACGGCCTCGAGGCTGCCCTTGAGCAGGCCGAGGTCGAGCATGCCCTGGGCGAGCACCTTCACCGCGGCATCGTGCGGCTCGTTCCAGTGCGCGCCGGGGCGGGTCGCCTCGCGCGCGGCGGCCTGGGCGGCGAGCACGATCTCATACACGTCGCGCTGCGGGCCGGAGAAGCGCCCGTTGATCGGAAAGGTACGGGTGATGTCGGAGGCGTAGCCGTCGAGCTCGCAGCCGGCGTCGATCAGCAGCAGCGCGCCGTCGGCCAGGGGCTGGTCGTTCTCGACGTAGTGCAGCACGCAGGCATTGGCGCCGCCGGCGACGATCGAGGTGTAGGCCGGCGCCTGGCTGCCGGCTGCGCGAAAGGCGTGCAGCAGCTCGGCCTCGATCTCGTATTCGAAGCGACCGGGCCGTGTCGCGCGCATCGCGCGGCAGTGCGCGGCGGCGGAGATCTGCGCGGCGCGGCGCATGGTGGCGAGCTCGGCGGCGTCCTTGACGAGGCGCATCTCGTCGAGCTCGGCGCGCAGGTCGCGCACCGAGTGCGGCGGGGTGAGGCCGCTCCTGGCCTTGTCGCGCACGGCGTTGAGCGCGCCGAGCACGCGCGCGTCCCAGTCGTTGTCGTAGCCGAGACTGGTCCACAGCAGCGGCTGGTCGGCGAGGTAGTCGGGCAGGCGCTTCTCGAGGTCGCCGATGGTCCACGCCTCGTCGAAGCCGAAGGCTTCGCGCGCGGCCTCCGGGCCCCAGCGGTAGCCGTCCCAGATCTCGCGTTCCTCGTTCTTCTCGCGGCAGAACAGGATCTGCTTGGTGTCCTTGCCGGCCACCAGCACGACCACCGCCTCGGGTTCGCGGAAGGCGGTGAGGTAGTAGAAGTAGCTGTCGTGGCGGTAGGCGTAGTGGGCGTCGCGGTTGCGCACGCGCTCGGGCGCGGTGGGCAGGATGGCGACGCCGCCGCCGGCGGCCTGCATGCGCGAGAGCAGACGGGCGCGGCGGGCGCGGAAGGGGGCGGTGTCCACTGGGGTTTGGGCGGGTGCGTTCATGCCTTGAATTATGTCACGGGGCGCGTCGGGAGGCGGGGGCGGGGCGGCCTGCCTGGGGGCTGGCTCAGGAGGAGGGGGTGAGGTCGCGGTCCAGTTCGGCCAGGCGCTGCGGCGTGCCGACGTCGATCCAGCGGCCTCTGTGGTGCTGGCCGCGGACCTTGCCGGCGGCCATGGCCTCGCGCAGCAGGGGGGCGAGCTTGGCGGGCGTGTTGTCGGCGAGGGCAGAGAAGAGCGCGGGGTGGTAGGCGCCGAGGCCGGAGAAGGTGAGGCGCGGTATGCCGTCGGCGTCGATGCGGCCATCGGCGCCGAGGTGGAAGTCGCCGCCCGGATGATGGTCGGGGTTGTCGACCAGCAGCAGGTGGGCGCACTCATCCGTGCTGGCCAGGCGCTCGGCGGCCGCGCTCAGGATGCTGAAGTCGGCATCGCAGAAGACGTCGCCATTGATCACGACGAAGGGCGCTGCGCCGAGCAGCGGCAACGCGTGGCGGATGCCGCCGGCGGTCTCCAGCGCACGGGCCTCGGGCGACCACCTGATGCGCACGCCCAGCGCGCTGCCGTCGCCGAGCGCTTCCTCCAGGCGGTGGCCGAGGTGGGCGTGGTTGATCACCAGTTCGGTGATGCCGGCCGCGCGCAGGCGCTCGATGTGCCACACGATCAGCGGCTTGCCGCCCACCGCCAGCAAGGGCTTGGGGGTGTGGTCGGTGAGCGGGCGCATGCGCTCGCCGCGGCCGGCGGCGAGGATCATGGCTTTGAGGGTCGCCATCAGAAGGTGTAGCCGACCTGGACGTCCTCGGGCTCGAGGCGGTCGAGCAGCTTGAGCAGCGGGCCGAGGTCGCGCCAGCGCTTGCAGGCGCGGCGCAGGTAGTCCATCACCAGCGGCATGTCGGCGAGGTAGCCGTCCTTGCCGTCGCGGTGGCACAGGCGGGCGAAGATGCCGAGCACCTTGATGTGGCGCTGCACGCCCATCCATTCGAAGTCGCGGTGGAAGTCGGCGAACTCCGCGCGCACCGGCAGGCCGAGCTTCTTCGCCGTCTCCCAGTAGCGGATCAGCATGTCGAGGATGAACTCCTCGTCCCAGCGGATGTAGGCGTCCTTGAACAGCGACACGAGGTCGTAGCTGATCGGGCCGTAGACCGCGTCCTGGAAGTCGATGATGCCGGGGTTGGGGCCGAGGCCGTCGCCGGGCTCGAGCCGCATCAGGTTGCGCGAGTGGTAGTCGCGATGCACGAAGACCTGCGGCTCGGCGAGGTTGACGGCCAGGATCCTGTCGAACGCGGCGTTGAGCGTGGCGGTTTCGGCGTCGGTGAGCGTGATGCCCTTGTGGCGGGCGACGTACCACTCGGGGAAGAGCTGCAACTCGCGCAGCAGCAGGGCGCGGTCGTACTCGGGCAGCACGCCGGCGCGGCTCGCGCACTGGATGGCGGCGAGCGAACCGAGCGCGTCGGCGTAGAGGCCGTGGGCGGGTTGCGGGTCGGGTGCCTGTCCGTCGGAGGGCTGCAGGGCGGCGAGGTAGGTGGTCGAGCCAAGATCGGACAGCAGCAGGAAGCCCTGCTCGAGGTCCTGCGCCAGCACCTCGGGGACATGGGCGCCGGCGGCGCGGAAGAGGCCGGCGACGTGCAGCCAG
The DNA here is from genome assembly GCF_035444905.1 of Thauera sp. Lineage (GTDB taxonomy): Bacteria > Pseudomonadota > Gammaproteobacteria > Burkholderiales > Rhodocyclaceae > Thauera. The sequence goes on from NZ_DAOMPS010000074.1 coordinate 14,857, forward strand.
GGGCGCACGTCCTCCTTGTCGGGCGGGGCGTCCATGATGATGCGCGAGGGGCTGCCGTCGGCAAAGGTGGCGCGGAAGTAGCGGCGGAAGCTGGCGTCGGCCGAGGCCGGGGCGAGTTGGCAGGGATGGCCGGGCAGGGTGGCGGCGAGCCAGGCGTTGAGCTGTTCGAGGCGATGCAAACGGGTTCTCCGTGGGCGTTCGTGTACAATCCGCGAGTTTATCAACACGATGGTTCGGGTGCGCGGCCGCACATTGCGAACGACGGGAAAGGCTTGGGCTTCATGGCTCCGAATACGCGACTACGTCTGATCCCCCTGATGCTGCTCTGCATGTCAGGCGCGAGCCTTGCGGACAGCCTGCCGCCCCTCAAGGTGTCGCCCGACCTGTTGCGTGGCCGTGCGCCAGCGCCCGTGCAGTCTGCACCGCAGGCGGTGGAGGCGGCGCCTGCGATGCCGGTAGCGCCGGTGGCAGAGCCGGTTCCTGCGCCCGCCACGTCCGCTGTTCCGGTCACACCCGCTGCCACCACACCCGCCGTGGCCACACCCGCCGCGGCCGCACCCGCACCGGTCGAGGAACGCAGCCTTCCCGCGCAGGCTGCGCCCGAAGCCGCAGCGCCCGAAGCC
>NZ_DAOMPS010000075.1:0-15454 GCF_035444905.1 Thauera sp.
CGCGGCGGGGCTGGGCGTGGCGGCGGTGAGCAGCCTGCAGGCGATCGCGCTGCAGTGCGCGGCCGATAGGGTCTTCGTCGCCACGGATGCGCGGATGGGCGAGGTCTATCATGCTGCGTTTGCGCGTGACGCGGCCGGTATGCCCCAGCTCGTCGGCGCGCACGCGTGCAGTGCGCCCCTCGATGTCGAACTTCCACCGGGCGACTGGTTTGCCGCGGGATCGGCCTTCTCGGTCTGGCCCGACGAGCTCGCGGCGCGCCTGCGCGGTCGCCTCATCGGCTGTGCGCCCGATCTCGTGCCACGTGCCGAGGAGGTTGCACGTCTCGGTGCGACCGTGGTCGAGCGTGGGCAATTGGCGGCACCCGAACTCGCCGCGCCCCTCTACGTACGCGACAAGGTGGCCCTCACCACCGCCGAGCGCCTGGCGCGCGGGGGGCGGGCCTGATGGAGGGTGCCGGGGTCGCGCGGATGACCGATCCAAACACCACCCTGTCCGGTGCCAGCATCGCGCCGATGAGCACGGACGACCTCGATTGGGTTTGCGCCCAGGAGGCGGCGCTGCAGGCACATCCATGGACGCGCGGCAACTTCATGGACGCGCTTGGAGCCGGCAATGAGGCGTGGATCATGCGCGTCGCCGGTGAGCCCGTTGCGTACGCCGTCGTGCTGCGGGTGCTGGACGAGGCCCATCTGCTCGGCATCGGGGTCGCCGTGTCCGAGCAGCGTCGCGGTTACGGCCGGCGCCTGCTGCAGCACCTGTGCGAGCGCGCTGCGAAGGAGGGCGCGACCTCCTTCTTCCTCGAGGTGCGCGTCTCCAACGATGCGGCGCAGGCGCTCTACCGTGGCATGGGGTTCGACGAGATCGGGCGCCGCCGCGGCTACTACCCCGCCGGCGTCGGTCGCGAGGACGCCATCGTGATGAGACGGACCCTGTGATGCGACCCAGCCAGCGTCTTCGACGCGATGCGGTCCTGCGCGAAATGGGTCTGGGCCCGGTGTGGCGCCTGCGGGCGCGGGCCGAGGCGCACGATGAGGCAGAGGCGGATGCCGCAGCAGGCCAGCCGCCCGGGCCAGTGCCGATTCTCGAGGTCGATGCGACGCGCGTGCCCGAGGCCGTCACCCCCGTGGCGAGACCGGCTGCCGCCACCCCTTTCGATGATGCGCCACTTGCATCGAGGCACGAGACGCTCACTCAGCCTACGGCGGCAGATCGTCCACCGCCGCACACGCGCCAGGCGACGCCCACGCGCCACGGGCCTGCGCCGGAATCTGTTTCGGGGTCTTCCCTCGCGGGGGCCGTCGACGGCGACCGTGCCGCCCGCATCGCCCGCCTGGACTGGGACGCGCTCGAAGCCGACATGCGCGACTGCCAGGCCTGCCGCCTGTGCCAGCGTCGCCGCCAGGTGGTGCCTGGCGTGGGGGATCGCGAGGCGAGCCTGATGCTGGTGGGCGAGGGCCCAGGCGCCGAGGAAGACCAGCGCGGCGAGCCCTTCGTGGGCCAGGCCGGGCGACTCCTCGACAACATGCTGGCTGCCATCGGCCTGCGCCGGGGCGAGGACGTGTACATCGCCAACGCCGTCAAGTGTCGCCCACCGCACAACCGCACGCCCGAGCGCGGGGAGATGGCCGCCTGCCTGCCTTATCTCGACCGTCAGATTGCGCTGGTGCAGCCGCGCCTGCTGCTCGCGCTCGGCCGGCCGGCGGCGCAGGCGCTGCTCGATCGCGAGGTCGCCATCTCCGCTGCGCGCGGCAAGCGCTTCGAACGCAATGGCATTCCGGTCATCGTGACCTACCACCCGGCCTACCTGCTGCGCAATCCGCAGGACAAGGCCAAGGCCTGGGAAGACCTGTGCTTCGCGCGCCGTTGCCTGGCCGAGGCCGCAGCCGGCCGCTGAGCGGCGCCCGCCGACCTCGTCCGGATCAGTGGCGGCGGTCTTCGAGCAGCGCGACGTTGTCGAACTCGCGCTGGTTGGCCTCGTGGCGGCGCTTGACCATCACCATGGTCCCCGCCACCAGGGCGCCGAACAGCACGATGACGACGTTGATCGACAGGCCCAGCATGATCAGCAGCGCATAGGCGCCCGTCATCACCAGGATCGACAGGTTCTCGTTGAAGTTCTGCACCGCGATGGAGTGGCCGGCACCCATCAGGATATGGCCACGGTGCTGCAGCAGGGCGTTCATCGGCACCACGAAGAAGCCGGCCAGGCCGCCTACCACCACCATCAGGCACATCGCCACCCAGGCCTCGGTGACACCGATCATGGTCATCACGCCGACCCCCATCGCCACGCCGAGCGGGATCACCCGCACCGCCTGGCGCAGCGAGATGTAGCGCGCGGCCAGCACCGAACCGACCGCCACCCCGAGCGCCACCACCCCCTGCAGCATCGAGGCCTGCGACAGGTTCATGCCCAGGTTGTGCTCGGCCCACTTGATCACGATGAACTGCAAGGTTGCGCCGGCGCCCCAGAACAGCGTGGTCACCGCCAGCGAGATCTGCCCCAGCTTGTCGCGCCACAGCAGGCGCAGGCAGTGATTGAAGTCGTGGATCAGGTAGAGCGGGTTGTTCTTCAGCGGCTTGTGGTCAACCCCGGTGTCGGGGATGAACATGTTGAAACCGGCTGCGATGAGGTAGAGCGAGCCGATCACGAACACGGCCGCCTCGAAGGCGTTGTCCACGAAGGGCAGGCCGAGCCCCATCAGCGCCGAGGACACGTCGCCCCGGATCATGACGCCGCCCATCACCGTGCCGACGATGATGGCGCCCACGGTCAGGCCCTCGATCCAGCCGTTGGCGACGACCAGCAGGCGGTGCGGCAGGTATTCGGTGAGGATGCCGTACTTTGCGGGCGAATAAGCCGCGGCGCCGAGGCCGATCACGGCGTAGGCCAGCAGGGGGTGGGCACCGAGGAACAGCATCAGACAGCCACCGATCTTGATCGTGTTGCTGACCAGCATCACCCGCCATTTGGGCATCGAGTCGGCGAATGCGCCGACGAAGGCCGCGAGGCCGACGTACGACAGGGTGAAGAACAGCTTGAGGAGGGGCTCGAATTCCGACGGGGCCGCCATGTCCCGCAACAAGGCGATGGAGATGATCAGCAAGGCATTGTCGGCAAGCGCAGAGAAGAACTGCGCTGCCATGATCGTGTAGAAGCCGAGCGGCATCGTCCGGGAGCTTGCATGTCGGGTCTGGAGCGCGGTTTATATCACGAAGCCAGGGGTGCCGCGATGACGCCGCGCAGATCCCGCAAAGGCCCGTGCCGCCAACCTTTCAGCGCACTCGAGGACAATGTGATGCCGACATCGCGGAATGCCCTTGTTTGTGCTTTAATTCCGGGAAATAAATCGTACTTATCCACATCATGGCCGATCGCAGACTTCAGGTTTTCCACGCAGTAGCAAAGCACGGCTCCTTCACCCGGGCGGCCGAGCATCTCCACATGACGCAGCCCGCGGTGACCTTCCAGATCAAGCAGCTCGAGGAGCACTTCGATACGCGGCTGCTCGATCGCGGGCACGGCAAGATCACGCTCACGCCCGCGGGCGAGCTGGTGCTGGCCTACGCCGAAAAGATCCTCGGTCTCTCTGCCGAGCTCGATTCGAGGGTGTCCGAACTCACCGACGAGCTTGCCGGCCAGATCAAGATCGGCACCAGCACGACCATCGCCGCCTACTGGCTGCCGCAGATCCTCGAGGGCTTCAAGCGCCGCTACCCGCGCGTGCTGCCGCGGGTGGTGGTGGGCACGTCCAAACTGACCGAAGACGGCGTCGCCGCGCGCGACCTCGACATCGGCCTCATCGAGATCGCCACCGAACAGCACACGATCGAGCGCCGCAGTGCAGCACGCGACGAGCTGTTCGTGATCTGCAGTCCGGATCACCCGCTCGCCAAGTTCACGTCGCTGTCCGCGAAGGACTTGATCGGCCACCCATTCATCGACCGCGATCCGGGCAACGGCATCCGCCAGATCGCCGACGAGTTCTTCGAAGCCGCCGGCATCGCCGGCAGCGAGATCACCCTGTGCGCCGAACTCGGTAGCCTGGCCACGATCAAGCAGCTGGCGGCGGCCGGCCTCGGCTTTGCGATCGCCTCCCAGCGCGCCATCCGACGCGACGTCGAGGAGGGCCGGCTGGTGGCTGTCCCGCTCGAACCGCGCATCTACACGCCGCTGGAAGTCATCCTGCCGCGCGACAAGTTCCGCTCCCGCCTCATCACCGCCTTCGCAGATTACGCCTGCGAGGAGTTCGTGCGCATGGCGGCTGAAGAGCAGGACTGAACGCGTGCGCGTTGAGGCTCCGGCGCCGACGGCACGCCGCGGCTGATGGCCCGCAGCAAGACCGCCTTCGTGTGCACCGAGTGCGGGGCACAGGCCCTGCGCTGGCAGGGGCAATGTCCGCAGTGCCAGGCCTGGAACACCCTCGTCGAAACCGTGCTCGAGCCGGCCGTCGCGGCGGTGGGCAGTCGCTTTGCCGCCTTGGCCGGCGAGACCGCCCGCCTGCAACCGCTGTCCGCCCTCGAGCCGCGCGAGGAGCCGCGTCAGCCGACCGGGCTCGACGAGTTCGATCGCGTGCTGGGCGGCGGACTGGTGGCCGGTGGCGTGGTGCTGATCGGCGGCGACCCCGGCATCGGCAAGTCCACCCTGCTGCTGCAGGCCTTGTCGAACCTGGCGGGCATGGCCGGCGCCAGTGGGGTGATCTACGTCAGCGGCGAGGAGTCCGGCGAGCAGGTCGCACTGCGCGCCCAGCGCCTGCAACTGCCATCTTCGCCGCTGCAGATGCTGGCCGAGATCAACCTCGAGCGCATCCTGCACACCCTGCGCGCGGCGCGCCCGCGGGTCGCGGTCATCGACTCGATCCAGACCGTCTACTCCGAGACCCTGCAGTCCGCCCCCGGCTCGGTCGCCCAGGTGCGCGAATGCGCCGCGCAGCTCACCCGCTTCGCCAAGCAGAGCGGCACCAGCCTGATCCTGGTCGGCCACGTCACCAAGGATGGGACGCTCGCCGGTCCGCGCGTGCTCGAGCACATCGTCGACACCGTGCTGTACTTCGAGGGCGACACCCATTCCAGCTTCCGCCTGATCCGCGCGTTCAAGAACCGCTTCGGTGCGGTCAACGAGCTGGGCGTGTTCGCCATGACCGAGCGCGGTCTGCGCGGCGTCTCCAACCCCTCGGCGATCTTCCTGTCGCAGCACTCGCAGGAGGTGGCGGGCAGCTGTGTGCTGATCACCCAGGAAGGCACCCGCCCGCTGCTGGTCGAGGTGCAGGCCCTGGTCGATTCATCACAGAGCCCCAACCCGCGCCGGCTGTCGGTGGGGCTGGAGCAGAACCGGCTGGCGATGCTGCTCGCGGTGATGCACCGCCACGCCGGCGTGGTGTGCTTCGACCAGGACGTGTTCGTCAATGCCGTCGGCGGCGTCAAGATCACCGAGCCGGCGGCAGACCTTGCGATCCTGTTCGCGATCGTGTCCTCGCTGCGCGACCGTCCGCTCAAGCGCGGGCTGGCGGTGTTCGGCGAGGTCGGCCTCGCGGGTGAGATCCGCCCCGCGCCGCGTGGGCAGGAGCGCTTGAAGGAAGCCGCCAAGCTCGGCTTCGACACGGCCATCGTGCCGCGCGCGAATGCGCCCAAGCAGCCGATCGAGGGCTTGCGGGTGATTGCGGTGGAGCGTGTTGAAGAGGCGCTGGAGCAGTTGCGCGAACTGGCGTAGCTATGCGGCTGGACGATCGTCGCCGGCGGCGATGCGTCCAGCTCCTGGCCAGGATCCGCCTTCGCCGCTGCCCATCAGCCATCCGCTCACGTGTTCGATCGCAGCCTGCAGGTTGTGTCGGGCGTTTGCGCTTGGGGGCGTACCGAGTTCCCAAGCGTCGCCGCGAATCGCCAGCAGCCAGCACGGCGGAGGCGGCTCGGCCTCCAGGTCAAAGTACACCTGCAGTACGGCCTGCGGCGACACCGCATGCGTGCTGAAGCAGGCATCGCGGGAGGGTTCGATGCGCTCGATGGTGAAGGGGTGCGCCGCGTCGGCCGAGGCATCCACGAACAGCACCCGCTCGCGCCCGCGCAGGTCGAGCGCATGCTCGACCTGAAGCTGGAAGTCGGTGAGGCATTCGACGCCGGGCAGCTTCATCGCCTCGACCGCCTCGACAAACAGCGGCCCCAGCGCATCATCACCGCGGCTGGGATTGCCCCAGCCGAACACCAGCACCGGCGCGCTCATTGCTTGTATTTCCGGTCCAGTTCCGTGCCTTCGGCGTCGACCAGCGTGACCTCCAGCGGCATCTTGCCGAGCGCATGGGTGGCGCAGGACAGGCAGGGGTCGTAGGCGCGAATCGCCACCTCGATATGGTTGAGCAGGCCCTCGGTGATCTCCTGGCCGTCGAGGTATTGCCTGGCCACCTCGCGCACCGCGGTGTTCATCGCCTGGTTGTTGTTGGTGGTGGAGACGATCAGGTTGGCCATGGTGACGAGGTCGTCGTCGCCCACCTGGTAGTGGTGGAAGAGGGTGCCGCGCGGCGCCTCGATGACGCCCACGCCTTCGCGCCGGCGTTCGCCGCTGGTCATCAGCTCGGTGCCGGAGAGGTCGTCGTCCTGCAGCAGCTCCTTGACGGTCTCGGCGGCGAACAGCATCTCGACCATGCGCGCCCAGTGGTAGGCGAGCGTGGCGTGCAGCGGCTTGCCGCCGGCGTAGGCGACGAATTCGCGGCGCTCGTGCTCGGCAAAGGGGGTCGGGATGCTGTCGCAGTTCTGCACGCGGGCGAGCGGGCCGACCTTGTACCAGCCGTGCTCGGGGCCCATGGCCGTGAAGTAGGGGAACTTCATGTAGCTCCAGGGCTTGACCTCCTCGGTGATGAGGCGGTCATAGGTCTGGTAATCGACCTGATCGAACAGGATCCTGCCGTCGGCGTCCTTGGCGCGCAGCACGCCGTGGTAGAGGTCGAGGCTGCCGTCGGGGGCGACCATGCCCATGAAGCTCGAGCGGAAGCTGCCAAAGTGGTCGTAGAGCGCGGGGTTCTGCTGGTGCAGTTCCTTGATGATGCGCACGGCCTCGCGGCTCCACGCGATCATCTGGTAGGCATCCTTGAGCAGATCCTTGCGCTCTTCGATGGTCAGCGAACGATTGACGCCACCCGGCACCGCGCCGGTGCCGTGCACGCGCTTGCCGGCGGTGAGGCGGATGATCTCCTGGCCGTACTTGCGCAGCAGGATGCCCTTTTTGGCGATGTCGGGGTATTTCTCGGCCACGCCGACGATGTTGCGCCGGCCGACCTCGGAGTCGAAGCCGAACAGCAGGTCGGGCGAGGAAAGGTGGAAGAAATGCAGGGCGTGCGACTGCAGGATCTGGCTGTAGTGCATCAGGCGGCGCATCTTGTCGGCGGTGGGCGTCACCCGGCTGGCGCCGACGACGAGGTCGAGCGCCTTGCTCGCCGCCAGGTGGTGCGACACCGGGCAGATGCCGCACAGGCGTTGCACCATCACCGGCACTTCCCAGTACGGCCGGCCCTGGATGAAGCGCTCGAAGCCGCGGAATTCGACGATGTGCAGGCGCACCTGGTGCACCTTGTTGTGCTCGTCGAGCAGGATCGTGACCTTGCCGTGGCCTTCCACGCGCGACACGGGGTCGATGGCGACGCGGCGCAGGCGGTCGCTGGCGACGGTGGCGGTTTCGAGTTCGAAGCTCATTGCATGTGTCCTTGGTCGGCACGGCGCAGCCCGTGCCTCGTGTCGATCAGTCGTATTGCAGCAGGCCGTGGCCGAGTGTCGGGTCCTTCCCGGCGATGAGCTCGTTCAGGAAGGCCCAGATCGCGTCGCCAGACGGCGGGCAGCCGGGCAGGAAGTAGTCGATCCTCACCACCTCGTGCACCGGATGGACCTGGTTGAGCGGCAGCGGCAGCTCGGGGTCGTTGGGGATCGCGCTGCCGGGCGCCAGACCATGGCCGGTGCGATACACCATCTGCAGGATCTCGCCCACATCGAGCTGATTACGCTGCGCGGGCAGGCCGCCATTGACCGCGCAGGCGCCCAGTGCGATCAGCACCTTGCAGTTGGCGCGGAACTCGCGCAGCACATGGACGTTCTCGGCGTTGCAGACGCCGCCTTCGATCAGGCCGATGTCGCAGGGGCCGCAGTGCTTGATGTCGGTAATCGGCGAGCGGTCGAACTCGATCAGCTCGAGCAGCGGCAGCAGGCGCTCGTCGATGTCGAGGAAGGACATGTGGCAACCGAAGCAGCCGGCCAGGGAGACGGTCGCGACCTTGAGTTTGCGGGCCATCAGGGGGTCTCCTCGAGCTTGTTGCCTGTGTCCGGACCACCCGCCGGCTGGGCGCTGATGGGGGCGATGTCGTAGGTGCGCTTGCCGATCGGGATGGCGAAGCCGACGCGCTTCTTGAGGATCACGCCCACCGGGCAGACAGCGGCCGCACGGTCGGTAACGGCAAAGTCGGTGTCGGCGAGGCGGCCCGATTCGCTGTTGACGATCAGGTGAGACCCCGTGCCGCGCCCGGACAGGGCGAACACGTCCTTGCCATCGACCTCGTGGCTCGCCCGCACGCACAGCTCGCACATGATGCAGCGGTTGAATTCGAGCAGTACGTCGGGGTGTGAGGCGTCCACCGGGCGATCGGGAAAGAAGTGGTCGAAGTGCGGCGTCAACATCCCCATCTCGTAGGCCGTGGCCTGCAGCGCGCAGTCGCCGCTCTTCTCGCACGACGGGCAGAAGTGATTACCCTCGACGAACAGCAGCTGCAGCAGGGTGCGGCGCTTGTGCGTGAGCTCCGGGGTGTGGTTGTCGACCTCCTGACCGGCCGCGGCGCGCACCGTGCAGGCGGTGGCGAAGCGCCCGCCGATCTTCACCGTGCACAGCTTGCACGAGCCATGCGCGGCGAAGTCCGGGTGCCAGCAAAGGTGGGGGATGTACTTGCCGGCCGCGGCGGCGGCCTGCATGACGGTTTGTCCGGGCGTGAAGGGGACTTCCTCGCCGTCGAGCATGAAGGTGCTGTTCATGGCTGCACGTCCTTGGCAGGAGAGGGCGCGCCGGCCGCGGCGCGATGTTCACCGATGGCGCTCAGGTTGTCGCCGAGCTGCGCCCCGGGGTCGTCGCGGCCGGTCATCTGGCGCGCAATCGACAGCGCGGCGTTGAGATCGAAGGCGGGCTCGTAGTCGGGCGAATGCAGCCGGCGCTCGAAGGCGGGGCGGAACTTGGCGAGCATGTCGTTGAGGGCGATCGTTGCCGTGTTGCCCAGCCCGCAGTGGCTCGCGCCCTGCATCAGGTCGTGCATCTTCGTCATCTCGTCGAGGTCGTAGGGCGAGCCGCGATTGAGGGCGAGCTTGTCGATCAGGCGCGCATTCACCGCCGTGCCGACACGGCAGGGCGTGCAGAAACCGCAGCTCTCGTGCGCGAAGAAGTGGGTGAAGTTGCGCGCGACATCGAACATGTCGCGACTGCGGTCGAAGACCATGATCGAGCCGCCCGTGGCGACGTCCTCGAAGGCGATCCGGCGCGCGAACTCCGTCGCATCCAGGCAGTGACCGGCCGCCCCTGCACTGGTCACTGCCTGGATGTCACCCGCACTGGCTGCCGCCAGCACCTCGGCCACCGTGATGCCGAACGGGAACTCGTAGATGCCTGGCTGGGCCACGTCGCCCGACACCGAGAGCAACTTCGTGCCGGTCGAGGCGGGTGTGCCGATGGCGTGGAACCAGTCGCCGCCCTTCACCGCGATCAGGGCGGCGAGCGCGAGCGTCTCGACGTTGTTCACCGTGGTGGGCTGGCCCATGTAGCCGTTGGTGACGGGGAAGGGCGGCCGGATCCGCGGCTTGCCCGGCTTGCCCTCGAGCGACTCGATGAGCGCCGACTCCTCGCCGCAGATGTAGGCCCCGGCGCCTAGATGGATCTCGATGTCGAAGCTGAAGCCGCGGCCAAGGATGTTGCGCCCGAGCAGACCCTGCTCGCGGCGCTGCGCAAGCCGTGTCTCCAGCCGATCGAGCAGGTAGCGGTACTCGCCGCGCAGGTAGATGAAGCCCTTGCTGGCACCGATCGCCATGCCGGCGATGCACAAGCCGTCGACCACGATGTCGAAGTAGCTGTTGAGCAGCACGCGGTCCTTGAAGGTGCCGGGTTCGCCCTCGTCAGCGTTGCAGATGACGTAGTGCGCGTCGCCCCAGGCATCGCGGCACGAGCGCCATTTGATGTCGCTGCCAAAGCCGGCACCGCCGCGCCCGCGCAGGCCGGAGCGTTCGATCTCGGTGAGCAGGCCGGTGGCGCCGCGGTCGAGCGCCGCGGCCAGCGCTTCGCCCGGCTGCAGATCATGGTCGAGGAGGATGTCGCGCCGACGGATGTTGTCCTCGACGTGGAACCACTCGGGCGGCCAGTCTCCGATGGGGACACGGCGACGGATCAGGTGGGCCATCTCGTCGACCCGCTCGGCCGTCATGCGCGTGATCGTGCGGCCGTTGGCCAGCACCGCCGGACCCTGGTCGCACATGCCGGTGCATGAGGTGGTGGCGACACTCACCAGCTTGTCGGCCGCCACCTTGCCGGGCTCGAGCCAGAGCTTCTCGCACAGCGCCTGCATCAAGGCCTGGTTGCCGAGCATGCGATCGGTGATGTTGTCGGAGAACAGGATGCGGTATTCACCGGCCGGTTGCAGGTGCAGGAAGCTGTAGAAACCCGCCGTGCTCTCGACCCGGGCCCTTGGCAGCGCCAGCGCACTGGCGACGCGAGTCAACACCGTCGGAGACAGCCAGCCGGACTGCGCCTGTACGGCAATCAGGATCTGCAGCAATCGACCTGGCTGGCGCTCGTGATGCGCGAGGATGCGATCAAGCTCGGTCATGTCCACGGGGCGTCTCCCAGCCATTGCCAATTAGCTGACATTATGCTCCCAAGCTGCTGCAGGCGCGTGTCAGGGCGCACGCTCAGGGCCCATCGCGCGGCCGCGTCGCCTCCGGCTTTGAATGTGGAAGCCGCTCGGGTAGCATGCCCGGCCGGCGAGCATCAGTGGCCCCTGCAATGCATCAACCCTCCCGCGCCTGCGGTATCGACTTCGGCACCTCCAACTCCACCGTCGGCTGGCTGCGACCCGGCGAGCGCGTGCTGCTCGATCTCGAGCAGGACAAGCCCACGCTGCCCTCGGCGGTGTTCTTCAACGCCGACGAGGACACGACCAGCTATGGTCGTGCCGCGCTGGCGGAATACCTCGACGGTTTCGAAGGCCGCCTGATGCGCTCGCTCAAGAGCCTGCTCGGCAGCAGCCTGATCGATGGCTACACCGAGGTCCACGGGCGTGCGCTGGGCTTTCGCGACCTGCTCGCGAGCTTCATCGGTGAGCTCAAGCAGCGTGCGGAGCAGGGGGCCGGCCGGCGCTTCGAGCATGCGGTGTTCGGACGGCCGGTGCGCTTCGTCGACGAGGATGCGGACGCCGACCGCAGGGCGCAGGATACCCTGGAGGCGATCGCGCGCCAGGTCGGCTTCCAGGAGATCAGCTTCCAGTTCGAACCCATCGGAGCCGCACTGCATTACGAGCGTTCGCTGACGAACGAGGAACTGGTCCTGGTGGCGGACATCGGCGGCGGCACGGCCGACTTTTCCATCATCCGCCTGTCGCCCGAGCGCGCGCGCCGCGACGACCGTCAGGATGACCTGCTGGGCAATGCCGGTATCCATATCGGCGGGACCGATTTCGATCGCGCCCTGAGCCTGGAGGCGGTCATGCCCTTGCTGGGTTACCGCAGCAAGATGCGCAACGGCGCAGAGGTGCCGTCCAGCGTCTTCTTCCAGCTCGCCACCTGGCACACCATCAACTTCGCCTACAGCCGCCAGGCGTGGGCGGACCTGCAGCACATCTATCGCGACGCCCTGGCCCGGCGCGAGCTCGATCGCCTGTGCCGGCTGGTCGGGCAGCGCGAGGGACACTGGCTGGCGCTGCAGGTTGAACAGGCGAAGATCGACCTGTCCGCGGCGTCGAGCACGCAGCTGGCGCTCGAGCGTCTCGAGCCTGGTCTCGCCCATACGCTCACCGGCGACGCCTTTGTGGCCGCAACCGAAGCGCTGGTCGAGCGCGTCGGCGCCTGCGTGGCCACCTTGCTGGCCGACTCGGGCCTGCAGCGCGATCAGATCGATACGCTGTACTTCACCGGCGGCGCCAGCGGTGTGCCGCAACTTCGCAGCCGGATCGCGGCAGAGGTCCCCAACGCGCGCAGGGTCGAGGGCGACCTGTATGGCAGCATCGGCGCCGGACTCGCGGTCGAGGCGGCCCGGCGCTATGGCTGAGCGCCGGCCATCCCGGGGGTCGAACGCGCGTCACCTGGCCGACTGGGCCGCAGCCGCACAGGGGGCGGCCTGCTTGCGCAACAGCGATGCGCGCATGATCAGGAACAACACGATCGCCATGCTGGTGGCGGCACAACTGAAGAACAGCGCATAACGCAGCGATTCGATGCCGAAGGCCGTTTGCAGCAGATCGCTGAGGGCGCCGGTGAGCACCGGGCCGAGGCCGACGCCGCACAGGGTGCTGAGCATGGTCTGCAAGGCCATGGCCACGGCACGATTGGCTGGCGCGACCAGAGTCGTCAGCATGCTGAAGGACGGTCCCAGCCACCACACCATGAAGAAGCCATTGAGGCCGCACCACAGCATCGCCGTGGGTACCGGCACGCCCGCGATCCAGGTCAGCACATCGCTTGGCCAGCTCAGGTAGGCGGCGAGCGTGACGAGGCCCACGAGGTGGCCGACAAGCGGGATGCGGAAGCGCCAGTGCGGATTGCGCTTGCCGAGGTGATCCGTCAACCAGCCACTGAACAGCACCCCGAGTCCGGCGGCCGTGCCACCGATCAGTCCGGTCAGCAGGCCGGCGTGGCGCAGCTCCAAGCCGTGCGAGCGCACCAGGAAGGTCGCGTTCCACATGCCGAAGGCGTTGCCGCCGAGGGTCGCGACCGCACTGGCGAGGATCAGGTAGCGCACCGGCCTGTGGGCCCACAGCTGGCCGACTGTGGCCAGCAGGCCGCTCGAAAGCTCGACCCGGGCGCCACCGTCCCAGGTCCCGCGTGCGGGTTCGCGCGTGGTGAAGGCGAGCAGGGCGGAGATCAGCAAGGCCGGCGTGCCGACGATGACGAAGCTCGTGCGCCAGCCGTACTGGTCGACCAGCCAGGCGCCGAGGCTCAAGGCCAGGATGGCGGCGAAGGTGGGTGCGGCGGTGAAGCAGCTGATGGCGAAGGCACGGCGCTGTGGCGGGTACAGGTCTGCGATCAGCGACAGGGACGCCGGTGCGCCGGGGGCCTCGACCGCCGCCACCAGCATCCTGGCGACCACCAGCAGCACGAAGTTGCCCGACAGCGCGCACAGGATGGTGGCGATGCCCCAGCACAGGCTGGACAGGGCGAGCAGGCGGGTGCGCGGCATACGGTCGGCGAGGCGCCCCGCCGGCAGGCCCAGCACGGCGAACACCGCGGCGAAGGCGAGGCCGGAGATCAGGCCCATCGAGGTGTCGCTGGCGCCGAACTCGAGCCGGATCGGCTCGATCATCACCGCAACGATCTGGCGGCCGATGAAGTTGTCGGCGTACAGGAAGGCGAGCAGGAACAGCAGGCCATGCGTGCGCCACGCAGACAAGGGGCTGGACGCGGACGGAGAGGTGTCGTGCATGGCCTTGGGGGACTCCGCGCTATGCCTGTCGTACGCGCGCCAGATTGAGCGCCGTGTCCTCGATCATGTCTTCCTGGCCGCCGACCATGCCGCGCCGGCCCATCTCGACCAGGATCTCGCGCGCCGGCACGCCGTACTTCTTCTCGGCGCGCTTGGCGAACAGCAGGAAGGAGCCATACACGCCGGCGTAACCCAGCGTGAGCGCGTCGCGGTCGATGCGGATCGGGAAGTCCATGATCGGCACGACGAGGTCCTCGGCCACGTCCTGGATCTTGAACACGTCGACGCCGGTCTCGATGCCCATCAGGTCGCACACCGCGATGAACACTTCCAGCGGCGTGTTGCCCGCGCCCGCGCCCAGGCCCGCGGCTGCGGCGTCGATGCGGGTGGCGCCCACTTCGAGCGCCGCCAGGCTGTTGGCCACGCCCATCGCCAGGTTGTGGTGGCCGTGGAAACCGAGTTCGGTCTCGGGCTTCAAGGCGTCACGCACCGCCGCCAGGCGGGCCTTGACCGTGTCGGGCAGCAGGTGCCCGGCCGAGTCGGTGACGTAGATGCAGTTGGCGCCGTAGCTTTCCATCAGCTTGGCCTGCTTGACCAGCCCTTCGGGGCTGTTCATGTGCGCCATCATCAGGAAGCCGACGGTGTCCATGCCGAGCTTCCTGGCCATGCCGATGTGCTGCTCGGAGACGTCGGCCTCGGTGCAGTGGGTGGCCACCCGGATGGTGGAGACGCCCAGCTCATGCGCCATCTTCAGGTGATCGACGGTGCCGATGCCCGGCAGCAGCAGGGCCGAGACCCTGGCCTGCTTCATCAGCGGGATCACGGTGCCGAGGTACTCCTCGTCGCTGTGCGCCGGGAAGCCGTAGTTCACCGAGCTGCCACCGAGGCCGTCGCCGTGGGTGACCTCGATCAGCGGCACGCCCGCCTCGTCCAGGCCGACCGCGATGCTCTTCATCTGCTCGAGCGTCATCAGGTGGCGCTTGGGGTGCATGCCGTCACGCAGGGTCATGTCGTGGACGGTGATCTTCTTGCCGCGAAGTTCCATGTTCATCTCCTTGATCGGGTCGCCGCTCAGGCCACCATGGTGGCGCGGTTGGATTCGAGCTTGAGACGCCCGGCGAGGATCTCCTCGGCGAACATCTCGGCGGTGCGCGCACCGGCCGCGGTCATGATGTCGAGGTTGCCGGCGTACTTGGGCAGGTAGTCGCCCAGGCCTTCGACCTCGAGGAAGACCGAGACCCGATTGCCGTCGAACACCGGGCCATTGACCAGGCGATAGCCGGGGACGTATTTCTGCACTTCGCGGATCATGGCGTGGATCGATTCGGTGATCTTGGCCTGGTCGGGCTCGGTCTCGGTCAGGCAATGCACCGTGTCGCGCATGATCAGCGGCGGCTCGGCCGGGTTGAGGATGATGATCGCCTTGCCCTGCTTGGCGCCGCCCACCTTCTCGACCGCGCCGGCGGTGGTGCGGGTGAATTCGTCGATGTTCTTGCGCGTGCCGGGGCCGGCCGACTTGCTCGACACGGTGGCGACGATCTCGCCGTAGGCCACCGGCTGCACGCGGGACACGGCTGCGACCATCGGGATCGTGGCCTGGCCGCCGCAGGTGACCATGTTGACGTTCATCTCGGAGAGCAGGCCCCCACGCTCACTGCGTTCGCTGCCCCCCGAGGGGGCTTGGCCGTCTTGGGAGCGGCCCGGCGACGGCCAGCCGACCTGCTCGACGAGGTTGACCGACGGTACGCAGAAGGGGCCGATCGCGGCCGGTGTGAGGTCGATCATCAGCACGCCCAGCTCATTCAACTTGCGGC
>NZ_DAOMPS010000076.1:0-14050 GCF_035444905.1 Thauera sp.
CGTGGACGAACGCAGCGGACAACCTGCCGCGTTCGCTCTGGTTCGGCAGCGTCCACCCGCTCACCGGCGACGTGATCATGGATGGGTCGCTCGGGCGGCAGGTTCTGCCCCCGCCGGCCGGATACCCCAGCGTCACCTACAAGGGCGCGCTCTCCGCCCAACTCGCGGCGTTCTACTCGGCCAACGGCTTGCCACCCAAGTTCTAAACAGAAGGGAAAACCCATGACCGCACCGGTCCAGTATCTCGACATCGACGCCGTGCTCCCGGCCATTCCGAAGGTGATCCAGTCGGCGTCGATCAAGTCGCGATGACCATCCCCGAGCCGTCCTCGCGCCATGCGACGTCGCGGGCCTGGAACTGGAACACGGTCCTCTCCGCCGTCACCCTCGTGACCGTCATTTTCACGGCCGGCAGCTATTGGGCCACCACCCGCGGCGACATCAACGAGTTGAAGGGGTGGCGCTCCGAGCACATGGCAGCTTTCAGTCTGCCCTCGCTCGTCGACCACCTGCGCGCGCTGCCGGGCGGCGAATACTACGCCGAGGCGAAGCTGTGATCCTGACGGCCTCCGGCACCTAAGCCGCAATCCCGACCACCCCCGCCTGCGGGGCCTGTCCCCGCACCATCGGGACCGGCAGGCCCCTCGATAATCGCCCCGCGAACGAGGAGGTTCCCCCTTGATTGTAGACCTCTGGGCTGACCTCGGGAAGCTCTGGCCTCTCGTTGCGGCATTCGTGACAGGCGTCGTCGGCTACGTGCGGATGCAGATGCGCCTCTCCAAGGTCATCGAGACCCAAACCGAGATCAAGCGCGACATGGGCGCGATGGAGGCGAGCATGAACCTGCGCCACGCCGCAGCGGAGAGCAGGCTGTCGGAGGCGGAGATCGCGCAAGCGCGGATCGCGGAGCAATGGACGTCACTCCGGGAGTGGCTGGCGCGGGTGGAGAAGACGCAGGACGCCATGGACCAGAAGCTCGACCGGTTGATCGAGAGAGACAAGCGATGACCGCGCGCCTCCGCGGCTACCTGGCCGGGCTCGACCATCGCACGCCAGAGCCGCCCCGCGGCGCGCCCTATGCCGAGCGGTTCGGGTTCGCCGAGGGACGCCTCGATCTCAACCGGTCCCCTAGCACCGCGGCCCGCATCGTGCGGGAGAGCGACAATTTGGAGGTGACGCGATGACCCGTGACGATGTGCGCGCTGTGCAGCGGCTACTCCGCGCGCTGGGGCGCGACGTGGCCATCGACGGCATCCTTGGTCCTGAGACAAGGGCGGCCCTCAGTGAGGCGCTCAGGACCGCTACGGGGGCAATGCGCACGTCCGACACCGGAGTGGATCTCATAAAGGAATTCGAAGGCTTCCGGGCCATGGCCTATCTCGACGCGGCGAACGTGCCAACCATCGGCTACGGCCATACGAAGGGCGTCAAGCTCGGACAGGCCATCGCAGAGGCCGAGGCCGAGGCGTTCCTGCGCGACGATCTCGCAGACGCCGAGGGCGCGGTTCTGCGGCTGGTAAAGGTGCCGCTGAGCCAGAGCGAATTCGACGCGCTCGTCTCGTTTACCTTCAACGTCGGGCAAGGCAACCTCGGGAAGTCCACCCTCCTGCGGAAGCTGAATGCCGGCGATCGTGCCGGGGCCGCCGCAGAGTTCGGCAAGTGGGTGAACGCGGCCGGTCGCCAGCTCGCCGGCCTGGTGCGCCGCCGGGAAGCCGAGCGGAACCTGTTCCTCTCGGAATGAACGCGCGCCCTCCGCTCAAGCGTTTCGCGATCTTCCGCGGCTCGCGAAAGCGGATGGTCTATGGCGTCGTCTGGGAGGCGGTGGACGATGCCCGGAGACGGCATCAGCCATATAATCTCCCGGCCCTGGAAGAGGCTGCCGAGTGCGCGCTGCTCTGGCTGGAGTGCGTCGGGCTCGAGGTCAAGCTGGCGCTGAGAAGGTAAGGCGCGGGGGCTGACGATTCGAGGTCCGATCAGCGGCGCTCAAGGCGCTCTCCCCGCCCGCGAATACTACCCAAACCACCACCAGAAGGAACCCCCCGATGAAGATTGTCGGTTATGAAAAGGCTTGGGCCGCGCTCCTCAGCGGGGGCATGGTCTCGGCCGCAACCACCATCTCCCTCTGGCTCGTCTCCCTCACCGGGGCCGTCGCTGCCCCCGACGAGGCGACCATCGCCGCGGGCGTGACCGGCGTTGTGGCGAGCCTCTTCGCGGCTGCGGGTGCGTTCATTGCGACCAACAGCGCGCCCGAGAAGCCCGAGCCATGAAGGCTGTCCTCGCCGCCGGCATTGACGAGCTGCGGTCGGCGGATCGCCAGCCGGGCATGATCGAAGTGAACCGCCGAGCTGACGGCAGCATTGGCGGCCTGCACTTCATCTGCCCGTGCGGCTGCGGGCGCGAGGGTTACCTCCCGGCCAGCGGCCATGGCCACCCGTCCGAGTGGGATTTCACCGGCCCGGATGACCGCCTGACAGCGCGTCCGTCCGTCCTCCAGGTCGGGGGGTGCCGGTGGCACGGGTGGCTCACCGAGGGCGAGTGGGTCGCGTGCTGAGGCTCCTCGTCCTCCTCCTCGCCCTCGCCGGCTGCGCGGGGACGAACGACCGCTGCGCCGAGGCGGCGGCGATCTATGACACGCTGCCGGAGCGGACGGCGGTGGACGCGGGGCTCGTCGTCGTGGCGTGCATGTGATGCCGATGCTCTGGATCATCACGCTGGCCTTCTGGCGCTGGTGGGCGGAGGAGGCGTTGCGCATCACCGGCCCACATCAAGCCGGGTTGACGTGGCCGAAAGGCCGATCCGACAACGACAAGGCGAGCACATGAAGCATCCCAGGCGGCTCCGATGATCCAGGCCGCCACGCTCTCCTACGACGATGTGGCCGACAAGATGCGCGCCATCGTCGCTCGGGATGCGGCCCCGCCGGCGTGCTGGATCATCACCGTGCCCGAGACCAACCGTGGTGTCGCGTGGCAGTTGGCGCTCGCCGGGCTTTGGGCCAATGCCACGTTCAACGCCGAGAGCCGGTTGCGAGTGCTGTTCAGCGAGCTCGCCAAGATGGAGGGGCGCCGCGTGATCGTCCTGATCGGGGTCCGGCGGGCATGACCCCGTCCCCTCACGACATCGCCCGCGCCGAGGCTGCGGCCAAGCGCCGCCGCGCGGTAGACGAGCGGCCCGAGATCGCGCTGGACGACGAGCCGAGACCGGGGTGGCCGTGGGCGGCTGGCGCGCGAAATGGACCACTGAATCTGACCCGACTCGACCCCCCACCCCTCTGAGGCAAGCCATGTCCCCGAAGATCCCCGGCGACGACCCGCTCGCGCAGGTGCCGACCATGCACCTGAGCCGCGGCGAGGAATTGCAGATGGGCGACGAGCCGCCGCGCCGGCCGTGGCTATTCCGCTGGTGCCTCGTCGGGGTGGCGGTCGTCGTGGCGATCTGGCTGAGGGCTAGGAGGGCGGGGCTTTAGTCAGCGCCTCGGCTTCAACTGGACCACGGCCCCCACTTCAACCCCGGCGTCGTATGCCTTTGCCCACTGAATCCAGTCGCGCGACGCTGGCCGCCATCCATTCGTCGCTAGGCCGCGAATGGTGTGCTTGTGCGTCGGCTTGCCGTACTCCCCTCCCCGCCGAAGGATTGCGACCCCAACGTACTCCTTAGCGTCCACCGGGTCGTACCACCGATCCGTGACGATGCCGATCTGGATCACTCGGTCAGGGTCTCGTTCGTCGCGCCCGCCCCAGATGCGCGCGCCGCGGTGCGCCGGCATCTCAAGCTGATCGCCCGGCTGAATGTCCTCGAAGCGTCCGCTCATCCTCTCCTCCTATCCATCAGCGCCGGGGCTTTGCCAACGCGCCCCGCAAGCCATTGATGCGCGGTGCGCGGTTCTTGGCAAAGCATTCGTCCATCCGTATTGATAGCGTTGAAATGGCGAAATCCGCCCGAGGTCGCCACCCCCTCTGTTTTATCCAGTCTCGTCAAGTGGTTCCTCGTTTTGACGGCCTGACTTGGCAAAGGGGTTTGCCACGTTTCGGCGCGCGACGGCGCGGCAAATTTCCAGGTAGACATCATCGCCGTAGTCGGACAGCGCGTTGTTCACAGCGGCGAGGACGACGCGGACGTTGCCGCGAACATAACCACGGCTGGAGTCGATCCGGTCGATGCTCGGCCGGAACGGGTTCCTCTTTCCGCCCTCCCGTTTGAGGTCGAAGAGGAGACCACTGAGGGCGCAGCGCCCGCCGTTCTGAGACACCAAGTCCGCCACATAGTCGAGGTCGATGTCAAACTCGTGGCCCCTCTCGCGCGACCGGCGCAGGCATTCCATGAGCGTCGCTTTGAACCGCGTCCATTCCCAGAGGAACGGACCTTCCGCGACACGCTTTCCCTTCGTCGCGGCTGCCGCTGCTACGGATGCCCTTTCATAAGCGACCTGGAATGATGGATCATCGGGTGGGGGCAAGGGAATCAAACCGTTGCCAACCCGGCGATAGTAGTAGGTTCGACCGCCAACGGTCGACCGCTTAATGCCTGGGGGCAAATCCTTCACTGCCCTAATCCCCTTCCAGCAGCCGGCGACGGTTCGCGGCGCGGGTGTATCGCTCCACCTCCTTGAGCGACAGATGCCCGCTCCAAGCTCCGATCTTCTGTGGGCTGGCGTCGATCATGTAGAGCTCGATTGCCCGCGAGGCGCGCAGGCCGTGCGCCGTCCGGTCCAGCCCAGCGGCGCGGGCATTCGCGGCCATCCACTGCGAGATACCCTTCTGCGAGCGGGGCGCGCCGTAGGCCGTGACGATGAAGGTCAGGTCTTGGTGGCCTTCGAGGCAGGCGAGAAGCATCTGCCGGTCCGGCTCGAAGCTGGCGCACCAGCCCGGAAGCGGGCAAAGCGTCGGGATTGCCACCTTGCCGCCTGTCTTCTCCTGCGTGTAGCAGAGCCAGCCTTTCCGGTCGATCATCTGCCGCCCGAGCGTGCGGGCATCGATGCACCGTGCGCCAGTCCAGAAGAAGAGCTCGAAGGCAAGGCGCTGCGGCGTGCCGATAGGCCAGTGCGCACGATAGGCGGCAACGTCCGCCTCGTTCCAGGGCTCGTGCGCCTCGCCGGCCTCCTTCGCCTTTTCGACTTCCAGGGCGGGACTCGTGACAATCCACCCGTCCCGCACCGCGATCTTCAGCATCGCGCGCCAGACCTTCCGGCGGTTGTTCGCCGCGGCTGGCCCCATCCCCTTCAAGTCCGCATAGATGTGCTTCGGCTGAAGCGCCCTCACCGGGGCGCTCCCGCGCTCATCCTCGATCTTGGCAATGATGCGCGACTGCACCTGCCTGGTGCTGGCCTTCATGGCGAGGAAGCCCGGCGAGAGCCTATAAGCCTCGCACAGCGCCGCCACGCTTCCGGGCTCCCTCCGTCCCGGCTTGGGCTTCGGTCCGCCACCCGCCGCCTCGTATGCGGCGAGGAAGCCGGGATCGCTCGGGTCGGGCAGGCGCACGTTCCCGCCCGGCGTGCGGCGATAGTAGTAGGTCTTGCCGTTGACCGTGGTCTGCTTGATCCCGGTCAACGGCATCCGAAAGCCTCGTCGGCTGCGCGTCGGTCCGCCTCCCCCTCGCCCTCATAGGCCAGCGCGTCCGCATAGGCGATCAGGTCGCGCTGGTCATAGAGTCGCTTCGCCCCGAGCATCCTGCGCGGGATGCCCAGCTCGCGCAACTTCGACGGCGAGACGCCGAGGAAGGCCGCAGCGGCTGGCTCAGGTAGCAGGAGCGGGGTGAAGGCGACGGTGTAGCTCATACGAACATCGGGCAGTGCGGCATCGCGAAGCCGCACTCGATCATGGCCTGGTGAAGCTGACGCCCCCGAGGGCCGCGCTTTTCCGCGAGCCGCCACCACTCGGGGACTTCCTCCATCACCCGCCGCCACGCATCGAGGCTCATGTCGCCCTTCATCTGGTTGCAGGCGTAGCAGGCCCAGACGATCCGGTTCGACTGGTCGCCCCATCGCCGGGACTTCGGGTGGACATGATCCCGCGTCGGCGCCCGGAACGGATCGTGGGCGACCATCTTCCGCCCGCACCACGCGCAGGGCGTTCCAATGGCAGCTTGTCGCTGGCTCAGGTCGCGCGGGTGCTGGCTCACGTCTCCCGCGCCTCCGATGCGCCGGGGCCGCGCCAGCCCGGCACTTTCCCTTCGATCCGCCCGACCATATCCCAGCTCGGGACGGCGCTCTCCCAGCCGCAATCAGCCCGAGGGCCGCGCGCACCGCATGAACCGCAGCGGACCTGATAAGGGAGGAAATCCACCCGGTCGGGCGTGTACCAAAGCTCGGCGGTGTCCTGCTGACAGAACGGGCAAATGCCGACCTTGCCTTGCGCGTGCTCGATTTCGTACTGCCGCTCAAGCATCCCGCGCCTCCCGCTCGGGCATCTGGAACATCTCCACCCGCCCGGCCTCGACCGCGTCGGCGAGCGCCCGCAGCCCGGCTGGCGTGATCGCGGCGAAAGAGCCGTCCGTCCCGTGAGCGCGCATCAGCCCAAGGGCGCACAGGCGGCGTGATGTGGCGGACGCCACCACCAGCGCGGACGATGTTCCGACCGTGCGGAGAAGGGCGAGCTGCTTCGGGCCTAGGCGGGTCACGGCTTCCCGGCCTCCAGGAGCGCGGCGGCGACAGCCTCGGCGATCGCCATGCACCCCGGTTCGTCGCAGTCTGGATTCGGCCACGGCTCGCCGGGGAAGTAGGTCCGATCCCAGCACGGCGGCTCGCCGAGGAAGGCGCACTTCTCCTGACAGATCGCGCGGGCGATGCGGTCCACGTCACGCTCAGGCATCGGGGATCTCGGGCATGTCCGCCTCCCACTTGGCCATGCCGTCGTCGTCGGCGATGGACATGACTGCGATCCGCACCTTGCGCGACCCCCTGCGCTCGGCGGCGACGTGGAAGCGGAACTCTCCCTCGTCGCGCAGGCAGAACAGCGACGCATCGTCCGCGTCCCATTTCCAGCCGCCAGCTTGGCGCAGCATCGGTGGCAACCGCAGCACGGTCTCGGGTATCGCCCAGACGAGGGCCTCGCGGGTTTTGGCTTCAACGTCCATCGGTTGCGTCTCCCGTGCCGAGGGCGGCGCGGGTCGCGTCAGCCAGCGCAACCATCGCCATGACGATCTCGCTCACGTCCTCCGCGACCTCTGGCGGCGGATCGTATGCGTCAATCGTGGGCCAGTAGTCGGCGAAGACCCGCAACTTGCGCAGGCGGTCCTCGTCGGCCGCAATAGTTTCGGCTGCGATCCTGAATGCGGTGATGACCGAGTCGGTGCGCCCCGGCTCGGGGCGGGGCATCCAGCCGGCGGCGAGATCGGCAGCCGCAGCATCCGCGATCGCCCGCATGGTGGATCGCGTGACGAACTGATCCTCGGTGACGGCGACGAGGGCGTCGAAAAGCGCGTCGTTCAGTGCCTCGCGCTCGCGGTCAGTGCTCATCGGGGGCTCCTGGCAGAAGATCGGGGTGGATCACGACGACATCCCGGGTCAGGCCAATGGCTGCACCGGATAGACGATAGGCTGCCGGGATGCGCCGCCTCCCTAGACGCTCCACCATCTCGCGCATGTCGTCGGTGCGCGGCTGGCCGGTGGGGAGGCCGGTGGCGTAGGGGTTAACGCGAACCTCCGGCGGAGGCGGGCCGATCTCCTTCTTGAGACGCCGCAGGTCAGCGAGGAGCTTTTCAAGGGTGAGATCACTCGGCATCGGGGGCTCCTGTGTTGAGGGCGGCGCGGAGACATGCGGCAGCGTCGGCGATGCACTGCCCCCGCACGGCATGCGTCAGCCGCTCCCAAGAGCATCCCGATCCTGGTTGATCCCATATGGCACGCGCGCCCTTCCCCACCATCGCCTCCCACTCCGCGCTCCCCGGCTTGGGGCGGGGCATCCAGCCGGCGGCGATGACAGTATCAGCGTGGAACAGGCACTCGTCCCATAGGCGCGACTGGCGGGCGAAGTCCTGATTTGCAACCGGCCCTTCGCGGCGATCGTACAGCAGCCGGGCCAGCGCCTCGCGCTCGCGGTCAGTGCTCATCGGGGGCTCCTTGGGCTCAGCGAGGTAGCCGAAAGCATCGAGAGCATCGTCTTCTCCGATGGCATGGCGCGCCACGTCGCGTTCGGCCTTCAGCCGCGCGACCTCCGCCTCCAGCTCGGCGATGCGAGCAGCAGCTTCAGGCCCGTCAGGATTGCGATACCAGTGCGTCCCATCGTCCCCGCCCTCGACGGCGCGCAGCCTCTCGATCAGGTCAGCCACGGTCGTCTCCTCCGGTAAGGGCTACCTCCTGATGGTGCGTGTAGCGGAGCTTTCGCCTCCACGCCGCATTGTGATCCGCGAGCAAAGAAGTTCCCCTCGACATCGCCCTTGCCGACCATGCGCTTCGCCACCGTGAGCAGGTCGCGTAGCTCGTCATCGAGCAATTCGCGGTTCAGAACGTCCGGCTGCAACGGGTGGTAGCTGTCATACCCGTGGCGGAGGATTTTCCCCACGATCTGAACCACCTCGGCGGCTTCCTCCGCGAGCATTGCCAGTCGCTCAGCTTCGGCGTCAGTGAGCTTATTCACGGTCGTCTCCTCCGGTAAGGGCGCGCTCGGATTCGTTGGCGGCGGCACGCAGGGCCATGATCAGGTCCGGCAGTCCATCCGAGGTGAACCGGAACCGAGCGACCGCATCAGCGAAGATGTCAGCCAGCGTTCGGGCCTGCGCGCAGGTGAGGGCGAACGTCCGGCGCTCCAGGTGGACGACGACGAAGGGCTCCCCATTCTTATCGGCAGCGGCCCGCAGGGATACGTCGCCCCCAGTGGGCAGTGCCTCATATGCGCGGATGAAGGCGATCGGATCGGTTTCGATGGTTCCCGGTACATCGCCCATCGGCGCTGGTTGCTGGCGCATCGTCACGGCTCTCCTCCGGTCAGGGCGCGCAGGGCGGCGCGGGCAGCGGCACCGGACTGGCTCTCCGGTGTTGTGGTAAGCGAGAAGTCCCAACCCTTGATGATCTCGCCGCGGATCGCTTCCGCCACCCGCTCCTCCGCATCCGGCGGGATGACGACGACGCGGGAGCCGGGCGGGAGGGGAGAGAGGGCGCGGATCTCGGCGGCACACTCGCGGAGCAACGCCGCAGAGCTTCGGAACCCAAGCTTCCGATGCTCGTCCGCCTGAGCGTCCAGCCACGTCGCTGCCCGCATGTCTTGTTGCGCCCCGGCCTCGCACTCGGCACCGCCGGCCTGCCGGACGGCTTCGAGCCTGGCCTCTTCACGCTCCGGGCGATCAGCGCGGTCGTCATGGGGGCGGTCGGTCATGCTCGCCTCCGGAGAGCCAGGAACGCGGCCGCACTGGCAAGGAGAAGCCAGCCTGCGGCCGGCAGCGGCACCGGCGCCACGCTGGCGCCCGTGAGCCCGAAGCCGTCGCCAGCGGCGTCCCGCTCGGCGAGGACGGCCGTCAGAGCGACGTTCCCGCTCCGATCGTTGATGGCGAGGACCGCAGCAGCCGCAAGGGCATGGCACCCCGGCTCGTCGCAGTCCGGGTTCGGCCACGGCAGGGGCTTCCCGTCGCCGTCCTCGACCAGGAAGCACGGCGGCTCTCCTCGGTAGGCGCACGTCTCGCGGCAGATCGCTCGGGCCAGCGCCTCGTGGGTGTCGTCGTTCATTCCATCATCCCCCACCCGCATTCGGTGCAGCGCATGTTCAGGTGGTCGCGCTGGCCGGCCAGAGCGGCCTCGCACTTGCCCTTTGCGCCGCAGGACGGGCACCGGCAGCGCCCATGGCGGATGCCGCGATCCTGCATCATCCGCTTGATGCCGCCGGCCGCCTTGATCGCCTCCCAGGTGGCTTCCAGATCAGCGGTCATGTCGTCACCTTCTCGCCGGTCACGGTTGCATCGGACCACCGCCACGGGGACTGTCTATCCCCTCGCCCGGCCAACACCTTGCCGGACTTGCCGACCGGAACGAGCCGCGGCCAGCCCTCGCGGGTGATCTTCACCGCATAGCGCCCGCGCCGCTTGTCCATCGCGGGCGTGCACTCGATGATCGTCTCCATCGGAGCGATGCCGTAGGCAGCCATCTCTGCCATGGTGGAGGCAGCGCGGGCTTCGCAGAACTTCTTCTCGGCCGCCCACACACGCGGCAGGTGCTTGGACGTCGCGGCTTTGACCGCGGCGCGTTTGGCCTCATACGCGCGAGACAGGGCTTCTTTCGCCTGCCGTTCGCGCTTCTTCGCGGCCTCGATGCGAATCTCCGCGCGGGTCACGGCTTCTCTCCTTCGGTGGCCCGGACCACGCCGGCAGCGAACGTGCTGTTGATCGGCCTGCGCGGGCATAGTGGGCTCATGCACGTCTGCTCGGCTGTCGGCGGGCAGATGCAGCCCATGGGGGTGGCGAGGATGCGGGCGATGCGCAGCCGTTCGGCGTGGCGCGCGGCGGGGGTGCGGCGGGTCATGGCCTGCCTCCGATGGTGTTGGCGCGGAGGCGCTCGACGGCAGCGCGGGTCGGCTCAATGAGCGCATCCTCAGGGCCGTAGATCGATGCCCACAGGTCGGGGTGGTCGTGCCGCATCTGGTGGTGGATGCGGCACAGTGGAATTGCATCGCGATCCGGAGCCTTGCGCTGCGAGTATCGCCCGCTGATCGGGTGGTGGGCCTCGACCGGCCATCCCCCGCAGCACGCGCAGTTGAGGTCGCGCACGAGGGCGAGGTAGGCAGGATCGCGCTCGGGGCGGGCTGGCTTCGGGTGCATCATGCTGCCGCCCTCGCCAGCAGTTCCTCGATCCACCCGAGGACCGCCGTCTTTGACTCCTGAAAGACCTTAGCACCCATCGACCGGACGCTCTGGCTATGCGGGGTGTAACAGCGAACGACCGAACCGCTCACCTTGACGATGCAGTAGCCGTGGGCCAGCGTTGCCATTCGCGAGATGGAGGCGCCAACCCGCTCGGCAGCTGCTTTCGATCCCGCGTCAATCGTCTCGCAGTCGGCATAGCCAGTCTCGATCAGGGCATGCTTGCGAAGGGTCTCGGCGCTCTTGGCGTAGGGCATCTCCGAGAGGTGATCCGGCAGCGTCTGCCACAGGTCGGCGATGGTGGCGAATTGATGAGCATGGCTGCGCCAGCTCCGCTCGTTCTCTACCGCCATCATCACGATCTCGCCCTCGCCGAAGCGGTCGCGGGCGATGCGAAGCTGATACGGGGTCGCCGGGTTAAAGGCGCGACCATCGAAGATGCACTGGATGCGGTCGCTCATCCCCAAAATCCCCCGGTGAGCCGCTCCGTCACGAGATCGCGGACGCGCTCGTAGGGCACGCGCAAATCAGCGGCGACGACCTCGATTGAGGTGCGATCCGTCATGCCGCGGCGGCCGATGCGGCTGGCCTCCTCAATCTCCCAGCGGCGGACGATCACGTCGTCGGTGATCTTCATGCCGCGCTCTCCCGGAAGGCTCGCCGAGCGGCATCTGGGTTGCCATAAGCGCGAACACGCGCGACGATGCAGTCGAGTTCCTCGTTGAAGGCATCGACCGCGTGGGAGAGGTTCGTGATGTAGTCCTCGTCGCGGCACGCTCGGTAGATTTGCAGAGGCATGCCCGGAAAGTAGATCGCCAAGTCGCACCACTCTCTTTCGGAGATCCACAATTGCCCTTGCACCTGGGCGACGTGCTCGGGCGGGAAGTCGTCGCGGAGCATGGCCTCGATCCAGAGGTGCGGGGCCTTGCTCTTGATTTCCAGAAGCCCGTCGTCGCCGATCATGCTGTCCGGGGAAGCCCCCGCCCGGCCGTTGCGGACGAAGCCGATGGGGGCCGGGTCGCAGTCGCGCATGAACGCATAGGCGGCGCGAGCCTCGGGCTCTACCGCGTGGCCGCGCTCCATGTAGCCGTTGCTGTAGCTCTCGGTCGGCTGGCCGGTGATGATCTCGCCGGCCAGCTTGTGCATGTAGGTGCGGCGGGTCTTGCTCTCTCCGCCGCCCCTTCCGTTCGCCAGCACAGTGCCGAACATCGAAGCCGTAGGGATGCCCCGCCGAGCCTCGATCCACTCGGGCGTGTTCTGGTCAATATCGAAGAAGAACTCAGGCACCGCTCGGACCCTTCACGACCGGCTGAGCGATCTTCTGCCAGAGCATCGCTCGGGCGGCGTCGAACTTGGCCGCCGGCAACTCTTCCAGCGTCATGCCCGAAGCGCAGCCGAGTGCGGCGAGGAACTTCGCAACGTCCGCGCCAGCCCTCTCCGCCAAGTCGTTCAGGACGCGCCACTGGTCCTCGGTTATCGTTCCGGTCGGGCCGTCCTTCGCGTTGCCGTCGCCGTCGTCCATGAATGCGAGGTCCAGCGCGCTCGCCTTGAGGTAGCGGCGACCATAGGTCTGAGTGCTACCCTTGGCTTGGATCGCGGTCTTGTTCGCCCTCCCCTGCGACCCGGTGGCGTCGAGGGGGAAGTCGTCCTCATAGGCGCGCTCGTGCCCTTCGCAGTGACCGATGGTCAGGCGCATGCGGATGCTGCCTTCGGGTGCTCCGGGGATCGGTGCTGCCGTAGTGGAAAAGCCGTGCGCCGTCAGGATCGGCGTCACGATGCGCTCGATGTCGGCGAGGTCGGCATAGGTCGATCCGGTGTGCGTATTCTTCCGCCCCCGGACGATTGGACCGACTTCGGCCTGCACCTTGGAGAAGTCTCTGAGCCACGCGCGCTTGGCATCCTCGGCACGGTCCTCGCGGTCCATGCGCCGCATGCGCTCCTCCTCGTCAGCGCGCATCTTGAGGAGCGCCTGCATCCGCTCGACGTCCACGCTCGGGTCAGAGGCGATCCTCTCAATGACCGAGAGGATGTTCGGGGCGGGGACCGGCGCGGTCTCGGCGGGGATGATCTGCGGTGCGGTGCTCATCGGTCTTTCCTCTCGGTTGTCGCCCCCGGCGGGCTGGAGGTTCCGCCGGGGGCTGGGCCGGGCTCGCCCAGGGGGGATGAGGCGGCCCGGTGTTGCGTCAGGTCACATCCACCCTGCGAGCTTGGCGACCGTCATCAGGATCAGCGCCCACAGGGCGAGGCTGATCGGCAGGCCGTAGAACATGCCGCGCATCAGGCGTGTCCGGTGATGCTGGCGATGAAGCCGGGGTTGGCCTGGATCGGCTCGACGGTGATGCTGGTTTTGAGGGCGGCGGGCATTGGTTGGAAATCCTTTCGCCGGAGACTGCGCCGCTCCGGCTCGGCAGGAGGAACTCAGGATTCGACGCTGGCGCGGAACGCCGCGCGCTGGCTGTCGAGGGGTGAAGGACTGGCGCAGCGCGATCTCCGCGTCAGACAGATCGCGCAGCAGCTCTCTGGCCTCGTAGGCCGGGATGCCGGCCTCGATCATCCGGTCAAGGACGCGGGCGGTGACGTTGCGCATGTTGTCGAAGGCATCGGCGAAGGTCATTGCCGGCCCTCCTTGGCGTAGGTCGCGCCCGTCATGCGGACGAGCGCGAGACGGTCGGAGCCGCTTGCGACCGCAGCCGCAGCGGCGCGGTAGCGGCCCACATTCTCGGCCATGCGAGCGTTGAGGTAGGCGGTAACCGGATCGGCATCCTCGACGGCGGCGCGGAGGGCACGCTGGTCGGAAATCAGGATTGCCATGTCTGCCTCCATTAAAAGGGCTGGCCTCTGGGATGCCGCCCCATGCCGGTGCGGCACTGCCACAGGTCAACCGATGATCGCAGCGCCGACCGCCCGCATCTCGTCCATCACGCGGCCTCCACCGGCTTGCCGCCGCTGAGCGTGTACCAAACGCCCGGCTTGATGCCGTCGCGCCCGGCGATCCCGGCCCAGACGGCAATGATCCCCCAATCTTCGTTCCGCTCCGCGAGGAAGATCGCGCAGCCATCCGCTGCCATCGCCCTGCCGGCATAGCCGCTAGCCATCGCGGCAGAGTGCTCGCCGGTCGCCGAGGCCGCGCCCCAGCTGCCGGTCGCCGAGGCCGCGCCGCTGTAGCCGGTCGCCGAGGCCGCGCCGCTGTCGCCGGTCGCCGAGGCCGCGCCCCTGTCGCCGGTCGCCGAGGCCGCGCCCCTGTCGCCGGTCGCCGAGGCCGCGCCCC
>NZ_DAOMPS010000077.1:0-13877 GCF_035444905.1 Thauera sp.
GAGATGTAGGCAATCGAGAGTTGGGCGTTGTAGCCCTCGCGCGCGAAGGTGGCCAAGTCCACGATGGTGATGTCCGCCTCGGGCCACGGCGTGCCGGCCCGGTCGAACATCTCGCCGTCCACGCCTTGGCAGAACATCTCCATGGCGTCGGCCATCTCCAGCAGGCGCGCACGCCGCATCTCTGGCAGCGTGACATCGCGGGCGCGCTCGCGCAGTGCGTCGCGCACATCGCGGGTCAGCACTGTGCGCTTATCCCCTACGCAGCACTGTGCCGCATCAAGAATGCACTGGCGGATCAGGCTGCGGTCGGCGCGCGTCATGCGCGCTTCTTCCTTGTCCTCGCCGCCGGTGATCATCAGTCGTGCCGTGATCTCCAGCTCGCCGAGCACGTCGCGCTGCTCGTCGCCCTCCACGGCCCTGCCCGCATCGGTCTGGTCTTCGTCGAGCGCATCGGCGTCCAGTGTCTGTACCTGGCTCGGCGTGTCGACCAGGCGCCTGGCGTCGGCGAACGGCGCCAGACTGACACCCGCGCCCGGCGCGAGCTTCACCCTATGCACGGTGAGGCCCAGCCGTGCCGCGAAGTCGCCGAACAGGCCGAAGCTGTTGCCCGCCTCGACGATGAACAGGCGCGGCCGATAGATCGCCGTCACCTGATTCAGGATGTTGTTGAGCGTCGCGCTCTTGCCCGACCCCGTGGGGCCGAACAGGAACAGATGCGCGTTCATCTGCCGGTCGAGGCGGTTCAACGGATCGAAGGTGATCGGACCGCCGCCGCGGTTGAAGAACGTGATGCCCGGATGCCCCGTGCCCTGGCTGCGACCCCAGACGGGGGCGAGGTTCGCCGCGTGTTGCGCGAACATGAGCTGGGTGTA
Source organism: Thauera sp. (assembly GCF_035444905.1). Classification (GTDB taxonomy): domain Bacteria; phylum Pseudomonadota; class Gammaproteobacteria; order Burkholderiales; family Rhodocyclaceae; genus Thauera. Next base: position 873 of record NZ_DAOMPS010000077.1, read on the forward strand.
CCACTGGCGCTTGTCGGCAGCCGGATCGAACACGCACGGCAGCCAACGCAGATAGCTGTTCAGCGGCGCCACCTCGTCCTCTTCACGTACCGGTTGCAGGCCGGCGTTGAGCAACACGCTGACGAGTTGCACGCCGCGCGCATCGAGCTGTTCCACGTCGCGGCCGCGCAGGTAAAAGGCCAGCGCGCCACGGTAGAGCTTGTGCGCGCTACCGATCAGGCCGCGCGCCTGCTGCACGTCCTGCCGGGCCTGCTCCGAGGCCAGGGTCTCGCCGACAGCCTTCCGGGCGAGGTGGTTGAGGTGCGCCTCGAGCACGTCCTGGGGGGTGGCGACCAGCGTCAGGCACATCACGGTGTCCTCGGGCATCTGGTCGAAGAGCGCGTTCATGGCGTCGCCGCCCTTGCGCGTCTCACCGGTCAGATGGCCGGTCCCCGGCGGCGTGCGCAGACGATCCATCACGATCACCCGATGCGGCATGTCGTCGAAGAACCACAGGCCATTGGACACGTCCGAGCGCGGCTGACCGAAGAACAGCCGCTGCGCGAAGTCGGTTCCGCTGGCGATTTCGATCTCGCCCTCCTCCCGCTCTTCCGGGTAGCGGGTCAGCGCGTAGAAGCGTTCCCGGTCCTCGGCAGTGGCGCCGAGCACGGTGGGGTTCGGGTTGAACCAGCGCAGCAGCCAGGCGTGGATGTCCGCCGCGGCGAGACGTCGCGCTTTCACACCGGCATTCGCCAGCCCGCCGGCGAGGCGGTCGCAGATCGTGGTCAGCGCCTGCTCGGGCGACTGGCCGCGCCGCGGGGTCGGGGCCGCGGAGGTGCGGCGGTAGACGACCATGCGCACGCGCCGGACTTGGCCGCGCCACGGCAGGCGCGTCACGGCAGTGTCCTCGAACAGGCCACCCGGCTTGGCGATGGCCCGCAGGTGATGGGCGAAGAAGCGCAGGTAGAAGTCACTGAATGCGCTGCCGTGCGCACGCGGCTGCAGATAGTTCGCCAGCGAGCACAGATAGTTGTCCCAGTTGGCCTCGTCCTGGGCATAGAGCTGCACCACCCAGGGATTGTCGTCCAACTCGTCGAAGGCGTCCTGCAGGGCGTTCTCCAGCGCATCGCGCGCCTGCCATAGCCAGGCCATCTCGCGGCCCTCGGTGCCGACCGGCACCAGCTCGAAGAAGGCCGCGACCGACTGGCCATCTTCCAGCAACATGCACTTGGTTTCGGGCAGGTACTCGACCCAGGGCAGCAGGTCCGCGAACGACGGCGCGACGCCATAGAGCGCATCGTGGTCGGCCTGGGTGGCCGGCCCGCGCCGGCCCCGGCCGAGCGCCCTGCCCGGCTCGGCGACACCCTGTGCCGCCAGCCCCCTGACGTGCCCCGACCAGGCATCATCGACCGCATTCACGGCGCCGGCATGCGATGCCTCGGGCTTGCGTGACCACGGCAGCGACCAACCCATCAGTAGTCCTCCACGCGCTCGCCCGGCATCGCGTACTGCACGCGCTGGTAGAGGGGAAACACCGTGCTGTAGCCGGGTATCGGAACCGGGTCGGTGCCCGCCAGGTGCGGGAACACGTACATCACCAAGTCGGGGTTCGGCAGGCGCTGGAACTGGCGGTAGATCTCGTTCTGCGCGGTACGCGTGTAGCGCGCCTGCATGCCGGGCGCTGCCTGCACATCGGCCTCGGTCAGCGGCCGGCGCAGGCCCTGGCGCGCATCGAGCAGTTGGCGCGCGGCCGGGCCGCCGCCCGCGTTGCCGCCGGTTTCCTGCAGCCAGATGTCGAGCATGGTGTTGTCGCCGTGCGGCAGCAGCTTCTCCTTGCTGGTGGCGCAGCCGCCGATCAGGGTGGCCGCCAGCAGCACGGCGGCCGCGTCAATCCAGATCCGAGGCATGGGATCCTCCGGTGCGATGGTGGACCCGACGCCCCTTGGCGTCGTAGTCGATCTCGAGCGGCTGTTCCAGATGTACGGCCACCTTGGCGCCCGGCTGCACATAGACCGCCGCGAAGGCCTGGCCGTAAAGCTTGTTCACCCAATCGGCCATGTCGCGCACGCCACCCGCGAGGATGCGACCCATCGCTTCATTGCCGCCGATGCCGACGGTGCCCAGCGAGCCGTTGCTGTTGGCGACCACGGCCACGCTGCCGCTGTCGGAGTCGATGAGCGAGGCCGCGCCGGCGCCGGCCGCGGTGATGAGCGCCTGGCTGCCCAGGTACTGCTGGGCGTTGCTGCGCCGCTCGCCGCTGACGCAGGGGATGCCGTAGGGGTCGCTGATCCAGCCCAGGCCGCCCTGGGGGCTGGCCCCGTCTTGGCCCTGGCCGCCGCTGTTGCCGCCCTTGCTGCTAGCCTCCGGCAGCGTGCGGATGGTGCCGTCCTGGAACACGAACGTGACCGAGCGGATCTGCCCGCGCACGCACGACAGCGTCCAATCGCCCGAGGCCGTGCCGCTGACCACGGCGCCGGCGACGTCCGGGATGTCGATGCCGTTGGCCGTGAGGTTGTCCGGGCCGATCAGCACCTTGAACGGATACGGGTCATTGACGGTTCCGTCGATCGGTACGCGCCCAATGAGCGCTGTCATGGCAACGGACCCCATGAGCGTCGAGTTCGACGGCACCGTATAGACAGCCTTCGTGGATGCGCCCACCGCGCGGCTGCCAACGTCACTCACGGACTCCACCGCGGCCGACAGGTTTTTCTGGGCCGGCCCGAAGCTCGATGGAAAGCTCGGCGCCTTGCTGCCGCTCCTGCCGTCCACCTTGGCATCGTCGGGCTCGACCCACTGCGTGTCGCTGGCGCCGCGGTCGAAACGCTGGCCGTCACCCTCCTCCAGCCCCAGTCCGACGGGCAGGTCAGACGGACCGCCCTTGCCCGCAAGGCCGTCCAATTGCCGCTGCAGATCCTGCATCAGCCCCTGGGTCTGCTGCCTGTCGCTGGCCACCTGGGCGCGCTCCTGCGCCAGGCGGTTGCGCTCGCCCTCCAGCGCGTTCTGAATGCGCTGGTCGATCGTGCTTTCCCGCGCACGAAGGCGCTCGTTCTCGGCCCTGTGCTGCTTGTTGTCGCCAAGCGCGCTCTGCAGTTCGGTGCGCAACTGCTTCACCTGGGCCACCAGCGTGGCGACGGTATCGCGCGGCGTGTCGCCCGCGATACCCAGCGCTTTCATCTCCTCGGGCGTGAGCGTACTGGCCGCGCCCATGGGGGCCGGCTGACCGCCGGGGGCGCCGGAGAACAGTCTGATGCCGACGAACATCAGCAACAGCGCCATCGGGATCAGCAGCCACTTGAGCAGCGGATTACTCTTCATCGCGCGCGGCTCCTGTCGAGCCGGCCGCAGCAGCCGGCGGCAGGTTCACGGTGGCGTCGATCGGGCTCAGCGCCGGCAGCAGCGACTCGGCCAGGCCGTGGCCGCGCGTGACCAGATAGAGCACCGTGGTGTCGGACGGAGTGCCGGCCGGCCCCAGGTTCGGATGCTGGAAGGTCGCCGCCACGAAATTCCCCTGCAGGGCGCGCGGGTCGAGGTCGAGCCAGCGCGCCGAGGTATTGGTGAGGCGGATCGCCGTCACCCACTGGTCGTCCAGGCGCCACGCGGCCAGCGCCCGCGCGTGCACCGGCACCGCCGGCAGCAAGGTGTCGAGCACGAGGTCGCGGCGCAGGTTCACGCGGCCGATGCCGGCGACTGGCTCGACGGTGCGCAGCGGCGCATACAGGTTCTGCGCGGCATGGCGTGTCAGAACAACCGGGACCGGCGTTTCGCGCAAGGGAGCGGTCTTGTCCGCGGACGCATCGACCGGCTCGTCTGCGCCGCGTGCCGCACCGCCGCCATAGCGCCTTGCGGGGGCCTCTGCTTCCACGATGCGCACCGGCTCGAGCGGCGCTTGGCCGTCCTTTGCCGGCTCGGCGGCGATGTCGAGCAGGATCAGCGCGCCGGATTCCACGTCCTGCAGTTGCAGCCGCGTGGGCGGAATCGGCTCGCTCGCCCGCAGGTAGATCGCGCCGCCCGCACTCTGCACGCGCAGGTGGTCGCCGACACTGGCCGGCACGCCAACGCGCACATTGCGGTCGATGAAGACCACGCGCTCCTGGCCGACCACCAGCGGCACCGGCAGGGGTAGGCGCTCCCAACGCAGGATTTCCACGGCATGGCTGACCGGTACGAACCCGAGGATCAGCAGGATGCCGGCCAGGGCCGACAAGGCAGCGGACTTCATGGGGCGTCTCCCTGCAGGCGGCCGGAAGCGTTGGCGGGTGCACCCGCCTGGGTCGGCGTCGGCGGTGCTTCGATGCGCTGCGGTGCGCTGGCGTAGCAGTCCAGCGCCAGGCCGAAAGGGTTGTGCTCGGGGTCGATGTCCAGCCGGACGACCTTGATGGGGTAGCGCACCAGGGCGCGCTTGATCTGCTCAGGTCCGTAGTATTCGTCTGCACTCACGTCGAGCGTGACAATCCAGTCCCGCGAAGAAACCACCCTGACGCGCATGGCCGGGTCTTCGCCATAGCCGCGTCCGGGAATCTCGTAGATGCCGCGCACGCGCTGACGCAGTTCACCGCTGGTGCGCCGGTACTCATAGTCCTGTTGCAGAAAGGTCCGGCAGCCTGGCGTCAGGTAGGACGACAGCGCGCGCAGGTTGCGTGCATAGTCCTCCTCGCCGTTCGTGGGCCAGCGCTGCATCTGCTGCCAGATGTAGAACGTGAAGGCATACACACTCTCGGGCGGCACGTCCCACCACTTGCGCGTGCTGCCCGAGCGCAGATCCGGCGGCACATGAATGGTGAGACTCTTCGGCGCGCTCCACCAACCGAAGCCGAGCAACAGCGCCACCACGAACAGCGCGCCGGCCCCCAGGCGCAGCGTCTTCACGTGGGCCTGCAGGTGCGCGACCTCGTTCCTGAACCGGCTCATGGTGCCCCTCGATCGGCACTGCGCCCGGTCGTCCAGTAGCCCGAGCGGGTGATGAGGCCCTGCCCGCCCAGGTGCGCCGCCAGCGCCGGGTACCGCAGGGCCAGCCGCCACTCGAGCTGGCGGTACAGCCAGGTGTCGGGCCGGCCGCGCTTTTGCGCGCTCAGGAAGCCGCCGCCGACAAACACGCCCAGCGCAATGCCGGCGACGATCACCGTGGGCACCATGGCGACGCTGAGCGTGAGCCAGGCCAGCGGCAGACCGAGCACAAACCCGGCTGCACCGGACAGGCCAGCGCAAATCCACAACTCGTCGGCAGTCAGGCCGCGCACGACCACGGGCTGGCGATTCAGCCGGTGCGGCAGGAAGGTCACCAGCGTGTCTCGCGGCGTCTCCGGAGGGAGGGCCATCGCTTGCCGCCCTTACAACACGCCGGTGGCCTTGGTGAGCAGCCAGATGCCCACCACCAGCAGGAGCGCGCCCACTGCGACCGACAGACCAAACTGACCCCAGGTGGCGCGGCCGGTGTGGATCTCCGAGTAGCGTGTGTAGGCGTGATAGGAGACACCGACGAACATCGAGGCGACCACGAGCAGCGCAATCAGCAGCACGATGTCGTAGCCGTAGTTCTGGATCGTCTGCATGATGCCGGTGCCGGCACCGCGCGAAGGGTCCTCCATGGTGGGCAGGGCCGCCCAGGAGGCCGCCGGCGTGGCCGCGATACCCAGTGGGGCGAGCACGGCGGCAATGCGTACGGATTGGCGCGCCGTGGTGCGAACATCAGCGCGATGAGTAGTCGAAGCGTTCATGGCGATAGACCCTTTCATGGTGGTCAGGACAGGAGGAAGAAGCTCAGCACCAGGTACATCGCGACGAAACGCACGATGACGCCGAGGAACTGCCGTTCAGTCAGGCGGTGTTCAGCCCAGCCGACGTAGGCGGTACGCATCGCCCATACGCCCCACAGCAGCAACACGGCGAACACAAAACCGAGCACCACGGCAGAGACGGCCGAAGGCGCAAAGCCGCCAGTGGCCTGAAAGGCGGCGACCTGATCGGCCGAGGGCGTCATTGCGCTGGTTCCTCTTCGTCGGCGCGGTCTCTGCGGACGTAATCGCCGGCCAGCGGGACAGGATCGCGCGGCTGGGCGCGCTGGGGCACGAGGTAGTCCTGCAGACCGGCGCGAACCCGCTGCAGGTCTGCGTGCAACCGGGCGTAGTCGAAGTGGTAGCGGGCGCGCTCCTGCGGAGCGGTATTCGCGGCGTGCTCGGCGAGGCGGTCGATCAGGTTGAGTTGGCGGGCGAGCGCGGCGAGCTGCTCGCGTTCCGAGGCGAGGCCATCGGCGGCGACGGCAGGCTGCAGCGCCGAGAACGGCACGGCCAACACAAGGGCAAACGTAGCCCGTGCGAGTGTGTTGTGATTGGCCTGTCCCATCGTGCCCTTCCCCACTGAAGCGGATAGGCCGATGTTGTGATGCACGCTCGCTTTTCGCCGTGGGGAATGGGAACTACGGCATGACCGGATTGATGGGAAGCTGGCTGCGCCGTCAGAGGTACTTCTTGAACGTAGCCGCCGCGATGCACACTGCCACAGCAAGTAGCACCGCGCTGGGCAGCAAGATCAGCAACGGGTTCACACTGACCGGCAGTGCCAGGTAAGTCACCCACGGCAGTACGGCCAGCGGGGTCAGGCTGGCCCTGGCGCGGTGATAGATGAACCCCGACTCGCGGCCCGCGCCGAAGCGGCGGATGTCCCGCCGCACCAAGCCGTCTACCAGTCCGACGAAGGCCGCCATCAGGAACAGCGGCAGGGTCAGGCACAGCACCAGCAGCCGGACGAGGAAGACCAGCGTCGTGTAGGCCGCCGCGATCAGGTAGCTCTCCAGATGCACGTAGACCAGACCCAGGTAGTAGCGGAAGTCCTTGGTCGGGCGATGGCTGCCGGCGCTGGCCTGCGCCGACGCATCGCGTATCCAGTCCAGCAGGCCGCTCTTCGCGAACAGCCAGTCGTAGCCCTGCTCGACCAGTTGATGCGCGGTGCGCCCCGGCTCCTGCACCAGCGCGCTGCGCGTGAAATGCGTGGAGAGCTGGTCCAGCTCGTAGTGCACCATGCCCTTCGCGTGGCGCCAGCCCTGATCGGGCCAGAAGAAGTGCATGCCGACGCATTCGATCAGGATGCACAGCAGGAGCGCGCCGGACAGCACGCCGAAGAAGCGGAACGGCAGTGTGATCAGGCCGGCAATCAACCCCTGCTGTCGTTGCTGCTGGCGCTGGGCCGCGACGGCCGGATCGCTCATGCTTCGGCCTCTTGAGCCTCGTCGGCCGCGGCCATCTGCTTGAAGTCGTCAACCAGGTCGTCGGGCAGCTCCTTGTCCTGCAGGCCGGGGACGATCTGGTTCTCCCACCAGTCTCCTGCCTCGACGTAGTGTTGCCGCATGTAGCCGGCCAGCTCCTGAAGGTCCCTCGGCATGGCTTCGTCGGGGTCGGGTGCCGGCAGCGGCATGCGGACTTTCCAGAGGTTGCCGCCCTCGATCAGCGCGAAGCATTGTCCCTTGGGTAGGGCCACCACATGCGCCGGCTCGATCAGCGGCACGCTGTTGCTGCTGATGCGGTCCTGGGTGTTGGACGTAAATGCAGTGTTGCCGTGCGGGTCGGAACTGTCGGTGGCGCCGCTCATCAGTGCCGTGGCGTACACATCGACCTTGGGCAGTTGTCGCGTCAGCAGTTCGGCGGTGGCGGTCTCGCGCACGCGCAGCATGAACAGATTGTTGAAGTTGCCGACCACCTGCCCGGCCTTGGCGCGGTTGCCGATGCGCGCCTCGATGTCGCTCAAGGTCTGCGTGTAGGCGGTAACCTGCACGCCGGCGCCGCCGCCCTTGTTGACCATCGGGATGAACTCGTCGCCCATGAGTTCATTGAATTCGTCGGCGTGGACGTTGATTGGGATCCTGGCGCCGACCGCTGCGCCGGGCAGCCCGTCGTCGATGCCGACCTTGTAGATGTGGCCGGCGACCGAGACCAGATCGCTGAACATCGAGTTGCCCACCGCCGCCGCGACTTCGGCGTCGGACAGCGCATCCAGCCCCACGTAGACCACCGCGCGTTTGCGGATGACCTGCATCCAGTCGAAGATCGGCCGCGGGTCGAACAGGTCGGAGTAGTTCGGTGCGAGCAGTTGCGCGATCTTGCCGGTGGTGAGCTTCTCCAGCAGCGGCAGCAGTGAAGCGACGATCTTGTCGAAGTACGTCCGGTCGTAGCGCACAGCGCTGCGCAGGCCGTCGAGCACTGGGTCATAGATGCGCACCTGGGACAGGTACTGTTCGAGGGCCACCACGCGCTTTTCGCGCCCGATCATGTTGCGCGGGATGTTCTTGTCGTTCAGCTTGCCTTCGAGCTGGACGATAACCTCCCAGGCCTTCGGCTCGTTCTTGGCGAAGTAGTGCTGGGCGTACTCGATGAACAGCGCGTCGATGTTGATGACGTGGCGCTGGATCAGCAGGTAGTCCGGCCGCTGCCCCAGTTCGACCAGGGCGCGAGCGATGATGTTGACGAAGCGCCAGGCGAATTCGCGGAACGCGGCGCTGTTGCCTTCACCCGAGAGCTGTCCGGCGATGCGCGTGGCCACCTCAGAGATCCGCCCGAACCGACCCACGGCGTTGTAGCGCGCCGAGATGTCCGGCCAGCCCAGATGGAAGACGTAGAATTCGCCCTCCCGCCCTGCCCGCCTGGCCTCGACGTACATGCGCTTCAACAGGTCCGCATCGCCCTTGGGGTCGAAGACGATCACCACCTCATGCTCGCCGCGCACCCTGCGGCGGATGTCCTGGGTGATGAACAGCTCGGCCAGCCGCGTCTTGCCCACGCGCGTGGTGCCCAGCACCAGGGTGTGCCCAACGCGCTCGCCCAGCGGCAGGGTGACGTCGACCTCGTGCGGCTCGATGCCATGCAGGCGCGGCATTCCCCCGACCGGCGGCAGCGGCCGCGCCGGGTTGAGCGGGCTGTCCCAGGCCAGCGCGCGCGCCAGCGTCGAGATGGGAAAGGGCGCGAACTCGAGCCGCTCCTCCAGCCGCCGGGCGAGGCGGTAGGTCGCCGTCGGCTCGACGTAGCGGCGAAACTCCGGCCGGTAGGTCTGCATCAGCCGGTGCGTGTGCCGCTGCTCCCAGCGAAAGCCCCGGCCGACAAACAGCCTTAGCTGACTCACCGGCACGTCGCGGCTGGTCATCACGTAGCGCGGCAGGCGGCGGATGTTGCGGCGATAGCGCAGGATCGCCCAGGCATCGCGCAGACGAATCGCGCCGAAGGTCAGGAAGGCCAGCGCCGAGCCCAGGCCGAGCAGCGGGTTCAGCGCGAGCGACCACGGTGCCACCAGGCACAGAATCGCGGCGCCGGTGCAGACCGCCACGGTGTAAAGCTCCACCGCTGGCCGCAGCAGCACCTCGACCGCATGCGGTTGGGCCATTTGCGCACCTACTGCTCAATGCCGGTGGACGTGATGAGCACCGGGTAGTGGCGCAGGCCCAGGCGCTGGGCCAGGTCGTCGCCGGATGCCGGCGAGAGGGTCAGGCCAGGAGCCAGCCTGCGCAGCGCCGTCAGCGCGGCCATCGACTCCACGTTGACCACCAGGCCCACGGCCTGCAGCTCGCGCAGCGCGGCCTGCCGCTGCCGCAGCCAGGCGCGCGAACGCTCGTCGTCGCCGATCAGGAACAGCGCCGTCAGGCCCGGCGCCCGGATGACGCGGCGCTGCACCTTGCCCGGCGACAGTTGCGTCGAGCGCACCGGCAGCATGGCGGCTTCGGCGTCGGCCGCGTTGCCCACGCGAGGGGCCGGCATCGGGGCCGGCGGTGTGGCCTGATCCGGCTGGGGATTCAGCGACTGGTAGTACGGCAGCGCGGAAACGCCGCCACGGTCTTCGACGACGATCAGTGGCGCGGAGGCGGTCTGCGCGAAGACGGTGGTCGTGGGCAGCAGCCCGATGGCGGCGATGAGGACGGTGTGGTTCATGGCGTGGTGGCCTGGAGGGTTGGAACGGGAACGCCGGGGTCGAGCACGCGGGTCAGGTGCCGATGCACACTGCGCCGGTAGCGCGCCGCGGGTGCCCCGCCGGCGGGCCGGTGGTAGCGGCCGATGGCAAGCAGCCAGTCCTCGCCCGGCGTGTGCTGTTCGCGCAGGATTTCCGCAGCGATGGCAAGGTTGCGGTAGGGGTCCAGCAGCTCGCAGGGCTGCGTGTAGCGATGCGTGTGGTAGCCGAGATTGACCTGGCCCAGGCCGGCGTCGATGCGCTTGGCCGGCGTGTGGGCGAGCGCCCGGTGCAGCCCGGCGCAAGCGTCGGCGAGGGTGGCATAGCGCTGTGGCGCGCCGGCGACGTTGAGCGTCCACGGCCAAGGGATCAGGCGCCCGCGCAGCCTGGTGCCGCTCTCCTGCAAGGCCACCGCATACAGCACCCTGGCCGGCACATCGGCGCGATGCGCCGCCAGTTGATAGGCCGGCGGTGGCACTTCACGCGCCTGGGCAGCCAACGACCAGCCCCCGGTCGCGAGCAGAAGTACGGCGCTGACGAAGCGGAGGGCGACGCCGGATAGCCGGAGATCCCGGCCTGAAGCACCTATTGCCGCAACCATTCGCCGTTCGCCTCGCGTACCACGGCCGGCAGATCACCGGGCAGGCCGAGCGACAGCCAGCGCCCCGCGTCATGGTTGAGCGTGATCGTGCGGGCACGCACCCTGGCCGGGTCGATGCCCGCCTGGGTGGCCCACTGCCGGATGCGCGCATCGTCCTGGCGGGTACCGACCATGTAGAGATCGAAGGCGGTGCCGGCCGCCTGCAATTGCTGCACGCGCTGCGCGCACGGCGCGCAGTCGTCCTTTACGAAGACCGCCAGGCGCCCGGAGCCAGTGTTGCCGCCCCCCTGCACTTTTGCGCCTGGCAAGCTCACGCGCGGCTGGCTCGGAAACAGGCGCTGCCATGCCTCGTCGTAGGCCCGCTGGTAGGCCAGCGTCTTGTCGACGCGCCGGGCCTCGGCCTGCACCTGCAGCTCCGCGTAACGCCTGCGTTCCTCCTCGCTGCGGGCCTCGATGCCCAGCGCCGTGAGCGGATCGAGCGCTGGCGAATACACCCCGAGCGGCCCCTGCATCAGCTCCCGGTAGCGTGTCCAGTCTTCGGCACTCAGCCCCCAGTCGCGGGCGTGGGACTCGTCGCTACGGACTGTCGCCATCGGCCGCTCGCGGCCGGGGACAGCGGTCGACGTGGCGGTGTGCTGGGCAACCGCGACCGGGATCGAGCCGGTCAGAAGCGCGACGGTCAGGAGGGTGACGGTCCTGTGCTGCGTCACTTGCCCCTCCTATCGCTCGGGGACCGTCAGGCGACGGACCTCATCACCGTGTCGGAAGACGGCGGCCCCGTCCTCGATCACTTCAAGCCGCCAGCCGGCCTCGGTTTCACCTGCTCGCAGCAGACCGGCCTGGGACAGCGCAGACGCATCGGCAGGCAGGATCGACAGGAAGCGTTCGCCGGCTCGCAGCTCGACGCCGATCACCCGGAACGAAGGCTCCACGGGCCGGGGCCTTGCCGGTGCGCGTACGGGGGGACGGGAAGCATCCGTCGGTGCCGACCGGACGGTGGCAAGGCGCACTTCCAGCCGGTCGATGCGGGTCTGCAAGGACTGCAGATCAACGGTTGGCCTATCGTCGACTGCCTGTTCGAGCGCTTCTAGCCGTTGATCCAGCGCCACGCGCTCGGATTCATAGCGTCCCAAGGGCAGTGCAGCCGGCTCTTGCCGTTGCTGCTCGATCTCGCGGGCGAGTTCGGCCAGTTGTGCCTCCAACTCGGAGAGCTGCGTGGCAGGCACGGCATCTTCGGTCCTATCGGCTCGTGTCGACAGGATGACGTGGTCGATCACGACTACCGCGCTGATGAGCAGCAGCCAGGTGGCCGCGGCCACGCGCAACAGGGTGGTGCGATGCGACCGTTCGGTCTGAGCCGTCGTCATCATGGCTGCACCGCCTCAGCAAGCGGGAGGGTCGCGGCAGGGTTATCGGCATTTCCGACGGGAGAAGGGATTGCTCCGGCCGGCTCGGCAGGGATCGTGGCCGGCGTGAAGCACAGCACGCGAGCCCCCTCCTCTACGTTCAAGCGCCAGGCCGGACCGGCGAGGGTCAGCAGTGCATCGCGCAACACCATTGGCCCGATCCGGTAGTGCGCCGCCGGCAGCGGGAGGGCGTCCAGGGCATCGGTTTCGGGGCCGCTACAGAGCCGGTAGCCGGAGCGCCGGAGCACATGGTTCAGCGCGTCGCCCACCGTCGCTTGCACGATGTCGGGCAGGCTCACCTCGATCACCTGCAGCAGCAGATCCCGCTGCGCCTCCGTCGGCTCGAGTTCGACCAGGGTGTAGCGGCCGTAGCGGACAACCGGGATGTATTGCGGTGGGGAGATTGCAGGTTCGACCGCACCGGATGAATCGGCTGGCGTTGAGGACGGCGCGGTCGTCGCGCAGCCGGCCACCAGGGAGGCGGCCAGCGCCAGGCAAGCGCAGGCTGTTCGGCAATACGGGCGGGTTGATGGCATGGATCGGCTCGCTGCGATGCGGAGCCGACACCATCGCCATCCTGGGATGACACATCAGCAAACAAAGGGAATCGCCGCCTTGCCGATTCCTGGGGCAACGGGCTGCCTGCTGATCAAAAATGCGTCACGGCGCCCAGATGCCTGAGCGCCGGGCGGTGGCCGAGTTATCGAGAGGGTTATCCACAGCATTTGTGGATAACCGAAGGGAACTGTCAGGCGACACACGTACCGGCCTGGGGTCGAGTGGGCGGGTCGCGCCCCGCGTGGGCGCGTGGGTTGAAACTTTTCTACCGCATCGACCGCAAGCAATGGCGCGCGTCGGTAGCCAACCTTCCGGCAACGACTGCGCATGTCATGAAGGCGGCCTTACAAACCCTCGCACTTCGGGTAGTGAGCAGGCGGTCGGCGAGCGATACCATTTTTCTGAGCCTTGATAGCCCGAGTTCCGTCATGCCTTCGAAAACTGCTCTGGTCCGTCTCATGCTTGCTGCACTGCTTGTCGCCCCAATGCTCTCAACTTTAGCTTATAGCCCTTGTGAACCCTATGGGAAACGGGTAA
>NZ_DAOMPS010000078.1:0-12351 GCF_035444905.1 Thauera sp.
GCTTGCAGCGGAAAAGGCCCTTCGCCTTGTCCTTCTGGATCAGGGTGTCCAGGTATTCAGTGGTGACGGTCATGACGCACTCTCATCTTTGTTGCATGGAAGGCCGTCAGGTTATGGCGCGATCAGATCAATCAATATCCAGCTTCTGCAACATCGATATCCAGTTTCTGCACACCCGGTTTTCAAGCCGGCGATCTCGGCTAACCTGATTGCAGGCCGAGGCTTCGCAACTGCGCTTGGTCAGGCACGGGACACACAGGGTCGTCACGGGGGCCACATTTTCCCGACAGACTTTGGGCGTCGAAAAAATCTCGAAAATTAAATCTCGAGATTCTTTACAAATCTCGCGGAAGGCGGCAAGATTGCCGCAGCTGCGAGGCAGGCCAGCAACAAGCATCAGCACGAAATGGCTCGAACCTGCGCTCGAGCCGTATCGAGGACCGCGGCACACGAACCGCGCCTTGCAATCCGATCCACTACCTGAGGACACATCGAGCATGAAAGAGATCAAGAACTTCATCAACGGCGAGTACGTCACCAACGTCAGCGGTAAGACCTACGAGAACCGCAACCCGGTCGACAACTCGCTGATCGGCATGGTGTACGAAGCGGGCAAGCCGGAAGTCGACGCCGCTGTCGCCGCCGCCAAGGCCGCGCTCAAGGGCCCCTGGGGCAAGCTCTCGGTGGTCGAGCGCTGCAACATGCTCGACGCCGTGGTCGATGAGATCAACCGCCGCTTCGACGACTTCCTGCAGGCCGAGATCGCCGACACCGGCAAGCCGGCCCACCTCGCCTCGCACATCGACATCCCGCGCGGCGCGGCCAACTTCAAGATCTTCACCGACACCATCAAGAACGTGTCGACCGAGTCCTTCGAGATGCGCACCCCGGACGGCAAGACCGCGCGCAGCTACGGCGTGCGTACCCCGCGCGGGGTGATCGCGATTGTCTGCCCGTGGAACCTGCCGTTGCTGCTGATGACCTGGAAGGCCGGCCCGGCGCTCGCCTGCGGCAACACCGTGGTGGTCAAGCCCTCCGAAGCCACGCCGCTCACCGCCACCCTGCTGGGTGAGGTGATGAACAAGGTCGGCCTGCCCAAGGGCGTGTACAACGTGGTCAACGGCTTCGGCGTCGATTCGGCCGGCGCCTTCCTGACCGCCCACCCGGATGTCAACGGCATCACCTTCACCGGCGAGACCAAGACCGGCACCGCGATCATGAAGGCCGGCGCCGACGGCATCCGCCCGGTGTCGCTGGAGCTGGGCGGCAAGAATGCCGCCGTGGTGTTCGCCGACTGCGACTTCGACAACACCATCGCCACCCTGACCCGCTCCTGCTTCGAAAACGCCGGCCAGGTGTGCCTGGGCACCGAGCGCGTATACGTCGAGCGCCCGATCTTCGACAAGGTCGTCGCCGCAATGAAGGAACAGGCCGAGAAGATGAAGCCGGGTCGCCCCTTCGACCCCGACACCAAGATCGGCCCGCTGGTGAGCAAGATTCACCAGAAGAAGGTTCTCGGCATGTACGCCAAGGCCAAGGAAGAAGGCGCCAACATCGTCTTCGGCGGCGGCATCCCCGACATGCCGGAAGACCTCAAGGACGGTTGCTGGGTGCAGCCCACGATCTGGACCGGCCTGCCCGAGACCGCGACCGTCGTGACCGAGGAAATCTTCGGACCCTGCTGCCACATCCAGCCCTTCGACACCGAAGAGGAAGTGCTGAACATGGTCAACGCCAACCGCTACGGCCTGGCCACCTCGGTGCACACCCAGGACATCAGCCGCGCGATGCGCATGGCCAGCGCGATCGAAGTCGGCCTGTGCTGGATCAACAGCTGGTTCCTGCGCGACCTGCGCACCCCGTTCGGCGGCTCCAAGCAGTCGGGCATCGGCCGTGAGGGCGGTGTGCACTCGCTCGAGTTCTACACCGAGCTGCGCAACGTGATGATCAAGTACTGATACCTTTGCCGGCGGACGGGGCCTCGGCCGCGTCCGCCGGCAGGCCAGCCGGCACACGTCAATCGAACACACGCAGAGAACAGGATATGGACCAGAACAAGATCAATCATTACGGCGACGAGCTGTACACCGCGCTCAAGACCCTGACCCCGGTCGCCCCGCTCACCGACCGTGAAAGCGACATCACCATCGAGGACGCCTACAACATCCAGCTGCGCATGATCCAGCGCCAGATCGACGACGGCCACACCGTGGTCGGCAAGAAGATCGGCGTGACCAGCAAGATCGTCATGGACATGCTGAAGGTGAACCAGCCCGACTTCGGCCAGCTGCTGTCGAACATGGTGTTCAACGAAGGCGAGCCGATCGTCGCCTCGTCGATGATCGCCCCCAAGGCCGAGGCCGAAGTCGCCTTCATCCTCAAGAACGACCTGATGGGTCCGGGCGTGACCGCGGCCGACGTGCTGCGCGCCACCGACTGCGTGGTGCCCTGCTTCGAGATCGTCGATTCGCGCATCAAGGACTGGAAGATCAAGATCCAGGACACCGTCGCCGACAACGCCTCCTGCGGCGTGCTGGTGCTCGGCGGCGTGCGCAAGAGCCCGCGCAAGCTCGACCTCGCGCTTGCCGGCATGGTCCTCGCCAAGAACGGCGACATCATCAGCACCTCCACCGGCGCCGCCGTGCAAGGTTCGCCGGTCAATGCCATCGCCTGGCTGGCCAACACCCTGGGCCGCCTCGGCATCGGCCTCAAGGCTGGCGAGATCATCCTCTCCGGTTCGCAATCCCCGCTCGTCCCGGTTGTCGCCGGCGACAGCCTCACCTGCAACGTCGGCGGCCTCGGTGGCACGTCGGTCCGCTTCATCTGACAAGGAATTCACCCATGGCACTCACCCTCGACCAGGCCACCATCGCCAAGCTCGCCGAGCACCTCGAAAACGCCGAGCTGCAGATTCACGACGTCACCAAGATCACCGACGACTACCCCAACATGGACTGGGATGACGCCTACGCCATCCAGGACGAGATCAAGCGCCGCAAGCTCGCCCGCGGCAACAAGATCGCCGGCCTCAAGGCGGGCCTGACCTCGCGCGCCAAGATGAAGCAGATGGGCGTCGAGACCCCGGTGTTCGGCTTCATCGCCGACTACATGTCGGTGCCGGACGGCGGCGAAGTGAAGTTCGACGAACTCATCCACCCCAAGGTCGAAGCCGAGATCTGCGTCGTCACCAAGGCCCCGCTGCGCGGCCCCGGCTGCCACATCGGCAACGTCATGGCGGCGATCGACTTCGTGCTGCCGGCGGTTGAAGTGATCGACTCGCGCTACCGCGACTTCAAGTTCGACCTCAAGAGCGTGATCGCCGACAACACCTCGTCGGCCCGCTTCGTGATCGGTGGCAACATGCGCGACCTCGGCGAGCTCGACCTGCCGACGCTGGGCGTGGTGCTCGAGATCAACGGCGAGGTCAAGTCGATGGCCGCCGGCGCCGCCGTGCTCGGCAACCCGCTGGTCGCGATCGCGATGATGGCGAACGAACTCGGCAAGCGCGGCCAGGAAATCCCGGCCGGCACCTTCATCATGACCGGCGGCGTGACCGAAGCCATTCCGGTTGCGAAAGGCGACAACGTCAACGTCCGCTTCCAGGATCTCGGCAGCGTCTCGTTCCGCTTCGTCTAATCCAAGCAACGCGCTGCATGGCCGGGCCGGCAGCGCGCCGTCATGCGCGCTGCCGGCCCTTTCCACATCAAGCGCACCACGCCAACAGAGGGAAAAACCGATGTCGTCCAAACAGGACCTGACCAGGCAATTCACGGCGGAAGAGGGGATCATCCACATTGGTGGCATCGAGGCGCTGGTGCGCCTGACGATGGACCAGATCCGCTTCGACCGTCGCCGCGGCCTGAATAACGCAATGTTCGTCTCCGGCTACCGCGGCTCGCCCGTGGGCATGCTGGACGCCAATTTCATCAAGCAGCAGAAGCTGCTGATGCAGCACAACATCCAGTTCGTCGACGGTCTCAATGAGGACCTCGCCGCCACCGCCGTCTGGGGCACCCAGATGCTGCACACGGTGGGCAACCAGAAGTTCGACGGCGTCGTCGGCACCTGGTACGGCAAGGCGCCGGGCGTGGACCGCTCGGGCGACGTGCTCAAGCACGCCAACTACACCGGCACGCTCAAGAACGGCGGCGTGCTCGCCATCTTCGGCGATGACCCGAGCTGCAAGTCGTCCTCCCTGCCGAGCCAGTCGGAGGCCATGTTCTACCACGTCGGCATCCCCTCGCTGTACCCGGCCAACGTCCAGGACATCCTCGACTTCGGCCTGCACGGCTACTACCTGTCGCGTATCTCCGGCCTGTGGGCGGGCCTCAAGATCGTCACCAACGTCGCCGACGGCAGCGGCAGCGCCATCGTCGATCCCGACCGCCTGACGTTCGTCACCCCGGTGGTCGAGCTCGACGGCCGCCCCTACAGCCCCGAGGTCAACCTCGGCATGAACGTGCGCAAGGATGCGCTCGACATGGAGCGCACGCTGTACTACGCGCGCCAGGAGCTCGCCCGCCTGTATGCGCGCGAGAACGGGCTCAACAAGGTCACGCTGCCCAACGCCGACGCCTGGCTGGGCATCATCACCGCCGGCAAGACCTACCACGACCTGCGCCAGGCCTTCATGGAAATGGGCCTGGACGACGACGCACTGCGTCGCGCCGGCGTGCGCATCCTCAAGATCGGCATGCTCAACCCGCTGCAGCCGGACGACATCCGCGACTTCTCCCGCGGCCTGGAAGAAATCCTCGTCATCGAGGAAAAGCGCCCCTTCATCGAGCTGTTCGCCAAGGAAATCCTCTACGGCAGCGCCAACGCACCGCGCATCGTGGGCAAGCGCGACGAGGAAGGCCGCGACCTGCTGCCTTTCCACGGCGAGTTCGAGTCCGACATCATCGCCCGCGCCCTGCACGCCCGCCTGTCGCGCAAGACCAAGCTGGAATCCGCCGAAGGCTGGATCAAGCGCCTGGACGAGATCCACAGCCGCAACTCGCTGACCTCGCTGACGCGCTCGGCCTGGTACTGCTCGGGCTGTCCGCACAACTCCTCGACCAAGGCCCCGGACGGCAGCATCGTGTCGGCCGGCATCGGCTGCCACACCATGGCGATGTGGATGAAGCGCGGCGTGGTCATGGGCACCCACATGGGCGCCGAGGGCGCGCAGTGGATCGGCATGCAGCCATTCACCAACACCAAGCACATCTTCCAGAACATGGGTGACGGCACCTATGCCCACTCGGGCAGCCTGGCGGTGCGCTACTGTGCGGCGACCAACACCAACATCACCTTCAAGATCCTGGTGAACAGCCACACCTCGATGACCGGCGGCCAGGAAATCATGGGCGCCGAACCGGTGCGCGCGATGGTGGCCGAACTGATCGCCAACGGCGTCAAGCGCGTCATCGTCACCACCGAGGATCTGTCGCGCTACAACGCGGTGAACCTCGACGGCAACACGGAAGTCTGGCACCGCGACCGCCTCATGGAAGCACAGAAGGTGCTCTCCGAGATCGAAGGCACCACCGTGCTGATCCACGACCAGGAGTGCGCCGCCGAGCTGCGCCGCCAGCGTGGCCGCGGCAAGGCCTACGAGCCGGCAGCGGTGATGGTGATCAACGAGCGCGTGTGCGAAGGCTGCGGCGACTGCGGCGAGAAGTCGAACTGCATGTCGGTCGAGCCGGTGCAGACCGAGTTCGGTCGCAAGACGCGCATCCACCAGCCGTCGTGCAACAAGGACTACTCCTGCGTTAAGGGCTTCTGCCCTTCCTTCCTGACGATCACGCCCAACCCGGCGCCCGAAGCCGCCGAAGGCAAAAAGAAGAAGAAGGGCCGCCTGCCCGCGCTCGATCGCGCGCTGCCGGATCCGGTCTTCAAGGTCGATCCGAACAACTTCGGCGCCCACGTCATGGGCATCGGCGGTACCGGCTCGGTGACCGTGGCGGCGACCATCGCCAACGCCGCGCGCATCGACGGCAAGTGGGCCGTCGGTCTGGACCAGACCGGCCTGGCGCAGAAGGGCGGCACCGTGATCTCGGACATCAAGGTCACCGCCACCCAGTTCGACGGCTCGAACAAGATCTCGGACGGCAGTACCGACCTGTATCTGGGCTTCGACATCCTCAACGCCACCGACAACAAGAACCTGGACAAGTGTCATCCGGAACGCACGATCGCGATCGTGTCCACCGGCCAGGCGCCGACCGGCTACATGGTGTCGGACAAGTCGGTGCAGTTCCCCAACATCGACCGCCTGACCCAGGGCATCGACCGCGTCACCCGTCGCAACGACAACGTCTACCTCGACGCGCAGACGATGGCCGAAGGTCTGTTCGCCGACAGCATGGCGACCAACATGTTCATGGTCGGCGTGGCCTACCAGGCCGGCGCGCTGCCGATCAGCGCACAGGCGTTCGAGACTGCGATCAAGCAGGCCGGCGTCGGTGTGGACATGAGCTTGCTGGCGTTCAAGTGGGGCCGCATGGCGGTGGTCGACATCGACTACGTCCACGCCGAGATCCACAAGTACGAAGCCAAGGCGCCCAAGCTCCCCGAGCTGACCGCCGAAGCGCGCCAGATCGTGGACTCGGTCGGTGCCACGGGTGAAGTGCGCCGCCTGCTCGAGATCCGCGTGCCCGATCTGATCGGCTACCAGGACGCCGCCTACGCCCGCCGCTACGCGGCCAAGGTGAAGAGCGTGATGGAAGCCGAGAAGCGTGTCGCTGCGGAGAGCTCGGCGCTGGCCGAGGCCGCCGCGCGCTACTTCTACAAGCTGATGGCGTACAAGGATGAGTACGAGGTCGCCCGCCTGCACTCCGACCCGGCCTTCCTGGCCGAGCTGGATGCGCAGTTCCCGAACGGCTACACGATCGAGTACAACTTGGCGCCGCCGCTGCTCTCCAAGCGCGACCCGGAAACGGGCGAGCTGATCAAGCAGAAGTACGGCCCGTGGATCCTGAAGGCCTTCCGCCACCTCGCCAAGCTCAAGCACCTGCGCGGCGGCAAGTGGGACATCTTCGGCAAGACCGAGGAGCGTCATCTGGAGCGCCAGGCGATCGAGGACTACGACCGCCTGCTCGACACGCTGTGCAGCAAGCTCAATCGCGACAACCTCGCGATCGCGGTCAAGCTCGCCAGCATGCCGGACGACGTCCGCGGCTACGGCCACGTCAAGGAGCGTCACATCGCGCTCGCCAAGGCCAAGCAGGCGCAGCTGATGGCCGACTTCAACAACCCGCAGGCCGCCAAGGCCCGCGGTGCGGCGCAGGTCGTGCAGTTCGTCTGATCGGCAAGGCCCCCTTCGGGGGTCATCTGCTGAAATTGAAGGCCCTGGCCCCGCGTCACCGCGGGCGCCAGGGCCTTTTCCTTTCCGGACGCGCCAGAGATCTGCCCGGGGCATCCGGACACGGTCGAGGCTTGAGCGCGCCGTTCTTCTACCGCTGCCCCTCGGTTGGCCTATCGCGCCGCCGGATGGTGCAGGAACCCGGCCACGCTGTCCGAGACGCTCAGGATGTGAGCCTGTGCCGCGTCCGCCGCACGCCGCGGGTCGCGGGAGGCGACGGCATCGATCACCGCCTGATGCTCTTCCGCAACGAGTTCGAGGTGCGCATCGAATCCGCAGGTCTGCACGATGAAGAAGTCCGAAAGCTCGAAGTTCGCCAACTGGCGCGAACTCACCAGACTCGAGTGCGCCATGTCGTGCAGTTGGCGATGGAACAGGACGTTGATCTGCCGATAGACCTCGGCGGGCGACGCATCCGGCGCGACCGCCGTGAGTTGCTGATTGATTTCCGCGAGGCGTGTGATTTCTTCTGGCGTCGCCCGGCTTGCGGCGAGACCAGCGATCACGGCTTCGACGGCCGCGAACATGCGGTAGAAGTCCTCGATCTCGTCCGCGGTGGGCGCGATCACCTCGCAGCCAACCTGCGCGGTGATGCGCACGAAACCCCGCTCCTGAAGGCTGTTGAGCGCGGTCATGATCGGCTGCTTGCTGACGCCGAGCTCCTCGCTCAGCTCTTTCACCGGGATGCGCTCGCCGAACCGATAGCGCCCCGCGAACAGGCGCTGCAGAAGCTCCCTGAAGATGAATGCCTTCTTGTGTGCTGTTTCCATGTTCTTGCCTACTTGAGTCTGGCCCGGGTTTTCGGCCCCCGACTGGGGCGTGATCCTAGCATCTGGCCGCACCAGCCTCGCTCCCAGGACGCGGGGCGGGCCAAAACCACTGTCTGATCCACTTGCATTCTCTAACTGGCATGCTAGCATGCCAGTACGTCAAGGCGAGTCGAAAAGTCCCTTACCCGCCGCCCGACGTCAGCAACCGCGATCAAGGACCGTTCCGATCCTTACCATCACGAGGAGACATTCCAATGAACAGCCGATTCAGTACCCCGCTTTGCGCGCTCACGCTCGCACTGGCCGCCGCACCTGCCCTGGCCGACATCAACGTCGGCGTCGTCTTTTCCCTCACCGGCCCGGCCGCTTCGCTCGGGATCGAGACCCGCAAGGCGATCGACCTCATGCCACGCACGCTGGGCGGTGAAAAGATCAACTACATCGTGCTCGATGACGCCACCGACCCGACCAACGCGGTGAAGAACGCCAGGAAGCTGGCAGGGGAAAACAAGGTCGACGTGTTGTTCGGGCCCAACCTGATCACCTCCGGCGTGGCGATGGCCGATGTGGCGAACGAGGAGAAGATCGCTTTGCTGTCGCAGGCACCGATCGAGGTCGCGCCCGAGAAGCTGAAGTGGGCATTCCGCGTCGAGCCGAGCGCGGAGATCATGGTCGGTCGCGCGGTCGCCGACATGAAGGCACGCGGCGTGAAGACGGTGGGCTTCATCGGCTTCTCCGACTCGTGGGGCGAACTGCTGCTCAAGGCCTTGACCAAGACCACCGCAGAGGCCGGCATCAAGATCGTCGCCACCGAGCGCTATGCGCGCCCGGACACCTCGGTCACCGGGCAGACACTGAAACTGATCGCCGCCAAGCCCGACGCCGTGTTCGTGGGCGCCTCCGGCACCCCGGCCGCATTGCCGGCAACGACCCTGCGCGGTCGCAACTGGACCGGGGCGATCTACCAATCGCACGCGGTGGCCAACAAGGAATTCCTGCGCGTGGGCGGCAAGGCCGTGGAAGGCAACCGCCTGCCGGTCGCGCCGGTCCTGGTGGCCGAGCAACTGCCCGACGCGCACCCAAACAAGCAGGTGGGCGTCGAACTGGTCAAAGCGATCGAAGCGAAGTTCGGTCCGGACTCGCGCTCGACCTTTGCCGGCGCCTCCTGGGACGGTTGGCTGATGCTCGAACGCGCCTTCGGCGCTGCGCTGAAGACGGCCAAGCCCGGCACGCCCGAATTCCGTGCCGCGGTGCGTGACGCCCTCGAGCAGACCAACAAGCTGGTCGGCGCGAACGGCACGTACACGATGTCGCCGACCGATCACGGCGGTTACGACGCAGCCAGCCCGGTACTGATCGAAGTCGCCAACGGGACCTGGAAGTTCATCGAGTGAACGCACTGATCACTGAACCCGAAGGAACACAGAACATGGAATCATTCGATGCCGATGTGCTCGTAGTCGGCGCCGGGCCGGCAGGCGCCACGACCGCGCTTGCACTCGCGACCTATGGCGTGCGCGTGCATGTCGTTTCCCGCTACAACTGGCTGGCGGACTCACCGCGCGCCCACATCACCAACCAGCGCACGATGGAAGTGCTGCGCGATCTCGACATCGAGGACGAGGCCTACCGCTACGCGACGCCCTGGAAGCTGATGGGCGACAGCCTGTTCACCACCAGCCTGGCGGGTGAGGAGCTGGTCCGCATCCGCGCGTGGGGCACCGGCGAGGAACGCAAGGGCGACTACCTGCAGGGCAGCCCCTGTGAGCTGCTCGACATCCCGCAGCCCCTGATCGAGCCCGTCCTGTACAAGAACGCCGCCGAGCGCGGCGCGACCTTCGCGTGCAACACCGAGTACCTGTCGCACGTCCAGGATGAGAATGGCGTCACGGTGAGCCTGCGTGACCGCCTGACAAACCGCGAATACTCGATGCGAGCGCGTTTCCTGGTCGGTGCCGACGGCGCGAAATCGAAGGTCCTCGAAGACCTTGGCCTGACGGTCGAAGGCCAGCTGGCCCGCGCCGGCACCACCTACGCCATTTTCAACGCCGACCTGACGCGCTATGTCGAGCATCGCCCGAGCATCCTGCACTGGATCGTCACCCCCAATGCGGCTTTCGGCGAGATCGGCTTCGGCCTGCTGCGTGCGGTCAAGCCGTGGACGCAATGGATCGCAGGCTGGGGCATCGACATCGCCAAGGGCGAGCCCGACGTCAGCGACGAGTTCGTGCTGAAGCAGATCCGCATCCTGGTCGGGGACCCCGATCTCGAGGTCGAGATCGTGCGCACCTCCGTCTGGTACGTGAATCAGGCCTATGCGCCGCAATACTCCAAGGGGCGCGTGTTCTGCGCCGGCGATGCGGTGCACCGTCATCCCCCCTCGAGTGGTCTGGGTCTGAACACCTGCGTACAGGATGCGTTCAACCTGGCCTGGAAGCTGGCCTATGTGGTCAAGGGGCACGCAGGGCCGGGGCTACTCGAGACGTATACCGCCGAGCGCGCCCCGGTCGGCAAGCAGATCGTCAAGCGAGCCAATCAGTCCCGCCTGGACTACGCGCCGATCAAGGCGGTCTTCCGCGTCGAGGGTGCGGACAATCCGGCGGAAGCGGGCATCGCTCGCTTCAAGGACCCCGGCCCGGAGGGTATCCAGGCACGCCAGGCGGCGCAGGCAGCCCTGGAACTCAAGAACCGCGAGTTCAACGCCCAGGGCGTCGAGATGAACCAGCGCTATGTCTCCGCGGCCGTCGTGCCGGACGCTGCAGCAGGGGAGGAAGTCTGGAAGCGCGACGCCGAACTGTACCTTCAGCCGACCACCCGCCCCGGGGCGAAGATCCCGCATGCGTGGCTGATCGATCGCCGGGGGCGCAAGGTGTCGACCCTGGATGTGACTGGCAAGGGCAAGTTCTCGCTCGTCACCGGCCTTGCCGGTCAGGCCTGGGTAAAGGCCGCGCAGGCGCTGGATCTTCCTTACCTGCGCACGGTGGTCACCGGGTCCGCGGGCGCACTCGACGCCTACTGCACCTGGCAGCGGATGCGCGAAATCCATGAGGCTGGCGCCCTGCTGGTGCGTCCGGACGGCTTCATTGCGTGGCGTCAGAGCGAGCCGGTGTGGGACGAGGATGAAGCCGTGCGCCAGCTGCGTGCGGCGATCGCCGCAGTGCTCGACCGCGACTGACCGCGCCGCCCGCTGCGGCAGGCAAGGGCGGGTCGTCGAACCGGCTCGACATCCGCCCTCGCGGACCTCGCCCGAGCACGCGCGTGCTCGGTCCCCGGGCACCCTCAATCCGGTGGCGCGGCAAGCGCGGCCTCGAGTTGCCGTGCCGTATCCACGAGCGCGGCCAGATAGCGCGCCACCGCCTCGGCATGCGAGACCGCACGCACGAGGTAGATGACGTTGACGCTGGCGATCACCTTCCCGCCCTCGAACACCGGCACGGCAATCGCGCCGATCTTGCGCTCCGCGCTCCAGTCGCCCTCGTTCGAGCTATAGCCACGGCCGCGCGTCTGCTCGAGCAGGTTGGCTATGAACTTGCCGTCATTCGCCAGCGCCGCCTGCACGGGATCGCGGCGCAACAGCACGAGCAGCGCCTCGCGCTCTTCGTCCTCGCAGTAGCAGAAATAGGCGCGTCCGGCCGCCGTCAGCAACATCGGCAGGCGCTCTCCCACCATCGCGCGGTTGAAGGACAGCGAGCTGAAGCGATGGGTCGATTCGCGGATCAGCATCGAGCCGCCGTCGGGCGTGCACAGGTCGGACGGCCAGCGCACCTGCTGCAGCAGCTGGGCGAGCACCGGGCCGGACACCCTCGAGATGCGCTCCTCGTCCTTGAAGCCTTCCGACAGCGCGCGCACCTTCAGCGTCAGCACGTAGCGGTCGTCCGACGCGCTGCGCTCCACGTAGCCTTCCTCGATCAGCGTCTCCAGCAGCCGGCGCACGGTCGTGCGGTGCAGGCCGGTGCCGCTGGCGATCTGCGCGAGCGAGGCACGCCCCTTGTCGTGCCGGTTCAGCACACGCAGCAGCTCGAGCCCGCGGACCAGACTGCGCACCGTCCCGTAGTCGGCCCCGGTATCAGACCTCATCAAAAACCCCTTTTAAAACAGCGTTGTGCGCTCTGTGGACAGCGATCGAAGTGTTCTTGTTGAGTGTCCTGAGAGTTTCTAGACTGCGTCCAACTGATCGCGACATAAAAAACGCTTCTCCCACGAATTGTCCGCACCGCCTCGCCCCTGCACAAGACG
>NZ_DAOMPS010000079.1:0-12125 GCF_035444905.1 Thauera sp.
GCGCGCCGTGGCGCGGCCAGGCCCAGTGCCAGGCCTCGGCGACCAGGCCCTCGGCACCGATCACCGGGCGCGGGCGCACGGTGTCGTAAGGCACGGTGCGCGCGAACTCGCCGTCGCTGTCGGCAACGAAGACGACGTCGTAGTCGCCGCCCGCGGTAAGCAGGCCGACGTTGCCCTGTTCGCGCTGGCGCGGGTCGTTGCTGAGCACGAAGTCCTTCTTGTCGACGATCTTCAGCCCCAGCCTGCGCGCCGAATTCTCGAATGCGGCGCCGATCAGCCGGTCCTCGGCGCGCGGTCCCTGCAGCAGCAGCACGTTGCGCCACTTCTTGAACACCAGGAACTGCGCCAGCGCGTCGGTCTGCATGCCGTGGTTGGGCAGGGTGTGGTAGAGGTGGGCCTGGCACTGGGCCTGGCGCAGCGCGTCGTCCGGCGCCGACACGTTGAACAGCAGCAGCTCGCGGCCGCGCGTCTTCTCGGCCAGCTCGGCCACCACCGGGCCCGGCGCATCGACCAGGAAGAAGCGCACGCCCTCGCCCTGGAGCTTGTCGAGCTCGGCGAGCAGGGCCGCGGCGTCGGCGCCCTTGGCGCGCGCGAGCTCGAAGCTCACCCCCAGCGCCTGGCCGACAAAGCGCGCCTCCCGCATCGCCACCTCGGCGCCGGCGAAAGGCGGCCCCAGCGGACGTGACAGGGTGCGGAAGAAGGCCTTCTTGTCGTCGTAACGCGCATCCTTGTCGAGTTCCAGATAGCCGAAGCGGATCACCTCGGCCGCCATCGCCGCACTGGCGGCGAGCAGGGTCCAGGCCAGCAGGGCAAAGGTGACAACAGTGCGTAACGAAGCTCGCGCAAACATCATCGGATCTCCAGCGCTCCGCCGGACGCGAGGCCGGGCGCAAGCGCCACGGCCGTCGCCGGCGGAAACTCAGACAGAAAGCAAGACAGATCGGGCGCGGGGCCCACAGGCACCGCGCGCCCCGGACCCGACGGTCAGTCGTCGATCACCGCGGTGTGCGGCACGCGACCCACCGGCACCGAGCGCAGCACCTTGTTGGTCTTGGTGTCGACGATGGAGATGTCGTCCGACAGGCCGTTGACGATGATCAGCATCGATTCGTCGCGGTTCAGCGTGGCGCCCCAGGCGCGGCTGCCGACCAGCACGTAGTCCTTGATCTGGCGGCTGGCGACATCGACCACGGCGAAGTGGTTGGCGCGGCCCAGCGTGACGTAGGCGGTCTTGCCATCGCCGGTCATGGTGATGCCGACCGGGGTCACCTCCTCGCTGCGGAAGCCCTGCGGCGCGAAGCTGACGGTCTCCTTGATGGTGTTGCTCTTGGCATCGAGGATGGTCACCGAGGCGCCGAGCTCGTTGGTCACCCACACCTCGCTGCCGTCGGGGGTGTCGGCGAAGCGGCGCGGGCGGTTGCCGACCACCACGTTGGCGAGGATCTCGTTGGTCGCGGTGTCGATCACGTGGACCATGTTGGCCACTTCCGAGGTCACGTACAGGCGGCTGCCATCCTTGCTGACCAGGATGCCCTCGGGCTCCTCGCCGACCTCGATGGTGGCGAGGATCTCGTTCCTGGTCACATCGACCACCGACACCAGGGCGTCGTCCTCGTTGGAGACGTAGATCTTGCTGCCGTCCTTGCTGAAGTCGAACATCTCCGGGTCCTCGCCGACGTCGATGCTGCGCACCACCTCAAGCTTGGCGATGTCGATCACGTCCACCCGCTCGCTGTTGCTGGCGATGACGAAGATCTGCTCGCGATCGGCGGTCAGCTTCATGTCGCGCGGGCGCTCGCCGGTGGGGATGGCCTTGACCACCTGGAAGGTCTTGCCGTCGAGCACGGTGACCGCGTTGTCGTTCTCGCTGCTGACGAAGATGTAGCCGGTGTCCTTGGCCAGGGCAGCACCCGCCGGCAAGGCGAGCATCAGCGAGGTGGCCACCGCGCAGCCCAGGGTCTTCAGTCGGTTCATTGTCGTCGTCTCCTCATTGGTCTTGGATTGCCGAGCCCGTTGCGACTCGGGTACTGCCTCGAAAACACGGGGAAAACCCCCGCAAAAAATCAGGCCGGCTCGGGCACCCCTGCCCCCGCCCCGGTCATGTTCAGGAAGGCCTGGGCCAGGCTCGCGCAGCCCGAGGCCTGGACCAGCGCCGCCGGCGTGCCCGCGGCGAGCAGCTCGCCCCGATGCAGCACCAGCACGCGGTCGGCCGCTTCGGCCTCATCGACCAGGTGCGAGGCCCACAGCACGCCCACCCCCGTGTCACGCAAGGCCAGCACCTCGTCGAGCAGATGGCGCCGCGAGGCCGGGTCCAGACCTACCGTGGCCTCGTCCATCAGCAGCACCGAGGGGCGGTGGATCAGCGCACGCGCCAGTTCCACCTTGCGCCGGTTGCCGCCGGAGAGCTCGCGCACGCGGTCGCGGCGGCGCTCGGTGAGGCCCAGGCGGCCGAGCGCGTCGTCGATGCGCGCCGCGGCCAGCTTGGGGCCCAAGCCGTGCAGGCGGGCGTGGAAGAGGAGGTTGGCGTCGACGCTCAGGTCCATGTCCAGCGTCATCTGCTGGAACACCACGCCGATGCGCCCGAGCGCGCGCACCGGTGCCACCCGCATGTCGTGGCCGCAGACCTGCACCTGGCCGGCATCGGCGTTGAACAGGCCGGTGAGCAACTGGAACAGCGTGCTCTTGCCCGCGCCGTTGGGTCCGAGCAGGGCGACGAACTCGCCAGCGCACACCTGCAGGTCCACGCCCTTCAAGGCCGGCCGCGCGCCGTAGGACTTGCGCACGCCCTGCACCGACAGCAGCACCTCGCGTGCACTTTCAGTCATGTCCCCTGTCCTCCCCGTTCCCGTCGTCGTTGCCGGTCGGGCCTGTGGCCAGCGCCAGCCCGCCGAGCAGGTCGGGGTACTGTGCCATCAGGCGTTCATGGAGGCGGCCCACCTCGGCAGCCGCCGGTTGGCGTGGCCGCGCCAGCTCGACCTCGAGTTCGAGCACGACACGCGCCGGCGCCGCCGACAGGAAGCACACGCGGTCGGCCAGCGCCAGCGCCTCTCGCAGGTCGTGGGTGACGAAGAGCACGCTCGCGCCGCAACGCTGCCACTGCTCGACCAGCATCTCGCGCAGGCGGTTCGCGGTCGGCGTGTCGAGCGACACGAAAGGCTCGTCCATCAGCAGGAGCTGGGGCTCGTTGACAAAGGCACGCGCCAGCGCCACCCGCCGCATCATGCCGCCCGACAGCCGGCCCGGATAGGCGTCGAGCACGTCGCCCAGCTCCATCGCGCGCAGCAGCTCGACCGCCCGCTCGCGCGTGCCCGGCTTGCTCCGGCCGGCGCCCGGCTCGGCTTCACCGGCATCGCGCGCCACCAGCAGCACGTTGTCGAGCACGCTCAGCCAAGGCATCAGGCGCGGCTCCTGGAACATGAAGCCGACGTCCTCGGGGAAGGCGCCATCGAGATCGACCCGGCCCTCCATGTCGCGGTCGAGACCGCCGACGATGTTGAGCAGCGTGCTCTTGCCGCAACCCGAAGGGCCGACGACGCATACGAACTCGCCCGGCTGGACCTTGAGCTGCAGCCCCGACAGCGCAAGATGCGGCCGCCCGCCGCGGTCGGGGTAGCGCTTGCGGTCGATGCGGATGTCGAGCATCGCCTCAGCCCCTCCACCCGGTCAGCCTGCGCTCGAGCGGGCGCAGCATCCACGCTTCGACCATCAGCACGACGGCCGCGAAGGCCAGCGTGTAGGCGAGGATGCCGGTGATGTCGAAGAACTGGAAGAAGACGTTGAGCTGGAAGCCGACGCCGTCGCTGCGCCCGAGCAGCTCCACCACCAGCACGATCTTCCAGATCAGTGACAGCCCCGAGCGCGCCGCCGCCATCAGGTAGGGCACGAGCTGCGGCAGATACACGCGCACGAAAGTGGTCCGCCGCGACAGGCGGTAGGCGCGGGCGACATCGAGCAACTTCGGATCCACCGCACGCGCACCCTCGCGCACGGTGACGATCACGGTCGGGATCTTGTTGATCGCCACCGCCAGGATCGCCGCCCAGTCGTTGAGGCCGAACCAGACGTAGCACAGGATGATGGTGACCAGCGCCGGGATGTTGAGCCCGAGCACCAGCCAGGCATCGAAGAAGGCGTCGCACTGGCGCCAGCGCCCCATCGCCATGCCGACCAGGGCACCGATCAGCATCGCGGCGGCAAAGGCGATCACGACCCGCCACAAGGTGATGGCGAGGTGGGCCGGAAGTGCCATGGACGCGACCTCGTCCCAGATGCGCGCCAGCACGGCTGCCGGCGTGGGCAAGGTGTGGTTGTCCGCGAGCCAGGCGCCAAGCTGCCAGATCAGCACGAACACAAGTAGCGACGCGGCCCGCAGCCAGCGGTCGCGCCCGCTCGCGGCCCGCGCCTGTTGCCCGTGAGCCTGGCTGCGCGCGGCGGGCGGCATGAAGGGCGGACGCTCGACGGTGCCCAGACGCCGGCCCGTCACCGATCCGGGCTCCGTTTCCAGAAGGTGCCCGGTGCCAGCGTGCTCGCGCTGCCGACCAGTGCCTGCCCGCCTTCGGCGGCGAGGATGGCAAACACCAGGCCGGCGACCCGCTCGGCCTCGTCGTCGCTGACGCGCGGGATGCCGGCCCGAAAGCCGTCGCGCAGCGCGACGAAGGTCGCCTCGTCCTCGGCACGCATCAGCGGGCGGAGTTCCTCCCACACGGCGTCGGACTCCAGCATCAGCTGCTTGGCTGCGGCCGAGGCGCGCAGAAAGCCCTCGACCGCCTGCCGGCTGGCCTGCGCCCAGCGCTCGCGGAACACCCAGCCCACCAGCGGCAGCTCGTCCTCGATGCCGAGCCCGGCGAGGATCTGCGGCATGCTGATCAGCTCCTGCATGCCTGCCGCCGTCAGGCGCGCCGTGTAGTGCCAGAAGTTCATCGCCGCGGGCAGCTCACCGCGCATGACGAGCTCGTTGAGCAGCGGCGGTGCGGCGAACTGGGGGCGCACGAAGGTGGCCGCATCTTCACCCACGGTGCGCCGCGCATAGGCGCGCAACAGCAGCCAGCTCTTGTCGAGCGCGCCGCCGGCGATGCCGAGGCGCTTGCCCTTGAGGTCGGCAAAGCTGGCGATGTTGGCGTCGGGCCGCACACTGACCCCACCCACCGCCTGGGAGTAAGGCGCAAACACGTAGTCGCGGCCCTCGCTGCGCATGCGCGACACCCAGATCCAGTCGTTGGCAATGACGTCAACCTCGCCGCCCTGGATCGCGACATTGGCCGCATCCTTGAGTGCGAGCGGAACGATGCGGATCTCCACGCCTTCGCGCTCGAGCAAGCCCTGGCGCTGCATCACCTCCAGCTCCCAGCTCACGGTGCCGAACTGCAGGATGCCGACGCGCACGACCGGGCGCTCGGCCGCCTGCACAGCCGCCGTCACGCCGATCAACATGAGCATGCAAAGCAGTCGTCTGAACAGGGCGGGCATAGGGGCGATCTCCGGTTCGCCTCGCGGCGTGCGGCGTCGGACTCGACACCACTGAACGTTGTGAAGCAAGAACTCCGGTGATCTGCAGCAGTTTTCATGCCAAGTTGGCCGATCGCCCGGTTCGGCACCGGTCCACGGACCCTAGCGTCACACATCGGGCCGCCGCCACGGCGTGAATGTTCCAAATGGGAACACCTGTTGCTCAATCCCGAAGCATCTGAGGCGCCGCGCGCCGGCCTGCGCTCTGCGTTGCCACAAGGGAGGGCGTCCGCACGTGGCTCCACCCTTCCGGCATGGATCGTGCATGAAGGACCCCGACCCATTTGTTCGGCCCTCAGCGGGAAATGATGCCACTCTCCGACACAGACTCTGCGCGCTTGCCCCTGCCCTCGTCGGCAGCGGAAGCGCTCGCGCCTGACCGGTATGGGCGGATTCGGACATCAGCCGCGCACGCCCGTCTCGTCGCCCTGGCAGCGCCTGCCATGGAGGACCTCCACCGCCAGCTCGACAGCCCCTCGGTGACGGTCATCCTGGCCGACAGTCAGGGCGGCATCCTGCGTGCCATCGGCACCAGCAGCGCCGCACCGCGTCGCGCCGCGCTGCGCCAGTCGGTGCCGGTCGCGGCAGGGGGGCGCGGCATCGGCATCGCGGTGCCCATCCTGCCCCCGGACGGCGGCCTGCTCGGCTTCATCGATGCCGATGTCGCGCGCCTCGAATGGCTCACCCACGCCAATGCGCTGGTGCAGACGGCAGCGCGGATCATCGAGCACCGCCTGATCGAATCCGACCCGCAGGGCTTCCTGCTGCTGCGCTTCCATCGCTATCCGGCAGTGCTCGGCAGCCCGCTCGAGGCGCTCACCCTGTTCGATGCCAACGGCGGCCTGCTTGCCGCCAATCGCGTCGCCCACGAACTGCTCGCACCCGGCCCGCAGGCCGCGCTCGAGGCGGCGCCGAGCTGCTTCGCCACCCAGTGGTGCGGCATCGTCGGCTATGCCGCGCTCGGGCTGCGCCAGCCCTTCACGCTGCGTGATCGCCGCGGTCGCGACTATTCGGCGCAGGCCAGCCTCAGGAGGAGGCAGCACGATGACTGAACCGAGCGCCCATCCCCCCAGCCTGCACGGCAGGCTCAGCCTCGTGCTCACCGCGCTGATCGCGGTGATGATGGCTATCAGCGCCCTCGTGTGGATGCGCGAGACGCGCAACGCCATCCACGAGGAAGTGGAGGCCGCCACCCGCGTCGCCGAGCAATGGCTGAACGTGCTGATCCCCGAGACGCTGGCCGATGGCCCCGAGGCGCGCGAGCGCCTGATGAACCACCTCGCCGCGGTCGGCCGCATCCGCGCCAACAGTCTGGAGATCTTCGACGCCGACGGCGCGCGCCTCTACGTGTCGCCGGCCTCGCCTTACAAGGCCGGGCGCTTTGCCCCATCCCTGTTCGACCGCTGGGTCGCGCCCGAGCTGGCGCCGCGCAATCTCGCCGCCGGCGACCTCCGCATCGTGTTGACGCCGGATACATCGCGCGCGGTGCTCGACGCCTGGGACAACCTGAGCGCCGCGCTCGGCTGGGCGCTGGCGCTGCTGCTGGTGATCTGGCTCGCCACCCGCTTTGCCATCGATCGCGCCCTCGCCCCGGTCGCCGACATCCACTCCGCGCTCGAGCGCGGGGCAAGCGGCCAGTTCGACCTGCGCCTGCCGGAATATTCCACGCGGGAGCTGGCGCTGCTCGCGCGCAGCTACAACCGCCTGGCCGACAGCCTCGACCAGAGCCTGGCCGAGAACGCCCGCCTCGAGCAGGACCAGGCCCTCGCCCATGCCGTACAGCAGCGACTTGAGCTGGAACGCCGCGCGATCGCGCGCGAACTGCACGACGAACTGGGCCAGGGCATCACCGCGGTTCGTGCCATTGCCGGTGCCATCATCCAGCGCAGCACCGACCAGCCCGGGCTCAATGGCAGTGCGCAGGCCATCCTCGCCATGACCAGCCAGATGCAGGAAGGCGTGCGCACCATCCTGCAGCGCCTGCGCACCGACACCGCGAGCGAGCGCCTGCGCCTCGAAGAGGCCATCCACAGCTACTGCGAGCTGTGGGCGAGGCACCATGGCGACATCGACATCCGCTGCCTGATCGAACCACTCGACGAGTCGGTTTCCGACACCCTCGGCCTCACCATCCTGCGCATGGTGCAGGAGAGCCTGACCAACGTGGTGCGCCACGCCCATGCGACGCGGGTCGAGGTCCGCCTCGCGCTGCGCGGCGGCGAGATCGAGGTCGAGATCATCGACAACGGCTGCGGCCTGGGCGAGAATCCGGCCCCCGATCGCTTCGGCCTCATCGGCATGCGCGAACGCGTCGCCGAACTGCACGGGCAGTTCGAGCTCAGCCGCCCGCCGCAGGGCGGGCTCAGCGTGCGCGCCCGCCTGCCGCGGCCGACCGTTTGCGAACAGTCAGAACACCCCGGACACTCCGGACAAGGATGAGCGTGCAGTC
This sequence comes from Thauera sp., assembly GCF_035444905.1. Lineage (GTDB taxonomy): Bacteria > Pseudomonadota > Gammaproteobacteria > Burkholderiales > Rhodocyclaceae > Thauera. Next base: position 7,955 of record NZ_DAOMPS010000079.1, read on the forward strand.
CCTGCAAGGCCTTCGCATCCTGCTTGCCGACGACCATGCCGCCGTGCGCATGGGCTTTCGCCTGCTGCTCGAGGGTGCCGGTGCCGAGGTGGTCGGCGAGGCCGACAGTGGCGAGAAAGCCGTCGTCGCCTTCGCCGAGACGCGTCCCGAGCTGCTGATGATGGATGTGTCGATGCCCGGCATCGGCGGCCTCGGTGCACTCGAGCGCCTGCTCGCCCGTCATCCCGAGGCGCGCGTGCTGATGCTGTCGGCCCACGACGACGCGCAGATCCCCGCGCGCGCGCTGCGCGCCGGCGCCACCGGCTACCTGTCGAAGCGGGCCCAGCCGCAGGAGTTGCTGCGTGCGGTCGCCACCGTGGCCCGCGGCCAGCGCTACATCGACCCCGAGATCGCCCCGGCGCTGGCGCTGGCGCAGTTCTCCGGCGCGCAGGACCCGGTGGCCGCGCTCACCGAAAAGGAGTTCGCGGTCTTCCTGCAGCTCGCCCAGGGCCGCAGCGTGGCCGAGATCGCCGAGAGCCACAAGCTCAGCCCGAGCACGGTCGGCACCCACCTGTATCACATCAAGCAGAAGCTCAACGTCTCCAACGCCGCCGAGCTGGCGCTGATCGCGATCCGCAGCGGCCTGATCGAGGTCTAGCCCCATCCCTGCTCCGCACCTCGGCTGCCGCACTGCCGCAGACAGGGTCTGCCCTGATATAAACGCGGCATGACGTCTGCCGCGCCCCCAGCTGCCCCCATGTCCGATCCATCGCGCCCCACCGACGGCGATCGCCCGCTGGTGCTCGCCGGCCCCATGCTGCGCCGCGTGGAGGCGCAGCGCATCGTGATCTGGCTCGCAAGCAGCCATCCGGTGCGCGCGCGCATCGAACTCGACATCGGCGGCGAGCCGCCGCTGCGGCTCGAGCCGGATCCGGGCAGCGCCGCCTGCCGCGTGCTGAGCGCCGGACGCCACCTGCACTACCTGCTGCTCGACCTCGCGCTCGACCGCCCCCTGCCCGCCGGGCAGTGGATCGGCTACCGGCTCGCGCTCGCGATGCGCGACGAGGCCAGCGCGCACTGGGTGGAGGCAAGCGAGTGGGCACCGGACCTGTGCTATCCGGGGCGCGAGACGCCCGGCTTCGTGTTCGCGCCGCAGGTGGCTTCGCTGCTGCACGGCTCCTGCCGCAAGCCGCATCATCACGGCGGCGACGGCCTGCTGCGGGCCGATGCCCTGCTCGCCGAACTGGTCGCACGCAACGCGCTCGACGCCGATCCCGCCCCGGAAGCCGACGGCCTGCCCGCCTGGCCGTCCGCGCTGGTGATGACCGGCGACCAGATCTACGCCGACGACGTCGCCGGCCCGATGCTGCGTGCGATCCACAGCCTGATCGCCCGCCTAGGCCTGCCGGTCGAGCGGCTGGAGGGCATCGACGAGGCCGGCGTCACCGATGCCGAGCAGCTCTACCACCACGCCGACGGCTACTACCGGCGCGACAAGCTGCTGCCCCGGCACAAGCGCAACTACGCCCTGATCGAGATCTTCTTCGGCGGCGTGGAAAAGCCCGTGTTCACCTCGGCCAGCGCCCACAACCACCTGATCACGCTCGCCGAAGTGCTGGCGATGTATCTGCTGGTGTGGTCGCCCGCCCCCTGGCGCGGGCTCGAACTCGACCCACCGCCCGGCCTGAGCGCCGAGGACGCCGAGCGCTTCGCCACGGAACGGCAGGCGATCGAGGCCTTCGTCGCCGACTTGCCGGCGGTGCGCCGCGTGCTGGCTCACATCCCGGTGGCGATGATCTTCGACGATCACGACATCACCGACGACTGGAACCTGAGCCGCGAATGGGAAGAGATCGCCTATGGCCACCCCTTCTCCCACCGCATCATCGGCAACGCGCTGCTCGCCTATGCGATCAACCAGGCCTGGGGCAACCGGCCGGAAGTGCTCGACGACGACACGCTCGAGCGCCTGCAGGCCAGTCTCGACGCCCCCGGCGACCCGGCCCACCACGACTGCATCGAGCACCTGCGCCGCTTCGAAGCCTGGCACTACACCTGGCCCACGACGCCGCCCCTGGTCGTCATCGACACCCGCACCCAGCGCTGGCGCTCGGAGCGCGCCGCTCGCCAACCCTCGGGCCTGATGGACTGGGAGTCGCTGACCGACCTCCAGCACACCCTGCGCGGCCTGCCCGCGGTGCTGCTGGTGTCGCCGGCGCCGATCTTCGGCGTCAAGCTGATCGAGGCCATCCAGCGCATCTTCACCTGGTTCGGCCACCCGCTTATGGTCGACGCGGAAAACTGGATGGCGCACCCGGGCTCGGCGCAAGCCATCCTCAACATCTTCCGCCACCGCAGGACGCCGCAGCACTTCGTCGTGCTGTCGGGCGACGTGCATTACGCCTTCGTCTACGACGTCGAGCTGCGCGGTCGGGTGCGCGGGCCGGACATCTGGCAGATCTGCAGCAGCGGCGTGCGCAACGAGTTTCCGCCGCGCCTGCTCGGCGTGCTCGACCGCCTGAACCGCTGGCTGTACTCGCCACGCTCGCCGCTCAACTGGTTCACCCGCCGCCGCCACATGCGCGTCACACCGCGCCGCTACGAGGGCGCAGCGCAGGGTCGTCGCCTGCTCAACGGCAGCGGCATCGGGCTGGTCGAACTGGACGCAGAGGGCGTGCCGTGGCGCATTCGCGAGCTGCTCGCCGATGGCCGCACGATTGCCTTCGAGCGCGACGAGGCGGCCTCGCGCTGGGACTGAGCGCGCGCCCGCCCCGGACGAGCCATCCAAGCCGACGCGGCGCTCAGCGCGCCGCCTGCAACTCCCAGATGCCCGCCGGCGGCGTGTTGCGCCATACCACCGCGCGACGGTGCCAGCGCAGCTCGCGCGGCGCCGCAAAGGGGGCCCGCGGCTGGTAGGTGAACTGCACCAGCTTGCGCTCGGGGCGATGCGCCAGGAAGGCGCAGATGCTGTCCACCGTTTCCGCCCCCACCTCCCTGGGCAGGGAGCGGAAGGGCAGGCTGGAGACCAGCACCACACGCCCGGGGTGGTCGACCAGGCTGTCGACCACCTGCTTGGCCGCGGCCTGGCGCACGTCGATCGACGGGAAGCGCGCCCGCAGGCGTCGCGCCAGCGGGGCCTGAAGTTCCACAGCGATCAAGGGCACGCCCGGCAAGTGTCGCAGCAGGGCCTCGGTGACCGGCCCGGTTCCCGCGCCGAGCTCGACCACGGCATCGGCGCCCACGGCGGCATGGGCCATCGCATTTGCCAGCGCACGTGACGAAGGGAGCACCGCTCCGGTGGATGCAGGATTGCGCAACAAGGCAAACAGCAGACCGACCGGCATGAGCGCCCGCACTCGTGAAGTTGAAAGATTGCCATGGTAGCGCCGCCGCCGCCCGATCTGCATGCGAAATTGCGTCTGGATACGCTTGTCTGCGCACCCGGGGACGCAGGCAGCTGAAACAGCACCTGCGGCGTGCGGCAACGCGTCATGAGTTTCTGTCACCATGACGCCTTCGCCATCACCACCCCTTGATCATGGCCGGAACCACGCTGCTCGCACTGATCGACGACATCGCCACCATCATGGACGACGTCGCCACCATGACCAAGGTCGCCGCCAGGAAGACCGCCGGCGTGCTCGGCGACGACCTCGCCCTCAACGCTCAGCAGGTCACCGGCGTGCAGGCCAGCCGCGAGCTGCCGGTGGTGTGGGCGGTGGCCAAGGGCTCGATCGTGAACAAGGCCATCCTGGTGCCGGCGGCGCTGTTGATCAGCTGGCTCGCGCCTTGGCTGATCACCCCGCTGCTGATGCTGGGCGGCGCCTTCCTGTGCTTCGAGGGCTTCGAGAAGCTCGCGCACAAGTTCCTGCATGCGAAGCACGAGGACGAGGCCGCGCACCGCGAAACGCTCGAGGCACTGGCCGACCCGACGGTCGACCTGGTCGCCTTCGAGAAGGAGAAGATCAAGGGCGCGGTGCGCACCGACTTCATCCTGTCGGCCGAGATCGTGGTGATCACGCTCGGCACCGTGGCCGCGGCCTCGCTCGGCCAGCGCGTGGCGGTGCTGGTCGGCATCTCACTGCTGATGACGGTGGGCGTGTATGGGCTGGTGGCGGGCATCGTCAAGCTCGACGACCTAGCCCGCATTTCTCACAGATAGGAGGCGCATCGCGGCCGGAAATATGAGAAA
>NZ_DAOMPS010000080.1:0-11814 GCF_035444905.1 Thauera sp.
GCCGGCGCAACGAGCTCGATGGACTGCCGGCTGCCGTCCTTGTTCTCGATGACGATGGTGAGCGGCACCTGGTCGCCCTCCTTCACCTGCGCCTTCAGGTCCATCAGCATGACGTGGTAGCCGCCGGGCTTGAGCTCGACGGCCTGGCCGGCCGGCAGCTCGAGTGCCTCGATCTGGCTCATCTTCATGACGTCCTTGTCCATGACCATCTCATGGATCTCGACGACACCGGCCACTGGCGACGCTGCCGACACGAGACGCGCGTCGGCGCCTGACTTGAGCTGCATGAAGGCGCCGGTGGCCTTCTGCTGCGGCACGGTCGCCCGCACCCAGGCCTCGCTGACGGTGACCTCGGCGCTGGCATGCAGGGAGCTGAGGGCGAACAAGGTGGCGATGGCAAGCTTTTTCATGGGGGACTTCTCCTGGAATGGTCACACACGGTTCAGGCGGGACGATCGGCTAGCGCCGGATCGCCGGGTTCTGCCGGCCCCTGCGCCGGACGCAACCTTGCTGCGAGGTTGGCAGCAGCCCTGACGTCAAGCCTGCACAGGCGGTGCACGCGGGTGCGACGGCGACCATGCGAAGAGCGGACGCGCCGCGTGCAGGAATAACCAGGGAACGAGCCTGCTCGCCGGGGGCGCGGCAAGCCCGGCGCGAGCAGCCATCGGAAGCAGTGCCGCACCCGTATGAGCGCAGCAATACGGACAATGCGAGAACGACGGCAGCTCATCCCCGTCGCCACCGCCGGGCGCCTCCTGGCCCCCGTGCACGGCAAACTCGGCCGCATCGACCGCCACCCAGCCCGTACCCTCGGCCGAACAGACCTCGATCAGGTAGCGCCCCGCTTCGTCCGGCCCCATCGCCCGGCTGATGGTCGGCGCGAGCGCACTCATCAACATCGCGAAAAGCGCGCCCCAGGTGAGGAAACGTTGATGAAAGCGCTGCATGACGCGTCGATGGATCCGGGACGAGCTCGATGACGCAGGCAATTATAACGACAGGAACTGCAGCAGAATTGATTCCCGTCAGCTCCAGCAGGCCGGCGGGGCTGGCCTGCGGCGAATCGTCGCAGGCGCCGTGAGGCGACGGTCGTGCCTAAGCGGCGATGCCGGCCCTGGCGCGGGCCCAGGCGATGAAGTCCGGCAGGGCCAGCGCGCGCGAGTAGAGGAAGCCCTGGATGTAATCGCAGCCCATGGCGGCCAGCATCTGCGCAGTCTGCTCGTGCTCGACCCCCTCTGCCGTGACGTGCACGCCGAGACGGTGCGAGAGCTCGATGATGGAGGCGGCAATCTCCCGATCGCGCGCCGACGACACCAGGTCGACGATGAAGCTGCGGTCGATCTTGACTTCCTGCACCGACAGGCGTTTGAGCCGGCTCATGCCGGAGAAGCCGGTGCCGAAGTCGTCGATCGACAGACTGACGCCCAGCAGGCGCAGGCGCTTGAGCACATCGGCCACGCCATCGCCTTCGGTGTCGTCGAGCATGCTGGTCTCGGTGATCTCCAGGCACAGCGACGACGCCCGCACGCCCCAGGTCATCAGCGCCTGCTCGATCAGGTCGGGCACCTCGACGTCGTAGAGGTCGGTTGCCGACAGGTTGATCGACATGTGGACCTCGAGCCCCTCGAGCCGCAGCGTGTGCAGGGTCTGCGCTGCACGCTGGAACAGCCAGCGGTTGAAACGATGACGCAGCCCGAGTCGGCCGATAAGGCTGACGACGACCGGCGGTGGCACCCATTCGCCGCGACTGTCGCGCCAGCGCAGCAGCGCCTCCGCGCTGCGGCACTCCCCGCTTGGCACATGCACCTTGGGCTGAAGATGAAGCTCGAGCTCGTTACCGCCCGAGAACGCCGCCCGCAAGTCGCGCTCGAGCAGGGCCACACCCGACGAGCTGTGCTCCATGCCTGACTCGTAGATCAGGCTACCCGAAGCGCCGCGGCGCGCCGCAAGGCACGCGATGCGCGCCGACTGCAGCAGATGAAAGGCGTCCTGGCCATGATCCGGCGAGATGGCCGCCCCGCACACCACCTGGGCCTGCAAGGCCATGCCATCGAGCTGAACGGGCGTATCGATGAAGGCCTGCTCGAGCCTGAGCATGCCCAGGGTGAGCACCGCCGCGCTCGACAGGCGTGGCAGGACGACCAGCCACTCGCTGCCGTCGATGGGGAACAGGCTGTCCTGCGCGCGTAACCGCGCCCGCAGCCGCGCGTCGATCTCGCGCTCGAACTTGCGCACATGCTCGAGCGACAGGCGAAGCGCCGCCGGGTCGGGCAACACGACTAGGGAAATCACGCCCACGCTGCCCGCCTCGCCCGCGCTCCGCATCGATGCCGAGAGCTCGGACAGGGCGGCAAGGAAGCCGGGCGGCGTGCGTGATTCCATGATCAGGCCAGGTAAAGGTCGTCCGGGTCGATGCCGTAGGCGTTCGGCGGCAAGGCCTGGACGATGCGGTAGGGCTCGCCGGCCGGCGTCTCGGGCCGCATCAGCAGGTCAAGCGTGCGCGGAAAACGCTCGAGCGTCTTGTCGGGGCCGAGCAGGACCAGCACGCGCGGCTGCAGGCGACGCACCTGGTTCTGCTGGATCACGACGCCGACCTCGCCGCTGTTGAGTTCGACCAGGGTGCCGATCGGGTACAAACCGATGCACTGCAGGAACTGGTCGACCAGCGTGTCGCGGAACTGGGTGTTGCGAAGCTGGTTGAGCGTCTCCATCGCCTTCTGGCTCGACACCGCGCCGCGATAGACGCGCTCGCGCGTCATCGCGCAGTAGGTGTCGACGATGCCGGACATCTCCGCCGGCAGCGGGATCAGCAATCCCTCGAGGCCGCGCGGGTAGCCCGTACCATCGTAGCGCTCGTGATGCGCAGCGATGATGCCGAGCACCTCGGAGTCGAAATCCTCGCGCGCCTTGAGCAGCTTTAAGGTGTTGCGGACGTGCGCCTTGACGTGCTCGAACTCGTGCTCGTCGAGCGGACCCGCCTTGCTCAGGATCGCGTAGTCGATCTGGATCTTGCCGATGTCCTGGAGCAGGCCGGCCAGGCCGAGCTGACGCACCTGCCTCGCGCTGAGTCCGACAAATCGCGCAAAGACCATGGCATGCACCGAAACATTCACCGCATGGTCGTAGGTGTATTGGTCGGTGCGTTTGAGGCGGCTCAGCCACATCAGCGCATCGGGGTTGCGCTCGACCCCGGACGCCATCTCGCCCACCAGTCCGTCCAGGCGCTCGACATCGAGGGGGCTGTCGTTGTCGATCGCGACGCGTGTCTCGCGCAGCGCGCGATAGACGTCATCGACGATCGGGGCCAGGTAAAGCAGTTCCGACTCGAGTCGGCTGCGGCCATCCTCGACACGCACCCGCGGGACATGGGGAAGCCGCCTGGTGTGGATCTTGCCCTTGAAGCTGCGCGCCACCTTGAGGAAGCGTGTTGCCTCGACCCGCGACCCGCGACTCGAGATCGCTGGGATGCTGCTTTGGAACACCATCGAGTCCAAGCAGGGGGGCGTCGCGCTCGACGACCTTCCTGCTGTGATGCTCGCCGATGGAGAGCGCATGATCGATCACGACTTCTCGGCAGTACTGCTGGAGCGCCCGCACCTGGTCGACGTTCTCCACCAGAAAGCCCTGCATCATGAAGGGCGTCTGGATCCACGGGCGATCGATGTCGGCGACGAACATGCCGATCTTGACATCACGCGTCGGTAACCGGCGCTTCAAGCCTGCCCTCCCATATCGAACCTGCTCACAAACGATGCCCCAGGATCGAGCTTAACGGCGCCAAGTAAGAAAACCTTAGTCGGTCCTGCCCTTCCGCTGCCTGAAACAGGCACGCCGCTCGATCGGCCCCGAGGCGAAGTTCAGCCCAGCCAGTGGCGCGCGTTGCGGAACATGCGCAGCCAGGGCGAGGCGTCCGGGCTGTCCTTCACCAGCCACTGCGGGGCCCACGACATCTGCAGTGTCCGCGCCGTACGCTCCGGGTGCGGCATCATCACCGTAAAGCGTCCATCCGCGGTGGTGAAACCGGTGACACCGCCCGGCGAGCCATTGGGATTGGAAGGGTAGGCCTGCGCCGGATTGCCGTGGTTGTCGATGTAGCGCAGCGCGAGCAGGGCCTTGTCCCGGTCGGCCTCGTTGCGGAACACCGCCTGGCCCTCGCCGTGGCTGACCACGATCGGCATGCGGCTGCCGGCCATGCCCTGGAGCAGGATGGAGGGGCTGTCGGTGACCTCGACCATCACGAAGCGCGCCTCGAACTGCTCGCTGCGGTTGCGGTGGAAGGTCGGCCAGGCTTCGGCGCCCGGGATGATCGGTGCCAGGTGGGCCATCATCTGGCAGCCGTTGCACACGCCGAGCGCGAAGGTGTCGCTGCGGCGGAAGAAAGCCTCGAACTCGTCGCGCAGGCGGGCGTTGAACAGGATGGACTTGGCCCAGCCCTGGCCGGCGCCGAGCACGTCGCCGTAGGAGAAGCCGCCGCAGGCGGCCAGGCCATGGAAGTCGGCGAGGTCGATGCGGCCGGCCTGCAGGTCGGACATGTGCACGTCCACCGGGGTGAAGCCGGCACGCTCGAAGGCGGCCGCCATCTCGAACTGGGAGTTCACCCCCTGCTCGCGCAGCACCACCACCCGGGGGCGGGCGCCGCTGGCAATGAAAGGCGCGGCCACGTCCTCGCGAACGTCGAAGGACGGCGCCACCGACAGGCCGGGGTCGGTCGCATCGGCCAGGGCGTCGAACTCCTGCTGCACGCACTGCGGATCGTCACGCAGCTTCGCGATGCGGTAACTGGTCTCGGACCAGGCCTGCAGCAGCTCGACGCGACTGCCCTCGAACACCAGCTTGGCGTTGCGGCGCAGGCGAATCTGGTCCTGGGTGTTGGGCTCGCCGATGAAGTGGTAGGCCAGCCCAGCCGCACGCAGCTGCTCGGTGACACGGGCGCGCTCTTCGCGGCGGATCTGCACCACGGCACCGAGCTCCTCGGCGAACAGGCCGGCAAACAGGCGGTCGGCGAACCGGCCCTTGAGGGTGTCGGGCTTCTTCTCGAGGCCATCGACATCCATCATGTAGGGGTCGTAGCACACGGTGTCGAGGATCAGCGACAGCCCGCATCTGGCGGCGAAGGCCATCTCGCACACGGTCGCGAAGAGGCCACCGTCGGAGCGGTCGTGGTAGGCCAGCAACAGGCCGTCGCGGCGCAATTGCTGGATGGTTTCGAAGAAGGCCTTGAGCTGGGCCGGGTCGACGTCGGGCGCATGCTCACCGACCGAATCGTAGGCCTGGGCGAACACCGAGCCGCCGAGGCGGTTCCTGCCGTTGCCGAGGTCGATCAGCAGCAGCTCGGTCTCCACGCCTTCGGGCAGCTGCAGCTGGGGCGTGAGCGTGTTGCGGATGTCCTGCACCGGGGCGAAGGCGGTGGCGATCAGCGACAGCGGGGCGACGACCTGCTTGTCTTCCTCGCCATCACGCCAGGCGGTGCGCATCGACAGCGAGTCCTTGCCGACCGGGATCGACACGCCGGCGCTGATGCAGAACTCGGACACCGCCTGCACGGTGTCGAACAGCTTGGCGTCCTCGCCGCGATGACCAGCGGCGGCCATCCAGTTGGCCGAAAGCTTGACGTCGCCCAGGCTGGCGATGTCGGCGGCGGCGATGTTGGTGATCGCCTCGCCGATCGCCATGCGGCCCGAGGCCGCTGCGTCGACGCAGGCCAGCGGCGTGCGCTCACCCATGGCGAAGGCTTCGCCGCGGTAGCCCTGGAAGCTCATCGCGGTGACCGCGACGTCGGCCACCGGCACCTGCCAGGGGCCGACGAACTGGTCGCGCGCAGTCAGGCCGCCCACCGAGCGGTCGCCGATGGTGATCAGGAAGCTCTTGCTCGCCACCGCCGGCATGCGCAGCACGCGCATCCCGGCTTCCTTGAGGTCGAAGTCGGTGGTGTCGAAGGGTGGCAGATGCACCGCGCGCCGCGACACGTTGCGCGTCATCTTCGGCGGTTTGCCGAGCAGCACCTTCATGTCCATGTCCACCGGCTTGTTGCCGAAGTGGCGGTCGGACACGGTGAGGTGGCCGTCGGCAGTCGCCGTGCCGAGCACCGCGAAGGGGCAGCGCTCGCGCTCGCAGAAGGCCTGGAACAGCGGCAGGCTCTCGGGCGCGATCGCCAGCACGTAGCGCTCCTGCGATTCGTTCGACCAGATTTCGCGCGGGCTCATGCCCGGTTCCTCGATGTGCACCTCGCGCAGTTCGAAGTGCGCGCCGAGGCCGGCGTGGTCGGCGAGTTCGGGCATGGCGTTCGACAGGCCGCCGGCGCCGACGTCGTGGATGGCGATGATCGGGTTCTTGTCGCCCTGTTGCCAGCACGCGTCGATGACTTCCTGGCAGCGGCGCTGGATCTCGGGGTTGCCGCGCTGCACCGAGGCGAAGTCGAGGTCGGCGGTGTTGGTGCCGGTCGCCATCGACGAGGCCGCGCCTCCGCCGAGGCCGATGAGCATGCCCGGGCCGCCGAGCTGGATCAGCAGCGTGCCCGGCGGGAAGGTGGGCTTCTGGGCCTGCTGGGCCTGGATACTGCCCAGGCCGCCAGCGATCATGATCGGCTTGTGGTAGCCGCGCACCTCGCCCTGCATTTCCTGCTCGAAGGTGCGGAAATAGCCGGCGAGATTGGGACGACCGAATTCGTTGTTGAAGGCGGCGGCACCGATCGGGCCCTCGATCATGATGTCGAGCGCAGAGGCGATGCGCTCGGGCTTGCCGTAGGGTTTCTCCCAGGGCTGGCCGAAGTCGGGGATGTTGAGGTTGGACACCGTGAAGCCCGCCAGGCCGGCCTTGGGACGCGAGCCGCGGCCGGTCGCGCCTTCGTCGCGGATCTCGCCACCGGCGCCGGTGGCCGCGCCCGGGAAGGGGGAGATCGCGGTCGGGTGGTTGTGGGTCTCGACCTTGGCGAGGATGTGGGTGTCCTCGTCGTGGTAGCGGAAGGCGCCATCGGCGTCCGGGTACAGGCGGGCGATGCGCGCGCCCTCGATCACCGAGGCGTTGTCCGAATAGGCCACCACCGTGCCCTCGGGATGGGCCCTGTGGGTGTCCTTGATCATGCCGAACAGCGACTTCTCCATCGGCCGCGCGTCGATCACCCAGTCGGCGTTGAAGATCTTGTGCCGGCAGTGCTCGGAGTTGGCCTGGGCGAACATCATCAGCTCGACGTCGGTCGGGTTGCGCCCGATGCGGCCGAAGTTCTCGACCAGGTAGTCGATCTCGTCCTCGGACAGCGCCAGGCCCAGTTCGCCGTTGGCGCGCTCGAGCGCGGCACGGCCACCGGCGAGGATGTCGACGGTGGTGAGCGGCTGCGGCTCGTAGTGGTGGAACAAGGCTTCCGCTTCTTCGATGCTGCTCAGCACCGACTCGGTCATGCGGTCGTGCAGCAGGCCGAGCAGCGCGGCGTTGCCCTCCACGCCGCGCGCCTCGATCGTGTAGCCGATGCCGCGCTCGATGCGCACGATCTTGTCGAAGCCGCACTGGTGGGCAATGTCGGTCGCCTTGGACGACCACGGCGAGATCGTGCCCAGGCGCGGCACCACTAGGCGCAGCATGCCGGCGGGCAGATCCCGGGTGGCCGGATGCGCGTCGAGCAGGTCGACCAGCCGCTCATGCTCCTGGGGGCTCAACGCCTGCTTCAGCTCGATGAAGTACCAGTGCTCGGCCGCCAGATCGTTGAGCCTGGGGAGGACCTCGCCGACGGCGCGGGACAGACGTTCCAGACGGGAAGAGGACAGCGCCGCAGCGCCACGCAACTTGAGGATCGAGGTCATGTTTCTCAGGAGCAGGTCGGGAGGACGGACACCAACGCCATGGCAGCGCCGGAAAACATCGCATTATAGCCGAGGCGCCCCCGCCCCTCCGGGGCCTCGCGCATGCAGCGACGTTGTAGACTGCGCGCCTTCACCGCAACCGAGAGCCATCATGCCGGACCTCAACTACCTGTGGGCGCCCCCCGCCCCCGTCTCGCTGCCGGTGCGCGGCACCAGCGCACGCTTTCCCGTCAACCGCCTGTTCTTCGTCGGCCGCAACTACCAGGCGCACGCGCGCGAGATGGGCACCTCGGTGGACAAGACGACGATGCGCCCGGTGTATTTCACCAAGTTCGCCGCGATGCTCGCCGAGTCCGGTAGCAGCGCGCCCTACCCGCCCGAAACGCGGGACTACCACCACGAGATGGAGTTGGTCGTCGCCCTCGGCGAGGACGGTTTCCGCGTTCCGCCCGAGCAGGCCGCAAAGCTGATCTACGGCTACGCCTGCGGCCTGGACATGACCCGGCGCGACCTGCAGGCCGCCGCCAAGGCAAAGGGCAACCCCTGGGATGTGGCGAAGAACGTCGAGTCGGGCGCGGTGGCCAGCGAAATCGTGCCTGCCCAGGGCCGGGTGCTGGAGCGCGGCGAAATCAGCCTTCGGCTCAATGGCGAAGTACGCCAGCAGGGGGATCTGGCCGACATGATCTGGACCATCCCGGAGATCATCGCCGACCTCTCGACCTACTACCACTTGCGGGCCGGCGACCTGATCTACACCGGCACACCCGAAGGTGTGGGACCGGTACAAGTCGGCGACCTGCTCGAGGGCCGGATCGAGGGCGTGGGGAGCCTGAGCTTCAGGATCGATCCTGCGGAATGACGCTCGGCGCCCCGCCGCCGCACTGCGCGCGGGGTGGCCGCCGGCCGATCAGGCCTTGGGCGCGGGATTCAGCCAGCCGCGCATCAGGCGGGTGAGGCGCGGCATCACCACCCAGGTCATGGTGGCGACGATCAGCGCGGTAAACACCGCGGTGCGCGGCAGGAAGGGCAGTTCCACGAATCCCGGCCACAGAGAGACCAGCCACAGGTAGAGGGACACCACCGGGAAGATGCCCATCCAGGTCACGAACGCCATCCTGGCGCGCGGCGGGTGCATGCTGGCCGGCACCACCGCGGGCTCGAACCAAGCCTCCAGGCCGCTCAGCTTGCGGAACTCGGGCTCGCCCTCGGCCACCGCTTTCATGCGCTCGAGCAGTTCGAGGCGTGCGGCGCTCATGTCCCAGGCCTGCAGCTCAGCCTCCGAGGCAAAGCGCACCACCAGCTGATATTCATCGCCGGGCGCCTCGGGCGGAATCAGGTCGCCACCCAGAAAGCCCTTGTGTGCGCGCATCTTGGCGAGCATCTCGCGCAGCATGACTTCGTACTCTGCCTCATGCCCCGGGCGCGCGCGGCGGCGGGCGATGCGGGTGACACGGGCAGGGGTGGCCTGGTCCGACGTGGCCTGGGCGGGTGCATTCATGGTGGCGGCTCTCCTGATCTGGTGGTTCGATGGAGCGTCGTTACGCTGCATCAAAGGTACAGGTTCACTCTAACGCAAAAATCTCGAGATTTTAATCAAATAAACACAGGCTGCGCTTCACTCAGTTTATCCGCTGCCGACAGCCTCGCCGGCGTCGCGCTCGCAATGAAAAACCCCGGTCGCCTTGTGGGGCGAACCGGGGTTCTCATCCTGGCCGGTGGGACAGCGCTCAGGAGGCGGGCCTTACAGCGGCATGATCAGCTTGAGGATGAACTTGTCGCCCTCGAAGCGGTTCTCGGCGCTGGTCTCGCGGTTCCACTGGCCGGTGAAGTGCACGCCGCCCTTGGTCGTATAGCTCACCGTGGGGCCGATGGCGAAGACTTCGCCCTTGCGGCCCTCGGACCAGATCCCGCCGGGGCCCACACCAATCGTCTGGCCGTCGAGCTTGTCATTGGTCGTCTGCTTCAGGTAGTAGCCCGACAGGCCGACACCCCAGGGCCCGAAGCGCTTGCCGACAAGATAGTCCATGTGGAACTCATCGCCCGACTCGTACTTCATCTTGGGCGCGCCCAGCGCCGGGCGAAAGTCCTTGTTGGAGGACTTGATGTTGTACATGAACTTGGCGGAGACCTCCCAGCCGGTATCGCCCAGGTAGGTGACGGCGAAGATCGGCTCCACGCTCCAGTAGTTGGCGCCGATGCTCTGGCGCGGGTCGCCTTCCTTGTAAGCCCCCACCGGCAGGTTGATGTCGAGCGCCGCTGCCCAGTGCCAGTTCTTGGCGTGCCACGACAGGACGAAGGGATTGACGGTGATGTCGCCGAGTCCGAACTGGGACTTCGAGCCTTGTCCGAGCGCCACGTCCTGATGCACCAGCGGCACGATCACATGCCAGCCCCAGTTGCCGCCGAGGATCTTGTGCTCGGTGATCTGGACGAAGCGGAAGGCGTTGAACCAGGCATCGACCCCGGCACCCGGCACTTTCTTGCCACTGCCGTCGACCAGGTCACCGCTGTAGTAGCCGAAATAGTTAAGGAAGTAGTTGCCCGGGGGCGGCAGCGCCCCCGCCAGCCAGGTCTCGGCCCCGTTCGGGTACTGGTCGCCGCCTTCCTTGGCGTGTGCGCCACCGACTGCCAGGCTCGCAAGGGCGAGCGCCGCCCACAGCTTGTTCAGCTTCATGCTCCAAACTCCTCGATGATTGTGGTTTTACAGCGAGTGCTGTTCTTGATACGGCGGCCTCTGCGGGCCGCTCGCGAATACGCAGTGGACGCGTCCGCTCAGCGTCCGAGGTCCTTCGCCGACACGCCGCCGATGCCCCAGTTGGTCTTGGGCACTTCGCGGATGACGACGCGGACCGTCTCGACCGGGGCGCCGACCGCTTCAACCAGCGCCTGGGTGACCTTTGCGATCACGGCGCGCTTCTGGTCTTCGCTGCGGCCTTCCATCATGGTGATTTCTGCCAAAGGCATCTCATCGTCCTCCCTGTTCTCGAAAAAATGGCGTCCCGCCCAATCGCACGACGCCGCTCACTGCCTTGCTGCATACGGTCCTGACGTGACACGCCCCCGTGGCATCGGCCAAACGGGGGCGCCGGTCCGCCTCAGGCGGCGAGACCCTTGGCCTTGGCGAGGTTCAGCGCCGTATCCTCGATCATGTCTTCCTGGCCGCCGACCATGCCGCGCCGGCCCATCTCGACCAGGATCTCGCGCGCCGGCACGCCGTACTTCTTCTCGGCGCGCTTGGCGAACAGCAGGAAGGAGCCATACACGCCGGCGTAACCCAGCGTGAGCGCGTCGCGGTCGATGCGGATCGGGAAGTCCATGATCGGCACGACGAGGTCCTCGGCCACGTCCTGGATCTTGAACACGTCGACGCCGGTCTCGATGCCCATCAGGTCGCACACCGCGATGAACACTTCCAGCGGCGTGTTGCCGGCACCAGCGCCCAGGCCCGCGGCCGCGGCGTCGATACGGGTGGCGCCGACTTCGAGCGCGGCCAGGCTGTTGGCCACGCCCATCGCGAGGTTGTGGTGGCCGTGGAAGCCGAGCTCGGTCTCGGGCTTGAGCGCCTCGCGCACGGCCGCCAGGCGCGCCTTGACCGTGTCGGGCAGCAGGTGGCCGGCCGAGTCGGTGACGTAGATGCAGTTGGCGCCGTAGCTCTCCATCAGCTTGGCTTGCGTGACGAGCCCTTCGGGGCTGTTCATGTGCGCCATCATCAGAAAGCCGACGGTGTCCATGCCGAGCTTCCTGGCCATGCCGATGTGCTGTTCAGACACGTCGGCCTCGGTGCAGTGGGTGGCGACGCGGATGGTGGAGACGCCGATCTCGTGCGCCATCTTCAGGTGGTCGACGGTGCCGATGCCCGGCAGCAGCAGGGCCGAGACCTTGGCCTGCTTCATCAGCGGAATCACGGTGCCGAGGTATTCCTCGTCGCTGTGCGCGGGGAAGCCGTAGTTCACCGAGCTGCCGCCCAGGCCGTCGCCGTGGGTGACCTCGATCAGCGGCACGCCCGCCTCGTCCAGGCCGA
>NZ_DAOMPS010000081.1:0-11492 GCF_035444905.1 Thauera sp.
AGAGCTTGTGCCTTGGCGAGCAAGTCGTCGTCGAGTGCGAGGGTGGTACGCATGGGAAACTCCTGTGGGTGTGCATCGAATATAGCACCGGAAGATGCGCTTTTTGATGTCTACCTGAGGCGCTGGAGCCATGCATACCGCTCCGGATCCTGTTGAAGCAGGAAGGCTTTCATTGCAGCTTTGCCAGCCGTATCTGCCTGCCGGTAGATGCTGCGCAGCTCATCGTCGATTCCCTGCGACTTTGCTCCGCGCTGTTCAGCCTTCATGTACCAGGCATGGCCGAGATCGAAATGGCGAAGTTCCATGTGCAGCGCCCCGAGCAGGGTGCACGGCCGATAGTTGTCGGGCTGCAGCGTGTGCGCCTCGGTGCCGAGGGCGATCGCTTGTTCGCGACGATCGAGGTCGCGCATCGCACCGCCGCGGGTCGTGAGGATGGCGGAACGGAGCTTGCGGTCGCGGGTCCGCTCGGGCGAGAGCAGGTCCAGCAGTTCGACCGCCAACGCAGCGTGCTTGGCCTTGCGGTAATGCTTGCAGGCGGTGAGTGCGATCCAGGGGTTTGCCGTTTTCCGATAGTGATCGGCGTGAAAGTTTGCCTCGAGCAGGTGGCAGGCTTTCAGCAGGTCAGGGCTTGTGTAAGGCTCCCCTTCCTCGGTGTAAAGCCACGCGAAATCCTCTTCGCGCAAGCGTGTGCCGGCTTCGAGCTGCTCGAAGATCGCGGCGAGCCGTGGTGGCAGTTTGTCCACATCGCAGTGGATGCGATATATCTCGCAGCGCTTCTTGCGCGCCTGATAGACCGGGTCGCTCTCTCGCGCGATGCGCGCCTTCTCGCGGGCGATGTGTGCGAGCGCGGCTTCCTCGATGGAGCGAGCGGCGGACTGGTAAACCGCCAGATCGATGCGTCCGAGCGAATAGTCTTGAAGCGTGCGTAGTCGGGGGAGCTGAAGCAGAGACAGCGCTTCGGCCGTCAGAGGTATCCCCTGGTAAAGCGCAGCGAGTATCTCGCTCAGGGGTGCCGACAGAGCCTCGGGGAGATCGCTGAGGTGAAAATGTGCAGCGATCTCCTGCTTCGTCGGTGGTGTCGCGCCGCCGGCATGCCGCGCCTCGTATGCGACTCTTGCGGCTGCGAGGTTGCGCTCCTGCTGCGCCAGTAGCTCCTTGCGCCGCGCCTGCTGCGCGCGCAGCACAGCCTCTGTCTCTTCCCGCACGCGCTGCCGCCGCTCCTGGGCGCTCTCTGACATTTGGGGCTGACTGGAAACTGGACTGGATGGGCGTCTTCGGCGTGCGCTGACGTAGGTCTCCTTTTGAGCGTCGAGCCTTGCCTTGGCGGCCCGCTGCTCCGCGATCCGACCCTGGTCCAGCGCGGAAAAATACGCGTCGGTGGTGATTTCGCCTACAGCGAGCCGATACAGATCATTCAGCTTCTGCTGCTGCAGGTACTGCAGCGCGAGCTGACTCAGTGGCTTGCCAGCGTTCAACTTTGCCAGCAGATCGCTCAGCCGGGTGCCGGGGAGGCGTGCGGACTCGATGTGGCCGAGGCCGTAGTGGATGGCAAGATCGTGAGCGGAGTCCGGCATGGCGGCATGTCAGCGGGTTGGAAGCGGGATTATGAGCCTACGGCGGCGCCGCTTCCAGCATGCATTTTGGCTGCCTCCGATTTCGGGTGGTAGCTCAAGCTGCATATCTCGCTGTCACGAGTTCCTTTTCTTCACCATTCACGCTCCCAGCGCCCGCGCGTGATGCCGCAAATGATCCTCGATGAAGCTGGCGATGAAGTAATAGCTGTGGTCGTAGCCCGGCTGCAGGCGCAGCGTCAGCGGGTGGCTGGCGGCGGTGGCGGCGGCCTGCAGGGCCTCCGGCTTGAGCTGCGCGGCGAGGAAGCCGTCGGCATCGCCCTGGTCGACCAGCAGCGGCAGGCGTTCGGTGGCCTGCGCGATCAGCGCGCAGGTGTCCCATTCGCGCCACTGCGCGCGGTCGTCGCCGAGGTAGCGTGAGAAGGCCTTTTCGCCCCAAGGGCAGTGCATCGGGTTGGTGATCGGGGCGAAGGCCGACACCGAGCGGTAGCGCCCCGGGTGGCGCAGCGCGCACACCAGCGCGCCGTGGCCGCCCATCGAGTGGCCGCTGATGCCGCGCCGGTCGGAGGCAGGGAAGTTGGCCTCGACCAGCGCGGGCAGCTCCTCGACCACGTAGTCATGCATGCGGTAGTGGCGCGACCACGGCGCCTGCGTGGCGTTCACATAGAAGCCGGCGCCGTGGCCGAAGTCCCAGGCGCCGTCCGGGTCGCCCGGCACCTCGGCGCCGCGCGGGCTGGTGTCGGGGGCGACGATGATGAGGCCGAGCTCGGCCGCCATGCGCTGCGCGCCGGCCTTCTGCATAAAGTTCTCGTCGGTGCAGGTCAGCCCCGACAGCCAGTACAGCACCGGCAGGCGGGCGCCTGGCTGTGCGGCCTGCGGCGGCAGGTAGACCGCGAACACCATGTCGCAGTCGAGCGTGTTCGAGTGGTGGCGGACGCGCTTGTGCCAGCCACCGAAGCTCTTCTGGCTGCTGAGGATTTCCAGGCTCACGGGCAGGTCTCCGGAATAGTGGGGTCAGAGGGGCCGGGGCCGCCAGGTTCATGGCGAGCGTGGCGGCAGCGGATCAGAAATGGATCACCGTGCGGATGCTCTTGCCCTCGTGCATCAGCTCGAAGGCCTGGTTGATGTCTTCGAGCGCCATGGTATGCGTGATGAAGTCGTCGAGCGGGATCTCGCCCTTCTGCGCCTTCTGCACGTAGCTCGGCAGTTCGGTGCGGCCCTTGACACCGCCGAAGGCGCTGCCGCGCCAGACGCGGCCGGTGACGAGCTGGAAGGGGCGGGTGCTGATCTCCTGGCCGGCACCGGCGACGCCGATGATGGTCGATTCGCCCCAGCCCTTGTGGCAGCACTCGAGCGCGGCGCGCATCAGCTTGACGTTGCCGACGCACTCGAAGGAGTAGTCCACACCACCGTCGGTGAGCTCGACGATGACCTCCTGGATCGGCTTGTCGTGGTCCTTCGGATTGACGAAGTCGGTCGCGCCCAGCTTCTTCGCGATGTCGAACTTGGCGGGGTTGATGTCGACCGCGATGATGCGCGAGGCCTTGGCCATGGTGGCGCCGATGATCGCCGCCAGGCCGATGCCGCCGAGGCCGAAGATGGCGACGCTGGCGCCTTCTTCCACCTTGGCGGTATTGAGCACTGCGCCGATGCCGGTGGTGACGCCGCAGCCGAGCAGGCAGACCTTGTCCAGCGGCGCGTCCTTGTCGATCTTGGCGAGTGAGATCTCGGGCACCACGGTGTACTCCGAGAAGGTCGAGGTGCCCATGTAGTGGTAGATCGGCTGGCCCTGGTAGGAGAAGCGGGTCGTGCCGTCGGGCATCAGGCCCTTGCCCTGGGTGGCGCGCACCGCCTGGCACAGGTTGGTCTTGCCCGACTTGCAGAACTTGCACTCGCGGCATTCGGCGGTGTACAGCGGAATCACGTGGTCGCCGACCGCGAGCGAGGTCACGCCTTCGCCCACCGCCTCGACGATGCCGCCACCCTCGTGGCCGAGGATGGCCGGGAAGATGCCCTCGGGGTCGTCACCCGACAGCGTGAAGGCGTCGGTGTGGCACACGCCGGTGGCGACGATGCGCACCAGGACCTCGCCCGCCCTGGGCGGCTCGACATCCACTTCGACGATCTGCAGAGGCTGGTTGGCGGCAAAGGCGACGGCGGCGCGCGATTTGATGGTCATGGCGGAGATCCTGAAGGCAAGCGGGCGCAAGGCCCGCGACGGGGGAAGTATCCCGATGCCGCTAAATCCGATGAATGACTAATTCTTGATTTCATGATTCCAGTTTCTGGAATACTTAGCGAGCACCGAATCGGGAACCGAACATGCTCAACCGCCTGGAAATGCTGCGCATCTTCTGCACCGCCGCCGAGTCGCGCAACTTCAAGGAGGCGGCGACCCGGCTCGGTGTGTCGCCGCAGGCGGTCACGCGCGCGGTGAAGGAGCTGGAGGACCATGTCGGCGAGCTGCTGTTCCACCGCAACACCCGCCACAACCGCATCACCGAATTCGGCGAACAGCTCGCGGCACGCGCGCGGCTGAGCCTGCAGGGCGTGGATGCGATCTTCCAGGGCACCGAGCAGGCGCGCGCCAGCGAGCTCGCCGGCCTGGTGCGCATCACCGCGCCGCGGGCGTTGGGCCGTCACGGCCTGATGCCGGTGCTCGGCGCGCTGTGCGCGCAGCATCCGGGGCTGCAGCTCGACCTGCGCTCCTCCGACCAGTTCGCCGACGTGGTCGATGAGCAGATCGACATCGGCATCCGCGTCGGCATGCTGCGCGACAGCCGCTTCGTCGCGCGCGCGGTGTCGGGCGTGTCCTTTCACATCGTCGCCGCGCCCGCGCTGCTGGCGCGCTGCGGCGCGCCGACGACGCTGCAGGACCTGGCCGAGCGCCCGACCACCGTCGCCATCGACCCCAATACTGGTCGGCCCTGGGCGTGGTTCCTGGCCGGCGGCCAACAGTGGCTGCCGCGTGCGCCCACCTTCGCCACCGACGACACCGGCGCCGAAGCCGATGCCGTGCTCGCCGGCGTCGGCTTTGGCCAGCTCACCGCCTACCTCGCCGCGCCGCATCTGCGCGCGGGGCGGCTGATCGAGGTGCTGCCCGAGCTGGCGCCGGAGCCCTGGAGCCTGTCGGTGTATCGGCCCCAGCGCGGGCCGGTGGCGGCGCGCATCCGGCTGGTGTTCGACCGCCTGGTGGACTACTTCGGCGACGGCAGCCGCTTTCCGTAGTCGATTGCCGTCCGCGCTCGCCGCGGGCGTGCTGTCCGGCGCTCAGCGCCAGGGCGCGCTCGCCGTGACGAGGTCGTCGATCTGCTGCGCGAGCTCGGCCAGCGCCGTATCGAGCGCGGTCTCGCCGCGATCGATCGCCTCTTCGAGCGCCCTCGCCGCGGCCATCAGGTCCAGTGCGCAGAGGAAGCCGGCGTTGCTCGCCAGCGTGTGCAGGCGGCGCCCGGCGGCGTCGCGCTCGCCACGGGCGAGCTCGCTGCGGGCCTCGGCGACGGCGTTGGCATTGTCCTCGACGAACATCTGCAGCAGGCTCAGGAACATCGAGCGGTCGCCGGCCAGGCGCTGCGCCGCACGTTCGCGGTCGATGCCGTCGATGACGGGGAAAGCGTCCCGCGCCTCGTCTGCCGCGTCACCGGCGCTCGCGCCCCCGGGCACGTGCGCCGCCGGCGAGGACGCCGTCGTGGCCCGAGCCGCCCGCCGCGGGCGCACCCACTGCGCCAGCAGCACCGCCATCTGCTCCAGGTCCATCGGCTTGGGCAGGACGTCGTTGGCGCCGGCGGCGCGCGCCGCGGCCTGCTGCTCGTCGCGCACGCCGGCGGTGAAGGCGATCACCGGCAGATCGTGCAGACCCAGCTCGGCGCGGATCGCGCGCGTGGCGCTGAGCCCGTCCATCACCGGCATCTGCACGTCCATCAGCACCGCATCGAAGCCGTCCGGACGCGTCTTCAGCAGTTGCACCGCCTGCTGGCCGTCGGCGGCCAGGGTGGCGGTGGCGCCTTCGAGGCGCAGGGCGCGCTCGACCAGGTCGCGGTTCATCGCGCTGTCGTCCACCACCAGCAGGTGCGCGCCCTGCAGGCGCGGTCCGCGCGGGCGCGTCACCGGGCGCGGGGCGAGGCTGCGCATCTGGTCGGCGCTCAGGCGCTGCAGCGGCAGCTCGAACCAGAAGGTGCTGCCGACGCCGGGCTGGCTGTCCACGCCGATCTCGCCACCCATCAGTTCGACCAGGCGCTTGCAGATGGACAGGCCGAGCCCGGTGCCGCCGAAGCGCCGCGCAATGCCGGCGTCGGCCTGGGCGAAGGGCGCGAACAGGCGGCCGAGCGCTTCCGCGCCGATGCCGATGCCGGTGTCGCGCACCTCGATGCGCAGGCGCAGGTCCTGTTGCCCGGTGTCGCGCGCGTCGACGTGCACCGTGACCTCGCCGCGCTCGGTGAACTTGATCGCGTTGCCGGTGAGGTTGAACAGCACCTGTTCGATGCGCAGGCCGTCGCCGAGCAGCGGCTCCTGCGGCGCGTGCGCGGCCTCGACGTGCAGGGCCAGGCCCTTGGCGCGCGCGGCCTGGCCCATCAGGCTGTCGACATTGGCCAGCAGCACGCCGAGCTCGAAGGGGCGGGGCTCGATGCGCAGCTGGCCGGCCTCGATCTTGGACAGGTCGAGCACGTCGTTGAGGATGGCGAGCAGGGACTGGCCGGCGCTGCGGATGCGTTCGACCATGTCGCGCTGGCCGGGGGCGAGCGGCTCGCGCTCGAGCACCTGGGCGAGGCCGAGCACCGCGTTCATCGGCGTGCGGATCTCGTGGCTCATGTGGGCGAGGAACTCGCTCTTGGCGGCATTGGCCGCCTCGGCGGTGGCCGTGGCCTGGCGCAGGCGTTCTTCCATTTCCTTGCGCGCGGAGATGTCCTCGACGATGACGAGATGGCGCGGCGCCTGTTCGCTGTCGACCTGCACCGGCGCGCCGGTGAGGCTCGCCCACACGATGGAGCCGTCGGGCCGCAGGTAACGCTTGTTGAGCCGGTAGCCCGCGCTCGCGCCGTGGCGCAGGCGCTCGAGCTCGTCCAGGCCGGCATGCACGTCCTCGGGGTGGGTGATGCGCGCCGGGTCGAGCCCGGCGAGCGAGGCCACCGGGCGGCCGATGATCTCGGCGAAGCGCGCGTTGGCCTCGCTGATGCGGCCGCTGTCGGAGTCGAGCAGCACCACGCCGAGCGGCGCCTGCTCGAAGATCACGCGAAAGCGCGCCTCGGCCGCACGCTGGGCCTGCAGCGCGACCAGCTCCTGGCGCTGCTGGTCGCGCCGCCACAGCAGGTAGCCGGCGGAATACACCAGCAGCAGGCCCAAGCCCATCAGCAGCGCGGTGGCCCAGGCCATGCTGCGGATGCCGGCGTAGGCCTCGCGCTCGTCGATCTCGGCCAGCATCAGCCAGGGCGTGCCGCCGACCGCAGCGGCATAGGCGAGCACCGGCACGCCGCGGTAGTCGAGACCGTTCTCGAGGATGCCGAGGCTGCCCTGCACCGCGCGCGCCGCCGGCAGGGCAGGGGCATCGAGCGCGCGGGTGAGCGCCAGCGCGGGTTCCTGCGCGTGCCGCAGCGGCGTCAGGAAGCGCACGCCGTCTGCATCGCGACGCACGAGATAGGTCTCGGCCGTGCGCGTCGGCACCGGCCAGGACTCCACCAGCGGGTACAGCGACTCGTCGGCCTTCCAGGTGAGGTACACCACCCCGGTGGGCGCGTCATCTCCGCCAATCGGCGCCAGCACGCCGTATTGCACCGTGCCGGCGGCGTCACGGTGCAGGTCGACCAGTTCGATGCGCGGGTGCGCGAGGAGGTCGGCGGCCAGCGCCGCATGCGGGCCGATGTCGGCGCCGCCGATGCGCAGTACCGGCTGCAGGGCGGTGTCGAGCACCGCAAGCCCGCCCCAGCCGCGGCGCTGGGCGACCTCGACGAGGTGGCTGCGCATGCGCTCGAGCCGCTCGCCATCCTGCCGGCCGCCGGCGAGCCAGGCGGCGAACAGGCTCTCGAAGCGCGAATCGGTGGCGAAATAGGACTGGGCGTCGATGCGCGTCTCGTGCAGCGAGTTCTCGATCTGCTCGCGCTTCTGCTCGGCGATCACCGCCAGGGTGCGGTGGGTCTCGCGGCGGATCTCCTCGCTCAGGTAGCGGTAGCCGACCACGCCGGTGGCGCTCATCAGCAGGGAGATCAGCACCAGCGGCAGGATGAAGCGCAGCCATAGCGAGGGCGCGCCATCTGCCGGGTTGGCGGGCGGGGTGGTGAGGGTGGCAGACGGCATCGTTGCAGGGGTGAGTCGGCGCGCGGGCCAGACCGAGCACTGGAGGGCGCGAGGGCAGCAGCAGCGGCTCACATCGCCCTGGGTGAATGCGCCCGCCTCGGCGTGGCAGGATCAGTGCGCGATTATGCACCGATTCGGTGCTGGCCGTCGTGAGTTTGCCCGCCTTGACCGCATCGACGACCGCGGCGGGGCACCGGCCACCGATAGACGGGCCAATCGCCGGGCGGGCGCGTATCGCAGCAATTGGGGTGAACCTCGCCTATGCTTCCCGTACGGCAACGCGGCACGAGGGCTGCTCTGCCGATGCTGATCAGTCCTTTGCCTGTTCGGTCCCGATGCGGCCCAGGATGGTTTGCGGGCCCGGGACCCAAACCGAACTGGAGGAGAGGATTCATGAACACAGCAAATGACCTTCCCGGCGCGGTCACATCGGGCAGGCTCCTGGACGATCTGGTCGCGGCACGCTTGTCACGGCGTGCCGTCCTGCAAGGCTCCCTGGGGCTGGCGGCGGTCTCGTTGTTCGGCACGCCCGCGCTGCTGAAGGCGGCCGCGGCGGCCGGGTCCCGACCGTTGTTGGGCTTCACCTCGATCGGCATCTCGCTGGCCGACACCGTGGAGGTGCCACCGGAGTACACCTGGCAGGTGGTCAATGCCTGGGGCGACCCGATCATGCCGGGCGCGGCAGACTTCGTGCAGGATGCCAGCCAGTCCGCGGCGATGCAGGCGATGCAGTCCGGCATGTTCCACGACGGCATGCATTACTTCCCGCTGCCCAAGGGCTCGGACTCGTCGACGCATGGGCTCATCGCCATCAATTACGAGTACACCGATGACAACCTGCTCAGCCCGGACGGCATGGAAACCTGGACCGCGGAGAAGGTGCAGAAGTCCAAGAACGCCCACGGGCTGGGCGTGTTCGAGGTCCGCTTCGACGGCGAGCGCTGGCACACGGTGAAGGACTCGCAATACGGGCGTCGCATCACCGCCGACACCCCCTTCGTCATCGCCGGCCCGGCGGCGGGCCACCCCTGGATGCAGACCGCGGCCGATCCGGCGGGCAGGACCGCACTCGGCACCTTCCAGAACTGTGCCAATGGCTACACGCCGTGGGGTACCTATCTGTCCTGCGAGGAGAACTTCACCCCCTACTTCGTCAACGACTCCGGTTCGATCTCGCGCCTGCAGGACCGCTATGGCGTGCCACCGACGGACAAGAGCTGGGGCTTTCGCTGGCACGAGTTCGACGAACGCTTCGACGCCGTGAAGCACCCCAACGAGCCCAATCGCTTCGGCTGGGTGGTCGAATTCGACCCCTACGACCCGGCCAGCGTGCCGGTCAAGCACACCGCCATGGGGCGCATGGCGCACGAGGGGGCGATGCTGTCCGAGGCGCCCGACGGCCGCGTGGTTTACTACATGGGCGATGACGATTTCCGCTCGCGCTTCGAGCATATCTACAAGTTCGTCAGCGCCCGGCCCTACGTCAAGGACGGCGGC
This sequence comes from Thauera sp., assembly GCF_035444905.1. GTDB lineage: Bacteria > Pseudomonadota > Gammaproteobacteria > Burkholderiales > Rhodocyclaceae > Thauera. The sequence continues at coordinate 9,354 of NZ_DAOMPS010000081.1, forward strand.
TACGAGGCCAACAAGCACATTCTCGACGAGGGCACCCTGTACGCCGCCCGCTTCCATGAGGACGGCAGCGGCGAGTGGATCGAGCTCACCCACGGCAAGAACGGACTGAGCGCCGAGAACGGCTTCAGCTCACAGGCAGAAGTGGTCATCGATGCGCGCACGGCCGCGGACGTGGCCGGCGCCACCTACATGGACCGGCCGGAGTGGATCGCCGTGCATCCGACGACGCGCGAAGTGTATGTGACGCTGACCAACAACACCTCCCGTGGCGCGGGCAAGCCGCTGCATCAGCAAGAGCCGCTCGGCGCCGACGCGGCCAACCCGCGCGCGCCCAACCTGATGGGCCATATCGTGCGTTGGCGCGAAGCCGGCGCCGATCCCACCGCCACGCGCTTCGAATGGGACGTGTTCCTGCTGGGCGGCGACCCCGAGCACGCCGACCCCGTGAAGCGCAGCAACAGGGCGCTCGCCTTTGCGCAGCCCGACGGTCTCTACTGCGACCCGCGCGGCGTGCTGTGGATCCAGACCGATTCGTCGGCCGCGAACATGCGCGATACCGACCTGGTCGTCAAGGCGGACTGGAAGAACATCGGCAACAACCAGATGCTCGCCGCCGACCCCGCGACGGGCGAGATCCGGCGTTTCCTCACCGGCCCGATCGGCTGTGAGGTCACCGCCGTGCAGTTCACGCCGGACATGCGCACCCTGTTCGTCAATATCCAGCACCCGGGCGAGGCCCCGCTGGCGCACCCCGGCCGCAACGATCCGCACAAGCCCAAGGCCATCAGCACCTGGCCCGATGGCGAGGCCGGCGGGCGCCCGCGCTCGGCGACCATCGCCATTCGCCGCAAGGACGGCGGCGTCGTCGGCACCTGATGCCGCGGACCTGCCGGCGCCGGACAGGGTGCCCTCGCGGAGGGTGCCCTGTCCGGCCGCCGCCCATCTGCGCTGAAATAAGGCTAATTACCCAAGTTGGACCATTCTGCCGACGGCTGCGAGGCTGCCTTTACTGGCGGCCGGATCACCGGCCGGGCAGGAGGTTCAACATGCAGCTATTCACCAGACCGACAGCGGCTCCTGTCGGCGAGCCGCAGGCCGACGGCCTGCACTTGGCAAGCGGCAGGCCAGCCAGATCATCGACGAGGCATTGCAAAAGAACACGCAGGCGCATATCGAGGCGCTCGGCCATGCCGGCCTTTCCGAGTCGGTCGTAGCGCTCCTCCAGTCATGGGTCGAGACGACCGTCGACGCGCGGGTGCTGCAGCGGGAGCTTGAACTGAAGCAGCCGCGTGTCGGTGACGACCATGTCTCGCTGCACGCACCGGCCTGACGCCGATCGAGGCGACCATCGGGCAGCTGACATCCGCCCGCAGCCCGACGCGGTGAATCGCTATCGTTCCGGCACCGGTCCGGGTGCATATCGTGTGGGCTCGTAGCCCTGGGCGCGGAGTTCGGTCTCGAAGGCCCCGTGCAGATACAGCAACGCGGCGTATTCATGGGCGAGCCTTTGCACATCCGGCGAGATGCCTTCCCCCTCGCCAGTCACGAACTGGTCGGCCAGCATCATCTCGACTTCCTCCCGAGGCACGTCGGGATACTCACCCGCCCGGGCAATGGCCAATGCGCTGAGCGCCCGTTCATATTCGTCCATCTTCGCGCTCATGAGCCGGTTGATCTCGTTGTAGATCTCCCGCGATGTCATCGGCGCCGCCGGCTTGTCGTACAGGGCGGCAGGCACATACGGCTGCACCGTCGCCCATTCCACCGGTTCGTCGACCTGCACCGGCGTTGGAATCGCATAACCGAGGATCACGACCGTTTCCGCCGATGCCCTGCGGGTTGCCTGCTGCGCAAAGGCCGGCAGCGTCATCGCCAGCATCAGTGCCGAGATCAACAGACCTCGCATGGTCTTGCCCATGGTATTCATAGGAATCACCGTGAATCAGTTGCAACGCCGGGCCGGGTGGGAGTCGAAGCCATCCTTGTCGAGGAGCCAAATCCCCGTGATGCCCTGACCATAGCCGATGGCGGCGCGGATTCAAGATCGCCCTGAGCAAGCAGGCCCATGGCGCCCCCCGCGTCCTTGCGGCAGAATGCCCGCCTTCGCCCCCTTGGCATGAACCGGAGCCCGCCCCGATG
>NZ_DAOMPS010000082.1:0-11426 GCF_035444905.1 Thauera sp.
GGCCCGTCCGGCGTGCCGAGGGGGTCGGGGGTGAGATATTGGCCGCGGTCGGGGTCGTAGTAGCGTTGGCGGTTGTAGTGCAGGCCGGTTTCGGGGTCGTGGATCTGGCCCGGGAGGCGCAGGGCGAGCGTGAAGTCGGGGCGGGTGGCGTAGGGGGTGATGGTGGTAGCGCCGAAGGGGGCGTAGCGGGCACGCCAGATGGGCTTGCCGTCGCCGTCGGTGGCGAGTTCGGGGGCGTTGAGGTGGTTGGTGTGCAGCCAGGTGAGGCCGGCGTGCGGCGCGAGCCAGCTCTGCACGGCGCGCCCGAGATCGTCGACGATCTGGCGCAGGCCACCACGCTCCTCCGCCGGGCGGCTGGGCAGGTCCAGGACGGCGAGCGGAAGGTCGGCGAGCCAGAGGTACTGGCGGGTGAGGGTGCCGTCCGCGTCGAGTTCGGCAAGTGGCTGGCGGGCGTCGTCGTAAACCGTGTACGTGGTCCGGGTAATGCCGTCGGTCGCATCGATGTGGCTGCGGGTGATGCGCAGGCCGCGGTGGTCATAGGTGTAGCGTGCCAGCGGCCGACCGCGTTCGGTGACGGCGGCGAGGCGGCCGAGGGCATCCCAATGATATTGGCGCGGGCCCAGGCGTTCGGGCTGGCCATTGGCGTTGTAGCTGGCGGGCAGATCTGCGGCTTCGGTGTGAGCAGCGTCGGTCGAGCCCCCGCCGAGGGCGCGGTGCGTGCCGGCTTCGAACCGTGTTTGCGCGACCTTCGTGCGCAGGTCGTGCTGTTTGTCGACGCCTTGCTGGGCGAGCACGCGGCGCTGGCGCGCGTCGTAAGCGTAGCGCCACACCGCGTGTTCGTCCAGGCCAACACCGGTCTCGGCCCATTCCACGCTGGCGACGAGCTGGTCGTGGTGGTCGTAGGCATGGCTGCGTTGCTTTGCCGGTGACGGGTCGAACGGGGCGTGTTCGCGCTGGTGCAGCAGATTGCCCTCCGGGTCCCAGACGTAGCGGTGATCGAGCAGGGCGTCCGCCGGGGCGTGCGCGTCCAGGGTGCCGGCGTGGGCGCTCCGCAGGCCGAGCAGTTCCTCGATGCGCTGGCCCAGCGTCTGACCGGGTCGGAGCGGTGCGCCGCCCGCGTGTGGGAGGGCAGGGCGGGTGGTGGGCGCATCGCCGGCGCGGCGGTGGGTCAGTCGCTGCAGCGTCCCGTTGCGACTGCGCTGCAGGAGCGTGCTAACGCCGTTGCCGTTGCGATAGCTGCGCAGGCCGAACAGGTCGCGCGCGAAGTCGGCAGCGACGATCTGCTCGCGGGCGAGCCAGCGCAGCCAGGGCGTGCGCACCGGCTGGCGGTGCAGCGCGACGATCTGGCCCTGGCCGTTGCGCACGTGGTGCAGGCGGCTGCCGTCGGGCAGGGTGGTGGCGCTGAGACGGCCGCGGTCGTCGTACTCGTAGCGGGTGATCGTGCTCAGCTCGCCCCGCGCCGTCTTCAGCGTGACGGTGCGGGCTCGCCGCTGGTCGGCGGCATCGTAGTCAAAGCGTTCGCGCTGGGTCGGATGGTCGACTTCAAGCAGGCGCGCGCCGTCGTAGCGCCAGCGTGTCGTTTGCGTCTGCCCGGTGCGGGCGTCAGTGACGGATTGCTGCACGATGCGGCCGCGCACATCGTAGGCGTAGCGGGCGTGGTGGCCGACGGCGTCGCGCATGGCATGGATGCGGTCGGCGGCGTCGAAGCTGCGCAGAATCTCGCCGCGATCGGGGCTGTGGGTCCACACCGGGCGGCCGAAGTCGTCGTGCAGCGTGCGCGGACCGCGGACGGGGCCCGCGCCGCCGGCCACGATCGTGTCGCTGCCCGCAGATCGCAGCCGCTCGCGGCCGTGACTGTCGGTGAGGCTCACCAGGTGCCCGCTGCCGTCGTAGCGCAGCGCGCGCTGGAAGCCGGTGTTGGCGGCGATGCGGGTGATGCGGCCGGCTTCGTCGTGGTCCCAGTTGCGGTGGCGGGCAAAGTTCGCGCTGCGCAGCGTGCTGGCGATCAGCCGGCTTTCGCCGTCGTAGCGGAACAGGCGCGCGATACCGAGCGCGTCGGCGTGCCACTGCAGGCGGCCGGCGGTGTCGTAGGCGCGGCGCCACAGTGCGCGCAGCGGGAGATCGTCGGCCGTGCCGGCCCGCAGTTCGATGAGGTGGCCACGCGGGTCGTATTCGGCCTGGTGGACGCGGTCGGCAGCATCGCCCGGCCCGCGGCTACGCCATTCGACGGGACTGAGCGCGCTGTCGTGACGCCAGCGGGTTTCTTGGCCGTCGTCGTTGCGCACACGCCGGGGCAGTCCGGTGGCTGGGTCGGGTTCGATCTCGGCGCGCCGGCCGCCAGGCTGCTCGAGGGCGATGACGAAGCTGCCGCGCGCGTCCCAGTGCAGGCGGGTGATGTCGCTGTCGGCCGGCGTCTGTGCGGGGCCGTTGTCGAGTGGGCCATCGATCTCGGTGAGCAGGCTGCGGCCATTGATGCGCGCGTAACGATAGGCGGTGCGGCGCTCGATCGGGGTGGCGGCGAGGCGGCCGTCCGTATCGACCGGACTGAAGCCTGATTCCCGCAGCTCGACAAGCTGGCCCGCCTCGTTGTGGCGCAGCTCGATACGGTGCTCGCGGCCGGCGACGACGCTGGGGCGCACGATCGCGACCCGCTGCGCGATTAGCATGCCGGCGGCGTCGGGCCCGCTATCGCTGAAGGCGTCGCCGACGGTGCTGGCGTCAGCGGCATACTCGTAGCGGACATGGTCGAGCAGGCGCGGGACGGGCGCGGACAGATCGGCCTCGAGCGTTTCGGCGATGCGGCCGCGGGCATCGAGGCGGTGCTGTATCGAGCGGCGCGGGCGGCCCTCGGCGTCGAGTGTGGTGACTGCGGTCAGGCGGCCGTCCGGCGTGTAGCGGTAGCGGATGTCGGTGGGGCCGCAGCGTGCGCAGCCGGGACCGCGCGCTTCCAGGATGCGGCGCTGGCCGCCGATCACCGCGCTGAGATAGGTGGTGCTCTGGCCGAGGCTGTTGGTGAGCACGCTGTGGCCACGGGCGGGAAACGCAAGGCGCACGTCTTCGATGCCGGTCTCGCCCGCGGCGGGCATCGGCCCTCGCACCGAGCGCACGCCGCGGCCGGCGTCGTCGTAGGCGTAACTGGCGATGCGTTCGCGCAGCGGCGCACCGTCCGCGCCCGTACTGGCGAGCGTGATGCCGGTGAGGGCGGCGCGATGGCGGCCGTCCTCGTAGTGGTATTCGCGGTAGGCGCGTGTTTGAGCCGCCGTGATCTCCGCGTCGGCGGCGGGGTAGACGACCCGCAACAGGTTGAGCGCAGCGCCCCTGGCCGACCCGGGCTCTGCGCCTGCAGCGTCCACACCCGAGCCGTCGGCAAAGCCCTGTTCGTAGGAAAAGCGCCCCACCGGGCTGTCGATGTGGGCGATGCCGGTGACAGCGCTGCCCGCCAGGTGGTAGTGCAGCTCGAGCCTGCGCCCCTGCGGATCTATGACCTGCAGCAGGCGGCCGTGGTGGTCGCGCTGCAGGCTGAGGAATTCGCCCGTGGGGGCCAGGATCTGCACCAGGCGGCCGGCGGCATCGAAGCTCAGGCGCCGGCCTTGCGGCCAATGCCAGACGTATTCCGCGCCGCCCGCGCGGGGGCGGATCAAGATCTCGCCGCGGCTCGGGTCCTTGCTCGCGCAGCGCTGCGGCTGCGCCGGGTCACGCGGGAAGATCACGCGCGCGCCGTCGGCCTGCACTACAACGAGGCGGTCGGGCTGGATCTGCAGCTCGGTGTCGTAGGACAGGCGCCAGCCCGCGCCCAGGCCCCGCGATTCGCCGCGATAGGCGCGCAGGCTGTTGTAGTGACGAACGAGCTCGAGGCCCAGCACGCCGGGCAGCGCGGGCATGTCCGCCTCGTGCTGGTACTTGTTGCCCGACAGCAGGTTCAGCGGGTTGCCGGCGCCGACGTCCTGCCCGGTGGCCGAGCCCTGGCTGGCGGGCCCACCATTCGCGCCGCAGGTGTCGCCGGCATTGTTGGTGACGCATTGCTGCGGAGGCGGTGGCGCCGCATCCCAGGCGAGTTCGCTCTCTTCCTCGGGCGCGCAGCTCATGCTGATGCCGCAGCCCTCGGTCTGTAGGCCAGCCAATGGCGCGCTCCGACCTGCGTCCAGTGCTGCAGCGGGGAGCAGGGCGGGCACGAGCAGGGCCAGGGTGACCAGATGGCGGAGGAGCGGGGCTAAGGGTGCGCGCATGGTGAGGGGGGTGAATGGCAAAGGTGGCGAAGGCGTGGTGACGAAGGATGCCGAGGTGGAGTGGAGGGGAAACCGAGGCAGACAGGTGGCTTGTCGGGACGTAGAGAGGGCGCGTGGAGAAGGACGACGGGAGCTTGGGAGGGTGGGCGCGTGGATTGGGCGAGGTGCTGGCTGCGGGGGTGGGGTCTCAGCAATCAGGGTCGAGGTCGCCTGCTTGCGGTGGCGGCGTACCGTCTGCACCGGGGCTCGGTTGGGCGGTGGGCGGTCCGGCATCGGGCGTGGCCGGTGTGCACAGCGGGTCCCATAGCGGGCAGTCGGGCAAGGGCGCCGGCTCGGGGGCGCCACCCGGCCCCGTACCCGGCCCTGCATCCGGCACCGCGTCGCCGTTGCCGTTACGCGGCATCGATAGCACGGCAGCGTTCTCCACGGCGTCCGATTGCATGCGCAGGGTTACCTGAGTGACGAGCGGAATGCGTCCGGCTTGCAGCAGGCTGCGGCGAAAGACGTCGGGGTGGGCGGGGTCGAGCGTGCGCACGGCCCAGGTGAAGAAGCGCCCGGCCATCGGGACCTGCTTGGCAGGCGGCAGACCCCAGGTGATGCGCAGCTTGAGCAGGTTGGCGTCGGCCAGGCTCTGGCCCGAGCGGTTGCTGGCGGAGTCGGCGTTGCAGTCGGGCCGGTCGGCCGGGCAGTTGAGATAGCCCAGATTGGCCGACGGGATCACCCGTGCGGTGGCGCCGAGCTGCCGTGCCGCGGCCGGGCTGTGGTAGTCGGCAAAGCTCTCCCGGCTTGGCGACAGGATCTCGATGCGCAACGCCTGGCTGAGATCGGCCTGCGCAGTGGCGGCAGCGCGCGCAAGTTCAGCAGCGTCACGGCCGCCGCCATAGTAAGGCGTCATCGCGCGGGCGAAGGCGTCGCGCATGGCTACCGGGTTGGCGTGGCTCAGGGTGCCGGCGCGGGCCGCCTCGAAGCTGGCGTAGGTGAGACTGCTGCGGGCATGGAAGGCGAGGCCGGTCTGCAGCATGGCGAGCGTCATGGCGAGCAGGGTGGGGGCGATGACCACGAACTCGACGAGGCCCGCACCGCGTTGCAGCACGCCGCGCGATCGCTGCCGGCGCGGGATAGGCGCGCAGCTCATCGGTCATCGCTCCGATGCGTGTCGCCGAGCAGCGCGGGCCGCTTCTGGCCTCGCTCGATCCCTGCTCGTGCGGCGCCGCCCGCGGCAAGTTCAAGCACCGCATGCGCGCCACGGCAACGTACGGCGCGCCAGGGCGGCAGCGCCGGATGGACGGCGCGCACCCGGCCCTCGCGGTCGAGGAAGACGACATCGATCGCGAAGCGCATGCCGAAGGTGTGGATGCTCGTGCAAGGCCGGATCAGCAAGGCCTCGTCGGCGGCCAGCGCGCGCCGGCCGAGCAGGCCGAGCGCGCGCTGCCAGAAGTGGCGGGCATGGTGGATGCGCAGCATCACAGGCCCATCGCCAGGAACTTCATCGCGATCGGAAAACCGAGCACGAGGAAGGTGCACGGGAAGATGAAGGCGATCAACGGCAGCAGCATCTTCACCGGGGCCTCCATCGCGGCCTTTTCGGCGCGGGAGAAGCGCTCGCTGCGGCGTTGTTCGCCCTGGGCGCGCAGCACCGGGCCGAGGCTCATGCCCATGTTTTCGGCCTGGATGATGGCCGACACCAGGCTGGCGATGGCCGGCTCGTCGATACGCGCGGCAAAGCGGCGCAGGGCTTCGGCGCGCGATTGGCCCGCGCGCACGTCGCGCAGCACGCGCTGCAGCTCGTCACGCAGCGGGCCGGCCGGGCCCTTGGCGACCGCCTGCTGGAGTGCGCCATTGAGATTGAGCCCGGCCTCGACGCACAGGGTGATGAGATCGAGCACGAAGGGCAGCTGCTTGAGCAGGAGCCGGCGGCGCGCGCGGGTGCGGTCGTTGAACCACGACCAGGCCAGCAGGCTGCCGCCGAGCGCGCCGGTGAGTGCGCAGGCCAGGATCGGCAACTGCCACGCATTGGCCACGAGCGCGGCGAAGAGCGCACCCAGCCCGCCAACCGCGATGCGGTGCGCCAGCAGCTGCGCGGGCGATACCGCAAAGTCCAGCCCGGCCAGGCGCAGCCGCGTCATCAGGTGCTCGCGCCCGCGCGCCGACAGCAGCGGATCGACCGCCTGTGCGATCCAGCGCGTCGGCCACCACAAGGCATGCATGAAGCGCGGCGGACGATCCAGCCAGGTGCGATCTTCTGCCGGCAGCGCGATGAGGCTGCGCGCCAGCAGCACGGCGAGCGAGGCCGCACTGGCGCCGGCGAGCAAGGCCACCAGCACGAGGGTCGCGGTGTCGGCGGTGGCCGGCACGATGCTTGTGTTCATACGTCGATCGCCACGATGCGGCGGATCAGCAGCACGCCGAACACCTCGAGGAGCACGATCATGGCCAGCGTCGCCCAACCCGCCTGTGTATGCCAGAGCAGGGCCATCGCCTCCGGCTCCATGTGCTGGAGCACCAGCAGCAGCCCCGCCGGCAACAGGCCGACCACGACCGCCTGCAGCTTGCCCTGGGCGGTCAGGGCGTCGATCTTGCCCTGCATCGCGAGCTGGTTGCGGAGGGTGGCGGCAGCGCGCTCTAGCGCCTCGGCCAGGCTGCCGCCGGTTTCGTTGGCGATGCGCATCGCGGCCACTACCAGCGTGATCGCCTGCAGCGGTACGCGCTGCGCGAGGTGCTCCAACGCCTCGTCCAGCGCCAGGCCGAGGCGGTGCTCGCGCAGCATGAGGTCGAACTCCTGCGCGATCGGCGGCCGGCCCTCACGGATGAGCTGCTGTAGTGCCTGCGGCATCGAGACCCCCGCGCGCAGACCACCGGCGATGACTTGCAGCGCATCGGGCAACTGCTGTTCGATCGCCTGCAGTCTTCGCCGGCGCAGCCAGCCGAACGCCAGCCGTGGCAGCAGCGCGAAGGCGAGGCCGGCGGCGAGCCCGAGGGCGAATTTCCCGCTGGCGAGCCACATGCCGATGCCGAACAGGGCGACCGCGGCAACATTGAGCGCGAACAGCCGTGCCGGATCCATGAACAGGAAAAGCTCGTCCAGGCGCACGTGCGCATCGGCGGTGAAGCGCTCACGATAGCGGGCGAGTGCACTGCTGGCGACGGCGATCGAGGACCAGGCCAGCAGCGCGGCGGCGAGCCCGAAGCCCAGTGTCGCCAGCAGGGTCGGCAGGCTGGGCGAGGGGGTCATGCGGCCACCCGGTCGAAGATGCGCAGATCGAGCGTGGCGCCCAGGCCGTCGCCGCGCAGTTCGTCGTAGAAGCCGGGGATGGCGTCGCAGCCGCTGAAGTGACCCTGGCTGCGGCCGCCCTCGCTGGCGCGGCGCTCGAAGCGGAACAGCTCCTGTAGCTGGATGCGCCCGGCCTCCATGCCGGTGACTTCGGCGATGCGGGTGATGCGGCGCGCGCCGCAGGCAAAGCGCGTCTGCTGCACGATGATGTCAACCGCACTGGCGATCTGCTCGCGGATTGCGCCAAGGGGCAGGTCCATGCCCGCCATCAGCACCAGGGTCTCGAGGCGCGCGAGGGCATCGCGCGGGCTGTTGGCATGCAGCGTGGTGAGCGAGCCCTCGTGGCCGGTGTTCATCGCCTGCAGCATGTCAAGCGCCTCGCCGCCGCGGCATTCGCCGACCACGATACGGTCGGGGCGCATGCGCAGGGCATTGCGCACGAGATCGCGGATGCTCACCGCGCCGCGCCCTTCGAGGTTGCTCGGGCGCGCCTCGAGGGCCACCAGGTGGGTGTGGCGCAGGCGCAGCTCGGCGGCGTCCTCGATGGTGATGATGCGTTCGCCGTCGGGGATGAAATTCGACAGCAGGTTGAGGAAGGTGGTCTTGCCCGATCCGGTCCCGCCCGAGACGATGATGTTGCGCCGCTGCTCCACGCAGATACGCAGGAAGTCCGCCATGTCCTGCGACAGGCTGCCCAGCCGCACCAGATCGTCCACCTCGAGCTGGCGGCGGGCGAACTTGCGGATCGTGAGCGTCGGCCCTTTCAGCGCCAGCGGCGGGATGATGGCGTTGACCCGCGAGCCGTCCTTGAGCCGTGCATCGACCATCGGCGATGACTCGTCGATGCGTCGGCCGAGCGGCGCGACGATGCGCTCGATGACACCGAGCACCGCGCGGTCGCTGGTGAACACGGCCGGATGCAGCGTGAGGCGGCCGTCGCGCTCGATGAAGATCTCGTCAAAGCGGTTGACCATGATCTCGCTTACCGCCTCGTCGGCGAGCAGGGCTTCGAGCGGGCCGAGCCCGATCGCCTCGTCGAGCACCTCGCTGCACAGGAGGTCGCGATCGACGGTGGCGGGCAGCTGGCGGTCGGCGGCGATGATCTCGCGGATCAGCGCAGCGGTCTCGGTGCGCAGCTCATCGTCCGACATGCGGTTGAGATCGCGCCGGCGCAGGTCGATGGTGTCGAGCAGACGTTCGTGGATGCGTTGGCGCAAGGCCTGGTGAAACATGGGCTGTCTCCTCAATTGCCGCCGTAGAGCTGGTTCCAGAAGGGGTCATCGGCAGGGGCGATGCGCTCGACGGGTGGCTTGGCGGTGGGTGGCGCAAGTTCGCGCTCGGCGCGCTCTTCCAGGGCCTGCGCGCGCGGGTCGAGCAGGCCTTCACCCGGGTTCATCATCCATGGGGTGATGAAGACCACGAGCTCGCTTTCGCGACTGTTGAAGCGGGCGGACTTGAACAGGCGGCCGAGCACCGGGATCTCGCCGAGATGCGGTACTGCGTTCTCGTCGTTTTGCTGCTCGCGCTGGATCACGCCCGACAGCACCAGGGTCTCGCCGTGGCGCAGGTTGAACTCGGTCTCGGTGCGGCGCGACATCAGGCCGGGCACGCCGAGCGCCGCCACGCTGCGGTCGAGCGCGCTGACCTCGGTCTTCACCCGCGCGCGGATCGTGCCCTCGGCATCGGCCACCGGCTCGACGATGTTCAGGCGGATGCCGTACTCCTTGAACATCACGCTCGGCGTGCCGGTGGCCGAGGCGACCGGGATCGGGATCTCGCCACCGGCAAGAAAGCTCGCCTCGCCGCGGTTGCGCGCGGCCAGCCGCGGCTGGGCGAGGATGACGGCGTCGCCCTTTTGCGCGAGCAGGTTCAGCCGCCCGAAGAAGGCGCCCACGAGCGAGACGTTGGCGGCAAAGGGGCGGACGCGCTCGGCCTCGATGAGGACCTCGGTCTGCGCCTCGCCGCTGCCGAGCACGCGGCTCACCGCCGCACCCGTACGGTTGTCGTGATAGAGGTCGCCGACCACGCCGATGCCGAACAGCGGCTTGCCCTGGGTCGTCCAGTCGATGCCCAGGTCGCGCAGCCCGCTGCGGCTGATCTCGACGAAGCGCACATCGAAGGCGAACATCCGATCCAGCCCGACGCGGCTGGTGAAGTCGATGACCTGCGGAAAGCGTCGCGCCAGCTCGGCCACCTTGTCGCGGTCGGCATCGGACAGGCCTTCACCCTCGATCACGATATTGTCGCCGATGCTGCGCGTGCTGACCTTCGGCATGTCGCCGAGGAAGGCTTGCAGGTCGCGCGCGATGCGGGCGGTGTCGGTCTGGCGCACGGTGATCTTGATGCGGTGGTTGTGGCCGTTCCTCGTCCACACATGGAGCATGGTGTCGCCCGCGCCGTTGGCAATGAGCAGGATCTCGCGCTCGTCGAGTACCGCCGCGGACACCACCTTGCCGTCGCCCACCGCCAGGCGGCCGGCGTTGCGCTGCGGCAGCACGCGGGTCTCGCCGGCGAACATCTGGATCTCGGTCAGCGGCGGCAGGGCGGCGGCGTCAGCCCTGCCAGCGCTTGGGGCGGCGTCGCGCGTGGCCTGCGCCGGCGTGCTCAGCGTGGTGGCGAGGAGGACGACGAGCGCGGCCGCGAGGCCTGAGGGTCGGAAGGCGAGGGGCATGGGCAGGTGAGTGCGACGAGGGCGCAGCGGGGTAATTGGAAAACGTGATTGGCGGGCTTGGTTCAGGGGCCTTGCTTGATGGTTTGATCGCAGGACCTGGGGTGCGAGCGGGGAGGCTGCTGAGTCAGCAGGTGGAGCCGCGTTCAGTCGGTCGCCGCCGAAGCCGCGGGTGGTGGGAGCCCACCGACTTCGAGCAAGGGGTTGTGGCTGCCGCCGTAGATCACCGGGACGGCCCGATTGGCTGGCGGCGGCGGGGCGGCGAGGCCGAGGAGGGCGAGGGCGTCGGTGCGCACGACGGGCGCGGGGCTGCGGTCGCCGGGTGCCCGCAGCAGGGCGGTGAGCTTGCCCACGGTGCGCGCAGCCACCACCTGTGCCGCCTGCTCGGGGTCGAGGTCGAGGGTGATGGTGCCGAAGCTGCGCGCTTGCGGGTCGCTGCCGCCCGGCTGCAGCCTCGCCCCGGTGGCGAGCACGCTCACGCCTTGCAGCAGCGGCAGGGTGAGGTTGTGCGGGTCGCGCTGCACGGTGACGAGGAGGTCGATCACGTCGCCCGGCTCGAGCATGCCGGACATCGAGCTGATCTCGTCGACCGGGAGGGTGGCGGCACGCCGGCCGGGCGCGACGCGTGCAGCGAAACCCGCGCTGCGGCGGCCTTCCAGCTGGGGCCAGACGAGGGGTTCGCCGCTACGCGCCGGGTAGGCGAGCACGGATCCGGCTGCACGCTCGAACTGCTCGGGCGTGATCGCGGACGAGTGCAGCCAGTCGAGCGGCACCTCGCGCTCCGCCACGGTGTCGTGGGTGATGAGGCTGCCGGCAGGCAGGTCGATCTTGGGCACGACGGCGCGCGCGGTGGGCTGTTGATGCCGACGCTCGAGGTCGGCCACGCGCTCATCCAGATAGCGCGCGGCGAGCCAGGCGGCAGCCAGGCCGAAGGCGCCGGCGACGCCGAGGATCAAGAGGTTGCGGGAGGGTCGGAAAGCCATGATCGGATCAGAGCGGGAGCGAGATTGCGGTCAGGAATCGGGCAAAGCCTTCGCCGATGGCGTCGGCGAAGTGCAGCAGCAGCGGCTGGCCGCCGCCGGCTGGGAGGGCGAACACGCCGGCCACCACGGCCAGCACGACGAGGTACTCGACCATCGACTGGCCGTGGGGCGTGGCTGGCGTCCTTGCGCCCTGGCAGTAGACGCTGCGGGTCATCGGGGCGCGGCCGGCAGGAAGGTGACGAGGTTCAGCGTCACGGTCACGCCCGCGCCGTGCTCGA
>NZ_DAOMPS010000083.1:0-11364 GCF_035444905.1 Thauera sp.
CGAGCCACTGCTGCACCGCTATCGCCAGCAGTTCAAGGCCCAGTTCGGCGGCTGATGCAGGGCCGCTGACGGATGCCCGGTCTGCGTGTTCGATGCGCGCAAACCGGGCGTTTGATTCAAACGAAAAAGGCGCCAAAGGCGCCTTTTTCGTTAACTGGTCAGAGCGGGCTGCGAGGCAGGCTCACCAGAGCTGCCACCACGGCTTGTCGCTGACCGGGCCGCCGCGGAAATACACGCTGTCCGGGAAGTTGCTGCGCAGCACGCGGTCCGAGTCGTCACGCAACTGGGTCATGCCGAGCGCGTCGTAGCTCTTGACCAGCAGGAACAGCGCCTCTTCGATGGCCGGCGCCTGCGGGAAGTTGCTGACCGCGGTCTGCGCGCGGTTGATGGCTGCGACGTAGGCGCCGCGGTTGTAGTAGTAGCGCGCGACATGCACCTCGTGCGCCGCGAGCGAATTGATCAGGTACTGCATGCGCGCCCGCGAGTCGTCGGCGTAGCGGCTCTCGGGGAAGCGCTCGACGAGTTCGCGGAAGCTGTCGAAGGCTTCGCGCGCACCCTTGGGGTCGCGCTCGGAGAGGTCCTGGCGCGACAGGTTGGCGAGCAGGCCAAGGTCTTCGTTGAAGTTGACCAGGCCCTTCAGGTAATAGGCGTAGTCGACGTTCGGGTGGTTGGGATGCAGCTTGATGAAGCGATCGGCAGCCGCCAGGGACAAGGCCTGTTCACCCTGCTTGTAATAGGCGTAGGCGACCTCGAGCTGGGCCTGCTGGGCGAAGCGGCCGTAGGGATAGCGGGCCTCGAGCTTCTCGAACAATGTGATCGCGCGGTCGTAGCCACCCTCGGACATGGAGCTCTTGGCTTCGGAGTAGAGTCGCTGGGCGTTCCAGCCCGCCGTCTCATCGACCTGCTCGGGGAGCAGGCCGCAGCCGCCGAGCAGCAGGGCGCCAATGAGCGCGACTTTTCCCGTTAAACTTCCGAGGGTGAACCTGGCCATTGAAGACACTCGCGTGAATGAACGCGCCGATTATATCCCAGCGGACGACGACGACTCGTGCGACGCGCTGACGATCCCTGCCGAGCTCGGCGGCCTGCGCCTCGATGTGGCGCTGGCGCGCCTGCTGCCGGAGCATTCGCGTAGCCGCCTGCAGTCATGGGTAAAGGAGGGCCACGTCCTCGTCGATGGCGGCGTGCCCGACGTCCGCCGCAAGGTCTGGGGGGGCGAGCGGGTGGACATCGATGTGCCCCATCCGCCCGAGCTCGCCGCCGAACACCCCGAGGACATCCCGCTCGCGATCGTGTTCGAGGATGAACACCTGCTCGTCATCGACAAGCCGGTCGGCCTGGTCGTGCATCCGGGCAGCGGCAACTGGAGCGGCACCCTGCTCAACGCCTTGCTGCATCATGATCCGGCGCTGGCAGCGGTGCCGCGTGCCGGCATCGTGCACCGTCTCGACAAGGACACCAGCGGGCTACTCGTGGTGGCGAAGACGCTCGCCGCGCAGACCGAGCTCGTGCGCCAGTTGCAGGCGCGTAGCGTCAGGCGGCATTACGCCGCGCTGGTGCAGGGCGTGCTGAGCGCGGGCGGGACGGTGGATGCGCCGATCGGGCGCCACCCGAGCCAGCGCACGCGTATGGCGGTCGTCGGCAATGGTCGCCCTGCGCTCACCCATTACCTGGTGCGCGAGCGCTTTGCGCGCTGCACACTGCTCGAGTGCCGTCTGGAAACCGGGCGTACGCACCAGATCCGCGTCCATATGGCGCACCTCGGTCATCCGCTGGTGGGCGACGCGGTGTACGGTCAGCGCCGCAGCGGCGAGGCCCTGCTCGACGGCTTCCCGCGCCAGGCGCTGCATGCCTTCCGCCTCGGCCTGCAGCATCCGGCGAGCGGGGCGGACATGGCCTGGGAGGTGCCGATGGCGGTCGATTTTGCGCTGCTGCTCGAGCGTTTGCGCGAGCACTCCGCATGAGCCGTTTCGATACGCAAGCCTTCGATGTCGTGGCGAGCGGGCTATTGCGGCCGCGCTGGGCCCTGCCCGCCAGCGTCGGTGCGTTGATCACGACGCGCGCGGGCGGCTGCAGTACAGGCGCATTCGCGAGCTTCAACCTGGGAAGCCATGTCGGCGACGAGCCGGACGCAGTGGCGCGCAATCGTGCCCGCCTGAGGGCGCATCTGCCTGCCGAGCCGCTGTGGCTGGATCAGGTCCATGGTTGCGCGGTGGCCGATGCCGACTGCGCCACCGGCGTGCCACAGGCCGACGCGGCGGTCGCGCACAGCGCGCAGCGGGTGTGCGCGGTGCTGACGGCCGATTGCCTTCCCGTGCTGCTTTGCGACGATGCTGGCACCGTCGTCGGGGCGGCTCATGCGGGCTGGCGTGGGCTGGCAGCCGGGGTGCTCGAGGCCACGGTCGCGCGCATGAGTGTGGCGCCAAGCAGCCTGCGTGCCTGGCTTGGCCCGGCGATCGGGCCTCAGGCTTTCGAGGTGGGCGACGAGGTCCGTGCCAGCTTCGTGGCCGCGGATGCGGGGGCATCGAGGGCCTTCATTGCCGGCGCCGGGGCGGGGAAGTGGCTGGCGGACATCTACCTGCTTGCCCGCCGCCGCTTGCAGGCCGCCGGCGTGACGCGGATCGACGGCGGCGGCCTGTGCACGGTTGCGTCGCCGCAACAGTTTTATTCGTACCGCCGTGATCGGGTGACCGGCCGCTTCGCTTCGCTGATCTGGCTCAAGGCGCGCTGAATGTTCCCGGGGTCGGGGTGTCCCCATCGGCCTCGCATGGCGCGAAGCTATTGATCGGGGCCCGTTTCGGCTCTATCGTTGCGGTCCATGGCTTCCCGCTCCCTCTGGCGCCGTCTTCTTGCGGGGGTGCCGAAGATCCACATGAACAGCGCGAGCGGAGCCAGACCCCAGAAGATGAAGGTCAGCACGCCGGCGACAATCGTGTCTTCGGAGATGGCGACGAGAATGGCGACATAGAGCCAGGCGATCGGGATCAGGTACATGCGGCGATTCTAACGCCGGTGTTACCCCACCGAGGCCTGTCGCACACTACAAAACAGCATGCGGCGACGATGCGTCGCTGCCGAGAGGATCAGGAGATTCGGATGTCGGATTCAGCGGGCAAGGCGATGCCGCCGGGCGTGCAGGCAATGCTCGACGCGGGCCAGTCAATGACGAAGGGTTTCTTTGAAATGCTCGCGCGCCAGCATGTGGCCATGCAGGACTCCTCGGGTGTTGCCGCGACCAAGCTGCCCCTGCCCGAAGCCGAGGCCTTGGCCGGGCTGCAGAAGGCCTATGCCGAAAAGCACGCCCAGCTGTGGTCCTCGATGCTCGCGCGCAAACCGGGAGAAGCGGGGCCTGAGGTCGTGCAGCCGCCGCCCGGCGACAAGCGTTTTGCCGCACCCGAATGGTCCGAGAGTCCGGTGTTCGACTATCTGCGCCAGGCCTACCTGCTGAACGCCGGGCTGCTCAGCCAGATGGCCGATGCGATGCCGATTGCCGACGGTCGGGCCAAGTCACGCATCCAGTTCCTGACGCGCCAGTACATCGACGCCCTGTCGCCGAGCAACTTTGCCGCGACCAACCCCGAGTTCATCAAGACTGCGATCGAGACCAAGGGCGAGAGCATCTCGCGCGGGGTGCAGAATCTGATGGCCGACCTCGAGAAGGGTCGGATCTCGATGACCGACGATTCGGCCTTCGAGATCGGGCGCAACCTGGCCCTGACGCCCGGTGCGGTGATCTTCGAGAACGAGCTGATGCAGCTCATCCAGTACGCGCCGCTCACCGAGAAGGTGGCGCAGGCGCCGCTGCTGATCGTGCCGCCCTGCATCAACAAGTTCTACATCATGGATCTGCAGCCCGAGAACTCGCTGGTGCGCTTCATCGTCGAGCAAGGCTTCACGGTGTTCCTGGTGTCGTGGAAGAATCCGCGCCCGGACACGGGGGGGCACTTCGGCTGGGACGACTACCTCGAGAAGGGGCCGCTCGCGGCGCTCGAGGTGGTGCGCGCGGTGACGCGGGTCAAGAAGCCGAACGTGCTTGGGTTCTGCGTCGGCGGCACCATCCTCACCTCGGCGCTGGCGGTGGCGCGTGCGCGCGGCGAGGATCCGGTTGCCAGCCTGACGCTGATGACCACGCTGCTCGATTTCAGCGATGCCGGCGAGCTCGGCTGCCTGGTGGACGAGGCCAGCGTCACCGCGCGTGAGGCCGCCATCGGCAAGGGCGGCGTGCTCAAGGGGCAGGAACTGGCGAATGTCTTCTCCTTCCTGCGCGCCAATGATCTCGTGTGGCAATACGTGGTTGGCAACTACCTCAAGGGGAACAGGCCGCCGGCCTTCGATCTGCTGTACTGGAATTCGGATTCGACCAACCTGCCGGGCCCGTTCCTCACCTGGTACCTGCGCAACATGTACCTCGAGAACAACCTGCGGGTGCCGGGCAAGCTGAAGATGCTGGGGCAGAAGGTGGACCTGGCCAAGGTCGATGCCCCCGCTTATCTGCTGGCGGCACGCGAGGATCACATCGTGCCCTGGAAGAGCGCGTACCTGGCGCGCAACCTGCTCGGTGGCGAGACCACCTTCGTGCTCGGTGCCAGCGGTCATATCGCCGGTGCGATCAATCCGGCCAGCAAGAACCGCCGCAGCTACTGGACGGCCGAGGGCCGGCCGACGGATCCCGACGAGTGGCTGGACGGCGCCGGCGAGCACAAGGGCAGCTGGTGGTTGCACTGGATAGAGTGGCTGCGTCCCCACGGCGGCAAGCCGGTGGCGGCGCGCGGTCGTCTCGGCAGCACCAAGTACGAGCCGATCGAGCCCGCGCCCGGGCGCTACGTGAAGGAGCGCGCCTGATCATCGCGTCTTAGATTTACTGGCGACAGCGGTTGGGGGCGGGCGCTGTCGTTGTGCTGTTGGACCGCCCTAAGAACAGAGTCCCCGTTTAGGGAGAGGAGAGAACAATGTCTAGAGTTGCACTGGTAACGGGTGGTATGGGTGGTCTGGGTGAGGCGATCTGCATCAAGCTCGCCGCGCTGGGCTACAAGGTGGTGACGACGCACTCGCCGGGCAACACCAAGGCCTCGGAATGGCTGCAGACCATGAACAACATGGGCTACGGCTTCAAGGCCTACCCCTGCGACGTGGCGGACTTCGATTCTGCCAAGGCCTGCGTTGAGCAGGTGACCAAGGATGTCGGCGCGGTCGACGTGCTGGTCAATAATGCCGGCATCACGCGTGACATGACCTTCAAGAAGATGACGAAGGCCGACTGGGATGCTGTCATCAGCACCAACCTCGACTCCGTCTTCAACATGACCAAGCAGGTCGTGGACGGAATGGTCGAGCGCAAGTGGGGGCGTGTGATCAACGTGTCCTCGGTCAACGGCCAGAAGGGTGCGTTCGGTCAGACCAACTACGCTGCGGCCAAGGCTGGCATGCATGGCTTCACCAAGGCGCTGGCGCTGGAAGTGGCCCGCAATGGCGTGACCGTCAACACCATCTCGCCGGGCTACATCGGCACCAAGATGGTGATGGCGATCCCGCAGGAGATCCTGGACTCCAAGATCCTGCCGCAGATCCCGGTTTCCCGTCTCGGCAAGCCCGAGGAGATCGCCGGCCTGGTCGCCTACCTGTCGTCGGAAGAAGCGGCCTTCGTGACCGGCGCCAACATCTCGATCAACGGTGGCCAGCACATGTTCTGAGCCCCGTCGGGCAGGAACGAGCCGTACCTCGAAGCGCCCCGCAAGGGGCGCTTCCCTTTTGGGTGCATGAATACATTCTTTATTGCGACGCAACAGCTCTTGTCAACAGTGTTTATAATGAAACCGCAATGCAGCTGATGCGCTGCGGCATGAAGCGCCGGAACGATTTCCTGCCCGCTGGGCGTGAAAACTCGGCATCGAAAACTGCTCCAGAAGGATGTCCAGATGTCCCAGAAAATCGCACTCGTCACCGGCGCCATGGGCGGACTCGGCACTGCGATCTGCCAGTCGCTCGCAAAGGATGGCATGAAGGTCGTCGCCAACTGCCTGCCCGGCTTCGACCAGAAGGAAGGCTGGCTGGCCGCGCAACGTGACCTGGGTTTCAATTTTGTGGCTGCCGAGGGTGACGTTTCGGACTATGAGTCCTGCGCGGTCATGATCGCGAAGGTCGAAGCCGAAGTCGGCCCGATCGACGTCCTTGTGAACAATGCCGGCATCACCCGCGACAAGTTCTTCCCGAAGATGGAAAAGGGCCACTGGGATGCGGTGATCAACACCAATCTCAACAGCCTGTTCAACGTCACTCATCACGTCTCCGCCAAGATGGCCGAGCGTGGCTGGGGCCGCATCATCAACATTTCCTCGGTCAATGGCGTCAAGGGTCAGGCCGGGCAGACGAATTACTCGACGGCCAAGGCCGGCGTGCTCGGTTTCACCAAGGCGCTTGCCGCAGAGCTGGCGACCAAGGGCGTCACCGTCAACGCGATCGCCCCGGGCTACATCGGTACCGACATGGTCATGGCGATTCGCGAGGACATCCGTCAGGGCATCATCGACACCGTGCCGATGAAGCGCCTCGGTCGTCCCGACGAGATCGGCGACCTGTGCGCCTATCTTGCCTCCGACAAGGCGGCCTACATCACGGGGGCCACGATCAACATCAACGGCGGCCTGCACATGGGTTGATTCTTGCGTTGCAGCATGCGTGAAATCACGGAACCCCGTCGAATGGCGGGGTTTCGTTTTCGCGCCGCGATATAATCCCGACGTAACCAAGAGCGGGATCGACCGCCGCCGAGGAGATGGATAAATGCCGGAACAGCAGCGCCTCATCAAGAAATACCCGAACCGTCGCCTGTACGACACGCGCACGAGCTCCTACATCACGCTGGCCGATGTCAAGGAGCTCGTGCTCAACAACGAGGAGTTCCAGGTGGTCGACGCCAAGACTGCCGAAGATCTGACGCGCAGCATCCTGCTGCAGATCATCCTCGAGGAAGAGGCAGGGGGGGCGCCGATGTTCACCAGCGATCTGCTCGCGCACATGATCCGCTTCTACGGCAACGCCATGCAGGGCATGATGGGCAAGTACCTTGAGAGCAACATCAAGGCGTTCACCGAGATGCAGGGCAAGCTGCAGGACCAGGCGCGGGCGATCTACGGTGACAACAGCCCGGTCGGTCAGGACCTGTGGGCGCAGTTCCTCAACTTCCAGGGGCCCGCGCTGCAGAGCATGATGGGCGCCTACGTCGACCAGTCGAAGAAGATGTTCGAGCAGATGCAGAGCCAGCTCGAAAGCCAGACGCGCAACATGTTCACCGGCTTCCAGTTCCCGAACTACGTCAAGCCCGAGGACGGCAAGCCGGCCGAGCCGTCGGCGACGGGCAAGGGCGACAACCAGAAGTAAACCCCGCGTGCGTCGGGCTTGCCGAACGCACGCAGGCCGACCGCGGACAGGCATTTCTACGCATGACGACTTTCAAAACCCCGGATGTGCCGCGCGTCGGCTTCGTCTCCCTCGGCTGCCCGAAGGCAACCGTCGACTCCGAACACATCCTCACCCGCCTGCGGGCCGAGGGCTACGCGATCTCTGGCAGCTATGACGATGCCGATCTGGTGGTCGTGAACACCTGCGGCTTCATCGATGCGGCGGTCGAGGAGTCGCTTGACGCCATTGGCGAAGCGCTCAACGAGAACGGCAAGGTCATCGTCACTGGCTGCCTCGGCGCCAAGGACGACGTCGTCCTCGCCGCGCATCCGCAGGTGCTCGCCGTGACCGGCCCGCATGCGACGGAAGAGGTCATGCACGCGGTGCACAAGCACCTGCCCAAGCCGCATGATCCGTTCACCGACCTGGTGCCGCCGCAGGGCATCCGCCTCACGCCACAGCATTACGCCTACCTGAAGATCTCCGAAGGCTGCAACCACCGTTGCACCTTCTGCATCATCCCGTCGATGCGTGGCGATCTCGTCAGCCGGCCGATCCACGAGGTGATGCGCGAAGCCGAGGCGCTGGCCGACGCCGGCGTGAAGGAGATTCTCGTCATCTCGCAGGACACCTCCGCCTATGGCGTTGACGTCAAGTACCGCACCGGCTTCTGGGGCGGCCGACCGCTGAAGACCCGCCTGTTCGACCTCGCCAAGGCGCTCGGTGAGCTCGGCATCTGGATCCGGATGCACTACGTCTATCCCTACCCGAGCGTGGACGATCTGATCCCGCTGATGGCCGAGGGCAAGATCCTGCCTTATCTCGATGTGCCCTTCCAGCATGCGAGCCCGCGCATCCTCAAGGCGATGAAGCGTCCGGCCAATGCCGAGAACGTGCTCGAGCGCGTGCGCAAGTGGCGCAGCATCTGCCCGGATCTGACCATTCGTTCGACCTTCATCACGGGCTTTCCCGGCGAGACCGAGGAAGACTTCGAGCTGTTGCTCAATTTCCTCGAGGAAGCGCAGCTCGATCGCGTCGGCGCCTTTGCCTACTCGCCGGTCGAAGGCGCGGCGGCCAACGAGCTGCCCGGCGCGGTGCCCCAGGAGGTGCGCGAGGAGCGCCGTGCGCGCCTGATGGACTTCCAGGAAGACATCTCGACGCAGCGCCTCGAAGCCAGAATCGACCGCGAGATGACCGTGCTCGTCGACGAGGTTGACGAGGAAGGCGCGCTGGCCCGCTCGCCGGGCGATGCACCGGACATCGACGGTCTCGTCATCATCCCGGATGGCGAAGGTCTCGCTCCCGGCGATTTCGTGCGCGTGCGCATCACCGATTGCGATGTGCATGACCTCTACGCCGAAAGGCTGGACTGAGGGCCTCGCTCATGCGTGCGCGGAGTCGTGACGCATGAGTCCGGCCGCCGTGCTGGGGGCATTGAGTCTCGAGTCATCCGGTGGTGATGGCCGCGGGCCGGTCATCGGACTGGCGCTCGGTAGCGGTGCTGCGCGCGGCTGGGCCCATCTCGGGGTGCTGCGTGCGCTCGCCGCGGAGGGCATCGTTCCACAGGTCATCAGCGGCTGCTCGATCGGTGCGCTGGTCGGTGCGGCCGCAGCCTCGGGTGATCTCGACAAGCTCATCCGGTGGGCAGAAACCCTGCAGTGGCAGGACGTCGTGTCCTTGCTTGACGTGTCCCTGCGCGGTGGTCTGATCAAGGGTCAGAAGCTGATCAGCTTCTTCGAGCGCAATTTCATCGACCGCGACTTCTCCGAGCTCGACCTGCGTTTTGCCTGCGTCGCCACCGAGTTGTCCACCGGTCGCGAAATATGGCTGCACGACGGCAGTGTTGCAGCGGCGGTCCGTGCCTCGATCGCGCTCCCCGGGTTGATGACGCCGGTGATGCATCACGGCCGCCTGCTGGTCGATGGCGGCCTGGTCAATCCGGTGCCGGTGTCGCTGTGCCGGGCGATGGGGGCCGATGTCGTGATCGCGGTCGATCTCGGATCGGACATGGTCGGCCGCGCCGTGCGTCGCAGCGCGGTGAGACCGGCGCCCGAGGAGGAGACCGAGGCGGGGTGGACCGAGCGCGTGCTGGCGCGCCTCGGCATCGCGCAGGGCGACCTCGATGCCATCCTGCGCCCGGGCTCTTCTGCCCCGGCAGACAACCTGCCCTCGCTCGTGTCGGTGATCAGCTCGAGCATCAACGTCATGCAGGTGCGCATCGCCCGCAGCCGCCTGGCCGGTGAGCCGGCCGACGTGCTAATCGCGCCGCGCGTGAGTCAGCTCGGGCTGATGGACTACCATCGTGCCGACGAGGCCATTGCCGAGGGCGAGGCCGCGGTGGGGCGGGTGCGCCCGCTGCTGCGCGAGCTGGTTGGCGGCGGGGAATGAGGAGGGTGGCATGAGTGTGCTGATCACGGCGTTGAAGCAACGAGTCGGGGCGGCGAATGTGCTGACCGATGCGCAGGAGATGGCGCCCTTCCTGACGGACTGGCGGGGGCGCTATCACGGCAGCGCGCGTGCCATTGTCCGCCCAGAGACGACGGCCGAGCTGGCTGCGGCGGTCGCGGTGTGCGCCGAGGCCCGGGTGCCGATCGTGCCGCAGGGCGGCAATACCGGCCTGTGCGGCGGCGCCACGCCACTCGACGACGGGCGGGCTGTGGTGATGGCGCTCACGCGCATGCGACGCGTGCGCGAGCTCGATGTCGACAACAACACGATCTGTGTGGAGGCGGGCTGTACGCTGGCCCGGGTGCAGTCGGCGGCAGCCGACGCCGGGCGTCTGTTTCCCCTGTCCCTGGCTTCGGAGGGCAGCTGCCTGATAGGCGGCAACCTGTCGACCAATGCCGGCGGGGTGCAGGTGCTGCGCTACGGCAACATGCGCGAGCTGGTCCTGGGCCTGGAGGTCGTGCTGCCCGATGGCCGCATCTGGAACGGCTTGCGTGGCCTGCGCAAGGACAACACAGGCTACGACCTCAAGCAGCTCTTCATCGGTGCGGAAGGCACGCTGGGCATCATCTCGGCCGCGGTGCTGAAGCTGTTTCCGCAGATCCGAGCGCGTGCAACGGCCTGGGTGGCCGTGCCTGATCCGCAGGCTGCGGTGCGCCTGCTCGGCCTGCTGCAAGCGCAGTGTGGCGAGCGGGTGAGCGCGTTCGAACTCGTCGGCCGCAGCGCGCTGGAGCTGGTCCTCCGCCACATCCCCGGCGCCCGTGCGCCGCTGGCTGCGCCGCACGACTGGAGCGTGCTGGTGGAGCTCTCCGACCCGGCGCATGATGCCGCACTCGGTGAGCAGCTCGAGCGGGTGCTGGGCGTCGCCTGCGAGCGCGGTCTTGCCCTCGATGCCAGTATCGCCGCCTCCGGGGCGCAGACCGATGCCCTGTGGGCGCTGCGGGAGAACATCTCCGAGGCGCAACGCATCGAGGGGATCAGCATCAAGCACGACGTCTCGGTGCCGGTGAGCCGTATCCCGGACTTTCTCGAGCGTGCGGCCAGGGCGCTGCGGGAGCGGTGGCCGGATGTGCGCGTAGTGGCCTTCGGTCACATCGGCGACGGCAATCTGCATTACAACCTGTCCAAGTCCGTCGCCGAGGACAATCCGGCCTTCATCGCCCGTACGCCCGAGGTCAATCGCATCGTCCACGACCTGGTCTGTGAGCTGGGAGGCTCGATCTCCGCCGAGCATGGCCTGGGCCAGCTCAAGCGTGACGAGATCCTGCGCTACAAGTCCAGCGTGGAGATGGAGCTCATGCGCGCGATCAAGCGCGCACTCGATCCTCTGCAACTGATGAATCCCGGCAAGCTCATCGCCCCCGAAGCCTGAGGCAAGCCGTTCGAGCCGAATGTGGGGTATGGGAAAGATCAAAAAAGGGGTTTACAGAGCAGGATGTCCAGCCTATAATGCGCGCTCTTCGGTGACGGGGGTATAGCTCAGCTGGGAGAGCGCTTGCATGGCATGCAAGAGGTCAGCGG
>NZ_DAOMPS010000084.1:0-10918 GCF_035444905.1 Thauera sp.
CGCGCGCGCGGCCCGCGAAGCGCAGGCCTTCCTTGCCGGTGATCTTGGCGACCGCACCGGTGGGCGACAGATTGCCGTGCAGGATGACCAGATGCGAGTCCGTCTTGATCGGGTTGGCGAAGGGGCGAATGATGTCCTGACCCGGCGGATAGTCGGCAACATCGGCGAGGTTCTCCGCCAGCGTCCTGCCGGTGACGGTCAGCGTGTCGCCGTGCAGCAGGCCGGCATCGAGCATGCGCTTCATCAGCGGCTGGATGCCGCCGATTGCGACCAGCTCGGACATCATGTACTTGCCGCTCGGGCGCAGGTCGGCGAGCACCGGCGTGGTCTTGCCGATCTCGACGAAGTCGTCCAGCGTCAGCTCCACGTCGACGGCGTGGGCCATGGCGAGCAGATGCAGCACGGCGTTGGTGGAACCGGCGAGCGCGATGGTCACGCGGATCGCGTTCTCGAAGGCCTTGCGGGTCATGATGTCGCGCGGCTTGATGTCGCGTGCGAGCAACTCCAGCACCTGCTGACCGGCACGGTAGCAGTCCGAGGCCTTGTCGGCCGAGACCGCTTCCTGCGCCGACGAACCCGGCAGCGACATGCCCAGGGCTTCGATCGCCGAGGCCATGGTGTTGGCGGTGTACATGCCGCCGCAGGAGCCCGGGCCCGGGATGGCGGTGTCCTCGATCTGCTTGAACTGATGCAGGCTGAGCTCCCCCGCGGCGTGCCGGCCGACGGCCTCGAACACCGAGATGATGTCGGTGTGGCCGGCGCCGGGCCGGATGGTGCCGCCGTAGATGAAAATCGAGGGGCGGTTCAGGCGGGCCATGCCGATGAGGCAACCGGGCATGTTCTTGTCGCAGCCGCCAATCGCGATGAGGCCGTCGAAGCCTTCGCAGCCGGCCACGGTCTCGATGGAGTCGGCGATGACCTCACGCGACACCAGCGAATACTTCATGCCCTCGGTGCCGTTGGCGATGCCGTCGGAGATGGTGATGGTGTTGAAGATGACGGCCTTGCCGCCAGCCGCGTTGGCACCCTTCTCGGCCTCTTGCGCGAGTTTGTCGATGTGCATGTTGCAGGGCGTGACGTTGGCCCAGGTCGAGGCGATGCCGATCTGCGGCTTCCTGAAATCCTCGTCGTTGAAGCCGACGGCGCGCAGCATGGCACGCGCAGGGGCGGCCTCGATGCCATCGACGACCTGGGAGGAGTGCTTGCGCATGTTGTCGGTGATGTCGCTCATCTCGAAGACCTTTGGAAGTGGTTTGTGCGAAGGTGCGGGCGTGCAGCCCAGGGGCAGGGGATTGCCGGCGTCGAGAACAAACCCGCCAACGGCGGGTCAAGGCAGGGCGATCACGACCAAGGCCATCCGAAGATACAGCCTCCATCCACGACGATTTCCTGGCCGTGGATGTTGTTGGCACTATAGACGCCGAGACCGGGGAGGCTGGACACGCTCTGACGCGCGTAGGTGCTTAGCCGCGCCATGTAGCGGTTCGGGAGCTCCATGCAGGTCTCGGGGCCGTCGTCGACAATCAGCGCATCGCGGGGCGTCCAGGCTCTGGAGACGATGGCGCCGGTGCTCATGGGGGATTCAGTCCTGCGGACTCAGATGTGCCCGGCCGGTAGCGGTCAGGCGGTATTGCTGCAGACGGCTATTGGGCTTGTCGGGGAGGGTGTATTCGATCAGACCGCGCGCCAGCAGTTGGCGTACCGCCTGATTGAGCGGCCCGGAAATACTTCGCTGCCCCAAGGCACGGGAGATGCCAGTCTTGTTCATGGCCCCGAACAACAGGCAGCGCAACACCCGATGCTCGAGGGAGCCTGACTCTGGCTGTGACTCTGGCTGTGACTCTGGCTGTGACTCTGGCTGTGACTCTGGCTGTGACTCCACCCCCGACTCTGCCTCCGACGTTGGCACGACCGTCCGGCTGTCCGGCGGCAACATCACCGTCACCCGAAAGATCGACTCCTCATTGAGGACCGGGTCCTGCCCGCCGAAGGCACGGGCGTACTTGAACAGGTTGCGCACGCCGGAGCCCAGTTCCTCGGCCCATTGCATCTCGCGGAATACGCGCGCAATGGCCGGGTTCTTGGGTGAGGGGGAGAAGTCGTCGGGGCGCAGCAGACCCAGTCCATGGGGGTTGTTGCTGTTCTCGGTGACCACGCGATCGCGCTGGATGATCAGCTTGGCCGGAAAAGGGTTGAGGTACTCGCGGTGGATCAGCAGATTCGCCACCACCTCGCGGAAGATACGGTCGCGCAGACTGACCCGCCGGTTGCCCTCCAGGTAGAAAGGGTCGGCAACGTGCTTGTTCACGAAGGCCATAAGCCGGTCGTAGCTTTCAAGCAGGTTGGTGCGGATATCGTCACGGTCGTCGTAGCGGTCGAGGTCATGCACGCGCAGGATAGCGTCGGTGCGATGATGCGGCACCACGCCCAGCACCACCTCGTCGCGGCCGAACAGCAGGGCGCCGGCCATCGAGATGCCTTCGGCACCGGTCTGGTAGTCGCGCTGGTAAAGGCGGGCGCTCTTCAGCAGCTCCAGGTCGTCCAGCTCGGCCCAAGGATGGCCGCCGCGCTGGTTGAGGAAGGCGCAGACGGTCTCGTAGATGTCGCGGTTGAGCGCCTCGCGGGCACGCTTGAACTCGACCGTCAGCCCTTCGCCGCCGCGCAGCAGTTCGGCCAGATGTTGCGGGGTCATGCCTCGGCCCTGCGCTGGCGCCCGCAGCTTGGGCTGGGCCATCTGCAGGCGGGCTCGGCGCGGGCGAGTTGTTCGGGATTCTGCTTGAGGGTCATCGAGCAAGCTTCCATCACTACGGGCATATGTTGCTCGGATGGTATTACTTTCGGTTGTGGGCAGCGACCCGGACGAGGACGATTTGGATGCCTCGGTATCTACGCCGACGCCTTCGAATGGGTGGAGATGCCCTACAAGGCGTGGGCGAAGATGGACGAAGGCGAGCGCGCCGCCACGCTGGCCCAGGCGGCGGACTACCTCGACAGGCTGGACACGCTTTAGCAAGCTCACCTCAGCCGGATCAGGGCTGTGCGACGTCCTCAACCCACTGTAGCCGCCCCTGTCCCGTCTCGTTGAGGCGCGAAAGCAGTCGCGGCGCGTCGTCCTCGGGGAGACTGAAGTTCAGGCGCACCGCCTCTGCATGCTCCACCGCCAGCAAGGTCGCCCCCGCGGCCTCGAGCTCGCGCCGCAGCAGGCCTTCGAGCGCATAGGGCACGACGCAGGCCAGGGTCTGCAGGCGCACGATCGGTACCTTCTCGGCCTGCAGCAGGGCCTGCGCCACGGCGTCGGTGTAGGCGCGCACCAGGCCGCCGGCGCCGAGCTTGACGCCGCCGAAGTAGCGCACCACGGTGGCGAGCACGCCTTCCAGGTCCTGGTGGCGTAGCACCTCGAGCATCGGCCGGCCCGCGGTGCCGCTGGGCTCGCCGTCGTCCACCGCCGCCGACTGGCCGCCCGCAAGCAGCGCCCAGCACACGTGGCGTGCGCCGGGGTGCTGCGCCCACAGTTCGGCCACCACCTTCTGCGCGCCGGCGCGGTCGGCCATCGGCTGCACGCAGCCGATGAAGCGGCTCTTCTTGATGATCAGCTCGCTTTGGACGGGGGCGGCGAGGGTGAGCGGCATGGGGGCGATTCTAGCGGATGGCCCCAGCCCCAGCCCGAGCCCGAGCCCGGCAACATAAGTGCACCGGAGGTCGGCAGCGCAAGAAGACGGGGCCGCCGACCCACGAGGACGGCGGCCCCGATGAGGGATGGCGCGATCAGGTGCGACGGCGCAGCGCGGCCAGTCCGAACACACCCAGGCCAAGCAGGGCGAGCGAACCCGGCTCGGGCACGGCATTGCGACCGCCCGAGTCGGGGGTGTTTTCGACCAAGGGCTGTTCAAGCACCGTACCGCTGAGGTTCAGGCGCAACTGGTAGTTGAAGCGACTCGAGGCCGCACCGACGTTTTCGTCCGACAGGTCGAGCAAGTAGCTTGCACTAAACACGCCGGCCGCGCTGGTGTCGAGCCAAGCTGTGTAGCTCAGGCTTGCGCCGGCAAGCAGGTTGACAAAGAGATCCAGGTCGGTGCCGAAGCGGTCGGTGTCGCCGCTACCCGTAACGCCATCGAGATCGAGCCCGACGCGGGCGCCGCCAGCATTCGCCAGGCCGAAGCCGAGCTCGGCGGTCTCACCCACGTAGAAGCTGCCGAAGTCGAGATCGAGCGACAGGCCGCCGGCCGTGAAGCTGGGTGCGGCATGCAGCAGGTACTCGTAGTCCAGGCCGACCGTTCCGCTCCATTTGAGCGTGTAGGTCGTCGATTCGGTACCGGTGAACAGCCCAAGGTCCTGGGCCGCGGACAGGGTCGGCGCGGTGAAGGACACGAGCGCGCTCCCGACTCCGACATAGGCATCGAGGGCGGACGCGGCGACCGCCGCATTCACCAAGGGATCGTTATGGATCGACTTGGTCGCACCGTCGTCGCAGGCACCGCGACGGTTGGCGGTGCAGTCGTCTCCTTGCGCGATCGTTCCAAAATTCTGCGAAACGCCCGGCGCACTCACCTGCGCGCTGCTACTGCCGGAGCCGGTCGTTGTTCCACTCTGGTTCGGTCCGGTATTCGCTCCATCCGTCGACGTGGTGGATGTCAGTTGCTTGCGCTTCGAGTCGACAACCAGGGTCGCCCCCATCAGCACGCCCGTGCTGGCATCGAACCGCGTCAGCGCGGCGGTGTCGAGCAACGCGCCGTTGTTCGTCGTACTACCACCGCCTTCCTGGTCTGTGACCGAGGCGCTGCCGGAAAAATCAAGCGTTCCGCTCGTCACCACGAGTGCATGCGCAGGCAGCGCCACAAGGCCGGCGCCGAAGGCAAGGGCTGCCGCCAGCGGGCGGAAGGTGTTGATCGGCAAGTGGGTTTTCATGATCGCTCCGGAGAGTTGTTGTCGTTCGCGATCATCTTAAGCACACTTCATGCCATGACTATTTTTATATATTTTTCAGTATCTTACCTATCACGCGCACCATTCTGGAGCGCGACTGTAAATCCGCACGACAATGCATTGGCAGGAATCCGACGCCGAGGAACGAATCGCCCGTACCTAGCGCCCTGACGCCCCCTCGTCAAGCAATCTGCGCACGAACGGGCCGAAGACTTTGCTCGCCAGCGTGAAGAAGTTCGCACCCAGCCGTTGATCGACGCCAGGCAACGCACGGCGAAAAGCCGAGTCGTGCCCCTCGCCAGATTCCATGCGCATGACACTGGCCCATTTCTCCGTCGCCTTTCGAGCGTTGTCGGTATTTTTTACATTGCTGGTAATTCATGTGGAATTAGTCCGGAATTGGGGTCTGACCCCCAGCACACGCACCGACTGGCCGCCCGCAAGCAGCGCCCAGCACACGTGGCGTGCGCCGGGGTGCTGCGCCCACAGTTCGGCCACCACCTTCTGCGCGCCGGCGCGGTCGGCCATCGGCTGCACGCAGCCGATGAAGCGGCTCTTCTTGATGATCAGCTCGCTATGGACGGGGGCGGCGAGGGTGAGCGGCATGGCGTGAGCTTCCTCTTGACTCAGGCCTGCGGCGCCACGCCGTCTGCGCCCGCTTGCTGCAGGTGGTCACGCAAGGGGCCGAAGACCTGCTGCGCGAGCGCGAAGAAGCGCGCATCCAGCGGCTGTTCGACGCCGCGCAGCGCCAGGCGGTAGGCGGGGTCGCGGCCTTCGCCGAACTGCGGGCGCTGGCCGCCCGTCCATTTGTCGTGCGCCTTGCGCGGATTGCCGTCGTTGGAAACGCAGGCCCAGGCCGACTTGGGGAAGAAGTGCAGCGGCTGCATCAGGCCCTCGCGGTAGAGCGCCAGCAGGCCGGTGAGGAGCTCGTGCGCCTGTGCCGGGTCGAGCGCGGCGAAGGCGACATCGGCGCCGCGCAGGAGTACCCGGGTGCGGCGCTCGACGCCGGCCGGGCCAGCGGCGCACAGCATCAGGTGGGCGATCCAGGCCTCGAGATAGTGGCTGGCGCCGGCATCGGCATAGCGCCAGCGCAGCATGCCTTCGGGGCGCAGCTCGCCGAGCACGGCGCCCAGCGTCCACGGCTCGCCGGCGAGCGCGAACGCAGACTGGCAACTTGCGGCCTCGATCGCCGGCGCGCATCGCGCCACGGCCAGGCGGGCGGCAAAGTCGCGCATCGCCGCCAGCTCGGCGGCAAGGCCCGCTTCGCCCATGGCGCCGCGCGGGAACTCGCCGCCGGCGCGCGCCAGCTGCGCGAGCGCCGCGCCGTCGCGACCAGCGCCCTCGCCTGCGGCCCTCAGCGCGGGGTCGCGCCCATCAGCCTGGGCGCCGAGCAGTACCGGCATCAGGCGCTCGGCCAGCGCCCAGCGTGCGGGCAGGTCGGGCACGAAGCGCTCGGTGTCCTCGAGCTCGGCATCGGCTTCGGGCAGGTCGAGGCCGAGGCGCTCACGCAGCAGCTCGCGGCAGGGGTTGCGGAAGAAGCGCACCAGGCGCTCGAGCGTGGGCGATCGCCACTCCGGCCCGGGCGGCGGCAGCGGACGCTCGAAGAAGGGGGCGACATCGACGGCAAACGGGCCGTCGCCTTCGTCGTCCGACGCCCCCTCCGACTCGCCGTCCGTCACGGCCTCGATCGCGCCCGCACTCGCGCCCCCACTCGTGCCCTCCGAAGCCTCTGCCAGCGCGGCCCGTGCATTGGCCGCAGCGGGCACGGCGCCGTGCTCCGCGTCCGCGAACGGACCATTGGGCGCTGCCGCCGCCGCGCGTGCCGCGGCCCCGAGGCGAGCGGCGAGGGCCTCGGCGTAGCCTTCGTTGAAACTCACCAGACGCGCATCACCACGCTCGGCGGGCAGGAAGTAGTCGGGGGCGAAGGCCTGCAGCGGATGCGCCACGCACAGGCGCTGGCGCGCCGCGGCGAGCGCGTCGGGGTCGGTGGCGCTGCTTGCGGTAGCCTCGGCGAGCACGTCGAGCAGTTCATCGACCAGCACCGAGGGCCGCAATTCGCTGCCATCGCGCACGCTGCGCCCGACGTAGGACAGGTGCAGCACCTCGCGCGCCGACAGCAGCACGTCGAGGAAGAGGTTGCGCTCGTCCAGCCGACGCTGGCGATCGCCGGCCTGGGGGCGGGCCGCCATGAGGTCGAACTCGGCGGCACGATCGCTGCCGGGGAAGAGGCCGTGGTCGAGCCCGATCACGCACACCACGCGGTAGGGCAGCCCACGCAGCGAGGACAGCGCGGAGAAGCTGAGCGTGCCGCCGGGCACGCCGCCGCGCGCCGGGTCGTCGAGCAGGGCCGCGAGCGCGGGGCGGATCACCGCCAGCCCCTGCGCGGCCGCGCAGCCGCCCGCCGTCATGTCGTCGGCGAGCTGGGCGATGGCGGCGCGCAGCTCGCGCAGTTCGTCCGCCCAGGTTGCGGCGTCGCCGACCAGGCGGTCGAGCACCTCGTTGAGCAGCGCGCGCCAGCCCGCGGCGTCATGGTCCTGCAGCAGGCGCGTGCGCAGGCTACGCAGGCTCTCGGCATAGCGCCAGAAGCGGCCAAGCGCGAGCGCCGCCTGGCCCTCGGGCGCGGCGGCGCCGATGCGCCCGGCAAAGGACGCGTGCTGGGCGGCGTCGCCCGCGGCCCAGGCGAGGAACAGGCGGTGCAGGCCCTCCTCCAGCGTATGCGGCAGGCCGGTCGGCTCGCCCCCCGGCTGCCCCAGCACCGCATGCACCGCGCCGGCATCCAGGCCCCAGCGCACGCCGGCGGCACGCAGCCAGTCGTGGACGGTCTCGAGCGCCGTGTTGTCCAGGCCGTGGTGGGCGGCGACCGGGGCCTGCTGCAGCAGATCGAAGACCTGGGTGGCGGGGAAGCGGCTGGCGGCCAGGCCGAGCATGCGGTCGAGCACCTGGGCGACCGGGTTGTCGCGGGTGCCGCCCAGGCCGGTGATGCGCCAGGGGATGCGGCGTGCCGGTGGCGCGGTGCCGAACACCGCCTCGATCAGCGGCGCGCTCGCCTCCAGGTCGGGGGTGAGCACCACCACGTCGGCCGGGGTGAGCGCGTCCGGCGTACCCTCGTGCGCCTTGAACAGGCCGAGCAGGCGGTCGTGCAGCACCTCGAGCTCGCGCGTGCGCGAATGGCAGACATGCACCTCGATGCTGCGGTCGGCGGCGGCCAGCTTGACCCCGGCGGGCGGCAGCTCCTGCAGGTCGAGGATGGCGTTGTGCACGCGGGCAAGCAGATGGCGGCCGGGATGCGGTGCGAACAAGGCTTCGTCCTCGAGCACGTGCTCGCCCTCGAACAGCAGGCCGATGTGGGCGCGGGTCTGCTTGCCCCAGGCGGCGAGCAGGCGGTTGCCGGTCTCGAAGAACAGGTCCTGCTGGCGGGTGGCGAGCCAGGACAGGCGGCGCGCATCGACGATGTCGAACCAGAACTCGCGGCAGGGGTTGAGCACGTACAGGCGCACATCCACCACCCGCGCCAGCTCGCGCAGCATGTCGAGGTAGAGCGGCGGCAGCGCCGGCAGGCCGAACACATGCACGCTGCGCGGCAGGCCGGTGGCGGCGAGCGCGTCGTGATCCATCGCCGTCACCGCGCGCAGGAAGGCGGTCGCCGGATGCTCACTGCGCAGGCCCATGGCCTCGCGGATGCGGCGCCACAGCGCGGCCTGCCAGGCCTCGTCGGCGCGCGCGGCGGCGCTCGCGTCCGCCTCCAGCACGCTGCCGCGGCCCTCGCTCCAGCGCGCCAGCCACTGCGGCCGATAGGTGAGGTAGTGGTCGAACACGCGCGCGATGCGCTCGGCAAGCTCGAAGCGCATGCGCGCGTCGGCGCCGGCGAGGTAATGCGCCAGGCGCGGGTGCTCGCTCAGCCAGGCGCCTTCGGCCGCGTCCGCATCGAGCAGGCCGTGGATGCGCCAGGCCAGCAGCGCCGGCGAGAAGGGCGAGCGCGCCGGCACCTCGGGCACGACGCGGCCGATCTGCTGCCACAGCCACTGGGCGAGGAAGTCGCAGCGCAGGTTGGCGCACACGCCCTCGTGGTCGGCCACCGCCAGCTCGAGCCGACGGCGCAGCGCGGCGCTCGGCACCACCACCTCGCGCTCGCCGAAGGGGCCGGGCTGCTCCTCGGCCAGGCGCTCGAGGAGCTCGTCGAGGAGGATTTCGAAGCGGTTGGAAAAGCTCAGGGACAGCATGCACGGTTTCCGCAGGGGCGCCGGCCGGGCAACGCGGCGAGCGCCGCAGGATAGCGCATCGCGCCGCCGCGGGTGCCGGCGCGCGACTGTGTAAACTGTCCGCTGTTCATCGCCCACCCACCGCCATGGCCAAGACCCACCCCGAAGGCTGGCGCCTGCTGCCCGCCAGCGGCGCCCGCGCCCGCGAGCTGCAGACGCTCGCGCTGCTCGCCGGTGCGCTGCCCGCCGACACGACGATCTACCACGGCCTGCACTGGACGCGGGCCGAAGGCAGCGTGGCGGTGTTCGGCGACATCGGCTTCGTCGTCCTCGGCCCGGGCGGGCGCATCCTGCTCGTCGAACAGCAGGCCGGCTTCCTCGACGAGGGCGAGCATGGGCTGCTGCGCCCGGGCCGGCGCCGCGAGCGCAACATCAGCGTGGACCTGGCGCGCCAGGCCGACGCCCTGCGTGCCCGCCTGCGCCCGGCGCTGGGCGGCGCCGAGCCGATGCTCGACGTGCTGCTGTACTGCCCCGACTACACCGTGCGCCAGCCCGGCACCGCCGGCCTCGACCCGGCGCGGATCGTCGATGCGCCGCGGCGCGAGCAGCTGGTGGCCACCGTCCGCGCCCTCACCCGCGACGCCGAGGGCGCGGCGCCCGCCGACCCTGCCCGCCAGCAGGCCCTGCACCGCTTCTTCGCCGACCTGCTCGAGCTGGTGCCCGACGTGCAATCCCACATCGGCCAGGTGGACGACCTGAGCACGCGGCTGTCGGGCGGGCTCACCGAGTGGGCGCGCCGCATCGACATGAGCCCGCACCGCCTGCGCGTGACCGCCACCGCCGGCAGCGGCAAGACCCAGCTCGCGCTCGCCGCCTTCACCGATGCGCTGGCCGCCGGCCGGCGCCCGCTCTACGTCTGCTACAACCGCCCGCTGGCAGACCACTTCGCCCGCATTGCCCCGGCCGGCGGCGAGATCGCCACCTACCACCAGCTCTGCGACCGCCGCCTGCGCGACGCCGGCCGTCCACCGCGCTTCGGCGCCCCCGGCGCCTTTCGCCGCATGGAGGCGGACTTCGCCGCCCTGGTGGCTGCCCCCGCCGCCGGGCAGCCCGACCCGCGGTGGCAGTTCGACGAGCTGATCATCGACGAAGGCCAGGACTTCATGGAGGCCTGGCGCGACGCCCTGCTCGCGCTGCTCAAGCCAGGCGGGCGCGCCTGGTGGCTGGAAGACCCGCTGCAGAACCTCTACGACCGCCCCGCGGTAGCCCTGCCGGGCTGGGTCGGGCTCAGCGCCGACACCAACTACCGCACCCCGGCCGACGTGCTCGCGCTGCTCAACGCCTGCCTACCCCTGCCCGCCCCGATCCGCGCCGGCAGCCCGGTGGCCGACAGCGAGCCCGAGCTGCTCGCCTGGCACGACGAGGCCGGCATGCTGGAGGCCACCAAGCGCGCGATCACGCGCGCGCTCGGACTCGGCTTTCGCCGCGACATGATCGTGCTGCTCACCTTCCGCGGCCGCGAGCATTCGCGCTTCACCCCGCTGGAGCACCTCGGCCCCCACCGCCTGCGCGCCTTCACCGGCCGCTACGACCTGCTCGGCGAACCCGAGCACTCGCAGGGCGAGCTGCTGATCGACTCGGTGTACCGCTTCAAGGGCCAGTCTGCGCCCTGCATCATCTTCACCGAGATCGACTTCGAGACGCCGGCCGATGGGATGGACCCGCTCACCATGCGCAAGCTCTTCGTCGGCGCGACGCGGGCGACGATGAAGCTGATCCTGGTGGCGTCGGCGCGC
>NZ_DAOMPS010000085.1:0-10897 GCF_035444905.1 Thauera sp.
GCCGATGCGCAAGAAGTAAGGCTCCGCCCCCCAACCCCAACCCCAACCCCAACCCTCCGATACCAGACCGGCATCTGCCACTCATAACAAGGGGGGCGAAGGTCAGATTGTCATTCAACGAGAAAGGAAACGGACCATGGAAGACGTCGTCATCGTTGCCGCCGCGCGCACTGCTGTTGGCAAGTTCGGAGGTGCCCTCGCAAAAGTCGCTGCACCTGATCTGGGTGCCACCGTCATCAAGGCCTTGCTGGAACGCGTCGGCATCAGTGGAGACATGGTCGACGAGGTCATCCTCGGCCAGGTACTGACCGCCGGCGGCGGCCAAAACCCGGCGCGTCAGGCGGTGATCAAGTCCGGCCTGCCGATCGGCGTGCCGGCTTTCGTTGTCGGCAAGGTCTGCGGCTCGGGCCTCAAGGCCACCCATCTGGCCGCGCAGGCCATCCGTTGCGGCGATGCGGACATCGTCATCGCCGGCGGCCAGGAGAACATGAGCGCTTCGCCGCATGTGGTGATGGGCTCGCGCGATGGCCAGCGCATGGGCGACTGGAAGATGGTCGACACGATGATCAACGACGGCCTGTGGGATGCCTACAACCACTACCACATGGGCACCACTGCCGAAAACGTTGCCAAAAAATACGGCATCTCGCGAGAGGAGCAGGATGCCTTCGCCGCTGCATCCCAGCAGAAGGCCGAGGCCGCGCAAAAGGCCGGCCGCTTCAAGGACGAGATCGTCCCTGTGGAGATCGTCAGCCGCAAGGGCAGGGTGGTGTTCGACACCGACGAATTCATCAAGCACGGCACGACGGCCGAATCGCTCGCCGGCCTCAAGCCCGCGTTCGACAAGGCAGGGTCGGTGACGGCCGGCAACGCCTCGGGGATCAACGACGGCGCTGCCGCGGTGCTGATGATGTCCGCGAGCAAGGCGAAGGCGCTCGGCCTCCAGCCGCTCGCCCGCATCGCCGCCTACGCCTCCGCCGGCCTCGAACCCACGATCATGGGCATGGGCCCGGTGCCCGCCTCGAAGCTGTGCCTGCACAAGGCCGGCTGGACGGCCGACCAGCTCGACCTCATGGAGATCAACGAAGCCTTCGCGGCGCAGGCCTGCGCGGTAAACAAGGAAATGGGCTGGGACACCAGCAAGATCAACGTCAATGGCGGCGCGATCGCGATCGGGCACCCGATCGGCGCATCCGGATGCCGCGTGCTGGTCACGCTGATCCACGAAATGATTCGGCGCGATGCACGCCGTGGCCTCGCCTCGCTCTGCATCGGCGGCGGAATGGGCGTCGCACTTGCCATCGAACGCTGAATCCAATCCTGAACGACGCGACTGAGGAGACGAACATGAGCAATGCACGTGTGGTGCTGGTTACGGGTGGCATGGGTGGCCTGGGTGAGGTCATCTCCACCAAGATGTCCGCGGCAGGTTACCGGGTGGCCGTTACGTATTCGCCCGGAAATACGAAACATGCGGAGTGGGTCGCCGACATGAAGGCAAGGGGGCACGACATTCTCGCTGTGCCTTGCGACGTCGCCGATCTCGAATCATGTACCAAGGCCGTGGCCGAGGTGCGGGAGAAGGTCGGCGAGGTCGATGTGCTGGTTAACAACGCGGGTATCACGCGCGACATGACCTTCAAGAAGATGGACAAGGTCAACTGGGACGCGGTGCTGCGTACCAACCTCGACAGCCTGTTCAACATGAGCAAGCAGGTGGTCGACGGCATGACCGAGCGCGGCTGGGGCCGCGTCATCAACGTGTCCTCGGTCAATGGCAGCAAGGGTGCGTTTGGGCAGACCAACTACTCGGCAGCCAAGTCCGGCGTGCATGGTTTCACCAAGGCGCTGGCGCTCGAGGTGGCGAAGAAGAACGTCACGGTCAACACCATCTCCCCCGGCTATATCGGCACGAAGATGGTCATGGCCATCCCGAAGGAAGTGCTGGACAGCAAGATCCTGCCGCAGATTCCGCTGGGGCGCCTCGGCAAACCGGAGGAGGTGGCCGGCCTGATCATCTACCTGGCATCAGAGGAGGCCGCCTTCGTCACCGGCGCCAACATCGCCATCAACGGCGGACAGCACATGCAGTGAGGTATGTGGGCCCGGGCTTCGCCAGCACACGCGCCACGTCTCCGAGTGCGATTGGCCATGGCGTCTGTCGGAGCTCATTCGGCTTGCTCGGCTTGAACGCACGCACTGCTTCGCCAAAAAAACAGAACAGGGAGAACCCGATGCAAACATCCATGGCTCATGGAACCACGCTTTGTGGAACCCGCGTGGCGCCCAAGTTCGCGAGAGCGCCGATACCGACAGCTCGAAGCCGCGGGCTGCGCAGCGAGGCTTGCCGCTCGGCGCAGCCGCGCCTGCAAGGTCAATCGATTGAGGAGTCGAAGCCATGAGTTTGTTGATCGGAATTCCAAAGGAAACCTTCGCTGGTGAAAAACGCGTGGCGTCCGTTCCCGAGGTCGTGGTGAAGCTCGTCAAGCTGGGTTTTGCCGTCGCGGTCGAAAGCAGCGCCGGAGAAGCGGCGAACTTTGCCGACGAGGACTACCGAGCCGCGGGCGCCGAGGTATTACCTGGCGCCGCCGACGTCTGGGCACGGGCCGACATCGTATTCAAGGTTCGCCCGCCTACGCTGGAAGAAGTCGCCATGCTGCGCGAAGGCGCGACGCTGGTCGGCTTCGTGTGGCCGGCGCAGAACCCCGAGCTGATGCAGGCGCTGCAGGCAAGACGCGCCACGGTGCTCGCCATCGACTGTCTGCCGCGGCAACTGAGCCGGGCGCAGAAGATGGACGCGCTGACCTCGATGGCCGGTATCAGTGGCTACCGTGCCGTGATCGAGGCGGCGAACGCCTTCGGCCGCTTCCTCAACGGCCAGGTCACCGCCGCCGGCAAGATCCCGCCGGCCAAGGTCTTCATCGCCGGCGCCGGCGTGGCCGGTCTCGCCGCCATCGGCACCGCGGCCAACCTGGGCGCCATCGTGCGCGCCAACGACACCCGCGCCGAAGTCGCCGACCAGGTGGTCTCGCTCGGTGGCGAGTTCGTCAAGGTCGATTACGAGGAAGAGGGCTCGGGCGGCGGCGGCTACGCCAAGGTGATGAGCGAGGGCTTCCAGGCCGCGCAGCGCGCGATGTACGCGCAGCAGGCGCGGGAAGTCGACATCATCATCACCACCGCGCTGATCCCGGGCAAGCCCGCGCCCAAGCTGATCACCGCCGAGATGGTGCAGAGCATGAAGCCGGGCAGCGTGATCGTCGACCTCGCGGCCGAGCAGGGCGGCAACTGCGAACTCACTGTGCCCGGCGAGGCGGTGGTGCGCCACGGCGTGACCATCATCGGCTACACCGACCTGCTCAGCCGCCTGGCCAAGCAGTCGTCCACGCTGTACTCGAACAACCTGCTGCGCCTGGCCGAGGAACTGTGCAAGGCCAAGGACGGCAACATCCTCGTCAATTTCGAGGACGACGCGATCCGCGGCCTCACCGTGATCCGGGACGGCGAGCTCACCTGGCCGGCGCCGCCGCCCAAGCTGCCGGCCGCGCCGGCCAAGCCCAAGGCCGCCGCCACGCCGATCGCCGCGCCCAAGGGCCACGGCCACGGCGCAGGCGAGCCGATGTCGGTGAAGTCGCTGGCCATCGTGTTCGGTGTCGGTGCGCTGCTGTTCCTGCTCGTCGGCCTGTACGCGCCGGCCAGCTTCCTGTCGCACTTCACGGTGTTCGTGCTGGCCTGCTTCGTCGGCTACATGGTGGTGTGGAACGTCACGCCCTCGCTGCACACGCCGCTGATGAGCGTGACCAACGCGATCTCGTCGATCATCGCGATCGGCGCGCTGGTGCAGGTGGCGCCGCCGCTGGGCGATGGCGCGGCCGACCGCCCCGACGGGCTGATCCTGTTCCTGGCCTTCTTCGCGCTCGCGCTCACGGCCGTCAACATGTTCGGCGGCTTCGCGGTGACGCGTCGCATGCTGGCGATGTTCCGCAAGTAAGGAGACGACAATGACCTCAAGCATGGCCACTGTCTCGTATATCGGCGCCACCATCCTCTTCATCCTCAGCCTGGGCGGGCTCGCCCACCCCGAGACCGCACGCCGCGGCAACCTGTTCGGCATGATCGGCATGGCGCTCGCGGTGCTCGCCACCGTGTTCGGCCCGCAGGTCAGCGCGGGCGGCATTCCCTGGATCATCATCGCCCTCCTGATCGGCGCCGGCGTCGGCCTCTACGCCGCCAAGACGGTGCAGATGACGCAGATGCCCGAGCTCGTCGCGCTGATGCACAGCCTGGTGGGCCTGGCCGCCTGCCTGGTGGGCTTCGCCAGCTACATCGACACCTCGATCGTGTTCCCCACCGCCGCCGAGAAGACCATCCACGAGGTGGAGATCTACATCGGCATCTTCATCGGTGCGGTCACCTTCTCCGGTTCGCTGATCGCCTTCGGCAAGCTCTCGGGCAAGATCGGCGGCAAGCCGCTGCTGCTGCCGGCGCGCCACATCCTCAACCTGATCGGCCTCGTGCTGGTGATCCTGTTCGGCAACTGGTTCCTGAACACGCACTCGACCGGCGCCGGCATGACGCTGCTGCTGGTGATGACCGTGATCGCGCTCGCCTTCGGGGTGCACATGGTGATGGCGATCGGCGGCGCGGACATGCCGGTGGTCGTCTCCATGCTCAACAGCTACTCGGGCTGGGCGGCTGCGGCCACCGGCTTCATGCTCAGCAACGACCTGCTGATCGTGGTCGGCGCGCTGGTGGGTTCCTCCGGTGCGATCCTGTCCTACATCATGTGCCGGGCGATGAACCGCAACTTCATCAGCGTCATCGCCGGCGGCTTCGGCACCGGCGGCGGCGCGCCCTCGGCCGCGGCGGCGGGCGCCGAGCCGGCCGGCGAGGTGCAGCCGATCAGCGCGGTCGAGACCGCCGAGCTGCTGCGCGAGGCCAAGAGCGTCGTCATCGTGCCGGGCTACGGCATGGCGGTGGCGCAGGCCCAGCACGTGGTGTGCGAGATCGTCAATGTGCTGCGCGGCCAGGGCATCAACGTGCGCTTCGCCATCCACCCGGTGGCCGGTCGCATGCCGGGCCACATGAACGTGCTGCTGGCCGAGGCCAAGGTGCCCTACGACATCGTGCTCGAGATGGACGAGATCAACGAGGACTTCCCGGACACCGACGTCGCCATCGTCATCGGCGCCAACGACATCGTGAACCCGGCTGCCCAGGAAGACCCGGGCAGCCCGATCGCCGGCATGCCGGTGCTGGAAGTATGGAAGGCGAGGACCTCGATCGTGATGAAGCGCAGCATGGCGTCGGGCTACGCCGGGGTCGACAACCCGCTGTTCTACAAGGAAAACAACCGCATGCTGTTCGGCGACGCCAGGAAGATGCTCGACGAGGTGCTGGGTGCGCTGAGCGCCTGATCGACAAGCCGTACCGACGCTGGAAGCGTCCGGATCGTCGCCCTGCGCACGCCGATCCGGACGACCGATACACAACAACTCAAAGAAATTGCGAAGGGAGACAAATCATGACGCTCGGCCTGCAAGCACTGTTGGCATTCATACCGATAGGTCTCTCCGGCCTCCTTCTCATCGGACTCGGGTGGTCGGCCAAGCGTGCCATGCCCCTGGTCTACTTCGTGACCGCGGCGATCGCGTTGCTCGCCTGGGGCGTCAGCCTCAACCGTATCGCAGCGGCCACACTCGAGGGGCTGATCATCACGGTCCAGGTGCTGTGGATCATCTTCGGCGCGCTGCTGCTGCTGAACACCCTGAAGCACTCGGGCGGCATCGCCAGCATCCGCAGCGGGTTCGCGCGCATCAGTCCTGATCGACGCGTGCAGGTCATCCTCATCGCGTGGTTGTTCGGATCGTTCATCGAGGGTGCGTCCGGCTTCGGGACACCGGCCGCCGTGGCCGGCCCGCTGATGGTGGCGGTCGGCTTTCCGGCGCTGTCGGCGGTGATGTTCGGGATGATCATCCAGTCGACGCCGGTCTCCTTCGGCGCCGTCGGTACGCCATTGATCGTTGGCGTGCAGGGCGGCCTTCAGCGCGAGGCGATGACCGCGGCACTGCAGGCGCAGGGGCAGGACTGGACGGCCTTCTTCAATCTGATCGTCGAGCGCGTCTCCTTGGGCCATGCCATCTGCGGCACGCTGATCCCCGTGTTCTTGGTAATGTTCATGACGCGATTCTTCGGTCGCAACAAGTCGTGGGCCGAGGCCTTGCCGATCGTGCCGTTCGCGCTCTTCTCCGCATTCGCCTTCACCGTCCCGTATGCCCTGGCCGGCCGCTTTCTCGGGCCTGAGTTCCCGTCCTTGCTCGGAGGTCTGCTCGGCCTTACCGTGGTATCCCTCGCGGCGCGGGCCGGGTTCCTGGTGCCGAAGAAGAGTTGGGACTTCGCCGAGCCGAAGGAGTGGCCGGCCGAATGGATGGGCACCTTCGAAATGAAGATCGACCAGAACACGAGGAAAATCCCCGTCTTCGTCGCCTGGCTGCCTTACCTGTTGCTTGCCCTGGTGCTGGTGCTCAGCCGCACGGTGGCACCCTTTAAGCAAGCGCTGCTGTCGGTGAGTTGGAGCGTACGCGACATCCTCGGCGAGCCGGGCATCAGCGGCAATTTCCAGCCCCTGTACCTCCCCGGCGGCGTACTGGTCGCCGTGTGCTTGGTGACGATCATTT
Source organism: Thauera sp. (assembly GCF_035444905.1). Lineage (GTDB taxonomy): Bacteria > Pseudomonadota > Gammaproteobacteria > Burkholderiales > Rhodocyclaceae > Thauera. The sequence goes on from NZ_DAOMPS010000085.1 coordinate 6,675, forward strand.
TGCACAAGATGTACCTCCCTTCCTTCGGGAGGGCGGTCAAGGAATCCTCCACCACGCTGCTGAGCGCCGGCTTCGTACTGGTGTTCACCGTGCCGATGGTCCGCATCATGATCCAGTCCGGCGTGAACGCGAACGAGTTCGCGAGCATGCCGATCTCGATGGCACTCTGGGTGGCATCAGCGGTCGGGGACATCTACCCGATATTCGCCCCGACGGTCGGCGCTCTCGGGGCCTTTCTTGCCGGTTCGAACACTGTGTCGAACCTGATGCTGAGCCAGTACCAGTACAGCGTTGCGCAGGCACTGGGCGTCAGCGGCGCAACAATGGTCGCAGCGCAGTCCATCGGAGCGGCGGCGGGCAACATGATCGCGATCCACAACGTGGTGGCCGCGTCGGCGACCGTGGGGGTCATGGGGCGCGAGGGGCAGATCCTGCGGCGCACCATCATCCCGACGATCTACTACGTGGCTCTTGCCGGAATACTGGCGATGCTGTCTATGCATGTATTGAACTTGGGCGACCCCTTGCTGGGCGTGAAATTGCCGTGAGTAACTGACCGTTGTAAGCACTATTACCCGAACTCGGCAATATTGACCGTAGCTGTGTGATCGCGCTTTGTCGGCAAGAGCCCAGCGCGGGCAGGGCGTCACGACTGCGCTGGGTTCTGATCGAATGTATGGAGCGTACGACTATGACCACTACCCTCAAACAGATAGGTGCCTTCTCGTCGCCACCGCGTGTCGGCCTGTTCGTCACCTGCCTCGTCGATGCGATGCGCCCCAGCGTCGGTTTCGCCACGCTCAAGCTGCTGCGCGATGCCGGATGCCGTGTCGAGGTACCGGACGCGCAGACCTGCTGTGGCCAGCCGGCTTTCAACAGCGGCGACACCGCCGACGCGGCGGTGCTCGCCCGCCATTTCATCGAGACTTTCGAGGGCTACGACTACGTCGTGTCGCCTTCCGGCTCGTGCGTCGGCATGACGCGGGTGCACTACGCCGAGGCCCTGGCAGACGATCCCGCCTGGGCCGAACGCGCGCGCCGGCTCGGCGAACGCACCTACGAACTCATGAGCTTCCTGGTCGACGTGATGCACTTTGCGCCCGCCGACGTGAAGCTCGATACCAGCTTCACCTACCACGACAGTTGCTCCGGCCTGCGCGAGCTCGGTGTCCATGACCAGCCGCGCGCCCTGCTGGGCAAGGTGTCCGGGCTCACGCTGAAGCCGCTCGAGGGTAACGATGTGTGCTGCGGTTTCGGCGGCACCTTCTGCGTCAAGTACCCGGCGATCTCGAACGCGGTCGTCGGCGAGAAGGCCGACGCGATCGACCGCAGCGGCGCGAGCCTGCTGCTCGGTGGCGACCTCGGTTGCCTGATGAACATGGCCGGCAAGCTCAAGCGCAAGGGCTCGAGCGTGCGCACCTTCCATGCGGCCGAGGTGCTGGCCGGCATGGCTGGCGGCCCGGCCATCGGCGAGGAGCGCTGAGTCATGCAAGAAGCAACCCTCTCTTTCAAGGCGCGCGCCAAGGAAGCCCTGGCGGACCCGACGCTGAAGATCGCGATCGATCGCACCACCGGCACGGCCGAGCGCAAGCGCGCGGTGGCAATGACGCAGTTCCCGCAGTTCGATGCCGCTCGCGAGCGCGGCAAGCGCATCAAGGACCACGTCATCGCCAACCTCGACCATTACCTGCTCGAGTTCGAGCGCAACGCGATCGCCTCCGGCGCCAAGGTGCACTGGGCAAGGACCGCCGAAGAGGCCTCGCAGATCGTCGTCGCGCTGTGTCTCGAGGCCGGCGCCAAGCGCGTCACCCGCGTCAAGTCGATGCTGGGCGAGGAGATCGGCCTGCCCCACGCGCTCGACGAAGCCGGGATCGAGCGCGTCGAGACCGACCTCGCCGAACACATCGTGCAGCTCGGCGGCGACCGCCCGTCGCACATCGTGTGGCCGTCGATGCACCGCACGCGCGAGCAGGTCTCGGAGATGTTCAAGCGCCTGCACCGCGCACCGCACCAGGAAGAAACCATCGAGGCGATGGTCGACAGCGCGCGGCGCGAGCTGCGCGACAAGTTCCTCACCGCCGACGTGGCGATCTCGGGCGCGAACTTCCTCGTTGCCGACACCGGCGCCACCTGCACGGTCACCAACGAAGGCAACGCCGAACTCACCACCACCCCGCCGCGGGTGCACATCGTCACCGCCGGCATCGAAAAGCTCGTCCCCAGCACCGAGCACGCCTTCCTGATGCTGCGCCTGCTGGTGCGCTCGGCAACCGGCGCGGACGTCACCCAATACACCACCTTCCACTGCGGACCGAAGCAGACCGGCGATCGCGACGGGCCGGAAGAATTTCACATCGTGCTGGTCGACAACGGCCGCACCCGCATGCTGCGCGAAGGCATGAAGGAGATGCTGCGCTGCATCCGCTGCGGCGCCTGCATGAACCACTGCGTGGTGTTCCGCCAGTTGGGCGGCCACGTCTATGGCGGCACCTACCCCGGCCCGATGGGCGCGGTGCTGACACCGGTTTTCGATGGCCTCGAGTCGTCGCGCGACCTCCCGCACGCGTGCACGATGAACGGCAAGTGCCAGGAAGTCTGCCCGGTGGCCATCCCGCTGCCGACCCTGCTGCGCGGCTGGCGCGACCGCTCCTGGCGCGAGGGCCTGGAGCCGGCCACGGTCCGTTTTGGCCTGGGCATCCACACCTTCGTCGCATCACGCCCGCGGCTGTACCGACTCGGCACGGCGATCGCGATCCGGGTGATGCGCCTGTTCAGTCGCGGCGGCCTCGTGAAGGGAATGCCCGGCCTGGGCGCATGGACCGCCTATCGCGAGTTCCCCGCACCGGCAAAGCGCACCTTCATGGAGATGTACAAGGATCAGGAGAAAGGCCAATGAGCGCACGCGAAACCATCCTCAACGCCGTGCGCAGCGGCCTCGGCAACACCGCGGTCGATCCCGCGGCGGTACGCCGCGACGCGGATGCGCTGCTGCAGGATCTGCCGGCCATTCGCCCGCCGCTGCTGGCCGATGGCCTGGTGGACGCCTTCATCGCCCGCGTCACCAGCCCCAAGGTGGCCGCGACCGCCGAATGCATCGCCAGCGCGAGCGAGTTGCCGGCGGCGGTCGGTCGCTACCTCGAGGCGCTTGGGCTGCCCGCGGTGGTTGCGCTGCAGCCCGCTGCGCCGCTGCAGGGCCTGGACTGGTCCGGGTTCGAGCTACACGACCAGGTGGCACCCGACGAGATGATCGCGATCGGCGTTGCACGCTGGGGCATCGCCGAGACCGGCTCGCTGGTGTTTCACTCGGGCGCCGATACGCCGATCCTCGCCAACTTCCTGCCCCTGCATCACCTCGTCATGGTGCGCGCAGACACGATCCTCCCGTTCCTGGACGACTACGCCGCGGCCACCGCCGGCCAGCGCCCTCCTCGCAACGTCAACATCGTTACGGGTCCCAGCGGCACCACGGACATCGAGGGCAGCCTCGTGCTGGGGGCGCATGGCCCGCGTTTCCTGCACGTGGTGATCGTCGGAACGCCCGACAGCAGCGAATAAGTGAAGGCGTCGCACCAAGTCAGCTCTGTGCTGGTGCGGCATCAAGACGTCTCCACCCCAGTTTCATCGGCTCCCTCCTCCGGCCGGTGAAAACGAGGCGGCGCCGATGGGCTCCCCCCCCCCATGCAACAGGCGCCGCCTCACCTCTCCCCCGACAAATCCGATTGAAGGCGTAGCGATCGATCAAGACCGGAGCCGTCCCGTGTGTTGGCATCCGCAAGATGCGGGCGCGCCGCCAACCTTTCCTTTTCCCGAAGAGCGATGGGGGGACGAATCGGGTCAAACCTCGATGCTGATTTCCTCTCGCCCGTCACGCCGAGGAATGGCAGGTTGATGCCATGTTCTGCTGACTCCCCTCAGCAACATGCCCAGGTAGCCATGATCCCCGAGGCTACGGCGCGGTTCCGGCCGCGTTGATCACACCAGTTCGCACCGACATCCATGCGCGAACGGCCATCGCCTGTCGATGGCGATGTCACCAAGCTGCTCCATCAACCCACGCGGGGGTTCCACACCTCCCGCGCTTGGGTCCGGTGTGTCTCCGCCTCATTGTTCTCAGGAGATTCACCATGACCACTTCCAACGAAAAGTCCTACTTCGATCTGCACATCACCGTAACCGGTCACTGAGCGGCGTCCTTCTCCAGCCTCCGTCCGCGCGGAACAATC
>NZ_DAOMPS010000086.1:0-9793 GCF_035444905.1 Thauera sp.
AGCAGGGTGCCGTAGGGCACGCGGAAGCGGAAACCGTTGGCGGCGATGGTGGCGGACTCCATGTCCAGCGCCACCGCGCGGCTCTGGCTGAAGCGGCGCTCGGGGCTGGTCGACATGCCGTGCGAGGGCAGCAGCTCCCAGTTGCGGTTGTCGGTGCTGGCCACCGTGCCGGTGCGCATCAGGCGCTTGAGCTCGTAGCCGGAGAGCTGCGTGACTTCGGCCACCGCGGCCTCGAGCGCCACCTGCACCTCGGCCAGCGGCGGGATCGGCACCCAGGGCGGCAGCTCCTCGTCGAGCACATGGTCCTCGCGCACGTAGCCGTGGGCGAGCACGTAGTCGCCCAGTTGCTGGCTGTTGCGCAGCCCGGCGCAGTGGCCGAGCATGAGCCAGGCATGGGGGCGGAGCACCGCGATGTGGTCGGTGATGGTCTTGGCGTTGGCCGGGCCGACGCCGATGTTGACCATCGTGATGCCGCCGCGGTCGCCGCGTACCAGGTGGTAGGCCGGCATCTGCGGCAGGCGCGGCGGCGGCGCGCCGTCGGCGTCCTCGTCCTGCGGCGCGAGGTCGGCGCGGCGGGTGAGGACGTTGCCGGGCTCGACGAAGGCCTCGTAGCCATGGCCGGAGGCGGTGTCGGCCATCAGTTCGTGGCCGAGGCGGATGAACTCGTCGATGTAGAACTGGTAGTTGGTGAACAGCACGAAGTTCTGGAAGTGCGCCGGCCGCGTGCCGGTGTAGTGGCGCAGCCGGTGCAGCGAGTAATCGACCCGCGGCGCGGTGAATAGCGACAGCGGATGCGGCTCGCCGGGGCCAGGCTCGAAGGTGCCGTTGGCGATGCCGTCGTCCATCGCGCCGAGATCGGGCAGGTCGAAGTGGTCGCGCAGCAGGCGGCGGCGATCGGGGACGAGGTGGCCTTCCAGGTAGTCGTGCTCGGGCAGGGCAAAATGCACCGGGATCGGTTGCGTGCTGCTGCCCACGGCCAGCGCCACGCCGTGGTTCTGTATCAGCAGGCGGAACTGTTCGAGGTAGTAGTCGGCGAACAGGTCGGGCCGCGTCAGCGTGGTCTCGAACACGCCGGGGCCGGCGACGAAGCCATAGGACAGGCGCGAGTCGGCGCGCGCCACGGTGTCGGTGCGTACCCGCAGCAGCGGGTAGCAGGCGCGCACATGGCGGCCGACGTCCGCGCCGTCGACGTAGTGCTGCAGGCCGCGGCGCAGGTGATCGACCGCCAGCTCGTAGATCTCGCGCACCCGTTCGAGCGCGGCAGCCGGATCGGCGAAATCCTCGAGCTCGAAGTGGGGGGCGTGGCCGTTCATGGCTGCCTGCGCCGCTCAGCTGCGCGCGAGCAGGCGGTGCACCGCCTCGAGGTGCTCGGGCTCGTTGTGGCACATGCCCTGGAAGGCGGCGCACAGGTCGAGGAAGTCCTTGAGCTCCATGCGCTGCGCCATCTTCATCAGGCGCTTGGTCAGGCGCAGCGCCTTCGGCGGCTGGGCGGCGAAGCGCGCGGCCATGTCGTGGGCGCGCGCCAGAAGCTGGTCGGGCTCGACCACCTCGAGCACGATGCCCAGCGTCTTCGCCTCTTCGGCACCGACGATGCGGCCCGACAGCGTGAGCTCGAAAGCCTGCTGGTAGCCGATCAGGCGCTGCATGAACCAGGCGCCGCCGTCGCCGGGGATGATGCCGAGGTTGAGAAAGGTCTCGCCGAACTTCGCCTTGGTGGACGCGATGCGGATGTCGGCCATGTTGGCCAGATCGAAGCCGGCGCCGATCGCCGGGCCGTTGACCGCGGCGATGATCGGCACCTCGACCGCCTGCAGCGCCAGCGGGATGCGCTGGATGCCGCGCCGGTAGCGGGAGGCGACTTCGGCCACGTCGCCGGCGAAGTCGCCGCCGCGCGCCGCCATGTCCTTGACGTTGCCGCCGGCGGAGAAGGCCGAACCTTCGCCGGTGATGACGAGCACCGAGACCTCGTCGCAGGCATTCACCCATTCGGCGACATTGACGATGTCGTCGATCAGCGCGGTGCCGGTGAGCGCATTGCGCACGTCGTCGCGCGCCAGCGTGAGGGTGGCGACGCGGTTGTCGAGTTGCAGGCGGGCGTCGTTGACGGTGGGCAGGGTCATCGTGCGGTCTCCTTGGGCGTGCGGCGCGTGCGCCGCGCAGGGGGCGGGATGCGCTTCAGCGCGGGGTCTTCAGCGGCTCGGGAAGCTTCAGGGTACCGGAATCGGAGAAGCGCATGCCACCCAGCAGGCCGCCGGCGAGCCGCCCGCGCAGGGCGTAGGGCACCTCGGCCTTGATCGCGCCGTCGCCGTCCATGACGCCCAGCGCCTGGCGCACCACGGCGATCGCCGACACCGACACCGGGATCTCGACCAGCGTCTCGCCAAAGCGCGGCACGCTGCCCTGGCGGTCGCTGACCCCGGTGGCGAAGGGGCGGCCGTTGAGGTCGAGCTCCAGCGCCAGGCCGTCGAAGTCGATGGCGCTGTCGTTGGGGTTCTGCACCCGTAGCTTCACCGCGAAGCGCATCTCCATGCCCGCGCCGGGCAGCGGCTCGAGGCCGACGACGTTGATGCGCACCGGCTCGCGCTGCATCAGGCTGGCGCAGCCGGAAAGCAGCACGGCCAGCATGAGGAGGGCCAGCAGCAGGAGGGGCCGCGCAAGGGGGCTGCGGGCGAGCCATCGATGCTGCAGCGGGGCGTGGCAATCCAGCATGGTCCTGTCCTCAGCGGTCGGCAATGGGGCCGATTCTACCCCGCCCGCCCGCTGCGTCGGCTCGGCGCCGTGCAGCCGCTGCAGCGGACGGCCGACGCGCCCGGCTGTCGCCCGCCTTCAGTCGTGCGCCTCCCCGGCGGATAGCGCATCGAGTTGCAGCTGGCCGCGTGCGAGCGCCGCGTCGATCTTCATCGCGGTGACGAAGGGACTCTGCCTTGCCGCATCCGCCGGCACGAGCAGGCTGAGCTCGTCGCGCATGCGGGTGGCAGCGACGTAGAAGCGGTTGTGCTCCTCGCTGCGGTCGCAGCCGGCGAGCGGGAAGGCGCCTTCCTCCAGGAAGGGCAGGATCACCGCGGCGAACTCCTGGCCCTTGGCCGCCTCCACTGTGCACAGCAGCACGGTCTTGCGCCGGCGCAGCTCGGCGACCTTCTCCTCGGCCTCGCGCAGCCACTGGGCGAAGGCGCGCAAGGGCTTGCCCAGTGCCCGCGCGGCGTCGATGAAGCCGGCGATCGAGCGTCCCACCGTGGCGGCGTCGGCCGGATCGATGAAGATGCGCTGGGCGACCTTCTCCAGATCCAGGGCCTGCGCCGCGCGGCCGAGGGCGAGCGCGGCGGGCTCGTCGGCGGGGGCCTCGCGCAGGATGGCCAGTGCCTGCTGCAGGCGCTGGCGCGCGCGCTGCTGGGCGGGCGTATCGGCGACGGCCTGGGCGGCCGCCTGCTGGCGCGCGAGCAGCGCATTCGCCTCGTCGTGGCGGCCTTCCCGGCGCAGCCGCCCGAGCAGCGCGAGCAGGCGCTGCGCGGCCGCGGTCTCCTCGTCCTCGGACAGCCCGGTAGCGGCCTGGTCGGCCTGCGTCTGCGGCCGCAGCAGCCGCCCGTGCAGGAAGGCGTCGAACAGCTCGGGCTGGGCGGCGGCGGTCTTGAGGTCCTCGATGCGGCTGGTCGACCACGACAGTTCCTGCCACAGCTCGAGCGCCTGCAGCACCTGCAGGCGCTTGGCCGCGCCGGGGATGGATTCGTAATCGGCCAGGGCGAAAGCGATCACGCCGCGCAGCATCAGGATCTCGGGGCGCAGCAGGTAGCTGTCGAAGCCTTCGACGCGCACGCCGATGCCGGCCTCGAGCAGCGCGTTCTCGATCGCGATCGACTGGTCGGGCGAGCGCAGGATGATGGCGCACTCGTCCAGCCGCCCGCCGCGCGCGCGCCAGTCGCGCACGCAGTCGAGCGTCCTGCGCGCGGCGTCCGCGGTGTCGGCATAGCGCTCGATGCGCAGGCGCGCCGCATGGCCGCGGCCGGACACCACCGCCTTGGCCTTCAGCGCCGCGGTGGCCAGCGCCATCGCCGGGCCGTGGCGGAAGGTGGTGGTCAGCGTCAGGCGCGCGACGCCGTGCCAGCCGGCGCCGAAGTGGCTGCGGATGAAGCCGACGTCCGCCCCCGCCCAGCCGTGGATCACCTGGTCGAAGTCGCCGGCGCCGGTGAAGAAGGCGCCGCCCTGGGCGAGCAGCTGCTCGAGGCAGGCGTAGCTCGCCGGGTTCATGTCCTGCAGTTCGTCGACGATCAGCACGCGGTAGCGCGGCAGCGCAGGCGGCTCGGCGTCGGGCGCGGTGAGCAGGCAGGCGAGGTCGTAGGTGGGATCGAAGCGGGTGCGCCACAGACAGGCCTCGCCGTCGCCGGCGCGCGCCTTCTCGAGCTGGCGGTAGAGGGCGAAGATGGCCTCCGGAATGTCGAGCGCGTCGGCGCGCAGGGCGACGGTTTCGTCCTCGTCCAGGTCGGGTCGCACGAGCTGCGTCTTCAGTCGCTGCGTGATCTTCAGGAAGTCGGCGATCTGCGCGTTGTGCTCGGGTAGCCACAGCTCGCGCGGCGCGCGGCGCAGCGCGTTGAGCCGGTGCAGCTCGGCGACGGCGGCGCGCACATGGGGCGCGACCGCCTCGAAGGTGTCGAGGTAGGGCGTGTCGCCGCCTTCGATGTCGCGCAGCGTGGCGCGCGCGAAGTCGTCGAAGGTGGTGCAGCGCACGCGGCGGGCGAGCTGGGCGTCGAGGCCGATCGCGAGCAGCCGGCCCTGCAGCACGCGCGCCGCCTCGGCGGAGAAGCTGAGCGCCAGGATCTGCTCCGGCGCCACGCCGCGCGTGATCGATTCGGCGATGCGCAGCGCCAGCGTGGTGGTCTTGGCCGCGCCGGCGTTGGCCATGGCGATCACATGGCGCGCGCTGCTGGTCTGGATCTCGCGCTGCTCGGCAGTGGGGGCGAAGTCCTGCGGCGCGAAGCGCGGCGTGGCGCGGTCGGACGGGGAGGAGCGAGCGGAGGCGGGGCGAGGGGAGCCGGGGCCAGGGGAGGCAGGGCGCGAGGGCGGGGCGCTGGAGGGGCGGGTGGACATGGTCGGCGGTCGCGTGGCGGCGGGGAGCCTGGCTGGCCATCCGGCGCGGACGGTGGCCGGGCCCGGCGTGAGCGCGCATGGTAGGCGCATTCTGCAACGGCCGGAAGCAGACCATAATCGCGCATGCGCCGCCCAAGCCCCGCTCCCTCTGCCGCCGCGCCCGCCCCGTCCGCCCCGTCCGCCGCGCGCGCCGTGACCGCCCTGCGCGGCGTGCTGCCCTTCCTGCGCCCCTACCGCGCCCGCGTGGCGCTCGCCTTCGCGCTGCTGTGCCTCGGTTCGGCGACCATCCTGGTGGTGCCGCTGGCCTTTCGTGACCTCATCGATTCGGGCTTCGGCAAGGGGGTCGCGGCCGGCGGCGGCCTGCTCGGCACGGACAGCCTGGACAGCCAGTTCGTCGCCCTGTTCGGGCTGGCGCTGCTGTGGGCGGTGGCGGTGGCGGGGCGCTACTACATGGTGTCGTGGGTCGGCGAGCGGGTCACGGCGGACCTGCGCAGCGCGGTGTATGCGCGCGTGCTCGGGCAGTCGCCGCAGTTCTTCGAGACGCTGCAGACCGGCGAGGTGCTGTCGCGCCTGACCGCGGACACCACGCTGATCCAGACCGTGGTCGGCAGCTCGGTGTCGATGGGCCTGCGCAGCCTGTTCCAGTTCGTCGGCGGCATGGTGATGCTGGCGGTGACCAGCGTCCAGCTGTTCGGCCTCATCGCCGGCCTGCTGCTGCTGCTGGCGCTGCCCATCATCCTCATCGGGCGGCGAGTGCGCAGGCTGTCGCGCGAATCGCAGGACCGCATCGCCGATGCCTCGGCGCTCGCCGGCGAGATCCTCAACGCGATGCCGACGGTGCAGGCCTTCACCCAGGAGGCGGCCGAGGCGCGGCGCTTTGGCGAGCGCAGCGAGACCAGCTTTCGCACCGCGGTGCGCCGGACCCGGGTGCGCGCGCTGCTGACCGCGCTGATCATCGCCGCGGTGATGGGCACCATCATCTTCGTGCTGTGGATCGGCGCGCGCCAGGTGCAGGCGGGCAGCCTGTCGCTGGGCGAGCTGGGTGCCTTCGTGATCTACGCCGCCCTGGTCGCCGGCGGCGTCGGCACGCTGGCCGAGGTGTGGGGCGACGTGATGCGCGCGAGCGGCGCCACCGAGCGCCTGATGGAGCTGCTGCACGCCGAGTCCGCGATTCGCGAGGCGGTCGCGCCACGCGCCCCGCAGCGCGCCGCGCAGGTGGCGATCGACTTCGAGCACGTCGTGTTCTGCTACCCGGCGCGGCCGCATGTTCGGGCGCTCGACGACATCTGCCTGCACATCGAACCCGGCGAGCGCGTGGCCCTGGTCGGGCCCTCCGGGGCCGGCAAGACCAGCCTGCTGCAGGTCCTGCTGCGCTACTACGAGGTCTCCGCGGGCTGCATCCGTCTCAACGGCCAGGACATCCGCGAGCTGGCGCTGCACGCGCTGCGCGGCAGCATCGCCATCGTGCCGCAGGATCCGGTGATCTTTTCCGCCAGCGCGCTGGAGAACATCCGCTATGGCCGGCCGGCGGCGAGCGACGACGAGGTGATCGCCGCCGCACGCGCAGCCGCCGCCGACGAGTTCATCGCCCGCCTGCCCGAGGGCTACGCCACCTTCCTCGGCGAGCGCGGCACGCGGCTGTCCGGCGGCCAGCGCCAGCGCATCGCGATCGCCCGCGCGATGCTGAAGGGTGCGCAGGTGCTGCTGCTCGACGAGGCCACCAGCGCGCTCGACGCCGAATCCGAGATCCTGGTGCAGCAGGGCCTGGCGGCGGCGATGCAGGGGCGCACGACGCTGATCATCGCCCACCGCCTGGCCACCGTGCAGCAGGTCGATCGGATCGTCGTGATCGACGGCGGGCGCATCGTCGAGACCGGCACCCCGGCCGACCTGCGCCGCCAGGGTGGGCTGTACGCGCGGCTGGCGGCGCTGCAGCTCGCGCCCTGAGGGGCTGCCCGGCAACGCTCCGGCCTGGCAGGCCGGCGTCCGGCGCCCGCTTGAACGACGCGGCCGCGCCCCGGTCCGACTGAGCAAGCCTTCTGCTGCCGGACGCCCTGGGTGCCGGCGCGCGCCGCGATGAGAACACACGGGTCTCGCCTTCTGCTGTCGCTGCCGGTTGCCGCGCTGCTGGCGGCACTGGCGTGGGCGGTCGTCGGCGGCCCGCCCGATGCGGTGGAGCCGCAGGTGGTGGGCATGCCGGCGCAGGCGGACCGGCCTGCAGCCGGCGGGCCGGCGAAATCTGCCACCTCGCCCTATCGCTATCCCCATCCCTTTCCCTATGCCGAGGACGACACCCGCTACCCGATCCCGATCGGCGGAATCGGCCCGGCGGGCGCGCCGGCCCTCGGTCCGCTGCAGTATCCCTTCCTGTGCGAGACCGCGCGCTCCGGCCTCGGCCAGCCCGAGATCGACAACCACGACGGCCACGGCGTGCCGGTGCGGCGCGTCGGTGCCGACGGCCTGCCCAGCGGCGAGATCCTCGGCTACAGCCGCGACTGCCTGATCCGCAGCCGCATCGATCACTACTACAAGCCGGTCGGCAGCGAGGCCTTCGTCCCGTGGAGCGCGGCGGCAACCGATGTGGACACGCTGCGCCACGAGGGCCGCGACATCCCCTTCGTGCTGCGCGTCGAGCGCGGCAGCCTCAACCGCTTCCTCTACGCCATCGTCGTCCTTGCCGATCCGGCCGAGGCGGCAGAGGCGCCCGACGGTCGCTACTGGAACCGGCGCCTCATCTACCTGTTCGGCGGCGGCGTCGGCATCGGCCGCCGGCAGGGCAGGCTGGCCCTCGAGCGCATCCTCGAGCGCAACGCCGAGGCGCTTGCCCGCGGCTATGCCCTCGTCACCTCCACCGGCAACCACAGCTCGGTGCACTACAACATGGTGCTGGCCGGCCACACCGCGCTGCGCGTCAAGCGCCAGTTCGTCGCCCGTTACGGCGCGCCGCTGTACACCGTCGGCCTCGGCGGCTCGGGCGGCGGGCTGCAGCAATACCTGTTCGCGCAGAACCTGCCCGGCCTGCTCGACGCCGCGATTCCGCAGTACGCCTACCCGGACATGGTCACCCAGACCACCCATGCGCTCGACTGCGAGCTGCTCGAGTACTACTTCGACGTCGCCGCCGCCGACACCGCACGCTGGCGCGACCACGAGGCGCGGCGACAGGTCGGCGGACTCAATGCACTCAATGGCGTCGATAACCGCTATGCCGTGCTCTATCCGCCCAACCTGCTGCTGCAGGGGCGCCTGCCGCGCTGGCCGGCGGGCGCGAGCGAATGCGTGCAGGGCTGGCGGCGGCTGACGCCGCTGGTGCTCAACCCGCGGTTCACGCCGCGCGCCGAGCACTACGCCGAGGCCCTGCGGGCGCAGGTGAACTGGACCTACTGGGACGACCTGGCGCCGATCTACGGCGTCGACGGCGAGGGCCACGGCCGCCGCACCTGGGACAACGTCGGCGTGCAGTACGGCTTGCAGGCGCTGCGCCGCGGCGAGCTCGCGCCCGAGGCCTTCCTCGAGCTCAACGCCCGCATCGGCGGCTGGCAGCCGGCGGCGCAGATGAAGCCCGAGCGCCTGTACCGCCTGCCCGGTCTGCGCCAGCCGCTGTGGCTGTCGCTGTGGAGCGCGCACAACATGACGCATGCGGCCGGCGATGGGCCGGCGCCGCGCAGCACGGGCGACGTCGCGGCCATGGAAGCGGCCTATCGCAGCGGCCAGGTCTTCCTCGGCTACCTCGACATTCCGGTGATCGACCTGCGCCACGACCGCGAGGCCGAACTCGACATGCATCACATCAGCGCCTCCTTCGCCGCCCGCGCGCGCATCGTCGCCGCGCTGGGCGACCACGGCCGCCAGGCGATCTGGGTCGCGCACCCCGACTACGACCCGACCCCGCGCGCGCTTGCGGTCATCGACGACTGGCTGCAGGCGATGCGCGCGGCACCGGCGCGCGGCGTCGCCGGCAACCGCCCGCCGGCGGCGGCGGACAGCTGCTTCGACGCCACGGGGGGCCTCATCGCCCACGGCGACGGAGTCTGGGACGGTGTCGGCGACGATCGCCCGGCCGGGCGCTGCAGCGCCGCCTTCCGCGTCTTCGGCACCTCGCGCACGGCAGCCGGCGGCCCGCTCGCCGGCGACCTCTTCAAGTGCCGGCTGCAGTCGGTCGATGCCGCCATCGCCGCCGGCGAGTACGGCGCGGTGGACATGCGCGCCCATGCCGATCGCCTGCGCGCGATCTTCCCCGACGGCGTGTGCGACTACCGCCTGGGCGATGCCGGCCGGCCGCTCGATGCGGTGCCGGCGCACTGGCGGTCGGCGGTCCCCTGAGACACTGTGCGGCGCCGACCGTGGGCGATCGCCGCGCAGGTCGGCATCGTCTTTGAGCGCTTGCGCGTGTGGCAACCGAAGCCGCTCCGGGCAGCACGCGTTGGCTTCTGGCACGTGCCCCCTCAGGGCAGCGTGCGTTCGCGCACGAAGCGCGGAAAGCGGGGCTGACCGGCGGGGGTGAGTTCGCGGTAGCGGTAGGTGACCAGTGCTCCGAGCGCGGGAGGCTTGGCGCGGGCGGCATCGGTGAGGCCGCTGCCGATGCGAAAGCGGCGGCCGTCGTCCGCCTCCACCAGCAACGCGCCGACCTTGCCCTGCAGCCGGCCCTTGCCAGGGAGGTAGCCCGCATTTCTCACACCCTCACGATTCGCCCCCGGTGGCGCGGCTTTTTGCT
>NZ_DAOMPS010000087.1:0-9751 GCF_035444905.1 Thauera sp.
TGGCGGACAGGGCGGGATTCGAACCCGCGTTGGGATATTATCCCAAACACGCTTTCCAGGCGTGCGACTTAAACCACTCATCCACCTGTCCGTAAGCCCGCCATTATAGCTGCAAGGTCCGTGGCGTGAAAGCGCTTTTTATGGTGCGGCGCGTCGCCGGGGTCAGCCTTCGTCTGCCTCGAGATAGGCGGCGATCTCCGCGCCGAGGGCCTCGAGTTCCGTGCTCAGGCGCTCCACCAGTTCGGCGATCGATCGCGTCGGGGCAGTCGCCTCGGGCGTATCCAGCGCGCGGCAGCCGGCCTCGAGCGCGCGCGCGCGCGCGACGCTGGCGTGGGCGCGGAACTGGGACAACGAGCCGCGTGCGGTGTGAGCGATGTGGGCGAGGCGGGGCAGGTCGTTCACCTGCGCGGCGGCATGGAGTTGCGCGAGCAGGTCCTGTTGCCAGGCGAGGTAGGTCTGGAGCACGCCGCGCACGGCTTCGCGATGCTCGAACATGTCGTGCAGCAGGGCGTCGGGATCGAAGTGGCGGCAACGCGGCTTCGTCATCGCGGTGGGCGCTCAGAGCGGGGCGGGAGGGCAGGGGGCCGCGCCGACGGCGGCGGTGATGGCGCCCAGGGTGATGGGCTTCATCATGACCTCGTCGAAGCCGCTGCGCAGGTAGCGCTGGTGGTCGTCGTCCCGTGCATGGGCGGTGTAGGCGATGATGCGGATGCCGGCCCAGTCCGGCCGCGCGCGGATCTGCTGGCAGAGTTCCTCGCCCCCCATGTCGGGCATGGAGATGTCGAGCAGCATGAATGCGGGCTTGGCTTCATCGAGGCGCGCCAACATGGCTGTGGCGCTGCTGAACTCCTCCACCGTCCACCCGAGTCGCTGCAGGAAGACCCGCCCGATGGCGAGGTTGATCGGGCTGTCGTCGATGATGAAGGCGAGCGTGTTCATGGCTGGCCGACCGCCTGTTCGAGACCGGCCTAGGCGCCGTTACAGGCGCGTCGGCGCTGGGTGATCAGCGCCTGCATGTAGCCGTGCAGCTCGTGGAAGGGGATGGGCTTGCGATAGACCGTGACATCGTCGGGCAGACCGCCCTCGGCGGCGATCTCCTTGGCGCTGAGCGCCGACACGACGACGATGGCGACATGGCTCGACAAGGGGTTCTCGCGCAGGCGGCGGATCATTTCGAAGCCGTCGATGCCCGGGATGCGAAGGTCGGCGATCAGCAGGTCGGGCGGTTCGCGGCCGACCTCGACGAGAGCGTCGAGGCCGTGATCCATCACGCACACCTCGATCGGCAATGCCCAGGCGGCGAAGGTCTCGCTGTAGATGCCCTGCAGCAGCTTGTCGTCCTCGACCACCATCACCCGCAGGGTGCTGCTGAAGGGGCGCGCCATGCCGGCCGGCGCCTTTGCCCGCGCGAGCAGCGCGTCGACCGAATCCTGCCGGATGCGGCGGTGACCGCCTGCCGTTTTCCAGCCCGCCAGCGTGCCGCTCTCGACCATCTGCTGGACGGCGCCGAGCGACAGTCCCAGTTGCCGGGCCGCCTGTGCGGTGCTGATGAACTCGCGGGGGGACTCGGATTTGCTCGACATGGCCGGCGGCATATTTGTACAAAAGGCAAGAAAATAGCAGAAATGGCAAGCGGCTGGTCGACGATCTGCATGCCCATGGCGTGGTTGGTGGCTGCCCCGGCCCATCGTGTGTCGCTCAACGGCGTTGAGCTGGCCGTGGCTCGCAGGCACATTCTGCCCGCCGCGCCAGGCCGGGCTACAATGAAACCGTCGAGCCAGCGCTTGCCGAGATCTTTACGGGAACGAACGCGCATGAATGCCTCACGCAATGTCCTTGGCGGGCCACTCCTGGCCTGCAGCTATGCCCCGCTGACGGGCTTCTACCGCACCGGTTGCTGCGAAACCGGGCCGGACGATCTGGGTCGTCACATCATCTGTGTCCGCGTCACCGACGCGTTTCTGGCGTTTTCGCGGCAGGTCGGCAACGATCTGTCGACCCCGCGGCCGGAATACCGCTTTGCCGGCCTCAAGCCCGGCGACCGCTGGTGCCTGTGCGCACTGCGCTGGCGAGAAGCCTGGGAGGCCGGGGTGGCGCCGCCCGTGGTGCTGGAGGCGACACACGAGTCGGCGCTGCGCGTCGTCGACCTCGAGACGCTGAAGGCACATGCCTACGGTGCGGCGACCGGCCCGCAGGCCTGAGTGGCCATGGAGGGCGCAGCCGTCGACCGCCAGCAGCTCGAGCGCCTGCTCGTGGCGCTCGAGTCAGGCCTCGTCGAACGGCGACAGGCACTGCGCCTGAGCCTGCTGGCGGCGCTGGCGGGCGAGCACACCCTGCTGATCGGGCCGCCCGGGACCGCCAAGAGCGCGCTGGCGCGGCGCATCCATCTCGCGTTTCGCGAGGCGCGCTACTTCGAGCGCCTGCTGACCCGCTTCACCGTGCCCGAAGAACTGTTCGGCCCGCTGTCGATCCGCGCGCTCGAGGAAGACCGCTATGAGCGGCACACCGCCGGCTTCCTGCCTGATGCGGCGGTCGCCTTCATCGACGAGGTGTTCAAGGCCAACAGCGCCATCCTCAACGCGCTGCTCACCCTGCTCAACGAGCGCGAATTCGACAACGGCGCCGGGCGGCAACGCTGCCCGCTGATCAGCGTGGTCGGTGCCACCAACCAGGTGCCCGAGGACGAGGTCGCCGAGGCCTTCTTCGATCGCTTCCTGCTGCGGCTGAGCGTTGGCCCGGTCAGCGCGGATGGCTTTCGCAGCCTGCTGCAGGCGGATGCGGCGACAGGTGCGGCCCTGCCCGACGAGGCCGCGCCACCCGTGATCGCCGAGGCGCACCAGCTCTCGGCTGCGGCGCGTGGCGCGCTGGTCCGCGCGGCCGCGGGCGTTGGCCTGCCGCCGCCGGTGTTCGCGTTGCTTGCCGAACTGCGGGCGTGGCTGGCGGCGCAGCACTGCTATGTGTCGGATCGGCGCTGGGTGAAGATTGCCCGCCTGCTGCGGATGGCTGCGGCGAGCGAGGGCAGGGCGGCGGTCGCGGCCTGGGACCTGGGCCTGATGCCCTTCTGCGTGGCGGCCGAGGCCGAGGCGCAGCAGGCCGTCGCCGACTGGCTGGCGGCCCGGCTGGGCCTGCGCGAGGCCCATGCGCCGCCGCGGCTGAGCCGGGTGGTGGAGGCCTTCGAGGCACAGTTGAAGCTTGAACGCGAGGCCAACGATCTCGACTACGACGAATCGGGCCGGCTGCGCTTTTCCGCGCTTGGTCAGGCCGAGGCCCTTGCGGACGCATTCGGCGGGGATCGCGAGCTTCAGGGCGGTGGCGCGTTTGCCGATGAGCGTGCCGGAGAACTCGCCAGCGCAATTGGTGATGCCAAGGGCGGTGCCGGCGCGCTGCGCATGACCTATACGCGCAAGCGTCGCTACGGACGGCGCCATGTCGCCGCGCGCACGCACCAGCTCGACGCCCTGCTGCAGCGCATCGCGGGCTACCAGGCCGAGCTCTGCGCCGAGCGCGCCGCCTTGCAGGCCTGGGCCGCCCAGGCGATCTGGGCTGATCCCGCGTTCATCGCGGCGGCGCAGGCGAGCCTGGCGCACACCACGCAGGCCCTGGTCGATCTCGTGCATCGCGCGCGGGCGGCGCGGGCCGGCTTCGAGGCCCTGCCGCGACTCGACGTCGAAGGCACCGAACCGGCGCCGGTCGAGCACGAGCCCTTGCTCGACTGAGGGCGACATCGTGCTCCCCCCGCTGGTCGTCCCGCGAGCCGTCGTCGCTCAGCGCTTCGAGGCCCTCGAAGCCCCCCTTGGGGTGCTCGAGCGCCTGCCGCGCGGCTTGTGGCTGGGCGGGATGACTCATGCGCATGGCCGGCTGGTCGATCGTCTCGAGGCGCTCGACGCCTGGCGCCAGGCCCTGCTGGCCGGTCGACTTCCCGATGTGACGGCGACAGAGTCTGACCAGGGCGCGAGCTGGCCACCCCCGCGGCTGGAAGCGGGATTGCGCGCGCGCATGGCCGCGCTTGAGCTCGCGGGCTATTGTCGCGACCGCGCCGAGCTCAGCGAAACGGTGCTGCAGAGTCTGCTCTTTCACCTCGACCTGATCGTCGATTACCGCGACCGCGGCGCCAGCACGGCCGAGGCGGACGCCATGGCGCTGGACGCCTTCGCCGCCGACTGGGCCGAGCGCTGTGGCGAGATGGACGAGCTCATAGCAGCTTTCGGCGACCTGGGCGACCTGCTCAAGAACACGCGCTGGGACAGCCTGCGCGGCTTGCTGCGCAGCACCGAGTGGCGCGAGGTGGTGCGCATCCGCAAGCTCTTCGAGTGCCTGCCCGAGCTCGCACGCATCATCCGCAGCCTGGGCCGCGCCCGCCAGGCCGAGGACGAGGCGGCATCGAGCCAGGCCGTGCAGCCGGTAACCGAGCCCGCCAGCGTGTTGCGCAGCGCGGCGCGCCGCCTGCGCGTGCCCGAGCTGCCGGGCGAGACGCGCGGCGTGCATCGTTCCGGCCGCGTCGCGCGCATGCTGCCGGCCGAGGCCATGCTGCTCGGCCACCCGCAACTGCGCCTGGTGTGGCACGCCCGCCATGCCGAACGCACGCTGCTCGCCTACGAGGACGACGACCATCTGCAGGAAGAATGCCTGCGCCCTGCGCCGGTTCTGCGCCCCAGCCTGCGACCGGCGCCGGCGAAGCGGCTCGAGATGGGGCCGATGCTGGTTTGCGTCGACACCTCCGGCTCGATGCAGGGTGGTGCCGAGGCGGTGGCCAAGGCGGTGGTGCTGGAGGCGGTACGCTGCGCCCATGCGCAGCGTCGCGCCTGCCTCGTGTTCGCCTTTGGCGGCCCGGACGAGGTGGTGGAGATGGCGCTCGGCATCGATGCGCCCGGGGTGGCACAACTCGCCCACTTCCTCGGCAGGAGCTTCGGTGGCGGAACGGACATCTGCGGTCCGCTCGAGCGTGCCATCGCCCGGCTCGAGGAGGCCGAATGGCAGCTCGCCGATCTGCTCATCGCCTCCGATGGCGAATTCGGCGCCACGCCGGCCCTGGCCGAACGCCTGCACGTGGTGCGTCGCGAGCAGGGCCTGCGCGTGCAGGGCATCCTGATCGGCGACCGCGAGACCATCGGCCTGCTCGAGATTACCGACCACATCCACTGGGTACGCGACTGGCGCCGCTATGGTCGGCCCGGCGACGGACAGCCGGCGCGTGGCGAGGGAGCCGAGGCGGGCGGCTCGCCGGTGCATTCCCGCAGCCTGACCGCCAGCTACTTCCCCGGCGCGCTGCGCAACCCCGAGAACCGCGCTCGCAGCGTCAGTCCCGAGATCGCCGCGGCGGCCGTGCGCGCCGGCCGCCACTGCGCTCCGGACGTCGCGGCGCAGCCTTCGACTCCCCCGGACGAGACCCGCTCATGAGCTTTGCCGCCGACCTTGTCGCCCAACTCGAACGCGCCACCGCCGGCCAGCCCATCCCAAGCGTGCGTGCGCTGCATCTGCCGCCGGCCGAGGCCGCCGCATCGAAGAACGGCGAGTTCTGTGCGCTCGAACTTGACGACGGCGCACTCGGCATCTCCTATGTGCTGCTGAGCGACACCTTGTCCCGGCTCGCCGCTGCGGACGATCTGCGGGGCATCGTCGGCGTGAATGCGCTGCAACTCGCACGCGAGTTCGCCGCGCCCGTACCTGCAACCGGCGAGGCAGAAGCCGGGTACCGTGATCTGCGCCGCACGCTCGGCTTTGCCGCGGCGAATGCGCTGTCGCGCACGGTGATGGACCGCATGGGCTTCACCCCGCCGCGCGCGACCGACTCCATCGGCGGCATTGCGCCGCAGGCGGGCGACCATATCGGCATGGTCGGGCTGTTCTCGCCACTGCTCAAGCAGGTCACCGCCGCCGGCGCGCAGCTGACCGTGATCGAGCTCAACCCCGATTACGCCGGCCACTACGACGGCTACCGCGTCACCCTCGATGCCGGCGCGCTCGAGAGCTGCAACAAGGTGCTGGCGACCAGCACCATCCTGCTCAACCACACGGTCGACGCCATGCTCGCGCATTGCCGCAGGGCCAGCCGTATCGTGCTCATCGGTCCGAGCGCCGGTTGCCTGCCCGATCCGCTCTTCGCGCGGGGCGTCAGCGTGGTCGGCGGTAGCTGGGTGACCGATCGCGCGGGCTTTATCCATGCCCTTTGCAGGGGTGAATCCTGGAGCGCCTTCGCGTATAAGTTCGCCCTCGCGCCGGCCGACTGGCCTGGCACCGGGCGGGCGGGACGGCACTGACGATCGTCCGCCCGCGCAGCACATAATAATAATCGGACGTCCTCCCCATGCAACTGACCCCTCGACTCGTCTCATTCCTGCTCTTGCCACCCATGCTGTGGGCGACCAACGCCGTCGTCGGCCGCATCGCCATCGACAGCATCGGACCGCTCTGGCTCAACGCCCTGCGCTGGATGGTGGCCTTCCTGATCCTGCTGCCGCTCGGATGGCGCGCGGTCGCCACGCCCGAGGCGCGCGCGCAGATCCGCGCGCGCTGGGCTCACCTCGCGGTGCTCGGGCTGATCGGCGTCGGCGCCTACAACGCGCTGCAGTACATGGCGCTGCGCACCAGCACGCCGATCAACGTGACCCTCATCGCCTCCAGTGCGCCGGTGTGGATGATGCTGATCGGCGTCCTGTTCTACCGCGTCATCCCGCGCCCGGTGCAGGTGCTGGGCGCGCTGATGTCGCTGCTGGGCGTCGCCTTCGTGCTGTCGCGTGGCGACCTCGGCGCGCTGGCGCGCATCGAGTTCGTCGAGGGCGACCTGCTCATGTTGCTCGCCATGATCGGCTGGACCGCCTACAGCTGGATGCTCGCCCGTCCGCCCGCGCACATGCGTGGCGAGCAGCGGCCGGCCTGGAACTGGGCCGAGTTCCTCGTCGCGCAGTGCGTGTTCGGTGTGCTGTGGGCGGTCGCCGCCGCCGCAGCGGGCGATTTCGTCGCGCCGGCAGCGCCTGCCGAGTGGTCCTGGGGCCTGGTCGCGGCGATTCTCTACGTCGCCATCGGCCCGTCCATCCTCGCCTACCGTTTCTGGGGCGCGGCCGTGGCCGAGGCCGGTCCCGCCACCGCCGCGATCTTCTACAACTTCACCCCGCTCTTCGCCGCCATCCTGTCCGCCGCCGTCATCGGCGAATGGCCCAAGCTCTACCACGGCCTGGCCTTCGTGCTGATCCTGGGCGGCGTGCTGGTGTCTACCCGCGCGGCGCGCAGCTGACACGCATGGCCTCGCTGTTCGACATCCTCGCCGAGCAACGCATCGCCGATGCGCTGCGCCGGGGGGAACTGGACAATCTGCCCGGCGCAGGCAAACCGCTGGTGTTCGATGACGAACTCTTCGTGTCGCCCGAACAGCGCATGGCCAACAAGATCCTGCGCAACGCCGGCTTCGCCCCGCCCGAGATCGCCTTGCGCAGGGAGATCGCCGCGCTGCGGGCGCAGATCGCGGGGCTGGAAGACAGCAGCGAGCGCCGCCAGTTGCTGCGCCGGCGGCTGGCGATGCTGATCGTGCAGATGCAGGAAATGCGGCGGGAGCGTGGCTGAACGGGCTATTGCGCAGGGGCCGTGTCGTGCTCCAGCACGGCCATCGCCGCCTCGGGCAGCTTGTCCAGCAGACGCAGCAAGGTGCGCGCCGCTCCGGTCGGGGAGCGCTTGCCCTGTTCCCAATTGCGGATCGTGTCAATCGGCACGCCGATGCGCCGCGAGAATTCCGCCTGCGTGAGTCCGAGCCGCTTTCGCACGTCGCGCACAAAGCGGCCCGCGTCCTGCATCGCGAGCGCGTCGTCTTCGGCGGCATGGCGGGCGATGTCGCGCTCGGTCGTTGCATCGACGCGGGCAGGATCGATGCGCCCGCGGGCGAGAGAGCCCGGGACGGAGGGGCCAATGGTCATGCGCACGCTTTTCATAGTGGCTCGGCCTCGCAAAGCTAGGGATACCTTACGGCAACATGCAGTGTGGCCAGACTGGGACCGTGCCCCGTTGGCTTGTAGTCCACTTGCTGATATTCAATTTCTCGAAACTGTCACCACCGATGCACAGGTACGTTTCTTGAGCGACTCCGGTCTGGCGCGAATTGCGGCCCGGCCCTCGGTAGACAAGTTGCCAGTTGAAGTAGATCGGCACATCGCCAGCGGTAAGCGACAACTCTAGGTTGTATCCGTCTCGCCTGGCCAGGTCGAGGACCTTAGAAGGTACGCGGCTGCGGATGCTGGCACGATATGGACCGACTGCCTCGCCTGAGTAGGCTTTGTCGCCGGGGGATGGAAGCGTCTGCCAGCTTACCGTTACGGCCTCGGGTACTTGGTGACCGGTATCACTCCTGTAACAGCTGCCACCAAAGCTGAGCGTGCTTCCCGGCTTTGGGCGCTCCGCATGCGGGAGGTCTGATTCGGCACGGATCCAGAGCGCGCCCTCGTACCAAAGTTGAGGGTTTTCGGCACTCTTTATTCGCACCACCTGTATGTCTTCGGTGCCGATGTTGCGGATGCCGTAACAGGCGTTGGTGCCCGACCGCCAAGCGCCCATGGCGGCCGTTGACTCGATGGTAAGCGTCAACGCAAGCGCGGTTAGGGGTAAGTGAACGAGCGGCATACTGAAGCTCTCCGACTTGCCTAAGGTCACTGAATCGTTACTCCGAGTGTGGCCAGCCATTCCGCGTAGGCTTGCATGTTAACGATGCCCGCGTTGTTACCGCAGCAAGGGATATCGACGATGGCGGCATAGGGGTCTTGAGGTTCATCTCGTGGATGGTAAGTGATGAAAGATTGGCTCAGTGACCATGTCATGCCATGGGCTGGCTCGGCCGCTCGTTGCGCGAGCATACGATCCGGATAACGTACCTCTCGATCGGACGTGAGGCCACCGAAGCCGGGAATGGACCATAAGCCGGTGAGAGTTTCGTCATGAAGGGTTGGAGCACTGATACGCCTCTGCGCGTCGTCTAGCGGATTCATGGGCACGCCTGCGGCCACCATCCGGTCCCACATCCAATTGAGGGCAACGTCTGAAAGGTCGCCGCCGTCTTGCTCGAGGTAGCCTCCACCGATATCCGCGTGCGCTCCTATGAAACCAATCTCGATGGTGTTGGGACCGAAGCCACGATCGGCATAGGTGGTTTCGACAGACTCCAGTGGAAATAGGGCACGATGCTCGTTAACTGCAACTGCGTGGGCGACATGTCCGATGTGTGAGGAGACGCTAAGGTCAAAGCCATCTGGTGCTTTACTAAGCACCGTGTCAAACAGCCCCATGAAGCGGATGTCGACTGCGATGCAGTGCTGGAGCGAGGAGTCGGGCGCATATCCCCACATGGTCTTGCTGTAGTAGGCGGAAATGTTTCGCTGAATGACTTGGTTGGCGAAACTCCGGGCTGCAGCCGCCCCCCGACTGAAGCCGATCAAGTCGAGGGTGATCCGGAGCGGTGTGTTCGGAGTGAATCGATTTCCAAGCTTCGCCGTCTCATACTCCCACTTAGCCTTAATGTAGCGATCCAAGCGATGGTGTTGTTCATTGACGCGGATCGGAAGTGTGTACGCAAGTCCGTTGTCAAGTAGGGCGGATGTGCCGGGGCCCTCGATGTAGAACGGTCGGTTAGCTTGCGCAAGCGGTTCGCCATCGTCATCGCGAGTCAGGTCGTTGTCGTCATAGGCCTCCCGCAGCCAATAGACGTTGCTCCGGCTCGCCTCCGTATTCCCCGTCCCATCAAACGCAAACAAGATGAGCCCCTCCGGATCCACGA
>NZ_DAOMPS010000088.1:0-8729 GCF_035444905.1 Thauera sp.
TCAGCATGGGCACCAGCGCCATGCGGGTCTTCGGCCAGCAGGCCCCGCAAATCCTTGCCGGATTCGGCCCGCTTGGCATAGCCATTGGCGCTGCCGCCGCGGCGCTGCCGCTTCTCGCTTCTGCGATGAGCGACGCTGGCGACGAGGCGCTGGCGCTCGACGGGATCACGAAGACGCTGAGCGACACGCTGGGCGTCCTCAAGGCCGCGGGTTTCGAGGTGGCGGAAGCCACGGACCTGTTCAGCGGCGCGCTTCGGAGCCTCGCCGAGACGGGCGCGACCTCGGCCATCCGCGACCTGCAGCAGCAGCTCTCGGACATGGTTGCGGACATCACCCGCGTCGTCCCCGGCACGCAAGGATCACTCGCGATCGTTAGCGGGGTCGAGCAGCTTCAGGAGGCGCTGGGTCTCACCGAGGAGCAGGCGCAGCGGCTGTTCGATGCGATCACCCGCCTCGCCGGAGCGCCGATGGACCAAGTGGCCACGGCGGCGCAGGCGCTGGCTAACACGATCGCCGGCATCGCCGACGAGACCGGGCAGATCACGCCGGAGATGGCCGCGATTCGGGATGCCGCGATCGGAGCCGGGCAGGCAGCGGCGACCCTCGCGGACAACACGGGTGCGGCTCGTGCACAGGCGCAGGGGCTCGCCGGTGATTGGCAGACAGTCCTCGCCAACGCGCAGGGCGCGATGATGGCGGCCGGGCAGGCTTTGGCCGCGACCGAGCGCGCGCGGGTCGCGCAACAGCAGATCAACAGCAGCCGGCCGACCTCCTTCGGCGGGGCGCTCGGCACGGGTGCCGGGGATTATCCCCTTAGCGGGGTTCCGCCGACGCGCTCATCCGTAATGGATGCGCAGTTCCCGATCTATGGCTCGCCGCTGACGGCCCCGACTGCGACGAGCCGCGGCGGCGGTGGCCGCGGGGGCGGCGGAGGCATCGATCGCGCGGCAGCGGAAGAGCAGCGCCGCATTCAGCAGGCCATCCGCGACGGCATCCGGGACGTGGCGCAGGCGCAGCGCGAGCTTCAGCGGGAGAACGAGAAGACGGCGGAGACCTTCGCCGACATCTTCGTCTCGGCAATCGACGGCTCGCGCAGCCTCGAGGACAGCCTTCGCAGCCTCGCCTCGCAGATCGCCAAGACCTTCATCCAGTCGGGGATCGAGGGGCTGCTCAACTCTGGCGGCGGCGGGATCTTCGGGGCGATCTTCGGCGGCGGCCGGGCGAGCGGCGGCCCGGTGCGGGCGGGGACCAGCTATCTCGTCGGCGAGCGCGGCCCGGAGATATTCACGCCGCGAGCGTCGGGCACCATCACGCCGAACGGCGCCGGTGGCGCTGTGGACGTGCGGGTTTACGTCGACCAGGACGGCAACTGGCGGGCGGCGGTGGCGAACATCGCCGGCCCCGTGTCGGCGCGCGCGGTGCAGCGTCTGGCCCCTTCCACCGTCGCGAACGCCAGCCGGCGGATGGGTTAGCAGCCTCGGAGGCGGTCTTCCATTGCGGCGACCTGCCCCTTGAGCGAGGCGATCTCGGGGGCGCGGTCCTCGCCGTTCAGCGAGGCCAGTGGCGCTCCGACGATGATGACGGCGGCGGTGTCCTGGGTGCGGGCGTGGCGCTGCTCGCCATAGAGCACAGCGAGGCGAGCGGTCGCTGCCGCATGTTCGGCCGTCACGGCGTTGCACGAGGCGCCAACGTAGGCGCTGGGGGAGACAGAGACGGGTTCGATCTTCTCGGGGGCCTGCGCGCAGGCGGCGACAGCGAGAAGCGGAACCAGATACAGGGACTTCACGGCTTTTCCTTTCGCTTGCGTGAGGCCGAAACCCGACACGCGGTTGAACAGTAGGCGGCATCTCTTCGGCCGATGAACAGCCGATTGCAGTGGGCGCACCTCCGCACCCATCCGCTGACCTTCAGACCTTCGATCAGATCAAGAATGCGTATTGCCATGCTTACGCATATACCTAGCATATCCGTTAGCTGTCAAGGGGTGACATGGAAGTCTGGCCGCCAAATCTCCCATTCTCGTCTCAGGCGTGGATGAAGGCCGGCCCCAGCCGCACCGGGGGGCGCAGCATCTCCGGCAGCGAGCAGGTTGTGCGCTCCGATGCCGGCTATTGGGCGATGCGCGCGCGGGTGATAGTGCCATTCTCGGGCGTCCGAGGCGAGGAGCGGACGCTCGCCTACCGGGGGCTATATGCGGCGGTTGACGGCATGGCGGGGGAAATCCTCGTGCCCTGCGTCGCGCGCTGGCGGCCCTACGACGTGCACGGGCGGATGCTCTCGGCCGCCGCCGCTGCCACGTTCGCCGATGGCGGCGGCCTGATGGATCACTCGGGCTTCGGTCAGACCGAGGTCGTCTACATGCGCGCGGGGGCGGATGCAGCCCTCGGCGCAACGCGGATCACGGTGCTGCACACGGACGTTCCGCCTTTGCGGCCGGGGCACTACTTCGGCCTCGGCGACCGGCTCTATCTTGTGGCGCGGGCATGGGCAAACCCGAGCGTCCACGGCGTCATCGCCTTTGGCGGAGCGCCGATCACCTTTGGCGGCGAGCCCCTGAACTTCGGGTCGGTGACCTACTCGGAGACCATCGAGTTCTGGCCGAAGCTTCGCGCGCCGCTGGCTGCTGGCGAGCCTCTGATCCTCGGTCGCCCGGTTTGCAGGATGCGGATGGCCGCCGACGAAACGGGCGTGTTCGACCAGATCAACCTCAACTCGGCCGACGTGTCGATCGACTTCGCGGAGGTGTGGTGAGCCTCTTTTCCCAGACTGTCGACGCGTACCTGGACAACCGGACGATCGAAGCGAGCCTGCTCGTCTTCATGGACTTCAAGGACAGCCCGAAGCGGTGGTGGACAGGATTCGGCACCCTCGCGGCCGGGGGATACGAGTGGGAGGGCGCGGGCGATATCGTCCAGATCGACGGGTTGTCGCAGGGGCAAGCCGGCGAGGCGACGGAGACGACCTTCACCCTCTCCGGCGTCAACCCCGAGATCGTCGCGATGGTCCGCTCTGGCAGCGCCGCGGTCAAGGACCGCCGGGTGATTGTCTATATCCAGTTCTTCCACATCGAGGGCTCCGGCGGACAGGTCCACAGCACGCTCGATGGCCCGGTCGCTCTTTGGGCGGGGCGCATGGACCTCCTGCGCTATGCGGCAGACGGGCCGAGCTCGCGGACTGTCATCCTGACGGCCGAAAATATCTGGTCCAGTCGTCGCCGGCCGCCGTTCGGTCTCTACACCGACCAGGACCAGAAGGCGCGCTTCCCCGGCGACCGCGGGCTCGAGCAGGTGCCTGATCTGGTCACCAAGACGATCGAGTGGCCGACGTTCTGATGCGCCCGGCCACGTTGCAGGACATGCCCGAGCTCGTCGGGATGGCGGAGGCGTTCGCTTCGGTCGCCGAGCGCCCGCTGACCTTCGACCGGTCGCGCACGGCTGGCGTGCTGGCGAGCCTCATCACCTCGCCGGACGGGCTCGTCCTCATCGCGGCGGGCGGCTTCATCGCAGCGCAGGTGACGACCACGAACATGAGCCGCGAGCGGATCGCGGTGGAGCACTGCTGGTATTTCCGCTCGGCGGTCGGGCTCGCCCTTCTGAGGGCATACGAGGCGTGGGCGCGGGAGAGGGGGGCCAAGCTCATCCGGTTCACGTCGTTCAACGAGCGGGTCGCGGCGATCCTGCGTCAGGCCGGCTACGAGCCTGCCGAGCAGGTGTGGGCGAAGGCGGCCTGAGTCATGGGCATCCTCTCGGCGGTCTTTCAGGCCGTGGTGGGCTTCATCGCGTCGGGGTTGACCGCGGTCGGCGTGAGCGCGTCGGTGGCGACTGCCGCGGCAAACATCATCGTCGGGGCGGGCCTGACGGTCCTCTCCGGCGCGTTCAGGCGCCGCCCCCGGCTGTCGGTCCCGGATCAGCAGTCGGTCCTCAATCAGTCGACTGGTCCGAGGATCAGGGGCTATGGCCGCGACAAGCTGGGCGGAACCCGAGCCTTCTGGGACAGCAAGGACGGCACGCTCTACCAGATAGTCATGCATCATTCCGGAGTGGTGGACGAGATCGAGTCCGTGTGGCTCGGAGATCAGACGTACTCCCTCTCCGGGAATGGATGGGTGGTCGGGGATGACGATATCCCCAACGAGACCATCCGGATTCGGACGCTGAACGGGTCGCCAAATCAGACGGCCTTCGACGTGATGACCGCCGCATGGCCTGGGGTGTGGACGGAGGATCACCGCCTCCGCGGGATTGCCTGCACCTATGCACAGTTCAATGGTGTCGATGCCGAGGACTTCGCCAAGGTGTACCCCGAGGGCGCCCAGACTGCGGTGCGCATCCTCGCTCGGCTGAGCCGGGTCTATGACCCGCGCACCGGCGAAACCGCGTGGTCGGAGAATTCCGCCCTCTGCATGCTGGACTATCTGAGGCATGCGGACGGGTTCCCCGGCATCACGACGGCCGACGTGGATCTTGCTTCGTTCGGTGCGTTCGCGAACGTCTGTGCCCAGGGTGTTCCGCTTCGGGCTGGGGGCTCCCAGGCGCGCTACCGGCTCGGGGGCACCTACAGCCTCCAGGATGATCCGGTCGACGTCCTGCATTCCATGCAGGCGACGTGCGATGCCGATCTCTACCTCACGCCGGAGGGCAAGATCGGCGTCCGTGGCGGTGTCTGGCAGCCCCCGACCGTCACGATTACCGACCGGGATATCCTCTCGTTCGACCTGTCCGAAGGCACCGACAAGCTCGCCGCCTTCAACGAGGTGAAGATCGTCTTCCGCGATCCAAAGGCCAGCTACCAGCCAAACGAGGCCCCCGCGTGGCGCAACACGGTGGATCAGGCGGCTCGGGGGCAGATCGTGGAGGACCTGACCCTCGACATGGTGCAGTGGCCGGCGCAGGCGCAGCGGCTCGCGAAGATCCACGCCCACCGAATGAACCCGCGCTGGCGGGGGACGATCTCCACCAACCTCGTCGGGCTGAGGGCGTGGGGAGAGCGGTTCATCACCCTCGTGATCCCGGAGATGCATATCGACGGCCCCTTCTATATCGAGCGGCGGGCGTTCCGGACCGACATGAGCGGGCTCGAGTTCGAGATCTACAGCCTCGGCCCGGAGGCATACGCATGGACGACCGCCGAGGAGGGCGTGCCTAGTCCTCCCCCGGCAGGAACGAAGCCTAGCCGCACGATCGAAGTCCCCGCGGTTGACGAGATCACGACCCCGCTCCGCACCATCGGCTCGACGACCGGCTACGTGATCCAGTTGACGGTCCTGGAGCCGGCTCGCACCGGCTTGTCGCTCGTCGCGCAGTTCCGCCTGTCCCCGTCCGGCCCATGGGAGGCGATGTCGGCAGTCGACCTTACCGCCGTCTCGGGCATCGTCAGCGAGGGCGAGACCTACGAGGTCCGCGCGCGATGGAAGACCTCATCCAACGTCGTTTCGGCATGGCTTGAGCCGCCCGAAACGGTCGAAGTCTAACCCCTACTTCCGGAGAGCTTACCGATGGCTTTGCTCGCTCAGTTGGCGAACGAATACCTGCGCGAGCACAATCGCTATTCGGGCGATGGCAAGCCGGGCGCCCCCGCCGCTCCGCTCCCTGTGGGCGACCCGCAGAGCGGGCGGTATAATCCATCGAAGCAGGACCTCCGCCGGATCTTCGGCGCGGTGGACGATACGCTGGTCGCTGCCTTGGCGGCACAGGCAGCGGCCGAGGCCGCCCGCGATCTGGCGCAGGGCTACACCTCAGATGCGGTCAGCCAGGGCAATGTCCCGCTCTACTCGACTCGCAATGCCGTGCAGTCCCTCGAAATCCCCGAGGGCATGTCGTCGCTCCGGGTGAGCGGCCATGCGACGGTCGGCGATGGTGGGGCTGCGCTCTACAAGCGCGTGGTCTCCGAACCGTCGCACGCCGGCAAGGTGCAAAGCGACGACGGCGCCTGGTGGGAGATAGCGGAGCGGGTTCTCAGCCCCGTCATGCTCGGCGCCGTGGCCGATGGGTCAACCGACGA
Source organism: Thauera sp. (assembly GCF_035444905.1). Classification (GTDB taxonomy): domain Bacteria; phylum Pseudomonadota; class Gammaproteobacteria; order Burkholderiales; family Rhodocyclaceae; genus Thauera. Next base: position 6,001 of record NZ_DAOMPS010000088.1, read on the forward strand.
TTACCCCGCAGTGCAGGCCACGCTCGACGTGGCGGCCGCGACCGGCGCGCGTGTCCACTTCCCCGAGGGCGTATTCAAGATGACCTCCGGATCGCCGAAGGTCTCCTCGAACACCGTCATCACCGGGGAGGGCAAGGGCAAGTCGATCCTCGTCCAGCCCAACTATTACAGCTACGAGCGGCCGGGCTCCTACGTCAAGGCGAGCGTGGTCGACTGGAACGGCCTCTGGATGGATGTCGGCACCTCGAACGTCGATATCTCCGGCCTCGAATTGCGCGGCCCCTTCTGGCAGCCCGATGACGCCGGCTACACCTCGAACCCGGTCGAGAACTGGCCGGCGAGCAACGGCATCCATGTTCGCGGCTCCGACTACCAGTGGCGCAAGAGCCTGACCATCACCGGGGAGAGCTTCAACGTCCGGGTCCACGACTGCCACCTGGAAGGGTGGGCCGAGGACGCGATCCAGCTCGATATGGTCACCCACCTCTGGGTGGAGCGCAACACCATCGCCAGGTGCGGCCGCGGCGGGTTTCGGGGCTATAGCTGCGTGCACTCGTGGGTGCAGCACAACAGCATCGACACCCTATCCCCCGGCGACTACCTCAACAACGGCAACCGGATGTACGGCATCGAGTTCACCCGGACCTACCAGTCCGGGGTCCGCGCCTCGGCCGACTTCTGGGTCGTCGGCAACCGGGTGCGGAACTGCCTCCAGTGGAAGGGCATGGGCACCCACGGCGGGCAGCGCGGGCGCTTCCTCCACAACGACATTATTGACTGCCACCATGGCATCGGCATCGACAAGGGCGGTTTCGAGGAGGGTACGGGCATTGCTCCACCCCGCGACATCCAGATCGTCGGCAACCGAATACTCCGGTCGGCGGCCGGCGACGAAACCGAGGGGAACGGCGAGGGCGGCGCCGGTCACGCTATCTTCGTCACCGCACACGACGGCACGAGCACGCATCTCGGCCACCATCTCGTCGTCTCCGACAACATCTGCGAGGGCTGGGGCTGCGAGAACCTGAACGGCGGCGCGTGGATCGGGAACTGGGCTGCGGTCACCGTCGGGCCGAACGTCTGGCGGACCAGCTTCGGGATGGCGATCCGGCTGCGCGATACCGTCATCGCGCTGAACCTCGGGCCGCAGACCATCCGGGGCGTCACCCGGTCTTCGGGTGGAAACCAGCGGGGGGTCTCCGTCGAGGCCAGCACGATCACCGGCATCGTCTGCCCGCAGATGATCGAGAACGTCTCGGCCACCGAGTTGACGGCGATCTTCCTCGCGAACGATAGCGCGGTCACCGTGCAGGACGGGCACTCCCTCCGCAATACCGGCGGCGGAACGATCAAAGAGTGCAACATCCCTGCCAATGATCTGTCCGGTCCGATGACCCTCGGCGCCCTGGCCGTGGGGCGCATCACCGTGGCGGGTGATGACTCGGTGACCATTAACGGCCACCGAAACATCGTGTCGTGCGTGCGGAACAGCGAGGGTAACTTCACCGTCACGCTCGCCAAGGGCGGGTCCGGGGCAACCACCATCTTCCCCATCGCGTCGTCCATCTCCACGGGCGGGGCGCTCATCTGCCACGCCACCGCGGCGGGTGCGGACAGCATCACCGTGATAACCAGGGACACGTCCGGCACCCTGACGGACGGCGGGTTTGTCCTGCACGTCTTCGGGTTCTGAACCACCCCTTTTGCGGAGGCAACGATGCCCGAAGTTAAGCAGGACGCGCCTGGCGCAGTCCCGGCCACCGAGATATCCGGTGCGGTCGCGGTTCCCGGAAACGCGGTAGGTCCGAACAGTTACGTCAACGCGATCGTCCGCAGCGGGGCCGGCATGGTCGCCGACCCGGACCCTACTCTGGCGGCCGACAGTAACTGGCGGGTGCCCACGCAGAAGGCGGTGAAGGCTTTCACCGCCGCTCTCCTCTCGGAATTGAGCCTGAGCTACGACAATATAGAGGGCCTCGACAGCAGCGAGGCCGGCGCGCTCTACCTGATCGCGCTGAGCGCCCTGGATGCCGCCGCCAGGCTGGGGTTCCTCCTCGCCCTATTCGAGGACGGCGCGGACGACGAATCCGAGGATGCGGGAAACCTCAGGGGCCTGATCGCTGCGTTGACCGCACAGGCGCTCGGTGCGGACGGCGTGACCGTCGTGACGGATGGGGCACTCGTCTCTCTCCCCTATGCAACGAGCTCCGGCGCCACCAACCGTAGCTGGGGGTTCGACGCCGCGGGCAACTTCTGGCTGCCGACCTATGCCGAGACGCTCACCGCCCTCGCATCGGTCGTCGCCACCGTGTCCGTCACCGGCTCCGGCGAGCAGGACGTCACCGTCACCGCCGCGACCACGAACATCCGCATTGCGCCGACCGGCGGGAACATGACGATCGACCAGGTGACCGGCCTCTACATGGGCCAGGCCATCAACGTCACGCTGGTTCAGGACAGCACCGACCGCACCCTCGCCCTCGCCGGCGGCTCGAACGCCGTGCTCGGCCACGCTGACGCGCTCGACATGCCCTCGGGCTCCGGCGAGGTCGCCCGCGGTCTCCTCGTCGGCATGGACGACGGCACCGGCGCGATCGTGCCGCACTTCTTCGCGGTGTGACGATGCTCGGGAACAGCGCGCGGCTCCTGCAACTGGTGCGCAGCGGGGGTGCCGCCGCTGCGCCGACCTTGAGCAATGCGGTCGACGCCGCCAACGGACCCACGGCCGC
>NZ_DAOMPS010000089.1:0-8630 GCF_035444905.1 Thauera sp.
GTGATCGCCGACATCAATTCCCGTCCGCGCCCGCTCGCGCTGTACTACTTCGGCGAGGACGAAGCCGAGCAGCAGCGCGTGCTCGAGCACACGCTGTCGGGCGGGGTCACGATCAACGAGGCGATGTTCCACGCCGCGATGGAGGATGCGCCCTTCGGTGGCGTGGGCGATTCCGGCATGGGGCACTACCACGGCCGCGAGGGTTTCCTCGAGCTCAGCCACACCCGCACGGTGTTCAAGGCGCCGGCCCACGACCCGCGTCGCGAGTGGGGTCTGCTGCCGCCGTACTCCGAGCACTTCCTGGCGATGATGGAGGCGCAGGTCACGCCCTGAGCCTCGCACGCGGGCGGGGCGCCGCCTTTCTGGGCGGCGCGGCCCGCCGCGCGCGCCCGCTTTGATGAAAAACGCCGCGCCACCCCGAGGGGTGAGCGCGGCGTTCTCTCTTGCGGCGCCCGGTCGCGAGCCGCCTTCAGCGCCGGGCGGCGGCCCGCCCGGCCTCGCGGCCGAAGAAGGTGGAATCGCCGAGCGACATGCCCGAGCTGTAGCCCTCGCCCCAGCGCGGCAGGCCGCAGGCCGTGCGGCCGGCGGCGTAGAGGCCGGCGATCGGCTGGCCGTCGGCGTCGAGCACCTCGCCGCTGGGCCGCGTGTGCAGGCCGCCCATGGTGAAGGCGTGCGCCTTGAGCTCGCCGATGCAGTAGCTCAGCGCAGCGAAGGGCGCCTCGGTGAGCGGACGCAGCCAGTTCGCCGCCTTGTGGAACAGCGGGTCCTCGCCCTCTGCGGCATGGCGGTTGAACTCGGTGACGGTATGCACCAGGCTGCCCGCAGGCAGGCCGAGCTCCTGCTCCACCTCTTCCCAGGTCTCGCCCACCGCGGCCACCTCGATGTCGGGCTCGATCACCGGACGGCCGAAGATCGTGTTATCGACCAGCAGCCAGGCCTTGCCCTCGGGCTGGCGCAGCACGTAGTGGCCGACGCGCCCGTGGTAAGCGTCCTCGTTGATGAAGCGTTCGCCGCGCGCATTGACGAAGATGCCCTTGACCAGCGACTCGGGCGGGAAGAAGGGGATGGTGGCGAAGAACTGGTCCATGTGTATCGTGGCGCCGCCCACGCTCATGCCCATGCGGATGCCCGAGCCGTCGTCGTTGCCGCCGGAGACGACCTCGGTGCAGGCGAGCGCCCCGGGTGCGAAGCGCGCCACCATGTCGCGATTGACGATGAAGCCGCCAGCGCACAGCAGCACGCCCTTGCGTGCGCGCACGAACTTCTCTTCGCCCTCGATGCGCACGATCACGCCGACCACGCCCTGGGCGTGGTCCACGATCAGGCTCAGTGCGCGCGCGTTGCAGTGCACGATCGCGCCCACGGCTTCGGCGCGCGCGCACAGCTTCTCCATCAGCACCTTGCCGCCGCCCCAGCCCTTGAACTGGGCGGTATGGCCGCGCGGCGCCGGCTTCGCCCGGGCGCTGAAGGGCCACGCCGCCTCGCTGCCCGACCACAGCAGGGTGTCGTCGGTGGTGGGCTCGATCCACTTGCCGGGCAGGTAGGTGCCCTTGAAGGGCACGCCCTGGGCCTCCAGCCAGTCGAAGTGGGCCGCGGCCTGCTCCGCATAGACGCGCACGCGTTCCGCATCGGCGCCGGGGCCACCGGCCATCATCAGGTAGTTGTAAAGGTCCTCGGTGCTGTCCTCGAAGCCGTGTTCGCGCTGCACCCGCGTACCGCCGCTGCCGCCGACATAGACCTCGCCGCCCGACCACGAGGCGCTGCCGCCCGGCGCGGCCGCCACCTCGAAGACATGAACCTCGGCGCCGGCCGCGCGCGCCTCGATCGCCGCGCAGCTGCCTGCGGCGCCGAAGCCGATCACGGCGACGTCGGTCTCGATGTCCCAGCGCGGCACGTCCTCGACGCGGCAGGCGCGGGCCGGGGAGTGGCGAGGGGAGGCCTGCGGGGAGGAGGGTGTAGGTGTCGTTGTGCTCATGCCAGTTTCCTTGTCCCGTTTCTGTGTGCGCACGATGATCGAAGGAGTGCTCGCCGGCGGCATCCTCCGATTGAACGATACCGCTCCGCTGCGGTGCGGATCGTGGGTTCATAGTCCGCATTGACGATGAAACGCCTCGGCGCCGCCGCCAATATCGTCCGCATTCCAACAAGATCAGGGGTGGAGCGTGAGCGAGCAAGATCAGTCACAGATGAGCTGGGACGTCATCGTCGTCGGCTCCGGTGCGGGCGCGATGACCTCGGCGGTGGTCGCTGCCGACCGTGGTCTGTCGGTGCTGGTGATCGAGAAGAGCGACAAGTTCGGCGGCACGTCGGCGATCTCGGGCGGTGGCATCTGGATCCCCAACAACCACTACTTCAAGGCCAAGGGCGGCCAGGACAGCTACGAGAACGCGCTGCAGTACATCCTGGCGGCCGGCGGCGGCAGGGCCGACGAGGCCAAGGTGCGCGCCTATCTCGACCATGCGCCCAAGATGATCAAGTACCTCGAGGACAAGTCCCGGGTGCGCTACGACGTAGCCGAGAAGTACCCCGACTACTACCAGCACCTGCCGGGCGCATTGCCCGGCGGACGCTCGCTCGATCCCGAGCTGTTCGACACCAGCGCGCTCGGTGACGAACTGCAGAATCTGCGTCGCCCCTCGCCCTCGACGCTGCTGATGGGGCGCATTTCCTGGACCGCGCGCGACGCCCACGTCGCCATGGCGCGCGAGCGCGGCTGGCGCTTCAAGATCCTTGGCCTGATGCTGCGCTACAAGCTCGACTTCAAGTGGCGCAAGAAGAGCAAGTACGACCGCCGCGCCGGCCTCGGCAGCTCGCTGGTGTGCGCGCTGCGCGCCTCGCTGCTCGACCGCAAGGTGCCGCTGTGGCTGAAGACGGACTTCCGCGACCTGGTGCTCGACGGCGACCGCGTGATCGGCGTGCGCGTGATGCGCGAAGGGCGCGCGCTGACGCTGAGGGCCCGCCGCGGTGTGATCCTGGGGGCCGGCGGCTTCGAGCAGAACCAGGCGCTACGCGAGAAGTACCTCCCTCAGCCCACCAAGCGCGAGTGGAGCGCCACGCCGCCGGGCAACAACACCGGCGCCGCGCTCGAGGCCGGCATGGCCGCGGGGGCCGCCACCGATCTGCTCGAATGGGCGTGGTGGGCGCCGACCATCGCCGTGGTCGGCGAGGAGAAGCCGCGCGGCGTGTTCGCCGAGCGCGCCTTCCCGGGCGCGATCGTGGTCAATGCGCTCGGCAAGCGTTTCTGCAACGAGGCACAGGGCTATCTCGAGTTCGGCGACGCCATGTACAAGGACCGCGACGCCACCGGCGGCAAGAACGTTCCGGCGTGGTGCATCTTCGATGCCCACTTCCGCTTCAACTACGCGATGGGTCCGCTGATGCCCGCGCAGATCATGCCCGACAGCCGCCTGCGCAAGGAGTGGCTGGGCAGCGTGTACTGGAAGGCCGACACCCTCGACGAGCTGGCGCGCCAGATCGGCGTCGATGCCGCCGGCCTCAAGGACACCGTGGCCAAGATGAACGACTACGCCCGCAGCGGCAAGGACGCCGATTTCGGCCGCGGCGACAACGTGTTCGATCGCTACTACGGCGACGTCAACGTCAAGCCCAATCCCTGCATCGCGCCGATCCAGAAAGGGCCGTTCTACGCCATGCGCATGGACGCGGGCGACATCGGCACCAAGGGCGGGCTGCTCACCGACGCCCAGGCGCGCGTGGTACGCCCGGACGGCTCGCCGATCGACGGCCTGTACGCCATCGGCAACACCTCGGCCTCGGTGATGGGCACGGCCTATCCCGGCGCCGGCGCCACCATCGGGCCGGCGATGACCTTCGGCTACATCGCCGCCCACCACATCGCAGGCAACGCGTGACGAATCGACAGGAGACAGTTCACATGGCAGGACGGATCGAAGGCAAGGTGGCGCTCGTCACCGGGGGCGCGAGCGGCGTCGGGCGCGCGACGGTGGAGCTTTTCGTCAGCGAGGGCGCCCGGGTCGTGTTCACCGACCTCAACGCGGACGCCGGCGAGTCGCTGGCGGCGAGCCTGGGCGGCCAGGCGACGTTCATCCGCCAGGACGCCGCCTCGCCGGCCGACTGGGACGCCGTGATGGCGACGATCCGCGAGCGCTTCGGCCGGCTCGACATCCTGGTGAACAACGCCGGCATCCTGATCAAGGGGTCGATCGAGGACGCCTCGCTGGACGACTGGCAGCGCCTGATGCGGGTCAATGCCGACAGCGTCTTCCTCGGCTGCAAGGCCGGCGTGGCGCTGATGAAGGAGTGCGGCGGCGGCTCGATCATCAACATGTCCTCGATCGCCGGTATCGCCGCCAAGGAAGACTACGCCGCCTACGGCGCCTCCAAGGCCGCCATCTCCGGGCTCACGCGCGCGGTGGCCGCGCATTGCCGCAAGGCCAAGTACCGCATCCGCTGCAACTCCATCCATCCCGACGGCGTCATGACGCCGATGACGGCCGGCTCCTACCCGAAGGGCGTCGACCCGGCACGCTTCACCATCGACGCCGACCCGATGAACCGCGCCTGCCTGCCAGAGGACGTCGCCGCGGCGATCCTGTTCCTCGCCGACGACACCTCGCGCGCGGTCAACGGCATCGAGCTGCGCGTCGACAGCGGCCAGTTCGTCATGAGCATCTGAGCCGCCGCAACAACACCGGAATCATCATGACCGCACATTTCGTACCGCCGCTCGCCCGCACCCTGCCGGCGCTCGTGCTCGAGGCCGCAAAGCGCCACGGCGAGCGCATCTTCATCGAGGACGGCGACACCCGCATCGACTATGCCAGCCTGCCGGCGCGCGTGTTCGCCGTCAGCCGCGCGCTGATCGCCCATGGCATCGAGCCGGGCGACCGGGTCGCGATCTGGGCGCCCAACCGCGCCGAATGGATCCTGGCCGCGCTCGGCATCCATTGCGCGGGCGCTGCGATGGTGCCGATCAACACCCGCATGAAGGGCGCCGAGGCGGCCGACATCATCGAGCGCAGCCGGGCTCGCGTGCTTTTCGTGGTCGACCGCTTCCTCGACATCGACTACCCGGCGATGCTCGCCGGCTGCCGTCCGGCCACGCTGGAGAAGGTGGTGGCGATCGGCGAGGCCGGCGCCCATGCCGACACCGACTGGGTGCGCTTCCTCGCCGACGGCGAGGGCGTGAGCGAGGGCCAGGCGCGCGTGCGGGCGCAGGCGGTGCAGCCCGACGACATGTCGGACCTGATGTTCACCTCCGGCACCACCGGCCGCCCCAAGGGCGTCGTCAGCGCCCACCGCCAGATCATCCAGGCCTTCATCGAGTACGTGAAGATCGCCGGCATCCAGGCCGGCGACCGCTACCTGATCGTCAATCCCTTCTTCCACACCTTCGGCTACAAGGCCGGCTGGGTCACCTGCCTGATCGCCGGCGCCACCGTGCTGCCGCATCCGGTGTTCGACGCCGAAGCGGTGTTCCGCCGCATCGAGGCCGACCGCATCAGCGTGCTGCCTGGACCGCCCACGCTCTACCTGTCGATGCTCGCCCACCCGAAGCTGGCGCAGACCGACCTCTCCAGCCTGCGCGTGGCCGTCACCGGCGCCTCGACCATCCCGCCGGTGCTGATCGAGCGCATGCGCGCCGAGCTCGGCTTCAAGGTCGTGCTCACCGCCTACGGCCTCACCGAATGCGGCGGGCTCGCCACGATCTGCGCGGCTGACGACGACGCCGAAACCGTGGCGCTGACCAGCGGCCATGCCATTCCGGGTACCGAAGTGCGCATCGTCGATGCCGACAATCGTCCCTTGGCCGCGGGCGAGGCCGGAGAGATCTGCCTGCGTGGCTTCCACGTCATGCAGGGTTACTTCGAGGACGCCAAGGCCACCGCCGAGACCATCGACGCCGAAGGCTGGCTGCACACCGGCGACGTCGGCACGCTGGATGAGCGCGGCTACCTGCGCATCACCGACCGCCTCAAGGACATGTTCATCGTCGGCGGCTTCAACTGCTACCCGGCCGAGATCGAAGCCGCGCTGACCACCCATCCGGCGATCGCCCAGGTGGCGGTGATCGGCGTGCCCGACGAGCGCATGGGCGAGGTCGGCTGCGCCTGCGTGGTGCTGCGGCCCGGCCAGGCGCTGGACGAGCGCGCGCTCATCACCTGGTCGCGTGAGCGCATGGCCAACTACAAGGTGCCGCGCTTCGTGCGCTTCTTCGCCTCGCTGCCGGTCAATGCGTCGAACAAGGTGGCCAAGAACGAGCTGCGGGCGCTGGTGCGTGTTCCTGCGTGAGCACGCCGCGGCGTCGCCACCCCATGTCGAATCCAGCGTCGAATCCACCGAGGTCCGCATGAGCCAAGCATCCGATCTGTTCGCCCCGTTCAAGCTGTGGCCCGTGACCCTGCGCAACCGCTTCATCCGTGCCGGCGCCAACGAGGGCATGGTGCTCGATGGCGCGCCCACCAAGGCCCTGGTCAAGCACCACCGCGACATGGCCGCAGGCGGGGTGGGGCTCACCACGGTGGCCTACGGCGCGGTGGCCAAGGTCGGCCGCACGCTGCCCAACCAGGTGTGGATGCGTCCCGAGATCCTCCCCGACCTCAAGGCCCTGGCCGATGCCGTGCATGCGGAAGGCGGCGCGATCTCGTACCAGCTCACCCACGGCGGCTCCTTCGTCACCTCGGTGAAGGTCGACGGGCCGACGATGAGCGCCTCGGGCGGCCTCAACAAGGCCGGCCTGATGCGCGGCAACGTCTTCCAGCGCGCGATGACCCGTGCCGACATGGACATGGTCGCCCAGCAGTTCGTCGACGCCGCCGAGCTGTGCCGCCAGGCCGGCTTCGACGCGGTCGAGATCCATATGGGCCACGGCTACCTGCTCAACCAGTTCATCTCGCCGCTCTCCAACAAGCGCAAGGACGAGTACGGCGGCAGCGCCCGGAACCGCGCGCGCTTCCCGGCCGAGGTGCTGCGCCGGGTGAAGGAGAAGGTCGGTGGGCAGATGGCGGTGCTGGCGAAGATCAACGTCGCCGATGGCGTGCCGGGCGGCGCCACCGCCGACGACGCCATCGTCACCGCACGCCTGCTGCAGGAGGCCGGCGCGGACCTGCTGGTGCTCTCGGGCGGGCGCAACATCGAGTCGGGCTGGTTCATGTTCGGCAGCAACTTCGACATGGACGAGATGAAGAAGGTGCTCAAGGGTAGCTGGCTCACCGGCCTGATGATGAAGCTGTCGCAGCTCGGCACGCCCAGGGTGCAGTTCCGCGAGATGTATTTCCTCGAGTATTCGCGCCGCATCCGTGCGGCGGTCGACATTCCGCTCGGCTACCTTGGCGGTGCGCGCTCGCTCGCCAACGCCGAGCAGGCGATGGCCGAGGGCTTCGACGCGGTGGTGATGGCGCGGCCGCTGATCCACGATCCGCAACTGGTGAACAAGTTCCGGCGCGGCGAGGTGCGCACCTCGGGCTGCATCAACTGCAACCGCTGCGTGCCCTACATCTACCACCCGGCCGGCACCCTGTGCGTGCTGAACCCGCCGAACGAAGTGGCCTTGAACCAGGTGCGCGCCTCCGGCTGAGCGCGGTCTCAGCGTGGGCGCGCGCCCACGTCCTGCGCTGTTCCGGGCGCCCGCCACCCGATCTGGGCCGCGGGCGCCGTCCGTCTACGTCAGGCAGTGATGCCGCCGCCGTTCAGCGGCACGATCTGGCCGGTGACCCACTCGGCCTCGCGCGAGGCCAGGTAGGCCACGCCGGCGCCGACGTCGGCGGGCGATCCTGCGCGCGGGATGATGCAGTTCTTGCGCGCCAGCTCCTCGGAGCCTTCCCAGTTGTTCATCGTGCCCAGCGAGAGCGCGTTCACGTTCACGCCCTTGCGCCCGACCTCGGCGGCGAGCTGGCGCACGAAGCCGACCACGCCCGCCTTCGAGGCGGCGTAGGCGGCGATGCCCATCGGCACCGCGGCGCGCCAGGACTCGGAGGTGATCGCCACGATGCGGCCCCACTTCTTCTCGATCATGCCGGGCAGCACGGCGTGGCAGCCGTTCATCAGCCCGTACATGTTGAGCTTGACGAAACGTTCCCAGTCCTCGGGCTTGGACTCGAGGAACTTGCCGTAGCCCATGCCGCTCGTCGGTACGCCGGCGTTGGAGACGTAGACGTCGACGATGCCGGCCTGCTCGCGCACGGCGGCCACCATCTTCTGCACCGCCTCGTAGTCGGTCACGTCGGCAGGCGCGGCCAGGGCCTTGAGCCCGGCCGCGCGCAGCTCGGCGGCGGCGGCCTGGGCGCGCTCGGGGAAGAAGTCGTTGATCGCAACCGTGGCGCCCTGGCGGGCAAGGGTCCCGGCCACGCCGCGGCCCATGCCGCGGCCGGCGCCGGTGACGATGGCGACGCAACCGTCGAGGCGGAAGAGCGGCGCGGTGGGGGCGGGGGAGGCTTGGGTCAGGGGCGAGTCGGACATTGGGTCGGTGTTCCTGTCAGGTGGGGGAAACGGGGGTGGGCGGAGTGGGGCGGACGAAGTCGGGCGGACGCAGCCGGTGCCGGGCGGCATCGGCGTGCGCCTCACGGGCTTCAGCGCCCCTCGAACGTCGGCGGCCGCTTCTCGATGAAGGCCTGCATGCCTTCCTTCTGGTCGCGCGAGGCGAACAGCAG
>NZ_DAOMPS010000090.1:0-8552 GCF_035444905.1 Thauera sp.
GGAAGCACTTTCCAAAAAGGGGCGAAAATCGGGGTGAAGTGTCGAACCCCGGAGGCATGGACGACCCCCGGTTCGTTGCCTTCGTGCGCAGCGTTGCCGGCGTCGATCACTACCGGTTCCTGACGGACGCGCAAGTGTCTGTGGTCCTGGTTGAAATGGTTTTGGTCAATCTCATGGGATTGACCATCCGTGAACTTCCAATGCGCGGCGAGCACGTAGGAGCATGAAGACTATGGAACACGCCACAAGGCATGTAAGCGAAGAGGCGCGGAACCGCGTCAGCGCCATCATGGCGGTCCTTTACTTCGCCCATCCCAGAAGCGCCCATTGCGTAAGTAGCGATCTGCGAGCGATCCACGGCTTCGAGATCTCCCCGGAGAGCGTTGAATCGGACATGGATACGCTGTCGGCGGCCGGCTTGGTGCGGGTCGCGGTCGACGGTGCGACGCTCACCGCAAAGGGGCTTGCATCGGTGCTTTGTCCCTTCGGTGTGGTGGTCGCCGTTTCATGACGCGCATGGAGGCCGTTACTTTCGCCTCAGTCGCGTTACCGGGTTCGCGCCCATACATACCCCTAGCCTGAAGCCTTCAGCCGCTCAGAAGCCCGGATTTCGCGTCCGGGCTTTTTCATGCCCGCAGAATGGGTTCAGGGTTCGCTGAACGGAACGTGTTCGATAGGCTGCACTCACTTTGATGGAGTCCGAACCATGCCCCGACCCGCTTACGCCGCGTGCGCCGTTGCCCTCAAGAGCGCCGGCAACGTTGTTCAACTACTTCCCGCCGGAGAGTTCCGCGCCAAGGACGGGCGTCCCCACGAGGTCGACGCCTGGGTGCTCGCCGCCGATTCGGCAGCCACGCTCATCGCGACATCGACCGGAAAAGGGCGCTTCGTCATCGACTACGAGCACCAATCCCTGAAGGCCGGCGCCAATGGACAGCCGGCACCCGCCGCCGGATGGTTCAAGGTCATGGAGTGGCGCGACGGAGAGGGGCTGTTCGCGACCGACGTCGAATGGACCGACAAGGCCGCGCAGATGATCCAGTCCGGCGAGTACCGCTACCTGTCGCCCGTCCTCGACTACGACCGCGAGACCGGCGTTATCACTCGCCTGGTATCCGCTGCCCTCACCAACACGCCTGCCCTGGATGGAATGGAAGAGGTTGCCGCGCTGTCGCTCACGACCGACACGCGCGGATCGTCCGAGGTGCGCGAGTACACGAACACCGCCACGGCGCAGATTGAAGCCCTGGTGCGCAGCTCGCGCGAAGCGCTGGAAGCCCTCAAGCAAAAGACCGATGAAGCGCTCAAGGCGCAAAGCGAAGTCAGCACCCTGCGACAGGAGATCGAGGCCGCGCGAATCGAGGCCACGATCGAGGACGCGCTCAATGGTGCCCGCTTGCTGCCCGGACAGGTTGAAGCCGCTCGACGGCTCGGCAAGGTCGATTTCGAGGCCCTTTCGCAACTGCTCGACCGCCCGCCGCTGGTGCCGGCGCTGCTGGGCATGCAGACCGATCGCATGCGTGGAGACGGCAAGACGCCCGGCAAGGCAGTGCAGACCGCCCTGAGCCGTGAAGAAAAGCACCTGTGCGCCCTGACCGGCCGCAAGCCCGAAGAGTTCGCCGAACTGAAACGCCGCTTTGCCGCTGAGGACAGCGGCCTCACCGACTGACGGAGAAACCTGAAATGATCATCAACCGCGCATCCCTGGACGCCCTGTTCACCAACTTCCGCGCCGACTATGAAGCGGGCGCGCTCGCCGCCGCATCTCTCAAGGACCGGATCGCGATGACGGTCCCGAGCGCCACCCGAGAAGAGACTTACGGCTGGCTCGGCAACAACAACCGGCTTCGCGAATGGGCCGGCGATCGGGTCATCAAGAACCTGACCGCCGAAGGCTTCACGATCACGAACCGGAACTTCGAAAACACGGTCTCGGTGTCCCGCAACGATATCGAGGATGACCGGGTTGGCGTCTATTCCGGGGCGATGAAGATGATGGGGCAGGATGCCGCGCTGCATCCCGACGAACTCATTTTCGAGCTGCTCCGGTCGGGCACGACCCAGAAGTGCTATGACGGCCAATACTTCTTCGATACTGATCACCCGGTGAACCCGGATAGCCCAAGCGCCGGCACGGTGTCGAATGCCGACATGACGAACGCCACTGGCGCGCCGGGCTGGGTGCTGCTGGACACTTCCAAGGTGATCAAGCCGTTCATCTTTCAGCGGCGCAAGGACTATTCCTTCGTCGCCAAGGATCAGGACAGCGACGAAAACGTTTTCATGCGCAACGAGTACGTCTATGGCGTAGACGCACGGGTCAACGCCGGTTACGGTCTCTGGCAGCTCGCCTACGCGTCGGACAAGACGCTGGACGCGACCAACTACGCCACCGCGCGGGCTGCGATGATGGCCTTGAAGGCGCCCACGGGTAAGCCGCTGGGCATAAAGCCTGATCTGATGCTGGTTGCTCCGTCCTTCGAGGGCGCCGCGCTGCAACTCTTGAACCTGGACACGTCGCATTACAGGGGCACGGTCGAGTTGATCGTCTGCCCGTGGATGGCTTGACGACGGGGCGGGCCGGTCCGGCCCGCATCTACGCGGTCTCCAGCGGTAACGCACGCCGGGCGCGCTGGAAGTGAGGGAAGCGTCAGGAATGAAAAGGCAGGAACTCGCCGTTCAGGCGGCTCAATTTGTCGTCAAGTCCGATTTGCCGCAAATCGCGCAGGACCTGGTGGGCCTCCTGGGATGGGAACGCACGCGAGCCCTGATTGCCGAGTGGGGCGGGATTTCGTTTCCGGTTCCAAAGCGTGCGGATGGGCGCGGCGCCCATCGTTATGAGCAACTCGTAGAGGCCGTCGGCGAGGAAGGCGCGGACCTGCTCATCTGGTGCTACGGCGATGAAGTCTTGACCGTTCCAAATTGTAGGGCGGCGATCGCGCGGGCAAGAAACCGCGCGATGGTGGCCTTTTACGACACAGGGGCGACGCTTGAAGACTGCGCGCGGGCGTTCGGCGTTACGACTCGGTGGGTGAGCATCGTGTTGAAGAGGATTCAGCCGATGCCCCGCGAGGAGGTGCTGATGCTCACGGACAGCCATTCTGTGCCGGAAGATCGTCATGGCTGACCGCATATCAATCGAGCTCGACATCCGTGATGTCGTGGCGCGCCTTAGCCGCCTTTCAGACGCCGTTGGCCCTGGGGGTCTGGAGCCAGCATTTCGTCAGATCGGCGAAGACCTGATCGAATCGGTGAAGCGGCGTTTCGAAACCGGCACTGCACCTGATGGAAGTCGCTGGGAGCCTAACAGCATGGTGACGATCATGAAGTTTCTGGGGGACTCGCCTGGAAACTTCCGCAAGGACGGGCGTATCAACAAGCGTGGCGCTTCGGCGGCTGCCAGCAAGCGCCCCCTGGTCCGCCACGGCAACCTGCAAACGACCATCGATTACTTCGTCGGTGACGATGAGCTTCTTGTAGGTTCCCCGCTGGAGTTTGCCGCTATGCAGCAGTTTGGCGGAAGGAAGTCCGCTTTCCCGCATCTCTGGGGTGATATCCCCGCCAGGCCGTTTCTCGGCGTTGACGACGACGACGTGCAACGGATTCTGGATGTTATCGAGTTGCATCTGTCACGAGCCGCGCTATAGGACGGCGCGCACGATCACGGTCGACGCGCTTGTCTGCGCGGTCTGAGCGCCCGCGTTCCGCTTGACCGAGATGGCGCGGTTCCCGAGGTTTGAAAGTTTCAGACCTTTCGCCCGAAAATTGCAAACCTCGTGTCCGCCGTCATGCGCAGTCCGGGCAAAAAGGCGCGGCCGGGCCGGCGCCGGGAACTTAACATAACGCAGATTCTCAGCTTCACAGCAGTCCTCTTGAGGGCAGGAAAGCACCCAGTGTCTCGTGGGCTCTGAATCGCTTAGTGCAATCGATCGGCCCGCTGCGCCGATACTGCACCAGAGGGACTCGAGCGCGCCCTGCCGACCGAGCCGAAAACCAGGAAAAAGCCAATACAAAACAAGATGGTGCGGGGAAAGAGACTCGAACTCTCACGCCTTGCGGCGCTGGAACCTAAATCCAGTGCGTCTACCAATTCCGCCATCCCCGCGGGTATTACGACAAAGCGGCCCGCATTATACACAGGGTCCGTCGCGCCGGACGCCGTCGGGCGTCCGGCGCGAGCGCCCGCTCAATGGCCGGTGCGCCCGTAGGTGTCCTCGAAGCGCACGATGTCGTCCTCGCCCAGGTAGCTCCCCGACTGCACCTCGATGATCTCCAGCGGCACCTTGCCCGGGTTGGCCAGTCGGTGGGTGTTGCCGAGCGGGATGTAGGTGGATTCGTTCTCGCCGAGCAGGAAGCTGCGCTCGCCATTGGTGACCTCGGCCGTGCCTTTGACCACGATCCAGTGCTCGGCGCGATGGTGGTGCATCTGCAGGCTGAGCTTGGCGCCCGGGTTCACGACGATGCGCTTGACCTGGAAACGCTCGCCGGCGTCGATCGAGTCATACCAGCCCCAGGGGCGATAGACCTTGCGATGGCTCTGCGTCAGGCTGCGGCCCTCGGCCTTCAGGCGGGCGACGATCTTCTTGACGTCCTGGGTGCGGTTCTTGTGCGCCACCATCACCGCGTCGGGCGTTTCCACCACCACCATGTCCTCGCAGCCGATGGCGGCCACCAGGCGACTGCCGGCATGCACCAGGGTGTTGTGGCTGTCCTCGAACAGCACCTCGCCGCGCGCGGCGTTGCCGTCCGCATCCTTGTCCGAGACCGCCCACAAGGCGTCCCAGGCACCCACGTCCGACCACCCCGCCGACAGCGGCACGACCACGCCCTGGCCCAGCTCGGGCGCGCCGGCCAGGCGCTCCATCACGGCATAGTCGATCGAATCGCTCGGGCTGGCTTCGAAGGCGGCGGCATCGAGACGGATGAAGTCGGCGTCCGCCGTTCGCCCGGCAAAGGCCTTGCCGCAGGCCGCGGCCATCTCCGGGTTGAAGTGCGTGATCGCAGCCAGCCACACCGCGGCCTTCATCATGAAGATGCCGCTGTTCCAGAAGAACTCGCCGCTGGCGACATAGCGCTCGGCAGTGTCGCGGTCGGGCTTCTCGAAGAACTCGAGCAGCGCACGCGCACTGCCTGCCGCATCGAGCGGCGCACCCGCACGGATGTAGCCGTAGCCCGTCTCCGGCCGGTCCGGCACGATGCCGAAGGTGACGAGCGCACCCGTTGCGGCCGCGCGCGCGCCTTCGGCGATGGCCTGCTGGAAGGCCGCGACGTCGGTGATGACATGATCGGCCGGCATCACGAGCAGGATCGGATCGCCCTCCTCCAGCGCCGCTAGCGCGGCCAGCGTCAGCGCCGGCGCGGTGTTGCGCCCCACCGGCTCGAGCACGATCTGCGGCGCACGCACGCCGATCTGGCGCAGCTGCTCGGCGATGATGAAGCGGTATTCCTCGTTGGTGATGATGAGCGGTCGCGGCGCCACGTCCGCGGCGGCGAAGCCCTTGAGGCGGGCGGCGGTCTCCTGCAGCAGCGACAGCTCGCCGGTGAGCGGCAGCAGTTGCTTGGGAAAACTCTCACGTGAAGCGGGCCACAGTCGGGTGCCCGAGCCGCCGGAAAGGATCACGCTCTTAATCGTCATGGAAGTTCTCGTTCAGTTCAGGATTTCACGCAGCATGCGGGCGACGCCATCACGCCAGTCGGGCAGGTGCAGGCCGAAGTTGCGCCGCAGCCGGCCGGTGTCGAGGCGGGAATTGAGCGGGCGTACGGCGGCCGTCGGGTAGTCGGTGGTGGCAATCGGTGCGATCGATTGCACCTTCAATACCTGGCCCAGGTTACGGGCCTGCTGCACGACGAATTCGGCGTAACCGTGCCAGTTGGTCACGCCCGCTGCGGCGAGGTGATAGGTGCCTTCGAGTTCGCGCTGCGCCAGGGCGCTGCGGATCGCGTGCGCGCTGACATCGGCGATCAGATCGGCCCCGGTGGGGGTGCCGAACTGGTCGGCAATCACGGTGAGACGCTCGCGCTCGGCGGCGAGCCTGAGCATGGTGCGGGCGAAGTTGCCGCCGCGCGCGGCGTGCACCCAGGAGGTGCGAAAGATCAGGTGACGACAGCCGCTGGCGCGGATCGCCGCCTCGCCCTCGAGCTTGCTGCGGCCATAGACCGACAGCGGCGCGGGGACCGCATCCTCGGCCCAGGGCGCGTCGCCGCTGCCGTCGAAGACGTAGTCGGTCGAGTAATGCACCAGCAGCGCATCGCGCGCCGCGGCCGCGCGCGCGAGCACGGCGACCGCCTCGGCATTCACGGTACGGGCCAGCGCAACCTCGGTCTCGGCCTTGTCCACCGCGGTGTAGGCTGCGGCATTGACGATGACGTCGGGCTGGACGCGCTCCACGCTGGCGGCCAGCGCCTCGAGCCGGGTGAGGTCACCGCACAGCCCGCCGTCGGCATGGCGGTCGAGGGCGACGAGCTCGCCCAGCGGCGCCAGTGCGCGCTGCAGCTCCCAGCCCACCTGGCCATTCTTTCCCAGCAGCAGGATTCTCACGCGCCGGCTCCCGCACTATCGTCGCGTCCGGCGTAATTGCGCGTGACCCAGTCGCGATAGGCACCGCTCTCCACGTTGGCCACCCAGCCAGGATGGTCGAGATACCACTGCACGGTCTTGCGGATGCCGCTGGCGAAGGTCTCCGCCGGCTTCCAGCCCAGTTCGCGCTCGATCTTGCGCGCGTCGATCGCATAACGCCGATCGTGGCCGGGGCGGTCGCTGACGTAGCGGATCAGGCGGCTGTAGCTGCCGGCAGCGTCGGGGCGCAGTTCGTCGAGAAGCGCACACAGGGTGCGCACGATGTCGATGTTGGCGATCTCGTTCCAGCCGCCGACGTTGTAGGTCTCGCCCACCCGCCCACGCGCGAGCACTTCGCGGATCGCGCCGCAATGGTCGCTGACATACAGCCAGTCGCGCACATTGAGGCCGTCGCCGTAGACCGGCAAGGGCTTGCCGGCGAGCGCATTGACGATCATCAGCGGGATCAGCTTCTCTGGAAACTGGAAGGGGCCGTAGTTGTTGGAGCAGTTCGTGGTGAGTACCGGTAGCCCGTAGGTGTGGTGCCAGGCACGGACCAGATGGTCGCTCGCCGCCTTGCTCGCCGAATACGGGCTGTTGGGCTCGTAGGCCTTGGTTTCGGCAAACGGCGGATCCGCCGGGCCGAGCGAACCGTACACCTCGTCGGTGCTGATGTGCAGGAAGCGGAAGGCCTCGCGCTCGCCGGCAGGCAGGCTACTCCAGTAGGCGCGCGCGGCCTCGAGCAGGGCAAAGGTGCCTTCGACATTGGTGCGGACGAAGGCGCCCGGGCCGTGGATGGAGCGGTCGACGTGGCTTTCGGCTGCGAAGTGCACGATGGCGCGCGGCCTGTGCTCGGCCAGCAGGCGATCGACCAGGGCGCGGTCGCAGATGTCGCCATGCACGAAGCGGTGGGCCGCCCTGCCCTCGAGGCTGGCCAGCGTCTCGAGGTTGCCGGCATAGGTCAGCGCATCGAGGTTGAGTACCGGTTCGTCGCTCGCGGCCAGCCAGTCGAGGACGAAGTTCGCGCCGATGAAGCCGGCGCCGCCTGTCACGAGAATCACCTTACCGCCCCTGCTCTGATCGCAAAGCCGCGATTATGGCATCGGGAAGGCGGCCCCAATAGGTGCAAATCCACACTGCGCTCACATCTGCAGGCGGGCGGCGTAGCCCGTCATCTCGAGGTAGCCCTGGCCGATCTCGGCCTCCACCCCGGCGCTGTCGCGCTCGAACACACGCACCGCGCCCTCCCAGTAGATCGCGCCGGTGGAGCTGCGGCTGTCGAGCTCCTGATCGTCCAGCAAGGGGCGCAGCCTCAGGCTGCGGCCGCCGGCCAGCACGACTTCCCACTCCACCGGGTACTCGATGCCGGTGCGCGGCGAGCGCCAGTGCCGCAGCGGGATGAAGCGGACCTCGTCGGCGGCGTAGATTCGGGCCGCGCCCGTGGCGTCGCTCAGGGTGGCGGCGTGCCACAGTGCACCGCCCTCGGCGTCGCGCATCTGGAAGGCCATCAGCCCGCTGCCGTCGTGCAGATTGATGCCGATCCAGTCCCAGCCGCGCGCGCCTTCGGGCAGGATCTCGCTCGACCACTCGTGATCGAGCCAGGCGTGGCCCTCGACGGCAAAGGGCTCGCCGTCCAGCCGCAAGCGCCCCTTCACCGCCAGTTGCGGGCGGCTGTAGTAATAGCTCGCATTGATCGGATCCGCCGCCTTCTGGCTGAAACCCGCCTTGCCGTTGAGCACCGGCGCGCGCTCGGGCACGAACTCGAGCTCGAAGCCGAAATCCTCCGCCTCGATGCGGCTGCGATACGGGCCGAGAATGCTGTCGCCGCCCTCGAGAAACCAGCCATCGACGCTCACTGAGGTACGCCCGGGCACGGCGCCCGCCAACTCCGGGTAGGCGCGCGCCGAGCGCTCGGCATGGCGCAGGCGGCCTTGCGCGGGATCGGCCACCGCCGCGTGGGCGAGGATCAACTGGCGCGGCGCAAACAGGCTCGGAT
>NZ_DAOMPS010000091.1:0-8416 GCF_035444905.1 Thauera sp.
CGATGCTCGTCACGAGCGGTTCAGCACACCCCTACCGCGCGAGCGGTTTAGTCCCGCTGGGCGAAGCCGCCACTCGACGCGGTCACTCACGAGCAGCAGCCCGGCCATCTTCGCGTCAAGTCCTGGCGCGCAGGATACCGATAAAGCTTCTCGTGTACATCCTCGGCAACCCGCAAGCGAAATTACTTGCATGATTCGGAGAGCAGGCGCTATCTCCACACGAAAACTGTCTGCGATTGCAGCGCGATATACCGATCGGCTATGCCGCTTCGCTCGCCAGTTGCTCGACCAGGAAATTGATGAACGTCCTGACCCGGGCAGGCAGATTCTTCTTGCTCGGGTAGTAGGCGTAGAGATCCGCGCTCGGCAGTGTGAACTCGGGAAGAAGTCGCCGCAGCCGGCCGCTTTCCAGGTGCTTGATCACATCCCACTCCGAACGAATGACGATGCCCTGACCGTCAAGCGCCCAGCCCTGGACGATGTCGCCATCGTTACTGGACAGGGCGCCATGGACCTTGACGATCTCGGTGCGCCCGTCGACGAGGAAGCGCCACACGCCGTACGCATCGTCGTTCTGCCGATGGACGATGCAGCGGTGCCGGGTCAGATCGTCGAGCTTCCTCGGCGTGCCGTGTTGTTCCAAGTAGGCGGGCGAGGCGCAGAGAAAGCGCCGATTCGACATGATCCGGCGCGCATTGATCCGGTTGTCCGGCAACTCGCCAAACCGCACCGCGAGGTCGAAGCCCTTCTCGATCAGATCGATCGGACGATCCGTGACCTCCAGTTGCACCTCGACATCGGGATGCCGGGCGGTGAAGGTCGAGACGAGCGGCGCGATCACCGTCCGGCCAAATCCGAGCGGCGCGTTGACGCGTAGGCGTCCGCGCGGCGCGAGGCCGTTCCCCGAGACGATTTCGTCCAGCTCCCGCAGCTCTTCGATCAGGCGGCTCGCATGCTGGAGGTAGATCTCCCCCTCGGGCGTCAGGCTGATCTTGCGCGTGCTGCGATTGAGCAGTCGCGCGCCGATACGCCTTTCCATCGCCGCCAAGCGCATTGTGGCGGCCGGGGGCGTTATGTCGAGCGCCCGCGCGGCCGCCGATAAGCTACCCAGCCGGTTCAGCAGCACGAAGAACTCGAGCTCGGAGAGGCTTGCAGTCTTAAGCATTACTTAATAGTGATCTCATTTCAGGCTGAAACATGAGGGCGACGCTTATAACTATCCTAGCGTCACTGGAGCTGACTTACCAGCTTCGAGCCCTCAAGGAGACGCAGATGAAAATAGTGGAAATTCGCGAGAAGACCGTTCCGATCAGCTCCCCGATCCGCAACGCCTACATCGACTTCAGCAAGATGACGCTCAGCCTCGTGGCCGTCGTCACCGACGTGATCCGCGACGGCAAACCGGTCATCGGGTACGGTTTCAACTCCAATGGCCGTTATGGCCAGGGCACCCTGATGCGCGAGCGTTTCATTCCACGCATCCTGGAAGCCGACTCGGAAAACCTGATCGATGCCACCGGCAACAATCTGGACCCGCACAAGATCTGGAACTGCATGTTCACCAATGAAAAGCCGGGCGGCCATGGCGAGCGCTCGGTGGCAATCGGCACCATCGACATGGCGGTCTGGGATGCAGTGGCCAAGATCGAAGGCAAACCGCTCTTCCAGTTGCTGGCCGATCGATATGGCGACAGCCAGGCGAATCGCAAGATCTTCGTGTATGCCGCCGGTGGCTATTACTACCCCGGCCAGGATCACGGGAAACTGAAGGACGAGATGCGCAGCTACATTGATCGTGGCTACACGGTGGTCAAGAAAAAGATCGGCGGCGCATCGCTGGATGAGGATCTACGCCGGATCGACTCGATCCTGAGCGTGCTGCAGGACGGCCAGAAGCTGGCGGTGGACGCCAACGGGCGCTTCGATCTGGATACCGCCATCCAGTACGCCAAGGCGCTCTCGCAATACGACCTGTTCTGGTATGAGGAGCCGGGCGACCCGCTGGACTTCGAACTGCAGGCCACGCTGCGCAACTACTACGACAAGCCGATGGCGACCGGTGAGGATCTGTTCTCGATGCAGGATGCGCGCAACCTGATCCGCTACGGCGGCATGCGCCCCGATCGCGACTGGCTGCAGTTCGACTGCGCGTTGAGCTATGGACTGGTCGAGTACCTGCGCACCCTGGACATGCTCAAGCAGCATGGTTGGTCGGCCAGTCGCTGCATTCCGCACGGTGGCCACCAGATGTCGCTCAACATCGCGGCAGGCCTCGGATTGGGCGGTAACGAGTCCTACCCCGACCTGTTCCAGCCCTACGGCGGCTTCCCCGATGGGGTCAAGGTCGAGAACGGCTACGTCACACTGCCCGAGCTGCCCGGCATCGGCTTCGAGGGCAAGTCCGACCTGATCTGCGAGATGCGCAAGCTCGCGGAATAGGGGCTGAATCCAGCCCGTCGTCGAAGGGCGACGGGGGGACTTTGCGCATCACGAGGCGCTATCGGATGCGCTCTCGCCTTTTGGGAAAGCGGCTCGTCTGGCCGCGCGAGTTGGTTGCCGATTCGGCCAGAGTCTGGGGGCAGGGATCCAGCCGGTCTCCGACCGAAGGAGTCTTTCGAACGGCCACCTTGTCGGAACGACGTGCGGCAGCTGATGGCCGGACCTAGACCTTCGAGCCTACGACCCGCACGCCAGCTTGGCAGATTGCCTGGACCCTCAAGGCCGCGCCACATGCACAGCCACAAGCGCAAGCATGCCCACGGCAAACCCCTCGATGATCCGACGAGCACGTCCATTGACGCCGCCGGATGCTCCCGATGCCGCGACGACGTAGCCCACCATCCCATACACCACGGCGCACAGGGCAACTAAGACCGCTGAGAGTGCAAGCGCTTGCACGGCCACGTCGTCACCGACAGTCATAAAGTTGGGCAGGATGGAGAAGTAGACCATCAAGCCCTTCGGGTTGAGAAAGCTGGTCAGGAAACCCTTGCACAGCGAGGCGGGTCGCGGGCTGGCGTGCAGTGCAAGGTTGCCTGGCTTCAAGGCCGAGCGCAGCATCTGGATGGCGAGATAGCTCAGGTATGCAATGCCGGTCCAGCGCAGTGCCTCGAATAGCCACGGCGAGGTGGCCACCACGGCGGCAACGCCTAGCGCGCCCAGGACCGCGTGCGCGACGTAACCCGCAATCACTCCGACATTGGCGCGCAAGGCGCCCTGAGGCCCGCCGGCGAGACCTGGCAATGAACAGCAGGTCGGGACCGGGTGTGCAGACCAAGGGCAGCACGGTGGCTGCGAAGAGCAGCAACTGCGATGTTCTATAACTTTCGTTTTCGGATTTGCGCCGCACGAGACCGTGCGGTGCGCGCATTCAGCCAGAACGAACGCGAGGCCCCTCGCCTTTGCAGGCGGAGGGGCCTCGCGAGAAGCGGGGCGAACGGAAGAAGCTCAGCGCTTGACGCGTGCGCGCTCGACGATGATGTCCGCCTGCGCCTGGCTCACACCCGGCCCGAGGGTGCCGAACATGGCGCCCCAGCTGTTGATGCTGCCGCCGAGCCGGGTCTTCATGAAGACGTCGATGACCTCGGGCGTCGAGTGGCGCAGCAGTTCGGCGCCTTGCAGCGAGCGGGCGATTGCTTCGGACGCCGGGCGGGCGAAGAACTCGTCCTCCAGCATGGCGTCGAGCACCGGCCCCATCGCACCGACGTAGGCATCGAAGCGCGCATCCTGCCCGCGCACGTCAGCCAGTTCGGCGAACAGGGCGTCGCGGCAGCTCGCGTCCTTTAGCATGGCCCGGCGCACGTCCATGCACATCATGTTTGCCGTGCCTTCCCACACACTGTTGAGCGGCGCTTCGCGGTAGAGACGGGCCATCGGGCCGTCCTCGACGAAGCCGTTGCCGCCGTGGCACTGCAAGGCTTCGTTGGCGACCGCGACCACGCGCGAGCAATTGAAGTATTTCGCCATCGGCGTCGTCACCCGGGCAAAGGCCTTCTTCTGCGGATCGGCGTCGATGTAATCGGTCGCCTTGGCGATGCGCAGCGCCATCAGGGTGGCGGCCTCCACTTCCACCGCCATGTCGGCCAGCACGTTGGCCATCATGGGGCGCTTGGCCAGGCTGGAACCGAAGCCATTGCGGGTGGTGGCGTGGTTCAGCGCCAGCGTCAGGACCTGGCGCATCAGGCCGGCGGAGCCCACGGCGAAGTCCAGGCGGGTGAGGTGCGAGTGGGAGATGATCTCGCGGATGCCAGCGCCTTCCTGACCCACGCGGATCGCCAGCGTGCCGCTGTACTCGACCTCACTGCCCGCGTTGGAACGGTTGCCTGCCTTGTCCTTGAGTCGCTGGATGAAGAAGCGGTTGTAGCTGCCGTCGGGCAGCGTGCGCGGCAGGAAGAAGCAGGTAACGCCGCCATTGACCTTGGCCAGCGTGAAGAAGCCGTCCGACTGCGGCACGGAGCAGAACCACTTGTGGCCGGTCAGCTCGTACCAGTGCGCGGTGGCGCCGTGGTAGTCGGCGGTGTGCGAGAACGCCGCCGTGGTCTGCGTCTCGCGCAGGTCCGAGCCGCCCTGTTTCTCGGTCATCGCATACCCGATCACCACCGAAGGCTTGTCGCCCACTTCGCGGCGGCTGTTCTCGTAGACCGTGCCCAAGCACTTCTCGGCCCAGATCTTCAGCGCGGGCTCGTGGCTGAACCCCGCGTAGGAGGCATAGGCCATGCCGGTCGGGCAGCCGGTGCCCTGCTCGACCTGGTTCCACAGGTAGGAGAGCACCGCGCGCGCATAGTGCGGATGCTTCTCCTTGCTCGTCCACGACAGGGTCGGCACCTCGTGCTGCCAGGCGAGCGACATCAGCTCGTGCCAGGTCGGGTGGAAATCGACCCAGTCGATACGGTTGCCGAAGCGGTCGTGGGTCTTGAGCTCGGGAATATTGCGGTTGGCCTGTCGCGCCAGCTCCTGCACCGCGTCGTCGCCCGCCAGCTGGCCGATGGCGGCGCAGCGGGAAGCCGCCCACGGCGCTTCGCGCTCGATGGCGGCCTTCAGCACAACGTCGTCGTCGAAGGCGTTGAAGCCGCTCGGCATCGCCGCCTGGTTCTTGACGACGTGGGTCGAATAGCGGTCGGGGCTCGTCTTGAGGACGCTCTGGGCAGGGTTGGGTGCGTTCATGCGTGTCTCCTCTGGTGGGTGTCGAGTGAAGCGATCTTGTCGGGGTAGACCGCGACGGCCGCGCAGCACACTTCGGCGATCTGGCCTGCGAGGGCATGGACGGCCTCGGGACCCTCGCTGCCCGAACGGTCGAAATCGGTGTTGAGCGGCGAGAGTGGGCCGATAAGGCTTTCCATGAAGCCGCCCACGATCACCGTGGCGGCGATGCTGGGGTCCAGGTCGGCGCGGAAGTCACCCGAGGCCTGGCCGTCCTTGACGATGCGCATGATCTGTTTGCTGATGGCGTGGCGATACACCAACCGCGCCTCCTCGATCTCGCGGTCGCAGGGCTCGGCGATCAAGGCGTAGGCCAGGCGCCGGTTGCGCATCGCACGCTCGACGAAGGCCGAGACCGCCACATGCAGGGTCTGATAAGCCGCTTCGGCGTTGTTGGCGATGGCCTCGAGCACATCGACCTCGCGCTGCGACACGACCGACAGCACCTCGACGCACAGGTCCGCCTTGGAGGGGAAGTAGCGGTAAACCGAGCCGGTCGCGATCCCGGCTGCGGAGGCGACGTGACTGATCTGTGCCTCGCTCCAGCCCCCCTCGGAAACCAGCCGGCGGGCAGCGTCCAGGATGCGTTTGCGGTTATCGGCGAGGCGTGCCTCGACGCGTTCGGTCTTGCGATAGGCCATGATGAAGTGAACTTTAATTCAGCGAGTGAACCATAGTTCAGTTCTTTTTGGCGTGCAAGCCCCTGGCGAGGCGTTTGCGTGTGCTCAGGTGCGTGGTGCAGGGAGGCGCGCGAGGAGGGCGTCCATGTAGCGCTCGAAGAGCGTGTCCGGGTTTTGCTTGAACAGGCGGATGCGCCCGGTGTTGTTCAGCACGAGCACACCGACGATGTGCGCGAACACGGCTGTGGTCTCGGCGATGGCCTCGTCGACGCGCAGGCCCAATGCCGTGAGCTGAAGCTCGACGGGGCGCAGGGCCGCCATCAACTGTTCGTTGAGCGTCTGGTTCAGCTCGGGCGTCAGCCCCCGGGGCTTGACCCCATTGAACAGGTAGAAGCCGAGGTCCAGCTCCTTCGGGTTGTCGCGGTAGAACGTGTAGAAGGCGCGGGCCTTGGCCCGCAACAGCTCAGCGGGCGCGCCGGAACGCACATCGGCGGCAGCGACGACCGCGTTCAGGCGTTGCAGGGATTCGCCCAGCAGGGCGCCATAGATCTCTTCCAGATTGGCAAAGTAGCTGTAGATGGCGCCTGGGGTATAGCCCGCCCGCTTGGCGATCTCGCGCAGGCTCGCGCCATCCAGGCCGAGCTCGAAGAACGCAGCTCGCGCAGCATCGAGGATCAGCGTGCGGCGCGCCTCATTGAGCGTGCGTTCGCGGCGCGCGCGCGGTTCGCCCGGCGTCGTGCGAGCGCCGGCTCCTTCGTTACGGGCAATCGTTGACTTAGGCATGACACGAATTCTACACTGGCCTAATAATTGAACACTGTTCAATTTCATAAGCACGCCACCAGAGAGGAGTCGCCATGTCAGCCACGCTCACCAGCGGTTTGATGGACGGTCAGGAGTACCGGGAGTCCCTGAGAAAGTACAAACCCACCGTCTATGTCGATGGACAACGGATCGAGTCCGTCGCCGATGCGCCTTCTCTGCAACCCGGGATCAACGCCCTGGCGGTCACCTACGACTTCGCGCACGACCCGGCGCTGGCGCCGCTGATGCTCGCGAAGCAGTCGGTGTCGGGCAAGACGGTCAACCGGATGCTGCACATTAACGAATCGGCCGGCGACTTGCTCAACAAGCTCGAAGCGATCCGCGTGCTGTGCCAGGAGACGGGCTGCGCGCAGCGTTACCTCGCGCACGACGCCCTCAACGGCATCGGCCAGGCCATGGCCAAGCTGGACGACGCTAAGGGTTCGACGGAGTACCGCGCCAGGTTCGCCTCCTATCTCCAGCGCGTCCAGGATGAGGATCTGACACTGGGCATCGCGATGACCGACGCCAAGGGCGACCGCAGCAAGCGCCCCAGCCAGCAGCTGAACCAGGACGTCTATGTTCATGTGGTTGAGCGCAACACCAAGGGCATCGTGATCACTGGCACCAAGGCCATCGTTACCGGCGCACCATACGTGCATGAGTTCCTGGTCATGCCTTCGCGAAACATGCGCGCCGACGACAAGGATTTCGCGCTGTGCTGTGCCGTGCCAGTCGATGCGCCGGGGGTGACCATCGTCGCCCGGCCGGCCGGACGTCCCGGCGAGAAGCCAGAGCACGGCGCACCGCTCTTCTCACGCAAGTATGGCCAATCGACCGGCGTGGTGATCTTCGACAAGGTCTTCGTGCCGTGGGAGCGGGTGTTCCTCGCCGGGGAATGGGAGTTCTCGGGGGACGTCACCTACAACTACGCGACCCACCACCGCCACAGTTGCATCGCTGCGCGCGCCGGCTTCGGCGATCTGCTGATCGGCGCCGGAGCGCTGATGTGCGAAGCGAACGGCCTCGATCCGGACAAGAAGGCCAACCTGCGCGACCCAATGGTCGAGTTGATCAAGATCACCGAGGGTTTCTACGCCTGCGGCGTGGCGGCGAGCGTCTATGCGGTGCAGGACCCGCACTCAAGAAGCTTCATGCCCGAGCCGGTGTATTCGAACATCGGCAAGCTGCTGCTCTCGACCCAGATCTACGACATGCACCGGCTCGCGCACGAAGTCTCTGGCGGCCTGATCGTCGCCTTGCCCGGCCCCGACGAGGACCACAACCCGGCGACCGCTGCCACGCTTGCCGAAGTGCTGCGCGCCAACCCGAGCGTTCCCTACGACAAGCGGATCGAGGTGTCACGCTTCATCGAGGATCTCACCGCCTCCTACCAGGGGGGCTGGTACTCGCTGATAAGCCTGCACGGCGGCGGCTCGCCGACTGCGCTGAAGCAGGAGATCTGGCGCCACTACCCGGTCGGCAACAAGGTCGAGCTGGTCGAGCGTCTGCTGGATCGCGGCGTGCTGGCTGACGACACGCGGGCGATCAGCAAGAACAAGCAGCCTGGGCGCTGTTGTGACGCCGGGTGCAGTCAGCCGGGCCAGACCTTCATGGTCGATCTGCCGAAAGTGAGCAAGCCCGCGTGATCGACGTTGCCGCCTCAAGGCTTGAAAGCGGAGAGGCGGCAGCGTTCACTCCTGGCGCCACCCTCACGAAATCGGGTCCATGACGGGTTTTGTTCAGCTTTGTTCGACGCCTGCCCCTGCCTCGCGGCGATGAAGGTCCGCCCC
>NZ_DAOMPS010000092.1:0-8151 GCF_035444905.1 Thauera sp.
CGATCATCAGGTTCTGGTGGATGAACTCGGCCGGGTAGGTGTTGTTGGCGTGGATTCCGCCGACCTTGGCGGCGGCCAGGTAGACCTGGTCGATGCGATGGGCTGCGAAGAAGGCGTTGACCGCGTGCTGGTCGGAGAGGTCGAGTTCATCGCGGCCGGCGGTGAGGATGTTGGTGCAGCCCAGCGCCTGCAGCCGGCGCACGATGGCCGAGCCGACCATGCCACGATGGCCGGCGACGAAGACGGTGTCGGTGAGGTTCATGGGGGTCAGTTCTCCGTGGCGACCGGCACATCGTGCCCGTGGGCCTTCAGGAAGGCATGCCGCTGTGCCACCTTGAGGTCTTCGGCGACCATCTCGGCGCACATCTCCTGCACAGTGATCTCCGGCGTCCAGCCGAGCTTGTCCTTGGCCTTGCTCGGGTCGCCGAGCAGGGTCTCGACCTCGGCGGGGCGGAAGTAGCGCGGATCGACACGCACGATGATGTCGCCGGCCTTGAGCGCGGGGGCCTTGTCTCCCTGAACGTGCTCGACCACCGCGTGCTCTTCCACGCCCTTGCCCTCGAAACGCAGCGTGATCCCCAGTTCTGCCGCCGACCAGCGGATGAACTCGCGCACCGAATACTGCACCCCGGTGGCGATCACGAAGTCTTCCGGCTGATCCTGCTGCAGCATCATCCACTGCATGCGCACGTAGTCCTTGGCGTGGCCCCAGTCGCGCAGCGCGTCCATGTTGCCCATGTACAGGCAATCCTCCAGCCCTTGCGCGATGTTGGCCAGGCCGCGGGTGACCTTGCGTGTGACGAAGGTCTCGCCGCGGCGCGGGCTCTCGTGGTTGAACAGGATGCCGTTGCAGGCATACATGCCGTAGGCCTCGCGGTAGTTCACCGTGATCCAGTAGGCGTAGAGCTTGGCCACCGCGTAGGGGCTGCGCGGGTAGAAGGGGGTGGTTTCCTTCTGCGGGATCTCCTGCACCAGGCCGTAGAGCTCGGAGGTGGAGGCCTGGTAGAAGCGTGTCTTCTTGTCCAGGCCGAGCAGGCGGATGGCCTCAAGCAGGCGCAGCGTGCCCATGGCGTCGACGTCGGCGGTGTATTCGGGCGACTCGAAGCTCACTGCTACGTGCGACTGCGCGCCGAGGTTATAGACCTCGTCGGGCTGCACCTGCTGCAGGATGCGGGTGAGGTTGGACGAGTCGGTGAGGTCGCCGTAGTGCAGCACCATGCGCGGGTCGGGCGTGTGGGGGTCCTGATAGAGGTGGTCGATGCGCTGGGTGTTGAAGCTCGAGGCGCGGCGCTTGATGCCGTGGACTTCGTAGCCTTTGGCGAGCAGGAATTCGGCGAGGTAGGAGCCGTCCTGGCCGGTGATGCCGGTGATGAGGGCGATTCTTTTCATCAGACTGTCTGCCTGTTCAGGTTCAGGACCCACGCTGGCGGTGGAATCGATGCTTTTCTGCGATGGCTCTGGCTCTGACATACACCTTCTCGGCCATGTAGCGCGCCGCGCTCAACTTGAACTTGCGACGCCAGGCGTGGCGACCGTAGATCGTCTGCTGCTGGGAGGGTGAAGCCGTTGCCGTGCCGGACTGACGGATGATGCGCTCGATGACGGCAAAAAGATGATGGTCTTCGAGGACTCGGCGCCGCGCCTCGTCGATCAGGTCGAGGCGCTTTTCCCAGGCATGGTCGCGGATCGCATCCCGAATCGTCTGAGCGGCAGCGACCGGGTCGTCGATGTCGAGCGGGATGAAGCTGCCCTCGGGGAAATAGTCCGCCGCGTTGGGGGCGCCGACATAGAAGGGCAGGCACCGTCCCAGAAAGCAGTCGGTCAGCTTTTCGGTGATGTGATGCGGGGCGACGTGATTCTCGACCGCGAGGTGATAGCGGAACGGACTCAAGGCCTCGGCCTTGTCGTTCATGGGCCTGGCGCCGCGGCCGAAAAGCTCGATTTCGGGCAGCTGTTGCACCAAAGCCTGGATGAAGCGATAGCGTTGCGCGTGCAGCGTGTGTGACTGTCGCTTGGCGGAAAACACGGCCGAAATGTCCCCGGCCTTGTCTGCCACCGAGGGGCCGGCGACGAGGGTCTTGCGATCCATCCAGTGATCGGGTGCGCTGCCGTAGAACCAATGGTTGGCGGCCTGTTGAAAATGCCGCCGGCGATGGGGCAAGGCCCAAGCAGGCTGGCTGGTCAGCACATGGCCGAACTGTGCCGCGAACGCCTTGCCGTAGGCCTTGATCGACGAGGGCTCCGTCGTCACGAGGAGGGTCTGCTCATCGGGGCAGGCAAGCAGCTCGTGCGCGGACTCTCGGTTCTGGCCTTTCGCGGGCGCAACGTCATCGTAGGCGACGAGCCAGTCGTAGTGCCGCTCATCGCGATCGAACAGGAAATGGCAAGCCCCCCAGCGCCCATCCTCGCCAGGGAAATAGCGTGTCCATTCGCGTGGGTCGACCCGGCTGACAAATTTGACGCGGATGCTCATTGGGCGGTCCTGAATACGAGGGGGCGAGGCGGACAGGGGCTGGATCACTGCCGGTTCAAGAGTTCTTCATAGACCGAGATCGTACTGTCCAGCAGGTGCTCGAAGGTCAGTTCGGTGAGTGCATAGCGGAAAGCAGGCTCGTGCGCGCGCCTCGTCTGTTCCATATCCTTGAGTGCGCTCGTGACTCGCTCGGCAAGCGCAGCCGGGTCGCCTGTGGCGCAGATGAAGTGCTCCGGCAGAATTTCGACGGCTGCCCCGACTGCGCTCGATACGACGGGAACGCGGTGCTGAAGTGCCTCGACCAGCGTATAGGGCCCGCCCTCGTAATGCGAGGAGATGACCAAGAGGTGGGCTGCGCTCAAGAGGGCATGCACATCATTGCGTTGGCCCAGCAGCACGATCTTGTCCTGCTGCCCGGTTTCCTTTATCAGGCGTTCCAGGTGTGTGCGCTCGAAGCCTTCTCCGGCAATGGCCAATTGCGCATCGACGTTCTTCCAGGCGTGGATCAGCAGGTCGAAGCCCTTCACCGGCACGAGGCGCCCGATTGCGAGCACGCGCGGGCGTGCGCCAACTGTCTGCCAGGCGTCGAAGGCCGGTGCCGCCACGCCGGTATCCGGGGCGATCCCGTTGTGGATGATTCGAATGCCCGGGTGCTTGAGGTTTGCGGCCGCGATCCGGCTCACCGCAATGACTCGCTCGAACCTCGAGAACATGCGGACATTCTTCTTTCTGCTGTGCAAGGTGGCCACGCTGCGTATGTTCGGCAGGAAGGGGAGGAGCGGCGAAATCATGCTGGCCGCCTTGCTGCCATGTGCGTGGATGATCTGGGGCCGGGCTTGCCGAAGGCGCTGGAACAGACGGTAGAGGGCAAGGGGATTGCGGCGGTGCGCGCTAAGGTCGACCGGCAGGAACTCGACGCTGGCGGGTAGCCGTGATCCGTACATGGGATGTGCGATGAGGCAGACCTCGAGGCCGCGGCGGAGCAGGCCGCTCGCCAGCTCGACGACATGCTTTTCGAGGCCGCCTTCGCCACGGCTTGCCAGTACGAGCGCGACTTTCATTAGAAGCCCCGCAGGCGTTTGATCTGTCCGCGCAGGGCATCGTACGACCCGGACAGGGAAAAGTGCAGGCGGCGCAGGATGCGCGCGAAGTCGTAAGGCAGGCCGGTGGCCGTATGCGATGACTGGATCGCGGTCTGATAGTCGTTGTCGTTCGCCCGTCCGGTGATGTCCGACACGCCGTCGTCCTGGTTGATGATGGATGGGCTGACTGCGACGACGGTGAAGTAGCGCGACAAAGTACGGGCATACCATCGGTCGATGGCGCGGTTGCGCGTCAGCCAGTGCCAGATCGTCTCCTCCGTCGGGAGCAGTTCGAGCAGCTTGGCATAGGCGGTGTCCCGGACGATGTAGGCGTGCGTGGTGTTGCAGCCGTAGAGCTGGTAAAGCGCGCCCGGTGGGGCGAGCGCGCTGAGCTGCCGGAAGGGGCCGATGGGGTCGGTGAAGCCGAGGTAGCAGATTTCCCAGCGAACGTCGCGCAAAGCACTGGCAAGTCTGGCGGCCTGGGCGTCGAAATCTGTGGCAAAGGTGACGTCGTCCTCGAGGATGAGCACGCTGCGCCAGCCCCGGCGTGCCGCCCGCGCGATGGCCTCACGGTGGGACAGCGCGCAGCCTGCGCGTCCGGCCCAGGTCCGGTCCCGTTGCCTGCCCCGGAAAAGCGGGGGGTGGCCGTAGCCCTGCAAGCTGGTGCCACGAGTCGCGGCCAGGCGTTCCAGGCGTGTCTCATCGATATGGCGACCCGCTTCACGAAGCAGGGACTGCCAGCGGTCCGGGCGGTCGTCGAGGTTGATCACCAGGATGCCTTCCGCAAGGGCGAACGCCGGCGCTTCGCTCGTCGATCTGCTTGCGTGGGGCTGGGGGCTGGCCATGCCTTACAGCTTCCAGTGGTCCGCCAACCAGGGGGCGGCCCGCATGTGGTGGTGCAGCT
Source organism: Thauera sp. (assembly GCF_035444905.1). Taxonomy (GTDB): domain Bacteria; phylum Pseudomonadota; class Gammaproteobacteria; order Burkholderiales; family Rhodocyclaceae; genus Thauera. The sequence goes on from NZ_DAOMPS010000092.1 coordinate 4,460, forward strand.
TGCGCCCCTTGTAGCCACGAATCGCTTCGTCCGGATCGGGGCGGCCATGAAAGACCAGGATCCGGCAGCCCGGCGGCGCCTTGGGCGTCACCAGCAGATTCAGGGGAAACGCCGGACGGCAGTTCCACTTGTAGCTTCGCACCCATTCGTCGGGCCACCAATTCACCTTCTCCATCGCATGGGTGAGAAAGGCTTGTTCGGTGTTGTAGATCCGCGTGTCTTCGGCCTGGCGCATCTCGCGCAGGAAGGTTTCATACACGCGATTCGATCGACCCGCATCGAAACGGAAGACGGACGAGTTGCCAACGGCGGGGCGCCGGCCGAGCAGTTGCTTTCGCCAATTGACCCAGTTGTGGATGATGCAGTATTCGCCCGGCTTGTAATCGAACAGCGGGCTGATGTCGTCCATGATCACGATGTCGAGATCGAGAAACAGCGTCGGTCCGACGAGGCTGCCAAAGCCATCCTGCAAGACCATCAGCTTGACGAGAATGTCCGGCCAGCCGCGCTTGATGCCCGGATTGTCCGGGAAGGGGATGATGCGGATCTCGGCATCAAGCCCGTCGGCATTCTCCGTGCAGCAGTAGAAATTGAAGGGTCGCGAAAGATGCCGGCGAACGGAATGGAAGAGGATGTTGACGTAGTTTGCGTCGTATCGCGTGCCCCATTTGAGGCAAAGGACGTTCACTGCGGGCTTGAGTGCATTCACGACGTCACAGCTCCTTTGATTTCGTTTGCTGCGGTACCGGCTCGACGATCGCGTGCATGAGCGGTACCCAGGGCGTGGCAGGCCAGTGCCACGATCAGGACCCAGGGGGCGCGGAAGTGGTTGGAACTGAGCACCGAGTATTCGAGCGTGCCGGCCACGCACGTGGCTGCCAGCAGCGCGAGCAAGGTCGTCGACAGGGGCGTTCGCAGCAGGAAGAGGCGGTAGGTTAGAAGGGCAAGGGCGATCAGGAAGGCAATGAGCGTGATGAGGCCGCTGCTCAGCGCAAGATCGGCCAGCATGTTATGCGGGGAGTTGATCCCCGTGTGCCCGGGGATGCGCATGAAGGATTCGATCCCCCAGCCCGTCAGCGGGCGCTGCGAGATGGCCTCGAAGCTGAAGATCAGCGCCTCGGCGCGAGTCCCGTCGCTGTATGCGTTTGCGTCCTGCCAGTCGCTGGCGAGATAGGCCAGCACGAGCGACCCGAGAATGGCGAGGTAAAACCCGATTCGGCGTGGTGTGCTGGGTGGAAAGAGCACCGCCATGCCCGCGGACGCGGTGATGACCGCGCCGCGGGAGCCACTGCCCAGGATGCCGAGGGCGAAGATGGCCGCGCAGGCCCAAATGGACAAGCGAGCCACAGTTGTCGCCGATCCATCGCGAAGCAGCGCCGCACAGAGCACGATGCCCAGCGCCATGTAGAAGCCGAAGGGATTGGGGTTGCCGACAATGCCTTCGATCCTGATTGCGCGCCACGCGACCAGGTTGGCATGCGGCTGAAGAGCCCACTGCGTAATGCCGATAACGCCATGGATGAGGAGGCAGCCCATCACGATGAAGCCGAGTTGGCGAACACTGACCCATCCCTTGTGCAGCATCAGCAGAAGGCCGAGTCCGACGCCCAGGACGCGCAGCATCAGGGTGAGCTGATCGCCCCAGGGGGTGGCGGTGTCGAGGTGGAGCAGGTGCTGTGCGAAGGTGGCTCCAAGGACCGGTATGAGCCACAAGAGGGTGTAGCGCGCATAGCTTTCAACTGGCGGGCTGGACCAGTAGGACCGGCCGGACAGCAGGAGCGCAAGCACGATCAATGCGCCGCCGATGTGAACGCTTGCCCACTTCGCCGGAATGCTGAACATGAAGATCGTGAGCAACAGGGTTGCCATCAGACTCGCTGCAGGCAGGCGCGCCCCATTGGCAGGGAGTGAAATCATCATCAAGCGCTGTGCTGTGAATGGAGGCGGGAGTATAGCGACAGCGTCTGCATCTGCATGCGCTCGAGCAGGAAGCGGGTGTTGGGCTCCACTGTCGCCGTGCGCCCGGCGAGTACGTCCCCGACTCTCTTCGTGACGACCTCCACATCTCCCTTTGCCACCGCCCCATGCGGAAACAGCTCACCGAGAATCTCCGCCACCCCCCCATGCGCATACCCCACCACCGGCCGCCCCATCGCCAGCGGCTCGAGCACGGTGCGCCCGAAAGACTCGGGCGTGCTCGACAAACTCAACACGCAGTCCGAAACCGCGTAGATCTCGCGCACGTCGCTGCGATGGCCGGTAAAGACGATGCGCTCGCCCAGCCCCTCCGCCTGCACGCGTTCGCGGATCTCCTTCGCGTAGCCGGGCCGCTTCGGGTCCTCGCCGCCGACGATCAGCCCGACCACGTCCAGCCCGTCCGCGACCAGCCTGCCGACGAGCGTGATGAAGTCGTGATGCCCCTTCAGCCTTGTCAGCCGCCCCGGCAGGGTCAGCACCTTGCGCCGCGCGATCTGCGGGCACTCGGCGCGGAAGCGCGCCAGCCATTCCGCCGAAGGCCGGTAGTCGCGCGGAAATTCCGCCGGGTCGATGCCGCGCGGGATGACGGTGATGCGCTCGTCCGTCAAATGCGGCCAGCGGCTGGGCGGGTAGTGGCTGCGGATGAACTCGCGCACGGTGTCGCTGACCGCGATCACCCGCTCGCCGGCGCACATGATGGCGCTGTAGCGGCTCACCGAGTGCATGCCGTGCACCGTGGTGACGAAGTGCGGCCGGGCGCTTGCCGGCATGCCGCGCCAGGCAAGCCAGGCCACCCAGGCGGGCAGGCGCGAGCGGGCGTGGACGATGTCGAAGCGCTCGGCCTCGAAGAGCTTGCGCAGCGCGCGGTACTGCAGGAAGGTGGCCGGTGACTTGCGCCCGAGGTCGCGTGTGATGTGGCGCGAGCCTTCGCGCTGCAGTTGCTCGACCAGCCGCCCACCCTTGGACAGCACAACCGATTCATGCCCGGCCGCGACCAGCGCGCGCGCGATCTCGAGCGTGCCGCGCTCGACGCCCCCGCTGTCGAGCGCGGGCAGAAGTTGCAGGACCTTGAGGCGTTTCATCGGTGCTTCATCCCTCGAAAAGATCCGCATGCGTGCCCGCGCGGACGAAGGTGATCTGCCTTTCGTTCGCGGTGTAGATGAGCAGGAAGTCGCCGCCGACGTGACATTCGCGGTGATCGGCCCAGTCGCCCTTGAGCGCGTGGTCGAACCATTCCGGGCCGAGCGGGGCGTCGTTGGCGATGAGCAGCAGCATCACCTCCTTGAGCCGCTTCAAATCGAAGCGACCCGCGCGGCCAAGCCGTTTCCAATCGTTCTGGAAGCCTTTGCTGAAGTCCGCTGCGCGGGGCAGCGCTGCCCGCTTGGCCTTAGCGGGCTTTTTCGAGCTCATCGAACAGGGCGTCGGCCGATTCGAAACGTGCCTGGCGGGTTTTCATCATGGCCCGTGCCTCTTCCATGGCAGCGCGCGTTTCGGCGTTGGGGACCTTGAGTTCGAGCGGGAAGGCCTGGTCGTTGACGACGCGCTTGAGGAAGATGCGCACGGCGTCGGACATCGACAAGCCCATGGCGGCCAGGGCCTCGGTGGCCTGGGTCTTGGTTTCGTCGTCGACGCGGATGTGGAGCATTGAACTCTGTGCCATGGCTTCCTCGCTTGTAGGCTGCGGATTATGTATCGCATATGAGATGCGATCAAGC
>NZ_DAOMPS010000093.1:0-8132 GCF_035444905.1 Thauera sp.
AAGATCTTGGCGCAGAACAGGCCGTCGCGCTCGGGCTTGAAGGTGCGGTAGTTGATGGTCTCGGGCTTCTTCACTTCGCCGTAGGACCACGACCGGATCTTGTCCGGCGACGCGAGACCGATGGTGATCGCGTCGAACTCTTCCTCGTTCGGCAGGGTTTGCTTGAACAGGTCAGCGAGCAGGCTCTTCATTGTTCACTCCATCCGGGGCGCAGCCGCCTTGGCCACGCCCCCGGGATTCAATCGCAGGCGGTTGGTCGGGTCGGAATCAGTTGCGGTCGAGATCGATGTCGATCGCGAGCGAACGGATTTCTTTCACCAGCACATTGAAGGACTCCGGCATGCCGGAATCGATCTTGTGCTCGCCCTTCACGATGTTTTCGTACACCTTGGTCCGGCCGGTCACGTCGTCGGACTTGACCGTCAGCATCTCCTGCAGCGTGTAGGCCGCGCCGTAGGCTTCCAGTGCCCACACTTCCATTTCGCCGAAACGCTGACCGCCGAACTGCGCCTTGCCGCCCAGCGGTTGCTGGGTGACGAGCGAGTACGGACCGGTCGAACGCGCGTGCATCTTGTCGTCGACCAGGTGGTGCAGCTTCAGCACATGCTTGTAGCCCACGGTGACCTTGCGCTCGAAAGCCTCGCCGGTGCGCCCGTCGTACAGCGTAACCTGGCCGCCGGTGGGCAGACCGGCGAGCTCCAGCATCTGCTGGATCTCAGATTCCTTGGCACCGTCGAACACCGGGGTGGCAAAAGGCACGCCCTTCTTCAGGTTGGTCGCCAGCTCGCTCACCTCCTCGTCCTTCAGGCCCGCGATGTCCTCGGACTTGCCGCTGCCGTTGTAGATCTGGTCGAGGAAGCCGCGCAGCTCGGTGGCCGATGCCTGCGCCTGCAGCATCTTGTCGAGCTGCTGGCCAAGCCCCTTTGCCGCCCAGCCCAGATGGGTCTCGAGGATCTGGCCGATGTTCATCCGCGACGGCACGCCGAGCGGGTTCAGCACGATGTCGAGCGGGGTACCGTCTTCCATGTAGGGCATGTCTTCGACCGGCACGATCTTCGACACCACGCCCTTGTTGCCGTGACGGCCGGCCATCTTGTCGCCCGGCTGCAGGCGACGCTTGACCGCGAGGTACACCTTGACCATCTTCTGCACGCCCGGCGGCAGCTCGTCGCCCTGGGTGAGCTTCTTCTTCTTGATCTCGAAGGCCTGTTCGAAGTCCTTGCGGGTGTTCTCGAGGCCTTCGCGCACCGCCTCGAGCTGCACCGCCATGGCCTCGTCGGCCAGGCGGATGTCGAACCAGTGGTAGGGCTCGAGGCCATCGAGGTAGGCGTCGGTGAGCTCGCTGCCCTTGGCCAGCTTCTTCGGACCGCCGTTGGCCACCTGTCCCAGGATCATGCGGCGGATACGCGCGAAGGCGTCTCGCTCGACGATGCGCATCTGGTCGGCGAGGTCGGTCTTGAAGCTGCGCAGCTGGTCGTCGATGATCGACTGCGCACGCTTGTCGCGCTCGATGCCTTCGCGGGTGAACACCTGCACGTCGATCACGGTGCCGACCATGCCCGAGGGCACGCGCAGCGAGGTGTCCTTCACGTCGGACGCCTTCTCGCCGAAGATCGCGCGCAGCAGCTTCTCTTCCGGCGTCAGCTGGGTTTCGCCCTTGGGCGTGACCTTACCCACCAGCACGTCGCCGGCCTCGACCTCGGCACCGATATACACGATGCCCGATTCGTCCAGGCGCGACAGTTGCGCTTCGCCCAGCGAAGCGATGTCGCGGGTGATCTCCTCGGGCCCGAGCTTGGTGTCGCGCGCCACGACGGTGAGCTCCTCGACGTGGATCGAGGTGAAGCGGTCGTCGGCGACCACGCGCTCGGAGATGAGGATCGAGTCCTCGAAGTTGTAGCCGTTCCAGGGCATGAAGCCGACCAGCATGTTCTGGCCGAGCGCCAGCTCGCCGAGGTCGGTCGACGCGCCGTCGGCGATCACGTCGCCCTTGGCCAGCACGTCGCCCACCTTCACCACCGGACGCTGGTTGATGTTGGTGTTCTGGTTGGAACGGGTGTACTTGATCATGTTGTAGATGTCGACGCCGACTTCACCCGGCAGGGTCTCGGCATCGTGAACGCGGATCACGATCCGGTTCGCATCCACATAGTCGACCACGCCACCGCGGCGCGCCTGCACGGCGGTGCCCGAGTCGACCGCCACGCGGCGCTCGATGCCGGTGCCGACCAGCGGCTTCTCGGGGCGCAGGCAGGGCACGGCCTGTCGCTGCATGTTGGCGCCCATCAGTGCGCGGTTGGCGTCGTCGTGCTCGAGGAAGGGAATCAGCGAGGCCGCGACCGACACGATCTGACCCGGCGCCACGTCCATGTACTGCACCATGTCCGAGGTCGCGAGCAGGAACTCGCCCTTGTGACGGCAGGACACCAGGTCGCCAGCGAGCATGCCGGCCTCGTCGATCTCGGCGTTGGCCTGCGCGATCACGTACTGGCCTTCCTCGATCGCCGACAGGAAATCGATCTGGTCGCTGACCTTGCCGTCGATGACCTTGCGGTACGGCGTCTCGAGGAAGCCGTGGCGGTTGGTGCGGGCGTACACGGCGAGCGAATTGATGAGGCCGATGTTCGGGCCTTCCGGCGTCTCGATCGGGCACACGCGGCCGTAGTGCGTCGGGTGCACGTCGCGCACCTCGAAGCCGGCACGCTCGCGGGTCAGGCCGCCCGGTCCCAGCGCAGAGACGCGACGCTTGTGCGTGATCTCGGACAACGGGTTGGTCTGGTCCATGAACTGCGACAGCTGGCTGGAGCCGAAGAACTCCTTGATCGCGGCCGAGATCGGCTTGGCATTGATCAGGTCGTGCGGCATCAGGTTGTCGGACTCGGCCTGCGACAGGCGCTCCTTGACCGCGCGCTCGACGCGCACCAGGCCGGCGCGGAACTGGTTCTCGGCCAGTTCGCCGACCGAACGCACGCGGCGGTTGCCGAGGTGGTCGATGTCGTCGATCTCGCCGCGGCCGTTGCGCAGCTCGACCAGCACGCCAACGACGGCGAGGATGTCCTCGTTCACCAGCACGCCGGGGCCGTCCTCGCCCTGGGCGCCGACACGCTCGTAGAAGCGCTTGAGCCAGCCCGGCGCCTTGTCGTCGATCTTCTCGGGATAAGCGCGGCGGTTGAACTTCATGCGACCGACCGAAGACAGGTCGTAGCGCTCCTCGGCGTAGAAGAGGCCGTTGAAGAGGCCTTCCACGGCGTCTTCGGTGGGCGGCTCGCCCGGACGCATCATGCGGTAGATCGCGACCTTGGCTGCCCACTGGTCGGCGGTCTCGTCGATGCGCAGGGTCTGCGAGATGTAGCCGCCGCGATCGAGGTCGTTGATGTACAGCGTGCGCAGCTCGGTCACACCGGCCAGGCGCAGCTTGTCGAGCAGATCCTCGGTGATCTCGTCGTTGGCACGCGCGAGCACCTCGCCGGTCTCGGGATCGGCGATGTTGGTGGCGATGACGCGGCCAAGAAGGAAGTCATCCGGCACGGCCATGGTCTTGACGCCGGCCTGGTCGATCTCGCGGATGTGCTTGGACGTGATGCGCTTCTCGCGCGCGACGATGATCTTGCCGTCGGGCGTGGTGATGTCGAAGCGGGCGACCTCGCCGCGCAGGCGCTCAGGTACGAGTTCGAACTGGGCGCCCTCGCCTTGCAGGTGAAAGGTGTCGGAGTCGTGGAAGGTGTCGAGGATCTCTTCCGGCGTCATGCCGATCGCGCGCAGCAGGATCGTCACCGGCATCTTGCGCCGACGGTCGACACGGAAGTACAGGTAGTCCTTGGGGTCGAACTCGAAGTCCAGCCAGGAGCCGCGATAGGGAATGATGCGCGCCGAGAACAGCAGCTTGCCCGACGAGTGCGTCTTGCCGCGATCGTGCTCGAAGAACACGCCCGGCGAGCGGTGCAGCTGCGACACGATGACGCGCTCGGTGCCGTTGATGACGAAGGAACCGGTCGTCGTCATGAGCGGAATCTCGCCCATGTACACTTCCTGCTCCTTGACTTCCTTGATCGTTTCCTTCGGCGCTTCGCGATCCATGATCACCAGGCGAACGCGCGCACGCAGCGGCGAGGCGAAGGTGAGGCCGCGCTGCTGGCATTCGGTGACGTCGAACGCCGGCTCACCCAGCATGTACTGCACGTACTCGAGACGGGCGTTGCCGCTGTGGCTCGAGATCGGGAAGATCGAGGTGAATGCGGCCTGCAGACCCTGGTTCCGCCGCGCCTCGGGCGGGGTCTCCGCCTGCAGGAATTCAGCAAATGACTCGATCTGGGTGGCGAGCAGGAAAGGCGCATCGAGCACGGCATCGCGCTTGGCGAAGCTCTTGCGGATACGTTTCTTTTCGGTGTAGGAATACGCCATGGATGCTCCGGCTAGAGGGCTAACATCGGAAAGACAGGACACAAAGTTCGGCTCGAACCGCTCAAGGGCAGACGCCCGGATTCGGCAAACGTTCTGGCCTGCCATCGTTGATTGCGGAGAGCGCCGCAACCTCGATCAGAAAGCACGAAAGGGCCGGCACTCCTGAGAGTGCCAGCCCCGCTGGTTCCGCGAGTATTACTTGATCTCGACCTTGGCGCCAGCTTCTTCCAGTTGCTTCTTCAGCGCTTCGGCGTCAGCCTTGGGCGCACCTTCCTTCACGGTCTTCGGCGCGCCGTCGACCACGTCCTTCGCTTCCTTCAGGCCCAGACCGGTGGCAGCGCGCACGACCTTGATGACCTCGACCTTCTTGGCGCCGGCTTCGAGCAGCACGACGTCGAATTCGGTCTTCTCTTCCACCGGGGCAGCGGCAGCGGCACCCGGGGCGGCCACGGCCAGCGAGGCGGCGGACACACCGAACTTCTCTTCGAACGCCTTCACCAGGTCGTTCAGTTCCATCACGGTCATGCCAGCAACGGCTTCCAGGATGTCTTCTTTGCTGATTGCCATTTCAAATCACTCCAGAATCGATACTTTTCAGAAAACTTGGGTAGCTGACTGCTGCGTTCAGGCGGCAGCGCCTTCTTCCTCGCGCTTCTTGGCGAGGGCGGCGAGCGCGCCAGCAAGGCCGGAGACCGGCGCCTGCATGACACCCAGCAGCTTAGCGAGCAGCTCTTCGCGGCTCGGGATCGAGGCGAGCGCCTGCACACCGGCCTTGTCGAGCGTGTTGCCCGCATAGGAGCCGGCCTTCAGGACGATCTTGTCGTTACCCTTGGCAAAGTCGTTGAGCACTTTCGCGGCAGCGACCGGATCGGCCGAAATACCGTAGATCAACGGCCCGGTAAGCTGGTCGGACAGCCCTTCGAACGGCGTACCGGCGACGGCACGACGCACCAGGGTGTTCTTCAGCACGCGCAGATAAACGCCAGACTCGCGAGCCTTGGCACGCAGCGCGGTGAGATCGCCCACCGCAATGCCGCGATACTCGGCCACCGCGATTGTCTGGGCGTTGGCCACTTGTGCCGACACCTCAGCCACTACGGCTTTCTTGTCATCGAGATTGAGACCCACAGGCCTTTCCTCCTTTCAAGTCCACACGCGGATCACTCGTGGCGATCCGCACCCACGGCGACCTGGATCAGGAGCGCGGCCACCGGGGTGGCCAAATCCTGTTCTGAGCACACCGTCTACGCAGGCCATTTCTGCTTAAGCGCTGCCTTGCGGCAAGCACACCTGCGGTCTTTGACGATCCGCAGCCACGCTGTGCGCGGCCACGTCTCAAAGTTCTTCGAACGCGCCACCACGGGGGCGGCGCGTCACGGCAATCAGGCCGGGTTGAGGCTGGCCGGCTCCACACGCACGCCCGCACCCATCGTGCTGGAGACGGCGATGCGACGCAGATACACACCCTTGGCAGCGGCCGGCTTCGCCTTGACGAGCGCATCGATGAAGGCCGCCAGGTTCTGCTGCAGGGCATCGACCTCAAACGAGGCACGACCGATGGTGGCGTGCACCAGACCGGCCTTGTCGGTGCGGTACTGCACCTGACCGGCCTTGGCGTTCTTGACCGCGGTGGTCACGTCCATGGTCACGGTACCGACCTTCGGGTTGGGCATCAGGCCGCGCGGACCGAGGATCTGGCCGAGCTGACCGACCACACGCATGGCGTCCGGCGTCGCGATGCAGACGTCGAAGTTGAGGTTGCCGGCCTTGACCTGCTCGGCCAAGTCGTCGAAACCGACGACCTCGGCACCCGCGGCGCGGGCAGCCTCGGCCTTTTCGCCCTGGGCGAACACGGCAACGCGGACCGACTTGCCGGTACCGGCGGGCAGCACGACGGAACCACGCACGACCTGGTCGGACTTGCGTGCATCGACACCCAGGTTAACGGCGATGTCGATCGACTCGTCGAACTTGGCGGTGGCGCATTCCTTCACCAGACGCAGGGCGTCAGCGACCGGATAGGCCTGGTTGCGATCAACCTTGGCGCGCAGCGCCTGAACTCGCTTGGACAGCTTCGCCATGATTACAGGCCCTCCACGGTGATGCCCATGCTGCGGGCGGAACCGGCGATGGTGCGCACGGCGGCTTCCAGATTGGCAGCGGTCAGGTCGGGCTGCTTGGCCTTGGCGATCTCCTCGACCTGAGCACGGGTGATCTTACCGACCTTGTCGGTGTGCGGTTTGGCCGAGCCCTTCTGCAGACCGGCAGCCTTCTTGATCAGGATGGTCGCCGGCGGCGTCTTCATGATGAAGGTGAAGGACTTGTCGGCGAAGGCGGTGATCACCACCGGAATCGGCAGGCCCGGCTCAAGACCCTGGGTCTTGGCGTTGAAGGCCTTGCAGAACTCCATGATGTTCAGGCCGCGCTGACCGAGCGCCGGACCGATCGGGGGGCTGGGATTGGCCTTTCCGGCCGGCACCTGCAGCTTGATGTAGCCAATGATTTTCTTTGCCATTGCGGCTTGCTCCTGTATTGAGTGCTAGCGCACCGGAACCCGTCCGGCGCTCCTCGCCATGCCCGCACTCGTCGGCCGAGTGAACGGGCAACGGCAGGCCCGGAGGCCCGCCATATCGCTTAGGTCTTTTCGACCTGGGCGAAATCCAGTTCCACCGGCGTGGCGCGACCGAAGATGGTCACCGACACGCGCAGCTTGTTCTTCTCGTAGTTCGCATCTTCGACCGAGCCATGGAAATCCGTGAAGGGGCCTTCCTTGACGCGCACGACCTCGCCGATCTCGAACAGCACCTTGGGACGCGGCTTGTCCACGCCGTCCTGCATCTGCTGCATGATCTTCTCGACCTCCTTCTCGGAGATCGGCGCAGGCTTGTTGGCGGTGCCGCCAACGAAACCCGTGACCTTGGGCGTGGACTTCACCAGGTGCCAGGTGTCGTCGTTCATTTCCATCTCGACGAGCACATAGCCGGGGAAGAACTTGCGCTCGGTAACGGTCTTCTGGCCGCCACGCATCTCGACGACTTCCTCGACCGGCACCAGGATCTGGCCGAAACTGTCCTGCATGCCAGCCCGATTCACACGATCGACGAGCGCACGCTGAACAGACTTCTCGAAGCCCGAATAGGCATGAACCACGTACCAACGCTTGGTCATATCACTTCCAACCCAGAACGAGATCGTACAGAACCCATTCCAGGGTCTTGTCCGTCAGCCACAGGAAGATCGCCATAACGACCACGAAGGCGAACACCAGACCCGTGGTCTGCATGGTCTCCTTGCGGCTCGGCCAGACGACCTTCTTGACTTCGGTGATCGATTCGCGCGCAAAGCCGATGAAGCGCTGCCCCTGCTCGGAAAAGGAAGCAACGGCAACACCGGCCCCCACACCAACCAGCACGGACAACACGCGCAGCACGAGAGGCTGTTCGGAAAGCAGATAGAAGCCGACCACGCCGGCCGCCAACAGAGCCAGCGCCAGCGCGAATTTCAACTTATCGGCCATTGCGGATAACCACCCGGAAAATTATGGCAGGGGCAGAGGGAATCGAACCCCCAACCTTCGGTTTTGGAGACCGACGCTCTGCCAGTTGAGCTATACCCCTGCAGCAGAGACTGCAAAGCGCACCCGAGCGGGCGCGCTTTCTGGCAACCAGCGAGTAGTTTACTCGATGATCTTGGCGACGACGCCGGCGCCGACGGTACGACCACCTTCGCGG
>NZ_DAOMPS010000094.1:0-8023 GCF_035444905.1 Thauera sp.
GTGGGTCTGCCGTCGCGTCGACGTCGCCCGCCACTGGATCGAGCACCACCCCTACCAGACCCGCTAAGCACGCCGCGGCAGCCGCAAGCTTGTCCGGCCTATGAACGAATCGCCCGTCGCGGACCGGGCGAGGGGCTATTGCGTCCGCAAGCATTTCCGACACCCATAACCAGAAGCCGCCCGGCGGCGATGGAGACAGCCATGGAAAGCGAAAAGATCGATCTGCAGATCCACCACATGGATCCCAGCCTGTACAACTCGGACCTCGCGCCGCTGCCACCCGACAAGCGCAAGTGGGGCTGGTTCGAGATCTTCAACGTCTGGTCCAACGACATCCAGAGCCTGTTCGGCTACACCCTCGCGGCGACGCTGTTCATCTCCTACGGCCTCAACGGCTGGGCGGTGTTCGCCGGCATCATCCTGGCGGGCATCATCGTCAACGTGCTGGTCAATCTCACCGGCAAGCCGGGGGTGAAGTACGGCATCCCTTACCCGGTCATCGCGCGCGCCTCGATGGGGGTGCATGGTGCCAACTTCCCGGCGCTCATCCGCGGCATCGTCGCCATCTTCTGGTACGGCGTGCAGACCTACTTTGCCTCGACCGCGCTGGCGCTGCTGTTCAACGCCTTGCTCGGCAACCCCGGCGGCGCGACCTTCCTCGGCATGACGGCGGTGGACTGGTTCTCCTACGCCGTGGTGTGCGTGTTCCAGCTCGCGCTCTTCCTGCGCGGCTTCGACTGGATCACCGCCTTCCTGAACTGGGCCGGTCCGCTGGTCTATCTGGTCATGATCGCGCTGCTGGGCGTCATCTGGTACAAGGCCGGCGGTGGCCTGCTCAATGAACTCGGCACCATCTTCGACGGCAAGGGCGAGCACCCGGGCGGCCCGGTCGCGGCCTTCGTCGCGGTGGTCGGCACCATGGTGGCCTACTTCGCCGCAGTGGTGATCAACTACGGCGACTTCTCGCGTTTCGTCAAGAACGAGTCGCAGATGAAGTGGGGCAATTTCCTCGGCCTGCCGGTGAGCCTCGCCTTCTTCTCCTTCCTCGCGCTCTTCATCACCGCCGGCACTGCCGTGCTGTTCGGCGAGATGATCACCAACCCGGCCGAGATGGTGGCCAAGGTCGATAACCTGGCGCTGACCATCATCGCCGCGCTGACCTTCTTCGCCGCTACCGTCGGCATCAACCTGGTGGCCAACTTCATCCCGGCCGCCTTCGGCCTCGCCAACCTCGCCCCGGCCAAGATCAGCGCGCGCACCGGCGGCATCATCACCGCCGCGATCGCCTTCTTCATCGGCGGCCTGTGGGTGGCGCTGATCAGCCACATCGGCATCGCCGGCTTCGTCGACACGCTGGGCGCGGTGCTGGCCCCGCTGTACGGCATCGTGGTGGCCGACTACTACCTGGTGCGCAAGCAGAAGCTCAACGTGCAGGACCTGTTCTCGGCCGAGCCGGGCTCGACCTACTACTTCGACAAGGGCTGGAACAAGCGCGCGCTGTTCGCCTTCTCGGTGGCCTCGCTGTTCTCGGTCGCCTCCGTGTGGACGCCGGCGCTCGCGGCCTGGGCGGGCTTTGCCTGGCTGTTCGGTGCGCTGCTGGGCGCCGTGCTGCACCTCGGCCTGATGCGCCTGCGCCTGCGCGCGCCGACGCCGACGCCGACGACCGAGGCGGCGTGAGCCTCATCGGCCTGACCTGATGTCGTCCATCAGCCTGCCCGTATGTCGGGCAGGCACAGAGGGCGGATAATCCGCCCCACACTGTTACTCTCCACCGTCCTCCCCGGTGGACACCTTCGCCGCGGTTCCCCGACAGGGGCGCCGCGGCATTTTCCTTTTGGAGTTGCAATGTCTGCCCCCGGCTCGGCTCGCCCCGCTTCGTCTCCCTCCACCACCTCCAGGCTCGCGCTGCTGGCGCTCTTGGTGCTGTCCCTGATCTGGGGCTACAACTGGGTGGTGATGAAGCAGGTCATCCAGTACGTCGATCCCTTCGACTTCTCCGCGATCCGCACCGTGCTCGGCGCGGCCACGCTGTTCGTCGTGCTGGTCGTGCTGCGCAAGCCGATGACGCTGGTGGCAGCGCGCCAGGTGATGCTGCTCGGCGTACTGCAGACCGCGGCCTTCACCGCGCTGATCCAGTGGGCGCTGGTGGCCGGCGGCGCGGGCAAGACCGCGGTGCTGGTCTACACCATGCCGTTCTGGGTCATCCCGATCGCCTGGTGGGTGCTGGGCGAGCGCGTGCGCGGCATGCAATGGGCGGCGATTGCGGTTGCGGCGTTCGGGCTGGTGCTGATCCTGGAGCCCTGGGCTGTGCGCGGCGGCGCCTTCAGCAACCTGCTCGCTGTCGGAGCCGGGCTGACCTGGGCGGCCTCCGCGGTGGTGGCCAAGCGCATGCGCCTGGCGCGCGAGTTCGACCTGCTGGCGCTGACGGCCTGGCAGATGCTGTTCGGTGCGCTGGCGCTGTGCATCGTCGCGCTGGTCCTGCCCTCGCGGCCGATCGACCCGACGCCGTACTTCTTCGGCGCGCTCGCCTTCAACGCGCTGTTCGCCACCGGGCTGGCCTGGCTGTTGTGGCTGTACATCCTGCAGCACCTGTCGGCCGGCATGGCCGGGCTGTCGGCGCTGGGCATCCCGATGATCGGCGTGCTCGCCGGCTGGATCGAGCTCGGCGAGCGGCCGAGCGGCGCCGAGTTCGTCGGCATGCTGCTGATTGGGGCGGCGCTGGCGCTGACCAGCCTGTGGTCGCTGTGGAACGCGCGGCGCACGGCGCCGGGTTCGGGCGGCTCGGTGACTTGAGACCCCGCGTGGCTAGTGGCGACCTGCCCGTGTGCAGCAAGCGGCGGCTGCGCAGGCGCCTCGGCCGGCACGCGGGTGCGGGGGAGTCGGCAATCCGGAGCAGCAGCGCAAACCTCAATGCGCCGCCAGCACGTCGAGACGCCCCCTGACCCAGGCGAGCGTGCGGGCCGCCTCCAGCTCCACCTCGACGAGCAGGGGCTCGATGGTGCGGCCATCGCCCCGGTCGGCGGCGGCCTCGATCTGCGCGGCCAGTGCGCCCAGAGGGGGGGCGCCCACCAGTCGAGCTGCGGACTTGAGCCGGTGAGCGGCAACGCCGAGGGCGGCCAGGTTGGCTTCCTCGAGCGCTGCACGCATGGTCACCAGGCCCTCGGTGCTGGTGTCGACGAACAGCGCATAGATGCTGCGCTGCCTGTCCGGGTCAGGGCCTACCAGGCGCTCAAGGGCGTATTCGTCGAAGGCGTGCTGCATGGCTGGCTCCAGTGGTCCGCGATTCGCGCCCGCTGCCCCCGCGGGCGAGCCGGCGGCCGGGTCGCGGCCTCATCGGGTGGCGGCGTGCTCGCGCATCCACCGTAGTGTCGCATCGCCGGTCATGGGGCGGGCGATGTGGTAGCCCTGCGCCTGATCGCAGCCGATCTTGCGGAGGAAATCGAACACTTCCGCTGTCTCGACGCCTTCGGCCACGGTGCGCAGGCCCAGGCTGCGGCCCAGGTCCACGATTGACTTCACCACCGTGCGCGACTCCTCCGACTGCAGGGCCGTCATCACGAAGGACTTGTCCACCTTGAGCTCGGAAAAGGGCAGCCGCACCAGCTGTAGCATCGACGAGAAACCGGTGCCGAAGTCGTCGATCGAAAGATGGAAGCCCTTCATCCGCAGCCGGGTAATCAGGCCGAGCGAAGCGACGGGGTCATCCATCGCGCTGGTCTCGGTGAGTTCGAGGATCAGGCGCTCCGGCGCGAGTTGCAGCTGCAGGCAGCATTGGGCGAGGCGGTCGACGAAATCCAGATCGTTGAAGGCCTTCGCCGACAGGTTGACCGACAGTGACAGCTGTCGGCCGCCGGCCAGGCCGGTGCGGTCGGCACAGATCGGCGCGAACCACTGCAGCGCCAGCTCGAGCACCCGCTCGGTGAGCGCGGCGATGAGTCCGCTGGCTTCGGCGAGCGGCACGAAGCGGTCGGGCGCGATGGGGCCGTAGTCCGGATGCAGCCAGCGCACCAGGGCCTCGAAGCCTGTCAGCCGAGCGTCGGTGCAATCGATCTTGGGCTGGTACACGACGAGCAACTCGTCCGCGTCGAGCCCACGGCGCAGGTCGGCCACGCCGAGTTCCGGGTGCGGTGGGGCGGCGTTGGGCCGGGCCGGGGACGTGGCCGGTGCCGCATGCGGCGGCGCCAGGGGCGCGCCGGCGAGCAGCTGGCGCAGGTCGCCGGTGGAGAAGGGCTTGGACAGCACGCCGGCGATGTCCAGGCCATGTTCGGCAGCTGAGCGCCCGGCGGCGTCGAGGACGCGCGAGCCGACGCCACTGGTGATGATGATGCGCGCCCGACAGCGGTCCCCGGCGAGGCGTTTCATGACCTGCACACCATCCATGTCGGGCATGATCAGGTCGAGCGCGATGTGGGTAGGCTGCCAGGCTTCGAGCTGGGCAAAGAACGCCATCGCGGTGGACACGAAGCAGGTTTCCAGCCCCAGGTCCTCGGCAATGAACTGCATGGTGCAGCCGACCAGGGGATCGTCGTCCAGGATCAGCAGTCGCGGCCTGCGGTCCGTCTGGGCTGTCATGCAAGACCCTCCAGTGGCAGGCAGACTTGCCTGCTTCGAATCTAGTGGCTGCATGTGCCGTTCGCAAGGTCGAGCATGTCTCGCAGTCTTGCTGCCAGTTCCCGCTGCCGATAGGGCTTGTTGATCAGTTCCAGGCCGGCGTCGATGCGCCCGCCGTGCACCAGCGTGCTGTCGGCATAGCCCGAGGTGAACAGCACCGGCAGCCCGGGCTGCAGCTGCTGGGCAGCGTCGGCAAGGGCCTTTCCGTTCATGCCGCCCGGCATCATCAGGTCGGTGAACAACAGATCGAAGCGCCCGCAGCGCAGGGTCCGGAGGGCTTGCTCGCCGTTGCGCGCGGTCACGACCCGGTAGCCGAGGCGCTCCAGCAGGCTGCGCACATGTTCGAGCACGAGTTCGTCGTCCTCGACGACAAGAATGGATTCACCGCCGCGGGCGAGCGCCACCGCGCCTGCCGTATCCGTATCCTGAGCAGGCGGGGCGTCGGCGCGTGGCAGGTAGAGGCGCACGACGGTGCCGCGACCGTGCGCGGACTGCAGGGTGATGTGGCCCTGCGACTGCTTGACGAAGCCGTAGACCGTGCTTAGCCCGAGGCCGGTGCCCTTGCCGGCGTCCTTGGTGGTGAAGAAGGGCTCGAAGGCGCGGGCGAGCGTGACGGCGTCCATTCCGCTGCCGGTGTCCGTCACGGTCAGCATGACGTAGGGGCCGGGTGCCAGGTCCTCCGGCCGCAGCGTGCGGCTATCGACGTCCAGATTGGTGGCCTCGATGGTGATGCGTCCGCCAGCTGGCATCGCGTCGCGGGCATTGATGCACAGGTTCATGACGGCACTTTCGAGCTGGGCGGCATCGACCATCGCCGCCCACAGATCGTCCTTCACGTCGAACTTGATGTCGATGTGCCCGCCGAGGGCGCGCTGCAACAGCCGGGTCATGCCATCGAGCAGGGCGCGGATGTCGGTCGGCTGCGGCGCGAGCGCCTGGCGACGGGCGAAGGCCAGCAGCTGGTGGGTGAGGTCGGCGCCGCGCTCGGCGGCGGCGCGTGTCAACCCGACGAGGGCGCGCGCACGGGGTTCATCGCGCAACTGTTCCAAGAGCAGCTCGGCGTTGCCGAGGATGACCTGCAGCAGGTTGTTGAAGTCATGGGCGATCCCGCCGGTGAGCTGGCCCACGGCCTCGAGGCGCTGCGCCCGCAGCAGGGCCTCCTCGCTGCTGCGGCTGCGCTCGCGCTCGTCGCCGAGTGCATGGAAGGAGCGGATCGCATGGCGGGCGAGAACGGTCACGAAGATGATGCTCGCCACCGAGAGGATGCGGTTGGCGAGGACCCAGGCAAGATCGAAGCCGGGCGGCGAGACCAGCGCGCCAGCGCTGACCGCCAGCGTCGCGGCGCCGGCCAGGCCGAGCACGAAGCGCGCATCGAGGCTGAGGGCGGCGAGCAGCACCGCCACCAGGTAGAGTGTGCCGTGTGCGAAACCCAGTGGCGTCAGCAGGTCGGCCGACAGGATCAGCAGCAGCAGCGCGGTGCTGATGGCCTTCCACAGTGAAGGCGGCGTCCTCGAGGCCATGGCAAGGATCCTCATCGGCGGGTCCGTCATTCGTGTCCCTCGCGCGCGCGATCGAGAAGGGCCCGCAGCTTCAGGGCCAGATCGCGCCGCCGGAAGGGCTTGCTCAGCAGCTCGAAGCCGGCTTCGAGGCGGCCCTCGCGCTCCAGGGCACTCTGGGTGTAGCCCGATGCGAACAGCACCGGCATCGTCGGTCGTTCCCGACGAACGGCGTCGGCCAGTTCGCGCCCGTTCATGCCGCCGGGCATGACGACGTCGGTAAACATCAGGTCGATGTCCGGGTGTTCGGCCAGGCGCGCCAGCGCATCCGGGCCGTGGCAGGCAGTCAGGACGCGGTAGCCCAGGTCGTCGAGCAGGCTGGCGACGTGCTCGCGCACCAGCTCGTCGTCCTCGACAAGCAGGACCTGCTCGCCGCGCCCGCCCGGCAGCGTGCGCAGGCTGGCCGCAGCCGCCTCCGCAGCCGCGCCCCGCACATCGCCCTCGGCACCGAGCAGGTGCGCGCGCGGGAGATAAAGACGAGCCACCGTGCCACGGCTGGGCCCGGATTCCAGGCGGATGTGTCCGCCCGACTGCCTGGCGAAGCCGTACACCATGCTGAGGCCCAGGCCGCTGCCCTTGCCCGGTGGCTTGGTGGTGAAGAAGGGATCGAAAGCATGGGCGAGCTCGGTGGCGGTCATGCCGACGCCGGAGTCGGACACCTCGAGCAGGACGTAGTCGCCCGCTCGCAGCCCGGCGGCCTCCGCCGCCGCAGCCGGGAGGTGGAGCCGGCTCGAAGCGATGCCGAGGCGGCCGCCATCGGGCATCGCGTCGCGGGCGTTGAGGCACAGGTTCAGCACCGCGCTCTCGAGCTGTGCCGGGTCGACCCGCGCCTGCCAGGGACCAGCGTCGAGCCGGAACTCGATCCGGACCTGCTCGCCCAGTGTGCGTTCGAGCAGCTCGGCCATGGACTGCACCAGCGCATCCGTATCCGTGGGCCGCGGATCGAGGGGCTGCCGGCGCGAGAACGAGAGCATGCGGGCGGTCAGTTCGGCGCCTCGTTGCGCAGCGCTCCGGATCAGTGCGGGGAGGGCGGCCAGCCGTTGCTCGTGTTGCAGGCGCTCGACCAGCAGTTCGGCATTGCCGAGGATGACCTGCAGCAGATTGTTGAAGTCGTGGGCAAGACCCCCGGTGAGTTGGCCGACCGCTTCCAGGCGCTGCGCCTGGTGCAGCTGGCGCTCGAGCTCGAGGCGCTCGCTGAGGTCGGTGGTGATGGCGATGATGGACTGCCTGTGCCCGTCGGCCTCGCGCACCAGGGTCCAGTGGCACTCCACGTCCACGTCTGCGCCGTCGCGCCGTCGCAGGCGCAGACGCCCATCCCAGGTGCCCTTGTCCACGGCCTGGGTCATGGCTGCGGCGGCCGTCTGCACGTCTGCGTGCAGCAGCGTGCTGACGCGCTGCCCGAGCGCCTCGGCCGCCGTCCATCCGTACAGCTGCTCGGCGCCCCGGTTCCAGAAGCGCAGGCGCAGGTCGGCATCCCAGACCAGGATGGCGTCCTTGGCCTGGTCCAGGATCGCCGCCTGCTCCCGCAGCCGCATGGCGCCGATCGTCTGCTCGGTGATGTCGATGTGCATCACCACCGCCCCGCGGCGCCGGCCCTTGTGCAAGGGGGTGACGACGAGCTCGAACCAGCGCATCGCGGTGGGTGAGTGGCAGGGGTACTCAAGGCGGAAGCGCTCGCTCCGGCCCTCGAGAACGGCGCGGATGCCCGCCGCGGCCGCGACTGCCTCGTCGGCCGCCAGGCCGTGGGCCTCATCACATGCGCGCAGGTAGTTCTGCCCGATCGCGCCGGCGTCACACGGCAGGGCGTTGTCGCGCGCAAACTGTCGCCAGGCCTCGTTGACGGTGATGATCGTGCC
>NZ_DAOMPS010000095.1:0-7908 GCF_035444905.1 Thauera sp.
CTGCAGCGCGATCGCCTGCAGGCTGCTCACCGCCGCCACGCCCAGCCCCGCCGCGAGTGCGATGCCCTGTGCCACGCCACAGGCGAGGCGCAGGCCGGTAAACGCCCCTGGCCCGGCCCCAAAGGCGATTGCATCGAGCTGCGGGACTGCAAGGCCGCCTTCGGCCAGGAGTTCGCGCAGGTCGCGCAGGACGGCTTCGGAGTGATTTGCGGCGCCGTGGATCTGCCGCACATGGACGACGCCGTCGCGCAGCAGCGCAACGCTGCCGTGCTCGCAGGCAGTTTCGATCGAGAGGACTTTCATGGTGCCGGTATTCTACCGGCTGCAAGACGATGCGGGCTGGAGCGGCGAGCACTGGCGCGCGCGCTCAGCGACGACCCTTGCCCCTTGGCGCCTCATCGCCGTAGGCGCCGCGCGCGGCATCGCTGACATGGCGACGCAGGCGGCTGCGTTCTTCATCGCTCATACGGCGGCGCTCGGACGCGCCGTCTCGGATCTCTGCCCCGCCACCCAGGGTCCTGCGCCACTCTTTCCTACGCGTCTCGGCCGACACCTTGCCGGCGGCGGCCTCGGCCTGCTCCATCTCGACCTGCCGGCCTGCCTGCGCATGCGCCTGGATCGGCGCCGCCAGCAGGAGCACGCCGACACCGCAACTCACGGCAAGCACCATGGCGCCTCGCCAGCGGGCGATGGAAGATGACTGAAGGGGAGCGAAAGAGAACCTCATGGATCGGCGACCGAAGCTGGGCGGTCGGGCGAGGACCCGACACACAGTGGAAAGCAGCCTCGACCATACGGCAAAGCGCCCACCGTGTGTAGCGCGAAAGATCACGCCGGCATCGCATTTGTAAGCCCATATTGCTTTGCACTGTGCTCCTTACGAAGCGTTACCCGGCGAGCCTTCGAGCGGGCGGCGAAGCCTCTGGCACGGCCTCGCGACTCAGGCTAGCATTCGTCGCATGAACCAGAAAACACGCTATCGCATCCTCGTCGTCGACGACGACGCACGCCTGCGCGAACTGCTGTCCCGCTACCTTCAGGAGCAGGGCTTTGCGGTCAAAGCAGTGGGAGACGCGCCGATGATGGACCGGGCGCTGCACCGCGAGCACTACGACCTTGTAGTGCTCGACCTGATGCTGCCCGGGGAGGACGGACTGGCGATCTGCCGCCGCCTGCGGGCGGCCGAAAACTTCATCCCGATCATCATGCTCACTGCCAAGGGTGACGACGTCGACCGCATCGTCGGCCTCGAGATGGGAGCCGACGACTATATCGCCAAGCCCTTCAACCCGCGCGAACTGGTCGCCCGCATCCAGGCGGTCATGCGCCGCCAGCCGCAGACCCTGCCGGGCGCGCCCACCGCCGAGGACGAGCTCGTGGTGTTCGGGCGGGTAAAGGTCAATCTGGGTACGCGCTCGCTCACCCGCGACAACGAGGAGATCCAGCTCACCACCGGGGAATTCTCCCTGCTCAAGGTGTTGCTGACGCATCCCCGCCAGCCGCTCTCACGCGACAAGCTGATGGAACTGGCGCGTGGCCGCGAATATGGCGTGTTCGATCGTGCGATCGACGTGCAGGTCTCCCGGCTGCGCAAGCTCGTCGAGGACGACCCGGCCAAGCCGCGCTACATCCAGACCGTGTGGGGCTTCGGCTACGTCTTCGTGCCCGACGACCAGAAGGCGGGCGCGGCGGACGAGACCGAGCCCGCCGAGGGCAACTGAGCCACGGATGACGCCAGAGCGGTTGCATGCGACCGATACCGGGGCGGCAAGCACGGGGACGAAGTCATGGTCCGCGCGAGTCCTGCCCCGTACCCTGCTGTGGCAGACCTTCCTGCTCGTTGCCCTGCTGCTGATCCTTGCGCTCGGCGCCTGGTCGCAGATCTTCCGCTACTTCCAGGAGCCGGCGCGGGCACGCGACGTCGCGCAGATGGTGGTGTCAGTGGTCAACCTCACCCGCACGGCCCTGATCAATGCCGACATGGACAGGCGCATCGACCTGCTCATCGATCTGGCTGCGCTCGAAGGCATCCGCATTTATCCTTCCGAGGCCACGGACGAGATCGAGCCGCTCGCCGACACCCGTCCGCTGGCGCTGCTGATGAGCGATGTGCGCCGTCAGCTCGGCGATCACACGCGCTTCGCGACGCGCTGGAAGTCACTGCACGGCTTCTGGGTCAGCTTCCGCCTCGATCCGGATGACGCCGATGACGAGTATTGGGTCATGTTGCCGCCCGAGCGCATCGAGAACCCTGACAGTTTTGGCTGGCTCGCCTGGGGAAGCGGCGCCCTGCTAGCTGCCCTGCTCGGCGCCTTCCTCATCGTGTCACGCATCAGCGCCCCGTTGCGCCAGCTTGCCCGCGCCGCACGCCAGGTGGGCAGTGGTGAGACGCCACCGCCGCAGGAGGAGTCCGGCCCGCAGGAGATCGCCATCGTCGCCCGCGCCTTCAACCAGATGACCAGCAATCTCGCGCGCATGGACGCCGATCGTGCGCTGATCCTCGCCGGCGTGTCGCACGACCTGCGCACCCCCCTCGCCCGCCTGCGTCTCGGCATCGAGATGTCCGGCGCGCCCAGCAGCGAGGTGGCCGCGATGGTTACCGATATCGAAGAGATGGACCGCATCATCGGCCAGTTCCTCGACTTCGGTCGCGGCGATCCGCAGGAGGCGAGCGGGCCGATCGACCTGGCCGCGCTGGTGCGCGAGGTCGCCGAGCCCTACCGCCTGCGGGGCGTGAACATGCAGATCGAGCTCCCCGACAGCCTCGTCGTGCCGGCGCGGGCGCTGCCGATCCGGCGGGCGCTCACCAACCTCATCGACAACGCCCTGCGCTATGCAGGTGACGAGGCGCCACTCGACATTTGCGCCACCGTGGAGGGTGCCGAGGCGCACATCGAAGTGGCCGATCGCGGACCGGGCATCCCGGAAGCCGAGATCGAACGCATGCGCCAGCCCTTCACGCGGCTCGAGAAGGCCCGCTCGAACACCAAGGGGGCGGGACTGGGGCTCGCCATCGTCGAGCGCGTCATGCGCGCCCACCACGGCCGACTCGAGTTGCTGCCGCGCGAAGGCGGCGGCCTCAGGGCCATCCTCTGCCTGCCCGGTGCAGGAAGCCGCGCTCGCGATAGAATGCTTCGACTCGAATCCGGCACCACGCGTGAAACATGAAATTTCTCTTCGACCTGCTCCCTGTCATCCTCTTCTTCGCCGCCTACAAGATCGGCGGTGCTCACCCGGAGGCAGCGCACGCGCTCGCCGCAGGTTGGCTGGGCGACGGCATCGCGCCCACGCAGGCGCCGATCCTGATCGCCACCTTCGTCGCGATCATTGCAACCATGCTGCAGATCGCGATCGTCTGGCTGCGCCATCGCAAGGTGGACACCATGCTGTGGGTCAGCCTGGCCATCATCGTCGTGTTCGGCGGCGCCACGCTGTTCTTCCACAATCCGACCTTCATCAAGTGGAAGCCGACCGCGCTCTACTGGCTGTTCGGTGCCGTGCTGCTGGGCTCGGCCGTGCTGCTCAAGCGCAACCTGATCCGCAAGATGCTCGAGGCACAGATCCAGTTACCCGACCCGGTCTGGGGGCGGCTCAACCTGGCCTGGGCCGGTTTCTTCATCGGCATGGGGCTGCTCAACCTGTACGTGGCCTACAGCTTCAGCGAAGAGACCTGGGTCAATTTCAAGATGTTCGGCGGTCTTGGCCTGATGCTTGCCTTCGTGCTCGGCCAGGGCTTCTATCTGTCACGCCACATGGAAGAGGAAACCAACTGATGTTCTACGCACTGATCGGTGAGGATGCCCCCGGCACCCTCGAGACCCGGCTCGCGGTCAGGCCCCAGCACGTCGCCCGCCTCGAGGCGCTGCGCGAAGAAGGGCGGCTCCTGCTCGCCGGACCGATGCCGGCCATCGATTCGCCCGATCCCGGGCCTGCCGGCTTCGTCGGTAGCCTCATCGTGGCGGAGTTCGACTCGCTCGAGAGCGCCGAAGCCTGGGCGCGCGAAGACCCTTACGCACTTGCCGGCGTGTTCGCCCGCGTCACCGTGCGCCCGTTCCGGAAGACCCTCCCATGAGCGCGGAAACGGTCGCCCGCATCCGCGAGATCCTGTCGCAGCAGATCCCCGTCATCGCGCTCGAGATCGAGGACGACAGTGCCCTCCACGCCGGCCACGCCGGCGCCCGCGACGGCGGCGGGCATTACCGCGTCTACATCGTCTCCGCAGCCTTTGAGGGCTGCAGCAGAGTGCAGCGACAGCGTATGATCTACACCGCGCTTGGCGACATGATGAAAAGGGAGATTCATGCCCTCGCCATCCGCGCGCTTACGGCCACCGAGGCCACTACACATGCAAACTGAAGGAATCTCCATGAAACACTTCCCGAGCCGTCTTGCCATCACCCTGCTGGCCGGCTTTCTCGCCCTTCCCGTGGTCGCGGCGGATTCCGTCGCCAAGGTCAACGGGGTTGCAATTCCCGCTGCGCGGGCGCAGGCCATGCTCGCCGAGCAACGTGCGCAAGGTGTGCCGGACAGCGAGCAGCTGCAGAACGCGGTGCGTGAAGAACTCGTCCGCCGCGAGGTGCTGAGCCAGGAAGCGGGCAAGAAGGGACTCGACAAGAAGGCCGATGTCCAGGCGCAGATGGACATGGCGCGCCAGGCCATCCTGATCCGTGCCTACCTGCAGGAGTTCGTGCGCGCCAACCCGGTGACCGACGCTGAACTGCAGAAGGAATACGACGCCATCAAGGGTCGCATGGGTGACAAGGAGTACAAGCCCCGCCACGTGCTGGTCGAGACCGAGACCGAAGCGAAGGCCATCATTGCCCGCCTGCAGAACGGCGCGCCCTTCGAGGAGGTCGCCAAGGAGTCGCGTGATCCCGGCTCGAAGGATCGCGGCGGCGAGCTCGGCTGGAGCAACCCCGGCATGTACGTGAAGCCGTTCTCCGACGCCATGGTGGCGCTAGAAAAGGGCAAGTACACCAGTACGCCGGTCAAGAGCGACTTCGGCTACCACGTCATCCAGCTCGACGACGTGCGCCCGGTGCAGGCGCCCCCGTTCGACGAAGTGAAGCCGCAGCTGCAGCAGCGCCTGCAGCAGCAGAAGGTCGAGCGCCACGTCATGGAGCTGCGCGAGAAGGCCAAGGTCGAGTAATCGTTCAGCCTCGACGCCCTGCCCCGCCGCGTTGGCGGCGAGGCAGGCACCAACACGAAGGCCCGACACGGCGCAAGCCGGTCGGGCCTTCTTATTGGTCTCGCAAGAGGTGTCGCGCATGAGCCGGCCCCTCGGGCCGGTTCATGCGCAAGGCGCGATCAGAAGTGCTCTTCTGCCAGCTCCAATGCACCCGCGGCGCCATTCACCACCGTGTAGGCCAGGCCAGGCGCCTGGGCCAGCACGTGGTCGGCGTAGAAGCGGGCCGTGACGATCTTGGTCTGGTAGAAGCTCGCCTCGCCCTCGCCCGCCTCGAGCTTGCGCTTGGCAACCAGCGCGGCGCGCGCCATCTGCCAGCCACCAGCAACGATCCCCAGCAGCTTCAGGAAGGGCACGGAACCCACCGAAGCCGCCTTGATGTTCCCGTTGTAGGTGGCCAGGATGTAGGCGACCGCCTCCTCCACCGCCGCGATACCGGCACCCAGCGACTTGCGGATGGCGGCGAAGGCGTCGCCCTCGACGCTGCCGAGTTCAGCCTCGACCGCACGCATCTGGCGCACGACGCCCGCGATGGTGACGCCGTTCTCGCGGGCGATCTTGCGCCCGATCAGGTCGTTGGCCTGGATCGCGGTCGTGCCTTCGTAAATGGTGGTGATACGGGCATCGCGGAAGTGCTGCGCGGCGCCGGTTTCCTCGATGAAGCCCATGCCGCCATGCACCTGGACGCCGTCGGAGGTGACGTCGATCGAGTTCTCCGTGCACCAGCCCTTGACGACCGGAATCATCAGATCGACGAAGGCCTGGTTCTGCGCCCGCAGCGCTTCGTCGGCGTGATGGTGGGCCTTGTCGATGGCGGCCCCGACCACATAGGCCAACGCACGCATCGCTTCGGTCTTGCTCTTCATCGTCATCAGCAGGCGACGCACGTCGGCGTGATGCAGGATGTTCACCTTCGGGCCGCCACGCACCCCGGCGTCGGTACCCTGGATGCGATCCTTGGCGTATTGCAGCGCATGCTGGTAGGCACGCTCGGACAGCGCCAGGCCTTCCATGCCGACCGCGAAGCGGGCTTCGTTCATCATGATGAACATGTACTCGAGGCCGCGGTTGGGCTCACCCACCAGGGTGCCTATCGCGCCGCCCTTGTCGCCGAAGGCCAGCACGGCGGTCGGGCTGGCGTGGATGCCGAGCTTGTGCTCGATCGACACGCAGTGCACGTCATTGCGCGCGCCCAGGCTGCCGTCGGCATTGACCAGGAACTTGGGCACGACGAACAGCGAGATGCCCTTCACCCCTTCAGGTGCGTCCGGCAGACGGGCGAGCACGAGGTGGATGATGTTGTCGGTGAGGTCATGCTCGCCGTAGGTGATGAAGATCTTCTGGCCGAAGATCTTGTACGTGCCATCGCCCTGCGGCTCGGCTTTGGTGCGCACCGCAGCGAGATCGGAGCCGGCCTGCGGCTCGGTCAGGTTCATGGTGCCGGTCCATTCGCCCGAGATCATCTTCGGCAGGTAGGTGTCCTTCTGCTCGTCCGTGCCGCGCAGCATCAGCGCCTCGATGGCGCCCGTGGTGAGCATCGGGCACAGCGAGAAGGCCATGTTGGCCGACTTCCACATCTCCATCACGGCCGTCGACAGCAGCTTGGGCAGGCCCTGCCCGCCATAATTGGGGTCGCAGGCGATTGCGGTCCAGCCGGACTCGCTGAACTGCTTGTAGGCCTCCTTCCAGCCCGGGGCGGTGTTGACGACGCCGTCGTTCCACTTCGCGCCTTCCTGATCGCCCGTCCAGTTCAGCGGAGCGAGCACGCCGCTGGCAAACTTGTCGGCCTCCTCGAGGATGGCGTCGACCAGGTCCATCGACACTTCCTCGTTGCCCGGAAGCTGCGTCACCGCGTCGAGATCGGCGAGTTCGCGCATCACGAACTGCATGTCACGAAGGGGGGCGTTGTAGTTGCTCATGTATGTAGTCACTCCATGGACGGGTTAAGTGATCTTGCGTATGTCGCTTACTTGTCAATCAGGTAGCGGCGATCGTCGAAGGCAGCAACCCATTCGGGCCGGTACACCACCATCAGCGTGATGATCGCTCCACTGATCCAGGCCTCGGAAAAACCGAGCAGCAGGAAAAAGGGCAGGTACTCGCTCAGCAGGAAAGCGGCTGAATAGGCGCCCGCCAGCATCATCGCCAGCGAACTCACCGCACCCTGCAGCATCACGGTCAGGGCTGCCCCCGCAAAGCTCGTGACGAAAACAAAGATGAAGAAGTGCGCCGGCAGCCAGCGCTCGATCGCGCGCTGAATGCCATATGCAAGCGCAACGGGCACCACCGCCATCAGCACGAAATTCAGCGGCCACGCCACCCATTCGAGCGCACCGTTGAGGGTGATGCCGGTCAGCGCGAGCGCCAGCACAGCCAGGGCAAACCACGGCCCGAGCGCAAGCGTCGCCGCCATCGCACCCAGCAGGTGCAATGTCAGGCCGGGCATCACGCCCGCCTTCAAACTCCACATCAGCGTCAGGCAGACAGCAAAACCAAGCAGCAGATTCAGTTGTCGGCCGTCGCGCAGACGCCCCCAGGGCGCCCTGCGCAACAAGCTGTAGAGGGTCAGTGCGGTCACGACCAGCATGAACCCGTGCCAGGTCGCCGAGAACAGCGATGCGGGTAGGTTCATGCCGGTCGGCTCGGGGCAGCGCTCAGACCGCGGACGTCAGCTCCGGCACCACCTGGAACAGATCGCCCACCAGGCCGTAGTCGGCGACCTG
>NZ_DAOMPS010000096.1:0-7793 GCF_035444905.1 Thauera sp.
GCTTCTCGATGAAGGCCTGCATGCCTTCCTTCTGGTCGCGCGAGGCGAACAGCAGCGCGTTGGCGCGGCGCTCCATCGCCAGCGCGGTCTCGAGCGGGGCGTCCATGCCCAACAGAATGCATTCCTTGATCTGCTCGGCGGCGAGCGGCGGCATCGCGGCAACCATGCGCGCCAGTTCGATCGCGGTCGGGATCACCTGGTCGTCGGCCACCAGGTCGCTCACCAGGCCGGCGGTCCACGCCTCGTGCGCGGTGATCGGCTTGCCGGTGAGCGCCATGCGCATCGCCTTGACCTTGCCCACCGCGCGCACCAGGCGCTGGGTACCGCCGATGCCGGGCATGATGCCGATGCGGATCTCGGGCTGGCAGAAGCGGGCGCCCTCGCCGGCGACGATGATGTCGGCCAGCATCGCCAGCTCGCAGCCGCCGCCGTAGGCGTAGCCGCAGACTGCGGCGATCACCGGCTTGGGGCA
The DNA here is from genome assembly GCF_035444905.1 of Thauera sp. Classification (GTDB taxonomy): domain Bacteria; phylum Pseudomonadota; class Gammaproteobacteria; order Burkholderiales; family Rhodocyclaceae; genus Thauera. The sequence goes on from NZ_DAOMPS010000096.1 coordinate 473, forward strand.
GTGCTGGATCGGCCCCCACACGCGCTCGGTATGGCGCTGGGTGATCTCGATCGGGCCGACGCCGGCCATGCTGGTGATGTCGCCGCCGGCCGCGAACACCTTCTCGCCGCCGGTGAGCACGATGCAGCGCACGGTGTCGTCCGCCGCCAGCTCGGTGAAGCGCTGCGACAGCAGGGCCTGCAGCTCGAGCGACAGCGCGTTGGTGGCCTGCGGGCGGTTCAGGCGCAGCAGCGCGACGCCGCCGTCGAGGCGTTCGAGCAGCAGGGGCGAAGCGGTTTCGGACTGAGATGTCGGGTCTGTGGTCATGGAGCCTCCAGGAGCGCCCCGGGGGCGGACGGCCTGTGCGGGCGCGGCAACCGGGGAAGGGGATGGAATGCATGTTCCGTCCTCCACGCAAGGCGCTCATCGTCCATTCAGACGAAGAATGCTGCGGGAGCCGAACCTAGACTCGCAGGCATCAACCATCGTGGAGAAGTGCATGAACAATCAGGCTTCGACGGGCGCCGCGGCGCTCGACTACCGCGGCAAGGTCGTGCTCGTGACCGGCGGCACCAAGGGTATCGGCGCAGGCATCGCGCGCGGCTTCCTGGCCGCGGGGGCAGCGGTGGTCGTGTGCGGGCGAAATGCGCCCGAGGCGCTGCCCGAGGCCGGCGGCAGGACGGCCGACTTCATCGCCGCCGACGTGCGCGACATCGAGTCGCTGCAGGCCCTGTTCGCCGCCATCCGCGAGCGCTTCGGCCGCCTCGACGTGCTGGTCAACAACGCCGGCGGGGCGCCGTTCGCGCTCGCCGACAAGGCCTCGCCGCGCTTCCACGAGGGCATCATCCGCCTCAACCTGATCGCGCCGCTCAACGTCGCCCAGCAGGCCAATGCGCTGATGCAGCAGCAGGCCGAAGGCGGCGTCATCATCTTCGTCGGCAGCGTCGCCGCCTCGCGGCCCTCGCCGGGCACCGCCGCCTATGGCGCGGCCAAGGCCGGCGTGCTGTCGCTGGCGTCCTCGCTGGCGGTGGAGTGGGCGCCCAAGGTGCGTGTGCTGGCGATCAGCCCGGGCCTGGTGCAGACCGAGCAGGCCCACCTGCACTACGGCGATGAGGCCGGCATTGCCGCGGTCGGCGCCACCATTCCCGCCGGCCGCATGGCCACGCCGGACGACATCGCCAACGCCTGCCTGTATGCGGGCTCGCCGCTGGCGGCCTACTTCGCCGGCACCAACCTGCTGCTGCATGGCGGCGGCGAACGGCCGGCCTTCCTCGCCGCGGCCAATTCCGGCGAGCAGCACTGACGGAGCGATGACCGGTCCTGAGCGCGGGCAGGCTGTTTCCGTGTCAGCGGAATACGCCAGCCGGTGCTTGTGCTGAACTTGGTTGGCATTTCTGCACCGGGCGGATATCGATAAGGGAGTGGAGCATGGCCGTCAAAGGGGTTAATCGAATCATCTTGGCGGTACATGATCTGGAGGCATCGAAAGCCTTCTACAGAGAACTTCTCGGCGCTGAATTCCACGGAGCCAACTGGACAGGTGAAGCGTTTGGCATTCAAGTGGCGATCAGCTGGAATGCAGGCATTGAACTTTGCGCGCCAATGCCCGGGAGAGAAGCCGACTGTTTTCTGGCGCCGATGTTAGAGAGCAGGGGAGAAGGCATCCTCAATGTGGTCTTTGAGTTCGACGACGTCGATGAACCGTATGGGCGTGCGAAAGCCATGAGCATTGCGACGATCAACGCAGTCGACTACACGCAAGCTGAGATCGATGCGCACCTGGACGGGATGTTCTCTCGATACAAGGAGTATTTCCTTGGCACCAGGGACAAATGCGGATTTGCGATCACGCTTGGTGAATTCAAGGCGAAGCGCGAATAGCGCTGATGAATTCACCGCGCTGCCAGAACCTATGCTGACCCGGCAGGCGTTCATCATTTCGCACGAGTGAACTCGGGCCGATTGGGCCGACCAGCGCCACTGGCTCGAACGGCCAGCTCGGGCCGTCGACCGCCTGGCAACTCTGCATGTGGTCGTAGCTATCCGCCGGAAGAGGGAGCAGAAATCTCAGGATCCTGCCCCTTCCCTGAGCCGGGGAATCAAGAATTTCTCTATTGTGAATTGCATCTTTTGGCGATCCGTTTCGAGCGCCTCGGGCATATGGTCTAACCTGCCGTGGGCATCACCATGGCTGCAGTTCGACCTCAGCAGAGGAGGAAAGGAAATGATCAGCAAACTGACAATTGCCATCGCCATGAGCTCCGCGATCAGCGCTGCAGGCGGCGCACTCGCTGCGCAGGACACCAGCCAGATACCTTTCCCGGAAGGCTATCGCAGTTGGTACCACCATCATTCGACGGTTAACCTCGCCGGCCACGATCCCGCAGGCAACGTCGGAATCCAGCATGTCTATGCCGATGCCGCCGCCAGGGAGGGCCTGAGGAGCGGGAAGTTCGCCAAGGGCGCCACCTTCGTCGTCGACCGCTTCGCCTATTCGGAAGACGCGAACCACGCGCTCTCCCAGGGCGCGCGCAAGGTCATCGCGGTCATGGTGAAGGACGACGACCGCTATCCCGAAACCGGCGGATGGGGTTTCCAAGCCTTCAAGGGCGGCGACCCGAATGTCCGGGCGGTGACGGACGGCGGTATCCAGTGCTTCTCCTGCCACATCCCGCTCGCGGACAACGACCATCTGTTCACTCGCGGTGAGTGAGCACCGCCATCTGAGACCTGCAAAGCCGGCCAGCAGGCTCGCCGTCCATTCGACCAGGGAATGGACGGCGCTGCTGAGTACGACTGATCCGCTCAGCCCGCAGGCGCCTGCGACCGCCAGCGCCCGGGTGCGCTTGAGCCGCAGGCTCAGCATCAGCGCCGTCGATGATCGCGCGGCGCGACAGGCGGGCGCCGTGCAGGAAGAACAGCAGCGCGATACCGGCATGGGTGAGCCCGTCGAAGAGCGCAGCGAACGCGCCCTGTGCGGGCAGGACGGTGGCGAGCACCACGACGGCGGTGAGCAGGATCGTGAAGCGATCGAAGAGGAGCGTCAGCAAGTTCATGGCGGTCCGGGGCCGGGAGGGGCGTTAGCGGGCAAGGGTGGAGAGAAGGGGAGCAGGGCGACGGGCGGAGCGGCCAGGCCGCAAAGCCGGTGCGCTTGTGACGAAGCCTAGCGCACGGCGATACTGCCGACTAACGCCAACGCGCTCTTCAATGTCGCTGACCAGACATGCCGCCCACCCTGCACGATGAGCTTGCCGGGCTCACCGTTCTGCCGCGCCCGGTCTTCGGCCACGCCGAGTCGGTCGCCAATCGCGCGCTCGGCTATCGCCACGCCCATCCCTGGGTCCAGTTCGCCTATGCGCTGCTCCGCCGACACCGAGATCCGCAGCCTGTACATCGACCCCGCCGCCTCGCCCAGCGCGCAAGGCGGCTGCCGCGTGCTCGTGGTGAGTCCCCTGCTGCGTGAGTTGATCCGCGCCTTTGGCGCCTTGCCCGCCGAGTACGACGAGTAAGACGAGTAAGACGAGTACGACGAGTACGACGAGTACGACGAGTACGACGAGCACGGAGCGGCGGCCGGCTTGCCGCAGTGCTGCTCGATCAGGTGGCCGCAGCGCCCGCGCTCGGCCCGATGCTGCCGCTGCCACAGGAGCCGCGCCTGCGCCGGGTGTGCGAGGCGCTCGAGGCCGAGCCCGATTCGCGCGACGGGCTGGCCGCCTGGCGCGCGCGCCAAGGGTGTTCGGAGCGCACGCTGGCGCGGCTCTTCCGCGAGCACACCGGCCTCAACTTCCGGCTCTGGCGCCAGCGCCTGCGCCTGATCAGCGCCTTGCCCCTGCTCGAGGCCGGCGAGCGCGTCACCGACGTCGCGATCGCCTGCGGCTACGATTCGGTGTCGGCCTTCATCGCCCGCTTTCGCGAGCATTTCGGGGCGACGCCGGGGGCGTTTGCGGGGGTCCGGGGGGATGGGTGAGTGTGTGAGAGGGAGGAGGTGGGCTTCGGCCCGACCCGAGGCCGACCGTCCTTTCGACCGGCGACGAAGCGACCCGCCGCTGCCGCAAACGCGCGCAGTGCCGCATCTCGGGGTCTGCCTCACCCTTGCCACCGAGACGCTTCATCGGCGGTGATCTAGACTCACCCTGAAGGTGATGCGATCCGAACCCTTGGAAGGGCGCCCCAATGGCCAACAGCGAGCATGTGAGCAGACTCCGCGAGGACGTGGAGGCGTGGAACGAATGGCGGATCTCTGGGGAATGGCCGGACCTCCGGGGTGCAGACCTCGGAGAGGCCTATCTGGCGAAGGCCGACCTTGCAGGCGTTGATCTGACCGACGCCAATCTGTCGGGCGCTGAACTCGACGGTGCATGCTTGCGGGAGGCTGATCTGGTCGATGCTGATCTCAGCGAAGCCATGTGCGCGGACGTCAGCTTCTTCGGGGCCAACCTGACTGGCGCAGACCTTCACGACGCATTCCTCCTCAAGGCGAACCTGACCGCGGCACGCCTGCCCGGGGCGAATCTCACCGACGCCAAGCTCTGCCGTGCCGATCTGACGCTCGCCGACCTCACCGGCGCAGACCTGACCGCGTGTGACCTCAGCAGTGCTGTGCTGGTCGGGACACAACTCACCCGCACAACGTTGAGCAGATGCCGCGTCTATGGCGTGACCGCCTGGGACGTGAATCTGACCGATGCAGTCCAGCGCGACCTGATCATCACCCCTGGGCATGTCGATACGATCGTCGCCGATGCGGCCACCCGGAATTTGTGGGTGCACATCGGAGAAATCACGGTCGATGATCTCGAGATCGCGCAGTTCATCTACCTGTTGCTGCGCAACGAGAAGCTGCGTCAGGTGATCGACACTGTTACGGCGAAGGTGGTGCTGATTCTGGGGCGCTTCACGCCCGAGCGGAAACGGGTGCTCGAGGCCATACGCGACGCCTTGCGGGCGCGGGGACTGGTCCCGATCATCTTCGACTTCGAGGGGTCCGAGAACCGCGACTTGACCGAGACCGTGCGCACCCTGGCGCACCTTGCGCGGTTCATCGTGGCCGACTTGAGCGACCCGCGCAGCATTCCGCAGGAGTTGATGGCGATCGTGCCCATTCTCCCGTCCGTGCCGGTCGTGCCGGTGATCGAGGGTTCGCAGGACCCGTGGGCGATGTTCGGCAGCCTGAAGCGGTATCCGTGGGTGCTGGAACCCTACCGTTACGGTTCAGGTGAAGCGCTAGTCGCCGAGATCGACAAGCAGGTAATCGCACCGGCCGAGCAGGCGGTCGCGCAGGCGCGTCAGCCCGCACGGTAGCCCGCAAGGCCGAAGTCGGTCCGGCGAGTTACCAGTGAACGGACTCGGCCCCGTCAGCCGGCCGCGCACATGAGCCGGTAGCGCTCGTGCGCGCACCGTCCGTCGTCGGGCACAGAGACCTCGTCAGCGCTCTGGCACATGGCTCACCAGCAGAATGCGCCCCGGGAGCCGTGCCGGGCGATCGTGTCGGCCACGGTCAGTCCATCCTTTTGCGCCAGCGCTGCGTTGGCGCCTTCGAGGTCGGCGACGGTCGGGATCCTGGATGTGCTCGCCAGTCGCTCGAGCACAGACATCCGCTTGTGGGGGCGCGGCATGGGACCTTCCAGGCTGGCAATGCGGGCCTCCAGATCCAGCGTTTCGATCGCGCGGCGCCGGTTCTCGATCACCGACGCGAGCGTCGCGGCCTCGCTCGGCAACAGGTCGCTACTGGCTAAAGACCGGAGTGCTACCGCCTGCGCATCCGCCACTCCGGCCGCACTGGTGATGTCGGGCAGCTCCGGCAGCGACAGCGGGCGCTCTTTCACCGCCGGAATCTGCCTATCGATCACCACTCTCGTCGCGGCCTGCACATCACCCTGGGGCGCCGCGGCGAGGATGGTGTTCACCGCATCCTCGATCCCGTCCTCCAGCAACGTCCGGGCGAGCATCGTCGCATTGTGCCGGCATCCGCGAGGTTTTCCCGCGTTGCCCTTCGCGAACCGGCCCTTGTTGTCACGGCCATCCGATTTGGCACCGGATTTTCGGTCGGCTGCCGTCATCCGTTGTTCCAGATCATCGCGTCAGGGAGATTCTACCGCGGGATGGCTATGCGGAAATCCTAACTAATGACGAACGGGTGAGACGTGCCAAGCGAGGGCGCGCTTGCCCTTCGTCAAACCCCTGGAGACCTTCGACCTGGCCTACCAGCCCTCGATCGACAGGAAGCAGGTGCAGACGCTGGTCACGTGCCACTTCATCGAGCACGGCGACAACGTGCTCGTGCTCGGACCACCGGGCGTGGGCAAGACGCATATGGCCGTCGCACTCGGCCTCAAGGCGATCGAGGCCGGCTACCGCGTACTCTTTACCACCGCTGCCAGCCTCATCGCGGCACTGACCACCCGAGTTCGACAGTTACGCTCGTAAGTAATTGTTTTTGCTAGAGCGCACTTTAAAAAATGCCACTACAACAGCGCCAACTGCTCCGGCGCCGCTGGTTTTTCTATCCCTAATGCATGAAGCACCTCGTTCTGTTCCGTGCTGAGCGTCGACACCCCTGCCACCGGCTCACCGCCGTTCAGGCGCACGCGGTGATGCTGGATGCGCTGTAGTTGCTCGAGCGCGCGCTCGGGCGTGTAGCCCGCGTCCGCCGCCTTGAGTCGGCTATGCATGACCCGATGCAGGATCAGCGCCATGAAGCAGAGCGACGCATGCGCGCGAATCCGCTCGGGCAGGCGGTGATACACCGGGCCGATCTCGATCTCGGACTTGAGCACCTTGAAACCGCGCTCGATGTCGGCGAGCGACTTGTAGCGCTGAATCACGTTCTGCGCGGCGAGCCCCTCGGCATTTGTGACCAACAGCAGCTTGCCGTCCATCATTTCGGCGAGACGCTTCGCCTTGTCGTCGATGTGGTAGCTGAAGAGCTCCTCGCCCAGATCCACCTTGAGGATGCGCGACAGGTGCGCTTCGCTGACCGCATGGTAGAAGCGCGCCTTGGCGCCGCTGTCCGAGAGCTTGCGGCCCCGGTGCTTCACGCCTTCGTCCTGCTCGGTGAGCTTGCCCGACCATTCGTCTGCCTGGCGGACCAGTGCGTCGATACGCGCATTGCGCTGTTCGGTCTTGGTGGCCGCAGCCATCGGGTCGTGCGCGGCCACCAGCCGCAGCCCGTTCCAGGACTGCTCCGAGATCACTTCCTGGGTGGCGGTGGCGCACTGCTGTTCGTGGAAGGGTTCGAGCAGCTCGATGAACTCGTTGTATCGGCGGCCCGGCACCGCGACGATGAATTCGAGCGGCTTGCCGCTGGCCAGGCGCACGGCTTTCAGCGCCTCCAGATTGTCCA
>NZ_DAOMPS010000097.1:0-7657 GCF_035444905.1 Thauera sp.
TCGAAGCCCGCAGCGCCGACCTTGGCGAGGGCATGCTCGTGCGCCGCTTCCTGCCCAGCCGCCAGCAGCGGATGGTGGGCGCGTGGTGTTTCCTCGACCATGCCGGGCCGGTGGGCTTTGCGCCCGGCAAGGGCATGCACGTCGGCGCCCATCCGCACATCGGCCTGCAGACCTTCACCTGGCTGATCGAGGGCGAAGTCATGCATCGCGACAGCCTGGGTAACGCGCAGATCATCCGCCCCGGGCAGGTGAACCTGATGACGGCAGGGCGCGGCATCGCCCACACCGAGGATTCGCTGCACGATGGACAAGCCCTGCATGCGGCGCAATTGTGGATCGCGCTGCCGCCCGAGGCGGAGGCCTGTGCGCCGGACTTCGCCCACTACCCCGAGCTGCCCCAGTGGCAGGACGAGGGCGCCCGCCTGACGCTGCTGGCCGGCACCCACGACGGGCGAACGGCGCCGACGCGGCTGTATTCCCCGCTGCTCGGCCTCGACATCGCCAGCGACGCGGCCAGCTCGCTGCGGCTGACCCTGAACCCGGCGTTCGAATACGGACTGCTGCCGCTGGTCGGCGAGGCGACGGTCGATGGCGAGACCATCCCCGCCGACGAGTTCGCCTACCTCGGGCGCGGACGGCAGGCGCTGCAGCTGGCGCTGAGCGCGGGCACGCGGCTGCTCCTGCTCGGCGGCGAGCCCTTCGCCGAGCCGGTGCTGATGTGGTGGAACTTCGTCGGCTCGACGAAGGCGGCCATCGCCGAGGCACAGGCCGACTGGGAGCAGCACAGCCCGCGCTTCGGCCCGGTGGGCGACGGCCAGGCCCCGCGCCTGATCGTGCCGCCCCTGCCGTGGCGGGTTGCGGACTGATCGCTCAGCGCGAAGGCGTAGCGCACCACGCCCGCAAACGACGAGGCCGCCCGCTTGTGCCGGGCGGCCTCGTTGCGTTTCGGACGGGTGTCTCAGCGCATCTCGAAGGCTTCGCGGCGGAAGCGCAGCCGCCCGCCCCAGGCCTGGCGCAGGCCTGCCTTGAGTTGATCGCCGAAGCGGCGCGGGCCACAGAACCACACCTCGGCGCGCTGCCCTGCCGCGCGATCCTTGCCCAGCGCATCGGCGGTGAGCCCGGTGCCTGCCGCGCTGTCGTGGATGTGCAGCGCCACGCTCGGCAGCTCGGCGCACAGGCTGCGCAGGCGGCTGACGAAGGGGTCGGCCGCGGCGCTGCGCGTGCTGTAGTGCAGATCGACCTGCGGCGCGCTTGCCGGACTACCGCGCAGCTCGTCCAGCCAGGCGAGGAAGGGCGTCACCCCGATGCCGCCGGCGATCCAGATCTGGCGCGCCCTGCGGTCCTGGCGCTCGAGCACGAAGCGACCGTAAGGCCCCTCGACCGTCACCGCCTGGCCCACCGCAACCCGGCTCGCGAGCTGGCGGGTGTAGTCGCCAAGGGCCTTGATCTGGAAGCTGAGCGTGCGGTCGCCGTGATCGGCGCTGGCGATGGTGAAGGGGTGTGCGCCCTCGAAGCGGTCCATGCCGACGAAGGACACGAAGGCGAACTGCCCGGCACGATGGCCGCGCCATTCGCCGCCGAGCCGGCACACCACCTCGGTGACATCGGCTGCGGGCGAGGACACGGCGGTCACGACGCCCTGCACACGACGGTCGCGGCCGATGCGCCCGGTGAGCGCGATCACCGACGCCACCGAACCGGCCGCGAGCATTGCGGCCAGCAACAGGCCGACCGGCTGCGCCCAGTATCCCGGCGGCGCCAGCACGGCGGCGTGAAAGGCCAGCAGCAGGTAGAGCACCGGCATCGCGCGGTGAAGCTGGCGCCAGAACTTGTACGGGAAGCGTTTCCACAGGCTCAGCACGACCATCGCCAGCACCAGGTAGACGGCAAACTCACCGATCTCCTCGCCGGCGTCGCGCAGCATCTCGTACAGCCCGCCGAACTCCAGCTCGTCGAGGCGGCCGGCGCGACCGAACACGGACTTGATCAGATCGTCGGACATCTCGATCAGCCAGTGCAGCGCGGCAAACACCGCGGCCAGGATGCCGGCCCACTTGTGCAGCCGGAAGATGCGGTCCATGCCGCCGAGCGGACGCTCGAGGACGACAGGCCGCGTGGCCAGCACCATCGCCAGCGACATCAGGCTGATGGCGAGCAGGCCGCTCAGATACAGACCCTGCTCGTAGGCAAACCAGGGCAGCGAGGCGGCACCGCGCTCGAGCGTGGCGACGTCGAGCCCCCAGGCGAGCACGACGAGGGCGATGAAGGCGGACAGGACGGAGATCATGGCGAAGGCTCCCGAGCTTGGTCGTGACGAGGGGGCACCGGCATTGCCGGCGCCCCCTTGCGGCGAGGCTTACTTGCTGCGCTTGACCTCGGTCTTGAGGATGTCGCCGGTCACCGGATCGACATCGAGCTCGACCCGCTGGCCCTGCGCATCGGTGGCCTTGACTTCGTACTTGGTGCGCTCGCGTTCGATCTTCTCGAAATCTCGATAACCCGCGGCCTCGAGCTTGGTCTGCAGGGCCTGCATGCTCATCCAGTTCGACTGGGCTGCGGTGGCGGGCGCGGCGACTGGCGCGGCGTTCTGGGCGAAGGCGGGAACGAGGGTGGCGCCCGCGGCAAAGATGCCGCCGGTGAGGGCGAGGGTCGCGATGAGGGTGGTAGCACGCATGATGGCTTCTCCTTTGAGGTGTCGTCGGTCTGGCTTGGACCGTGACGCCATCATGCGATCCGCCACCTGAACGCATGCTGAAAGCAGCGTTCAGGTGGCGTTCATGTCGAGCCAGGCGCGGGCCGGGCCCGCGCCGCGTGCTCAGTTCTTGATCGCTTCGATCGAGACGGTGATGGTGACCTCGTCACCGACGTAGGGCGCGTGCTTGCCGGCGTTGAACTCGCTGCGCTTGATCACGGTGCTGGCGTTGGCGCCGAGGGCGTCCTTCTGCAGCATCGGGTGCGGCATGTTGGCGAAGTGGCTCACGGTCAGCGTCACCGGCTTGGTCACGCCCTTGATGGTGAGCTCGCCGTCGATGGTGGCGGGCTTGTCGCCGTCGAAGGTCACCTGGGTCGACTTGAAGGTGGCGGTCGGGTACTTCGCGGTGTCGAGGAAGTCCTCGCCCTGGATGTGGCCGTTGAAGGTCTCGTAGCCGGTGTTGACCGAGGTCATGTCGATGGTGATGTCGACCGCGCCGGTCTTCGCTTCCTTGTCCAGCGTGACGGTGCCGGTGGTGCGCTCGAACTTCGAGATCTGGGTCGACAGGCCGAAGTGGTTGTAGGAGAAGTTGGCGAAGGTGTGGGTGGGGTCGACGTTGTAGGTCTCGGGCGCTGCGAACGCGGAGGTCGTGGCGCTGGCGGCGATGAGCAGGGCAGCGGAGAGCTTGGCGATACGGTTCATGAGTAAATCCTCTTGAGGTTGGGGGGATGCAGAAATGAAGGGGTGTTAGCGACGGAAGGGGGATGGCGACGCGGTGGCTCAGCGGGCCGCGGCGGTGATGCGGAACTTGATGAGCACGTCATTGGCGACGACGTCGAAGGCCTTCCAGGCGCCCTCGCCAATCGAGAAATCGCCGCGCTGGATGTTGAGGCTGCCCTCGAACACGCCGGTGTCGCCCTCGGGGGTGAAGGTGGCCGGGACAATGACGTCCTTGGTCGTGCCCTTGATCGTGAGCGTGCCGGCGACCTCGTACTGGTTGCCGCCGAGCGCCTTCACCGCGGTGGATTCGAAGCGGGCAGTGGGGAAATCGGCGGTGTTGAACCAGGTCTTGCGTGCCACTTCCTCGTTGCCATCGGGCAGGCCGGTGTCGACGCTGGCGAGTTCGACCTCGATCGCGGCCCTGGCCGAATCGACCGCAGCCGGATCGAAGCGGAGTTCGCTGCTGAACGTACCGAAACGCCCCTCCATCGACACGCCCATCTGCTGATAGCCGAAGGTGATCTGGCTCTTGTCGGCCAGCACCTCGCTGTATTCGAGCGCATGGGCGGCAGACGTGGCGAGGGCGAGGGTCGAGAACAGGGCGAGCACGAAGCGTTTCATGATGGGGCGTCCTTTGAGGTTCAGGGAGCTTGCGTCAGTCGCCAGGGCCACAGGCGGGCTTGCGATCGACACGAAGCGCGATCAATGGAACTGCTATGACTGGACTTTAGACGCATCTGCCGTAGCAAAATAGGCGACAGATGGAAAAATTTCATTGCCAAAAACGCAACAATCAGCACGCCCGCTACCGTCGCCGGGGCACCTTGCGCTGCTCTGCGCCGCCTTGGCGGGCGCGCAGCGCAGCCGGCAACAACGGGTTGTCCGCGCCGGCACCCGCCCGCTGGAGCCGACCAGAAGCACGGTTCCGCGCCGGGAAAACGGGGATAATGGCGCCCGATTCGCGTTGCGCGCCATTTCAGGATTCCCCGATGGAAATCAAGGTCAATTTTCTCGACAAGCTTCGTCTCGAAGCCAAGTTCGACGACTTCACGGTCATCGCCGATCAGCCCATACGCTACAAGGGCGACGGCTCGGCGCCCGGACCGTTCGATTACTTTCTGGCTTCATCGGCCCTGTGTGCCGCCTACTTCGTGAAGCTGTACTGCGAGACGCGCGATATTCCGACCGACAACATCCGCCTGTCGCAGAACAATATTGTCGACCCGGAGAACCGCTACAAGCAGGTGTTCAAGATCCAGGTCGAGCTGCCAGAAGATATCTCCGCCAAGGACCGCCAGGGCATCCTGCGTTCGGTCGAGCGCTGCACGGTGAAAAAGGTGGTGCAGACCGGACCGGAGTTCGTGATCGAGGAGGTCCGGAATCTGGATGCCGATGCCCAGGCCTTGCTGACGCTGAATCCGGATTCGGAAACCAGCACCTACATCCTCGGCAAGGATCTGCCGCTGGAGCAGACGATCGCCAATATGTCGAAGGTGCTGGCGGACCTGGGCATCAAGATCGAGATCGCCTCGTGGCGCAATCTTGTTCCCAACGTCTGGTCGCTGCATATCCGCGATGCGCATTCGCCGATGTGCTTCACCAATGGCAAGGGCGCGAGCAAGGAAAGCGCGCTGGCGTCGGCCCTGGGCGAATACATCGAGCGGCTCAATTTCAACCATTTCTACAACGACCAGTTCTGGGGCGAGGACATCGCCAACGCGCCCTTCGTGCATTACCCGAACGAGCGCTGGTTCAAGCCCGGCCGCAAGGATGCGCTGCCGACCGGACTGCTCGACGACTACTGCCTGCGCATCTACGACCCCGAGGGCGAGCTGCGCGCCTCGCACCTGTACGACACCAACTCGGGCAACACCGCGCGCGGCATCTGTGCGCTGCCCTATGTGCGCCAGTCCGACGGCGCGGTGGTGTATTTCCCGACCAACCTCACCGACAACCTGTTCCTCAGCAATGGCATGAGTGCCGGCAACACGCTGGCCGAGGCGCAGGTGCAGTGCCTGTCGGAGATCTTCGAGCGCGCGGTCAAGCGCGAGATCATCGAAGGCGAAATCGCACTGCCCGACGTGCCGCAGGAGGTGCTGGCCAAATATCCTGGCATCGTCGCGGGCATCGAGGAACTGGAGCGCCAGGGCTTTCCGGTGCTGGTGAAGGATGCGTCGCTGGGCGGGCTGTATCCGGTGATGTGCGTCACCTTGATGAACCCGCGCACCGGCGGCGTGTTTGCCTCGTTTGGCGCCCACCCCAGCATGGAGGTGGCGCTCGAGCGCAGCCTGACCGAATTGCTGCAGGGGCGCAGCTTCGAAGGCCTGAACGACCTGCCCCGCCCCACCTTCGAGACAGCGGTCGTCACCGACCCGCACAACTACGTCGAGCACTTCATCGATTCCAGCGGCGTGGTGTCGTGGCGCTTCTTCAGCGCCAGGGCCGACCACGACTTCGTCGAGTGGGATTTCTCCGGCCACGGCGAAACCTCGAACGCCGACGAGGCCGCAACCCTGCTCGACATCCTCGCCGACATGGGCAAGGAGGTATACATGGCGGTGCACGACCAGCTCGGCGCCATCGCCTGCCGCATCCTGGTGCCGGGTTACTCCGAGGTCTATCCGGTGGACGACCTGATCTGGGACAACACCAACAAGGCGCTGGGCTTCCGCGACGACATCCTGAACCTGCATCGCCTCGACGATGCCGGCCTGGAAGCCTTGCTCGAGCGCCTGGAAGAGAGCGAACTCGACGATTACACCGACATCATCACCTTGATCGGCATCGAGTTCGACGAGAATACGGTGTGGGGCCAGCTGACGATCCTGGAATTGAAGCTGCTGATTCACCTCGCCTTGCAGCAGTTCGAAGAGGCCAAGGAGCGCGTCGAAGCCTTGCTGCAGTACAACGAGAATACGGTCGAGCGCGGATTGTTCTATCAGGCCTTGAATGCGGTGCTGGAGGTGGTGCTGGACGACGAGCTGGAGCTGGACGATTACGTCGCCAATTTCCGCCGCATGTTCGGCAAGGAGCGGATGGACGCGGTGCTGGGGTCGGTCGACGGCAGCGTGCGCTTCTTCGGCCTCACGCCGACGAGCCTGAAGCTGGAAGGGCTGGACCGGCACCAGCGCCTGATCGACAGCTACAAAAAGCTGCACAAGGCGCGGGCCGCTCACGCACCGACAAGGCCTGCGACGACAGCACTTACCTGAACAGTCGCCGATCCCAGACCACTGGCTCCGCCATGCTCACCATGAGTCTCGGCATGGATCAACTGATACCGGACCACAAGTGCGGGGTCGAAGGCCGCTCCGGTGTGATCGCGGATGTCATACGGCTCCTGCCCGAAGCACGTCACAGGGGGCGAGAAATGGTGACGCCCGTGAGGCTCCTCATGCCTTCGTGCCTGTTGCGATAACGGCGGGGAGATCGAATTCGGCCGTGCCATCCGGGCGTTCATAGGGTGCCAGCACGGTCATGGCCTCACCCAGGAACGCGGCGTACGCCGCTTCGCCAAAATCGCCGCCGACCCAGCCCCTGACTTCGGCATCCACCCACGCCTGGAGCGAAGGGAAGCGAGCCACGCCCGCCCGCGACGCCACATCAAGCGAAGCGATTCCCGCCGACTCGAACAGTGAGCGGACCAGGTCGATGTCGCCCAAGGCGAATGAATCGCGCACCGGTTTACCCGCCTCCGGGCCAAGGTGTCGCTCCACGAGGGCGGTCAGCGCCGCATAGCCCGGCGTGTGCTCGAGTCGGTCCCAGACGGCGGCGACAATGCGGCCGCCCGGCCGCAGCACCCGCCGCATCTCGCGCAATGCCCCGACCCGGTCATCGAAGAACATGAGGCCAAACTGGCACAACACGGCGTCGAACGCGTTGTCCTCGAAAGGCAAGGCCTCTGCACGCCCTTGCCTCCAATCGAGGCTCGGCATCTTTCGCCTGGCGACCGCAAGCATGTCCTCGCTCTGGTCGAGTCCCACCACTGAGCCACCGGGCCCGATGCGCCCGATCGCCTCTTGAGCGACGGCGCCCGTGCCGCAGGCCACATCAAGCACCCGATCGCCCGGCGCGAGTCGCGCCGCGTCGACGACGCGAATGGCCCACGGGCCCGCCATCGCGGGCAGAAACAGCCGGTCGAAGATCTCCGCGGCGGTCTCGTTCTTCCCTTCGTGCTCGCTCGGTCTCATCCCCTCTGGGTCAAGATAGTTGTCGCCTCGATAGAATCTGAAACCCGAGGGCGAT
>NZ_DAOMPS010000098.1:0-7309 GCF_035444905.1 Thauera sp.
ACAACTTTCTCATATTTCCGGCCGCGATGCGCCTCCTATCTGTGAGAAATGCGGGTTAGCGCTTCGCCAATCCTGCTGGTGACGAAGCCGGGTGACGCCATGCCGTTGGTTTCTGCCGCCGCACATCGGCTGCCGGCGGTTCCGACCCCTCGATCAGCCGCGCCGCTGGTGCCTTCGGACATTCAG
The DNA here is from genome assembly GCF_035444905.1 of Thauera sp. Taxonomy (GTDB): domain Bacteria; phylum Pseudomonadota; class Gammaproteobacteria; order Burkholderiales; family Rhodocyclaceae; genus Thauera. Next base: position 187 of record NZ_DAOMPS010000098.1, read on the forward strand.
CGCGAGAGGATGGAACTGTTCGATGTCTTCGAAGCGCCGCACAACCTTCCCGTCGCGGCGTTTGCCAAGATGGCGGGCAAGTCCCGCAGGTGGATCAGCTACGAGATCAAGGCGGGCAACTTGCTGGCGTTGAACGTAGGCAACCGCGGCCAGCGCGTGCCGGACTGGCACCTCGACCCACTCAAGCACGAGCTGATCCAGTCCGTCCTGAAGCTGACCAGGGGTGCGGACCCCTGGCAGATCTACCATGCACTGCTGCAACCGCGCTCGATGCTGCGGGGGCGTTCGGCACTGGAGGGCGTGACGGCCGGCAATCTCGACAAGCTCGTCATGGCAGTGATCACAGCCGTGAAGGAGAGCGAATGGACCCCGCCGCGAGTCGGGGTCGCCTAGCAGCAGGAATGCGGGATCGTGGCGAAACCGCGATCCCCGCGCGTCCGTCAGGACACCAAGCGCGCGCGGCGGGCGAATCTTGCCTGGGTGTCCGACAAGGAAGCCTCGCGACGGAGCAGGTAAGCCATCACGATCGTTGGTGCGCCGGCCAGCGGCCGCATGGCGATGCCTCGGCGTAGGTAGCTCGCCAGTCTCGCGGCGGGCGCAATGGTGATCCCGTACCCGGCGGCAACCAGCGTCATCACCACATCGAATGTCTCCACCGTTTGCTCCCGCTCCTGCAGCGCGTTCTCGAACACGCGCTGCACGGTCATGCGCCATGGTTCATCGACCGTGGACTGCGAGCAGATCAACGGCTGCTTGAGCACTTCCTGGCACGGCACTTCACGGTAGGCCAGCAAGTGGGAGCGCTTGGCCACGGCGACCGCCAGCGTGCCATGCCACAGCGGTTCGCATACCCAGCCAGGCCACTGCCGGGCAACCGCAGACAAGGCGAAGTCGAAGCCGTCGTCCGGCATCTCCGCGCCTCGACCGGGATCTGTCCAGCCGGCCAGGATGGCATGGGTCTCCGGCTCTTCGGCACGCTGCAGGGCGAGCACGTCGGCGAGCTGGGGAGGCACCCATTCACCGAGGACGGCCATGCGAATTTCGGCGGTGATGTCACTCGATTCCACGTCCAGCTCCCCCAGGCGGTGAACTCGTGGCAACTGATCTCGAAGCCGTTGGATGAGTTAAGTTTAACGTGGTTTAAATCGTGACCGTGTTCGACGCTCTTGGCAATGCCAAAGCGTTCGATCCAAAGGGGCCGCCCCACCGGCACCACTACCTACGAAGCGGAACCAGCCATCGCGTTTGGGGCTGCCGTGCGGGAAGAAAGAACCAACCAGGGCATCGCTCAGGAAACGCTGGCCCACATGGCCGGCATCGAACGGTCACACATGGGCAAGATCGAGCGCGGCGAGCATGTCCCCACGCTCCCTCTCATCCTCAAGATTGCCCGTGCGCTGAAATGCAGTTCCGCCCACTTGATGACTCTGACCGAAGCCAAGCTGGCAGAGTCGGCCCCATCCGCAGATTGAAGCCGGCCCGCACAGCGGTCGCATGCCTACGCCTGATCGTCGTCCTAGCCCCCAAGGGCTGAATCTTCGCGCTTTGCGGCCTCGTTGACGAGCCGCAGGTATGGGTTGTCTGGCGGCGTCTCCTGGAACAGCGCATCCGGGCTGACGAGCAGGTAGCCGTGCAGCCGGCGCGACTTGCGCGGCCCCGTGACTTCGCAGGTCCAGATGTTCAGCCCGCTCGGCTGCTTGCGGTGCTGTCCCAGCTTCTCGAAGCGCTTCTGTACCCACTGCCACCCCTCCAGCTTCTCCTGCTTGGCCAGCGCGGCGACTTGAAGGTACTCCTGCGCGTAGCGCTGGAACACGCCGGGGCTGACGAGGTAGGTCGTACCGGCGACGGTATGCACCAGGGCCTTGGCGTCGTTGATGATGAGCTTGCGCGTCTGGATGCTCTGACGCAGCCAGGCCATGAAGTGCGCCCCGGAGGGCTCCGCGCGATCCTGGGAAGGCGCGAGGCTCATCTGCGGCGGGGGCACGGTCGAAGGGGCCGGCTCGGGCTCGGCGACAGGACAACTCGGGGTCTCCGGTGCTGTGGGCGGAGCGGTGTCGCCCAGCAGGTCGAGCAGCGCGGCCACGCCGGTGTCTGTGGCTGCGGAAGCGATCGGCGCCGTGCTCGCGGGTGCAGCTTCGGTGCCTTCCACGCGCGGCCCATCGGCCACCGCCGGCGCCAGCGGCGGCGGCTCCGCTTGTTCCTCTTCGACCTGCACACGGCCTGCGAACGGCGCCGGCCGGTCGGCGGCATCCCAGATCATCGCCGGCGAGAGTTTCAGGAAGGTGAAGGCGTGCGACCAGCCGGCGTCGCTGGTGACGGCAGCCTTCCAGATCGCCTTGCCATCCGGCGTCGGTTGCACGATGCCGTGATCCTGCAGCACGTTGAACACCGCCGTATTGCTCGCCGGGATGCCGTCGATGCCCTGCGACAGCAGATGTGCGCGCAGCTTGTCGGAGACGGTCTTGCTCACCAGCCACAAGGCGTCTTGGGTCAGCCAACCGTCCGCCGGGCCGTCCTGGTTCAACTTGAATTCTTCCTTGAGCAGGTAGCGCAAGCCGTCGAGCAATTTGCGTTGCAGCGCATGCTTGGGCGCCGCAAGCGCCTTGCTGGGATCGCCGCCGAGTTCCTGGGCGACCGATGCCTGGTCGGCCTGCACGACCAGTTCGCCGAGCGTGCCGGCGTGCTCGTACTGGCCGGCCAGCACGTACAGCAGCGCGGCCCAGAGGTCGGGATAGCCGCTGAGCCAGTCGAAGATGTCCCGATCGAGAAGGCGCGCGTAGAGCAGCCCGGTGGCGGCGCTGTGCAGGCGGTACTCGCGCTCCTTTCGGTAACGGAAGCGGTAGGGCTTTCGCAGCGGGCCGTGCCAGGGATGCCAGACGCTGCCGTCGGCATGTTCGACGTGCAGATCGACCGCAATCTTGCCGATGTCGTGCAGCAGGGCCGCGTAGGCCGTGCCTGCGGTCCAGGCTTCGGCCTGGGCCGCCTGTGCCTCTGGCGTGACGCCCGCAGGCAGCAGGTACGACTGCCGCAATTTCAGCGCATAGGCGACGATCTCCAGGCCGTGGTCCAGCATGCCGCCCGGATAGGCGTGGTGGTGGTTCTCGGAGGCCGGGAACTGCTGGACCAGCTCGGCGTAGCGCTCCAGTGGGGCGAGGTAGAGCGCGGCGAACTGCCGGCGCGAGAGCGATGTGCGCTGCCAGATGTGTTCCAGCAGTTTCTGCCGACGCGGCGTGGCCAGCAGCGATGCGGCCGACTCCGGCCACATCAACCCTTTCGGAGTTTCGATGGCGGAGGTGGGCGGCGTGCCGGAGGTGGGTGGCACCCTTTTGCGCTGGAACAGCGAGAGCATGGCGAACCCCGGATGACGGGCTGCTCAGGGGCGCCTTTTTGGCCTTTTCAGGATAGGGCCTTTCCCCTTGACGCCCTTCCTTTGCCCCTTCCCAGCCCTTTGACCTTTGTCGGAAGCCTTTGGGTATAGGGCCGCTGCTTCGCGAGTGCCACGATGAATGCGGCATGGGCAATCCCGGCAAGTGGGGCGCTGGAGGATGGCCGTCAACGCTGGCCCAGGCCGGCGTCGAGGGCGGCAGCTTGAGCCGCGAAGTCGTCGGGACGGCGCTTGCGGAAGGTTTCGAGATTGCTCAGCTTCCAGCGCAGTGCAGGCAGTTGAGCGGCGTGTGGGCATGCTACCCGCGACCAGTCCGGTTATGCACGCACCATCCCGCTCAGAAACTGCCTGTGCGCTGCACTCAGGCGCTGCGGCAGCTCGCGCCGCAGCCTGGCGCGAGCGTCGAGCAGTGTCTCCAGGGAGCAACCCACTTCGTTCATGCCGACAAAGGCCCGCTCGTACTCGCCGACGATGTCCTTGTCGTTGCCGAACAGCACTTCGTGGGGCGGCCGGTCGTGGCCCGCCAGATAGAGCACGAAGCACTCGACCATGCCGTCGCTGATGTCGCCCGACTCAAAGAGCTGCCACACGTCGAACAGATCGCGCGGGTGCTGCCGATCCAGCGCGGCCACCAGCTTGCTGGCGTACAGCTCGTCCGGCGCCAGAACCGGCAGCTCGAACTCCACGCCGAAAAGATCGCTGGTCCTGGCGCTCAGCGCCCGTCGCTCGACGGGCAGCACGCTGCCCCGGAACACGACGTTGACCTCGATCTTCACCTGGCTGGCGTCGTTCTCGACGATCAGCTTGGTGTCTCCCAGGTCCTTGGCACGAACCAGGCGTGTCTGCACGCCCAGTGGTGCAACGCGCATGGCGATGGCAGCCAGCTCCTCGCTGATGGCTTGCAGCGCTTCGTCGCGCGGCGTCTGCCACGGGAGGTACACCACGTCGATGTCCACCGACAGGCGCGGCATGTCCCGCACGAAGAGGTTGATGGCCGTGCCACCCTTCATGGCGAAGATGTCGTTGGCGAACACGTCGGGCGCGACGGCCAGCAGCAGGCGAACGGTGTCCGCGTAGGTCTTATCCATGAGGTTTCAGGCTCAGCAAGGTGCCGTCATCGAGCCGGCTCATCCAGCGCGTGTTGCTGCCGGTGCGAACCGGGTGCTGCTCCAGCAGGGCATCGACATCCACGAGGCTGGTCTCGCGCGCCCAGGTCAGGAACAGGCGCACGGCCTTCACGCTGGCGCAGCAGGACAGCAGTTGCCCGAGCAAGTCCTTGCGGGGGGAACGCAGTCCATCAAAGAGGTTGCGGGCCTCTTCGAGGCTCTGCTTGACGCCGGCTTCGTACAGCAGCTCCAGCACGGCACGCTCGGGGGCTGCCACCCGCAGATCCTCGGGCAGGCCAGGCGGCGTGGTCAGGGTCTTGGCGGCCAGCGCCGTGTCCGGCCAGTCGAACAGGCGGGCGTGGACATAGCGGGCCGGAAAGCGCGAAGTGAACCAGGCCGGCAACGCGAAGCGACCGTCGCCCCACAGCACCAGCGCCTCCCGGCTGCCCAGGTTGTGCCGCACCCCCTGCAGGGCCAGGGCGCTCTTGCCGCCGACGTGCAGGCCGGGCACGCGCTGTTGCAGGAACTTCAGGGCACCGTAGACCCCGAACTCATCGTTCGGGAAGGCATAGACGCCATGGGCCAGGCGCATGAGCCACCCGCCGTCGGCATAGTGAGCGGCGAGCTGGGGCGACACCCCGAACTGGCTCAGGGTGGCAAGGTCGAACGGTGCCCCGCGGGGGAGTCCCGCCTGCAGCCGCTTGATTACCTGGTGCCTAGAATTTCCATCCATGTTATAGAGATAGCACGGAATCAAATCAGCCCCTAGAGCTATCGCAAGAACGCGCAGAGAAAGTAGCATGATGTTTGATTTGTAATGCACAATCTAATCATCCTGCGACCCAAGCCAACCCGGCTCGGCCAGCCGCAACTTCTTCGAACGGGGGCCTGATGCCTGAGCCGCTGTGCGCAATCTTGCTGGCATCGCTCCGAGGGCCGGCGCTCCCAGTCGAGGGGCGCGATGAGTAGCTGCTGGTGCCATCGTGCGAGTTGATCAGGATGATTTCGTTCGCCTCGTCGCCGTTGATCTGGCTCTCATGGCGAAGGCGCAGCATGTGCTTGGTGTAGTCGCGGCGGTCCTCCTGTCGCACACGGGTCTGGCACACCATGAACGGCTGGAAGCCTTCCTTGCGCAGTTCGGTCAGCAAAGTCGCCGTGGGGATGTAGCTGTACCGCTCGGAGCGGCTTTCGTGCGGGGTGTCCGCGAAGATGGAGGGCGCGACGGCGCGAATCTGATCATCCGACAGCGGATGATGCGACCGAAGCACCGGGGAGCGATGAGAAAAGCGGGACGCGAGTTGCATGGCGATCTCCTTGGATGAGAGACCGGAGTCCCGCCCCACCGGGGAGGAACCCCGGCGGGTGGTGTAACGCCGCTGACGCGACGGTTGGGATCAGGCCTTGGCGAGATGCCAGTCCTGGGACAGCGGAGCGAACTCGTAGCCCAACGCACCGAGACGGTCGCGTTGCTGACGCAGGACGCGGCGATCCACGGTGGCATCAAGCTTGACGATCTCGCCCAGCGGCCAGAGCGCGCCGAACAACACCGCGTCATCCGCATCGACCGATGCATTGGGGGATGCGGCGACCGGCTCGTTGCCGAACGGCGTGGTATCGACCAGCGGATCGCGCGGGCTTCTCTGCTTCGCCTTCGGCTTGGCCGGAGGCGAAGCCGGCGCGGACGACTGCGCTTCCTCGTCGATCGGATCGACTTCCTGCGGGCCCAACTGGCGAGCTTCGTCGCGGCTCAGGGCATCGATGTTGGACAGCGCCATTCCGCCCAGATGGGCGCGGATCTCGATGACCATGCGACCGTTGGCGTTGTACGTGGAGGGGCGAATCTCGACGATGACGAAATCACCGTCGTACTTGCCCTCGCCGTACTGATCGAGTTCGGCGTTCTTGACGACGAACTCGCCGATCGAGGTCGCCAGGCGGCCGACATTGAAGTCGCCGTTGCGGCCATGGATGGTCTTGATGGCCAGTTGGCCGGGGATGGTGATCATGAAAGTCTCCTGCTGACGAAGAGAGGACGAAGCCCCGGGGATGCGCCTTGCGAATCAGAACGACTCGGCAACAGCCCATGCAGGGACGTCGGCAGCGTCGCCGTCGGCAGTTTCGGTGACGTGCTCGGATGACGCCGGCGCCGGGCCTTGCTGCACGGCGGGTACGTCGGATGCCAGAGAGTCCTCCGGATTCCGCTCGTCGGTCTCGGTCGGCTTGGGTTCGGCCTTGTAGACGAGCTTGCCGTCGACCTTGATCCAACTGACGAACAGCAGGCGGGCCTTGAGGCTCACCCCCTGCTCGCCGGCACGCTTGCCCTTGGAGTAGGTGAAGGTGTCGGTCCACAGGTCACCCAGGCGGAACCCGATCATCACCTTCTTCTCGGCATCGACTGCCTGTATGCAACGACGCACCAGGTGCTGCGCTTCAGATCCCGATACGCGCGCGTCGAAGCGCACATACGAGACGTCGTCGCTGGGACCATTGAGTGCAGCAATGTCGCAGGCCAGGAAGGAATCGCCTTTCTTGGGTTTCACTTCGCGGATGCGATTGAGATACCCGAGGCCGGTGATGTGTAAGCGCTCACCCAGCGGCGTCGTTGCTACGCGGCGCGGCTTGAGATATCCGA
>NZ_DAOMPS010000099.1:0-7167 GCF_035444905.1 Thauera sp.
ACGAAGCCGGGGCGGCAGCGTCGCGACGCGAGGGATCAGGGCGCGGGTTCGTCATCGGACGTCGATCCAGCGCCGGCCCTCGCCCTCGCGTTCGAACACGCGCCAGTCGCCGGCACGACCGCACAGGCCGTACACGAAGGGCTCGCGCCCGCGGCCCGGCGTCGCGAAGCGCAGATCGCGGAAGGCGGCGCAGACCTGGCCGGCGGTGTCGTACTCGACATGGTCGAGCACCGGGAACATCGCGAACCAGCGGAAGAAGGCGAAGTCCTCGGCCTGCCACACCTTCTGTGCCAGCTCGCGGCCGTCGCCGTTGCCGAAGCGCTCGGCCACCTCCCATTGCGCCATCGGCACCGGCAGGTAGGGCGCCGAAAAGCGGCGGATGAAGCTGTCGCCCTCGCCCGCCACCAGCGGCTCGCTGCGCCGGGTGTTGATATGGGCGTAGTGGTAGCGCTCGCCGTCGAACACGATCGCCGTCCAGTTGAAGGGCGAAGCCGGCCGCGGTGCGGCATCGACCTCGAGCGCCTCGATGCCGTTTGCCGTGGCATAGGCGCGCGCGACATCGATCGCCTCGCTGCGTCCGAGCGCCCCCACGCCGACCCAGCCGGCGAGCAGCACCAGCGCCAGCGCCGACGGCACCCGGCTCGTGCGCCACAGCGCGCTCGCCAGCAGGCCGGCGAGGATGATGCCGGTGAAGGGCAGATCGATGATGAAGGTCGTGCCCCAGCCGAAGCGGTGGTCGGAGAACGGCGCCAGGATCATGGTGCCGAACTGGGTGATGAGGTCGCCGAGGATGTGCACGAAGATGGCCGCGCACACCACCAGGTAGAAACTGCGCCAGCCCGCCCCCGGCCTGCCGCCACGGGCCCAGAAACGCGCCAGCAGCCAGGCGATCAGCAGGCCCCACAAGGGCAACATCACGAGTGAATGGGTGACGCCGCGGTGCCCGCGCAGGTAGGTGAGCTCGGACACCCAGCCGAGGACGAAGTCGAGGTCGGGGAAGGTCGCCGCGATCGTGCCGGCCACCACCATCTGCCACACGGGCGGCTGCACGCCCGCCGCTGCCACGGGCGCGGCGCCTGCTGCGATGGCGGCAGGCGCGCGGCGGCCCGCGAGCACGCGGCCGACCAGCGCGCCCGAGAGGGCATGGGTCAAGGTATCCATCAGGTCCTGGGGAATGCTTCCTGTCTAGTGATCCGCCGCCTGCGCCCCCGGCCAAAGGCGGGAAAGCGCCGGCAGCAGCGCGCGCCAATCTGGCACCGAGCGCGTATCGACGACCAGGGCGCGCTCGAGTTCCCCCTTTTCGAGCACCTCGCGCGCCACAAGTTGCGCCTCGAGCACCGCAATGTCCGCCTCGGAGGCGTCGCTGCCTGCCTCGGCGCGGCGACGCACCCGCTCGCGCAGCACCGCCGGCGGCGCATCGAAGGCGAGGATAACGAAGGGCACGCCGAGCGTTTCGGCCAGCTCGGCAAAGCCGAAGCGCTGCGCCCGTTTCAGGAAGGTCGCATCGACCAGCACCGGATAACCGGCCTCCACCCCCGCCAGCGCGAGCTCGCCCAGGCGCGCATAGGTGAGCACGGTGGCCTCCGCGGAGTAAAGGCCGGCATGCAGTGCCGACCCGCTCGCCGCCTCGGCGTCGAGGCCGAACAGGCGCTTGCGCTCGACGTCGGCGCGCACGCGGATCACGCCGCAGGTCTCGAGCAGCGGCTGCGACTGGCTGCTCTTGCCGGCACCCGAGACGCCGCAGGCGATGAGCAGCGCCGGCGCTGCCCGCTCCGCCTGCGCGCTGGCGAGCGCCAGGTAGCGGCGACATTCGGCCAGGCTCTCGTCGCGCGCCGCCGCATCGAGCTGGGCAGCGCGGATGGCCGCGACCTTGGCCCGCACCATGGCGCGGTAGCTCAGGTAGTAGGGCAGCACGCGCAGACCTTCGTAGTCGCCGCTGCACTCGAGCCAGGCGTTGAGGAAGCGCCAGCCGAGGTCGGCGCGGCCGCGGGCCTGCAAGTCCATGACGAGGAAGGCGATGTCGGCGATGACGTCGGTCCAGCGCAGCTCGGCGCTGAACTCGATCGCGTCGAACAGGCGCGGCTCGCCATCGAGCACGATCAGGTTGCCCAGATGCAGGTCGCCGTGGCATTCGCGCACCCGGCCGGCCGCCCGCCGTGCCTCGAAGACCGGACGCAGGACCGCGAACTGCGCCTCGGCCCAGGCCTGCGCGCGGGCGAGTTCGGCCAGCGCGGCCGGATCCTTGATGCGCGCACGAACCTGCTCGAAGTTCTGCCGCACCGGCGCATGCACCGCGTCGGCATGACCGAAGGCCGCGTCCGCGCCGGCCACCTCGGCCGCCGCATGGAAGTCGGCGACATGACGGGCAAGGCGGTCGCACAGCGCCGGGCTGAGCTGGCCCTGCTCGAGCCGATGGGACAGCAGCGCCGACTGCTCGAAGCGGCGCATGCGCACCAGATAGTCGATCGGCGCCGCAGTCGGCGCCGGCTCATCGCTCGCGCCGGGGACCAGCGCGCTGCCCAGCCGCGGCGCCTGCGGCGTGCCCAGCACCGGCACCACCGCCTCGTACAGCTCGGGCGCCGTGCGCCGGTTGAGGCGCAGCTCGTCCTCGCACGCTGCACGCCGGCGCGCCAGCGTGCTGAAGTCGAGGAAGCCGAGGTCGAGCGGTTTCTTCAGTTTCCAGGCATGGTCGCCGGCGAGCAGGACCCACGAGATGTGGGTCTCGATCAGCTCGACCCCGCGCGCCGAGTCCGGCAGCACGCCGGGCTGCATGAGTTGCCGTACCAGTCCGTCGTCGCCGTGCATCTGCGCTCTCCTCCCCATTCCCGCCGCCATGGTAGCGGACAAGGCGGGCGCAGGATCGGCAGGGCCCGCCCCCGGCCAATACCGGCTCAGGCCGGCCGCGCCGAATACTCGAGCAGGAAGGCGTTGGCCGGCTGTGCGTCGAGCAGAAAGCGCGCCATGTCGTCGACCCGGTCCTTGACCGCGTCCGACTCCAGCAGGCCTTCGAGGTCGGCCTGGGTGATCTCGGTGTCGATCAGGTCGACGCACACCACCCCGAACGACGCGCTCATGTCGCGGTGCAGGAGCGGGAAGCCCGCCACCGCCGAGAGCCGGCGCGGCATCACGCTCAGCTTGGCGCTCGAGATGCCGAAGGCGCGGTGCTCGACAAAGGCCTTGTCGTCCAGGAACACCTTGCCCGCCACGCCCTCGCCGGGGGCGAAGCGCAGGCCGAGCTCGCGGCGGGTGAAGCCGCCGGCGGGCACGGCCGCATAGAAGTAAAGCTGCCCCGGGAATTCGCCCTTGTCGCGGAATTCGTCATCGGGCAGCAACAGGTTGGCGCGGATCCCCTCGAGCCGGCACGCGCGCCCCTGCTCCGTCATGTAGGCCAGCACATCGGCGCGCAGTTGCTCAAGCTGCCCGATCACCGCCTGCAGGACCTCGGGCTCCGCATGCAGCGGCACCCGCCGCCGCCAGACCCGCCGCCGGCTCGCCGGCATGCGCTGCAGCTCGGCCCCGACCCGGTCCAGGAACAGCTTCACCTGGCCGGACAGGACCTGCGGGTCGGGGCGCAGCTGGGGGTGAGGCGCGCACAACTGGGTCAGCAGCTTCTCGACCGCATCGGCCGTCGCCGCGCAGTTCTGGAACTGGGCGAAAGGGCTGCTGCCGACATCGCCGATGCCAAGCAGCAGGCCGAACACCGGCCGCTGATGGCGCATGCCGCGCGCCATGCCGGCCTCGAACAGGATCCACGGCCGCTCGAGGCTGCGCGGCGTGAGCAGGCAGACCACGTCGCTCGCCGCATCGAGCGCATCGACCACCTTGCCGTACCACTCGTCGCCGAAGGCGATGCCCTCGGTGCCCTGCGAATCCGAGGAGCGGAAGCAGCGGATCATGTTCGCCGTCACCGCGCGCACGAGCTCGCTGAACAAGGCCGCCAACTCTGCATCGCGGCTGTCGTGGCTGATGAACACATAGGGCGCCGCCGCAGTGCGGGCGTCGGCGGCAGTCGTGGATTTTCTGGGCATGGTCGGGCCTCGACGGAGGGCAGCGGACAATCAGCGCGAGAAAGCCGCCGGCAGCAGCATGTCGACGGTGAAGCGCTGGCTGGCCTCGCGCGACAGGCACAGCACCTCGGCTTCGGGCTGCATGAACTCGCGCATCACCTGGCGGCAGGCGCCGCAGGGCGTATGGAGCTCTGACGTCGGCGTCAGCAGGTAGAGCCGCAGGATGTCGCGCTCCCCGGCTGCGACGGCCTGGAAGATCGCATTGCGCTCGGCGCAGACGGTGAGGCCGAAGGAGGCGTTCTCGATGTTGGGCGCCGCAAACACGCGCCCCGAGCCGGTCACCACCGCGGCCGCCACGGCAAAGCCGCTGTAGGGGCTATACGAGCGGCCGAGCGCTTCCTCGAGACGCGCTGCCACCTCAGGCGAAAGCCGAACGTCCGTCATGCTGCGACCTCCCGGTTGTGATCGGGCAAGCATCGGCCAAATGCGCGGGCAAGGCAATCGGGGCGAGCGGGAGCGAGTCGGAGCCGGACCGGCGTCATGGACAGCGGCCGCAAAGGGGGCAATGATGCGGGCGATTCACAGGGAGGCCAGCATGAGCACCGGAAAGCGTTTGTCCGACAACCCGCCCCGCGTCGAGAACCTGGCGCAGATGCTGCACTACCAGGACAAGGCCATCGTCAGCCGCATGCTGGTGAAGAACGCCGGCGGCAGCGTCACGCTGTTCGCCTTCGACGGCGGCGAAGGCCTGAGCGAACACACCGCCCCCTTCGATGCGCTGCTGATCGGCGTCGAAGGCCGCGCCGACATCCTGCTCGGCGGCGAGCATCACAGCCTGGGCGCAGGCGAGACCCTGCTGATGCCGGCTAACGTGGCGCACGCAGTCAACCCGCTCGAGCCCTTCAAGATGGTGCTGGTCATGCTGCGCAACGCCGCCGACGCGGGCAAATGAGGGCGCACCGCCCGGGCTTGCATGTCGCCGCGCGGGGGCTATCTTGAACGCATGAGCTTGCGGAACGGCGCCGACACGGTACTCGCCAGCCTCGGCGACGGCACCAACAACGGCTACACCAGCGTGTGGGCGCCCAAACGCATCAACCCGGTGCTGGTGCGCCCTCCACCCCCCCCCCACCCGCCAGGCCCTCCATGAACAAGCGCCACTTCCTCCACGCCGCCCTGCTCGCCGCCGCCGCGCCCGCCATCCCCGCCGCCCGCGCCGCGACCCCGCCCGCCGACGGCCCCACGGTGCTGACGCTGTCCGGCGCCCTCGCCCGCCCCAACCGCGGCGCGCTCGACCCGGCGCTCGACCAGCTAATGAGCAAGCACGGGCTCGCCTTCGACCAGGCGCGCAGCTTCACCTTCGCCGAGCTCGCCGCCCTGCCCGCGATCGAGATCCGTCCGACGCTGGAATACGACGCCCGCGTGCATGCGCTGCGCGGTCCGCTGCTCAGCACCCTGCTCGAGCAGGCCGGCGCCATGGCGGGCGAGACCACGACGCTGGTGCTGCGCGCCTTCGACGGCTACACGGTGGAACTCGGCGCCGCCGACCTGCGCCGGCTGTCGCCGATCGTCGCCACCCACATCGACGGCACGCCGCTCCCGCTCGGCGGACTGGGCCCCCTGTGGGCCGTGCACGACGCCGACCGCATTCCCGAACTTGCGGCCCGGCCGCTTGCCGAGCGCTTCGCGCAGTGCCCGTGGGGCCTGTACTCGGTGCATGTCGTCGCCGCAGGCGGGCGCTGAGCCCCCCTTCAACCTCAAGGAGGCCCCATGCTGGTCAAGAGAAGCAGCGAACGCGAGTGGGCGCCGTCCGGTATTCCGGGCATCGAGCGCAGCCTGTTCCGCAACAACGACGCCGGCGGCCGCGCGTCGGTGATCCGGCTCGAAGCCGGCAGCCGCTTCCCACGCCATCGCCATCAGGGCACCGAGGAGGTGCTGGTGCTCGCCGGCAGCGTGCGGATCTCGGACGAGGGCCTGCTGGCCGGGGATTACCTGTTCACCGAGGCCGGCGAGGAGCATGACGTGCTGGCGCTGACCGACGCGATCCTCTTCGTGTCGTCGCAGAAGGCCACGCAGATCGTCGAGTGAGGGTCCCGGACGGCGGCGGCGGCGCTAGGCGAGCGCGTCGCGATGCACCACCCTTTTCGCGCCGGATCCGAGACGTAGTTCGCGAACGTCATTGGGTCGGACATGCCTGACGGCTTTGCGGGAAGCATAATCGCGGCATCCCCTGCCACGCCGCGAGTCCGCCTTGCGAACCAACCACGTCCTGATCGATTTCGAGAACGTTCACGTGAAGTCGCTCGAGCTGCTCAAGGGCGAGCACTTCCGCGTCATGGTGTTTCTCGGCCCAAAGAACACCAAGCTGCCCGTCGATCTGGTGCTGGCCATGCAGGCGTTCGGCACTCGGGGCGAGTACGTCATGCTCGAATCGCCAGGGGCCAACGCGCTGGACTTCCATGTGGCGTTTCATCTCGGCCGGCTTGCCGCCGAGGACCCGGGCGGCTTCTTTCACATCATCTCGAAGGACACGGGATTCGACCCCCTGATCCAGCACCTGAAGGCGCGCAAGGTGTTCTCGGCGCGATCACCGTCGATCGAGGAGATGCCCTGTTTTCGCGCCGCAAGTCACGTTTCCCCGGCCGCCAGTCCCGCACACGCACCACCGCACGAGCAGCGCGTCGCGGATACGGGCCGGTTCGACGAGCTTTGCAAGATGGCCATCGCGCAACTGGTCGCCATGAAGCGGGCGAGACCGGGCAAGTTGAGCACACTGCACAGCACCATCCAGGCCAAGCTCGGCAAGGACGTATCGGGTTCGACCGTCGACATGGTGTGCTCCGAGCTGGTGAAGCGCGGCCTAGTGAAAGTGGCGGGGCAGCGTCTTGCCTACGCGATTCCGGATTAGCACCGGAAACTCCCGCGCACTGCGGTGACACTCCGGGCAGGTCACGTGCAAGTCGATCCAGTCAATCGTTTGGCCGCACCTCGGCCTCAGCTGCCGGTGCCTTTATGGCGCAGTCAGGCAGCAATGTGCTGGTCACCTGCCGTTCGAGCGTCAGGCGAGGGCGAACGGCGGCTTCTCCATCCTGCCAACTGGAAGTACCGACCCCTATGCGCAGATCCCAACTATGCGCACATACCCTGAGGATCGCAACGC
>NZ_DAOMPS010000100.1:0-7112 GCF_035444905.1 Thauera sp.
TAGACGCGTTTTCGAGAGGGTTCACAAGATGGCTGCATAACCTATTGAACGTGAAAGAATTTTCTGAAGATTTTCAGGAAGTGCATGTCATTCGAGTGCGATGGCCCTGATCCCCACGCCCGTTGGGAACGCCTGGTGAGCACGCACCGCGGCAGCAATTCGTTCGGTTCATCCCCACGCCCGTGGGGAACGCGCGCAGCACTTCCGGCGCCCTCGGAATGATCGCGGTTCATCCCCACGCCCGTGGGGAACGCTACATCCTCGCCAACCCTGACGGCCTCACGCACGGTTCATCCCCACGACCGTGGGGAACGCATGGGCCTGCCCATCGTCGGCATGGTCAAGGACGGTTCATCCCCACGCCCGTGGGGAACGCGGTGGCGAAGTGCTTGGCGGCGAGCGCTTCGTCGGTTCATCCCCACGCCCGTGGGGAACGCGCCCGGCCCTTTCCCGAAGAGGTTCCCGACTACGGTTCATCCCCACGCCCGTGGGGAACGCCGATCGAGGGCGGCCGTCAGGCAGTTCTGTCGCGGTTCATCCCCACGCCCGTGGGGAACGCACCTGTCTTTCCACTTACGCTCCCCCATTGCGCGGTTCATCCCCACGCCCGTGGGGAACGCACCTGTCTTTCCACTTACGCTCCCCCATTGCGCGGTTCATCCCCACGCCCGTGGGGAACGCGCGTCGTCCTGCGGCAGCGCGGTGATCACCGTCGGTTCATCCCCACGCCCGTGGGGAACGCGGCCCACGCACCGGGCTCGGCTCATCCGGCACCGGTTCATCCCCACGCCCGTGGGGAACGCTAGCACCGAAGGAGCCCGCAATGGCATTCGACCGGTTCATCCCCACGCCCGTGGGGAACGCGGCGGCGAAGTCGGCGACTTGCTTGGCGTGGGCGGTTCATCCCCACGCCCGTGGGGAACGCGCCGGCGCCGCCCCGGCCGACCGCGATGAATGCGGTTCATCCCCACGCCCGTGGGGAACGCAGCACCGAATGCGACGCTGCAGGCGAGCTCAACGGTTCA
This sequence comes from Thauera sp., assembly GCF_035444905.1. Classification (GTDB taxonomy): domain Bacteria; phylum Pseudomonadota; class Gammaproteobacteria; order Burkholderiales; family Rhodocyclaceae; genus Thauera. The sequence goes on from NZ_DAOMPS010000100.1 coordinate 1,026, forward strand.
TCCCCACGCCCGTGGGGAACGCTGAAGCGACGCCTATCTCGACCTCCAGTGCACCGGTTCATCCCCACGCCCGTGGGGAACGCGGCGGTGACAAAGTGAGCGCGATCCGCAAAGCCGGTTCATCCCCACGCCCGTGGGGAACGCAAATCGGGCGTTCGCGCCGGTCAGGACATGACCGGTTCATCCCCACGCCCGTGGGGAACGCTGGATGGCGGAGCGGCTGTGAATGATTTTGGGCGGTTCATCCCCACGCCCGTGGGGAACGCATCGAGAGCGTGGCCGGCGACATCGAGGACGCCGGTTCATCCCCACGCCCGTGGGGAACGCTGCAACGATTATTGCGCTTGAGGCAGAGGTGTCGGTTCATCCCCACGCCCGTGGGGAACGCGGCCTGGCCGTAGTTCTCCGGCGTCTCCAGGACGGTTCATCCCCACGCCCGTGGGGAACGCGCACAAATCCTCGTCGCCGTGGATGCAGTAGCCGGTTCATCCCCACGCCCGTGGGGAACGCCGAGGGCGTCGTGTGCTGCTGCTGCGTGCGGTCGGTTCATCCCCACGCCCGTGGGGAACGCGACGATTCGCGCTATTTCGGCGTCGTTCTTGGCGGTTCATCCCCACGCCCGTGGGGAACGCGGATTGACGAGCTGTCGATATGGGGGCGCCGGCGGTTCATCCCCACGCCCGTGGGGAACGCACGGGATTGACGGCCGCGAGCGCGATCGCCGCCGGTTCATCCCCACGCCCGTGGGGAACGCCAGCTCAGCGGGCGAGCCGAGAGACGGTTTTGACGGTTCATCCCCACGCCCGTGGGGAACGCGCCCATGCTGAGCTACGCGGATTACGTGGCTCCGGTTCATCCCCACGCCCGAGGGGAACGCCGAGGTGCCGCAGATGTCGATGGCCGTGACAACGGTTCATCCCCACGCCCGTGGGGAACGCCCGTAATCGGTGCGCTGAACGGCAGCGGATCACGGTTCATCCCCACGCCCGTGGGGAACGCAAGCGGCCAATGTTCGCCGAGGCATAGAGGCGCGGTTCATCCCCACGCCCGTGGGGAACGCGTCGCCGCGTAGTGTGTGACTTGCCTTTATGGCGGTTCATCCCCACGCCCGTGGGGAACGCTCGCGCTCGAGCATGACCCACGCGCGCCCGACCGGTTCATCCCCACGCCCGTGGGGAACGCCTCAGCGTGGGGTATCCGCCGATGGGGATCGTCGGTTCATCCCCACGCCCGTGGGGAACGCGACACCCCGCGCCTCTCCGGCACCCGCCGTTACGGTTCATCCCCACGCCCGTGGGGAACGCCCGGCAGCGGACGGGTAGCGGGAGAGAGCAGCCGGTTCATCCCCACGCCCGTGGGGAACGCCAGCCGACGAGCTGCGCGGCGAGCGCAGCTTCCGGTTCATCCCCACGCCCGTGGGGAACGCCCAGCAACTGCCTCTCCGCCGTACTCGACCGCCGGTTCATCCCCACGCCCGTGGGGAACGCTCTCAGCGCAGGGCTCGCTGTCGCCGCTATCTCGGTTCATCCCCACGCCCGTGGGGAACGCGCAATATCGACTTCCAGAAGTCGATCGAGCGACGGTTCATCCCCACGCCCGTGGGGAACGCGACTCCCACTCGATTTCACCGTCCGCCGTGACCGGTTCATCCCCACGCCCGTGGGGAACGCGACACCAGCGGCACGACCGAAACGGCAGCCGACGGTTCATCCCCACGCCCGTGGGGAACGCTTGGTACGTGCAGCGTAACGCGCTCGGTTTCTCGGTTCATCCCCACGCCCGTGGGGAACGCCTGCATACGGGGCAGCCGGGCGCGGGCAAAACCGGTTCATCCCCACGCCCGTGGGGAACGCCGGCATGACGCGGATCGTCAGGTTGGGGTTGGCGGTTCATCCCCACGCCCGTGGGGAACGCGTCCATAAACCCCTGCGCATCGTCAGCGATGGCGGTTCATCCCCACGCCCGTGGGGAACGCGTTCGCCGAGCCATACGTGTTACCCGCTTTCGCGGTTCATCCCCACGCCCGTGGGGAACGCTTCCACCAGAGTGGAAAAATCGTGGTGACGGACGGTTCATCCCCACGCCCGTGGGGAACGCGATTCCCACTCCACGCACCCGTCCGCATCGACCGGTTCATCCCCACGCCCGTGGGGAACGCACGCGCCAGACGGCGCGCTGAAGTCTGAACGCCGGTTCATCCCCACGCCCGTGGGGAACGCGAAGCTGTGCGAGTCCCGGAGAGTCCTACACCCGGTTCATCCCCACGCCCGTGGGGAACGCGCCTGCGGCGCTACTGCTGCTGTGGGGGGTCGCGGTTCATCCCCACGCCCGTGGGGAACGCACGCGCGGGAGCCGGAGGCCGATCCCCGGCACCGGTTCATCCCCACGCCCGTGGGGAGCGCAAAGCCCCGCCAAGATCGGCATGTTATGCCCCCGGTTCATCCCCACGCCCGTGGGGAACGCGTGCATTCGCGCAAACTCGGATGGGACACCTACGGTTCATCCCCACGCCCGTGGGGAACGCTACCATTTCGACTGGCTCGAGAGCCCGTACAACGGTTCATCCCCACGCCCGTGGGGAACGCTACGCGTTCGAGTGCCGTGATGCTGACGGCAACGGTTCATCCCCACGCCCGTGGGGAACGCGAGATGCCGATCTGGCGCGACTTCTCCATCAGCGGTTCATCCCCACGCCCGTGGGGAACGCGTTGCCGTCCTGCTCGACGGCGTGCGCATCAACGGTTCATCCCCACGCCCGTGGGGAACGCGAGCGCGTGGCGGACATGTTGAAACGTGCGTCCGGTTCATCCCCACGCCCGTGGGGAACGCGAAGAAAATCGGAATAGCTCATCGGCGGCTCACGGTTCATCCCCACGCCCGTGGGGAACGCTTCGGTCATGGCTTCGCCAAGTTCTCCATCGTCGGTTCATCCCCACGCCCGTGGGGAACGCTGCGTGGCGTGCGTATCGGCCCGCTGGGCAGCCGGTTCATCCCCACGCCCGTGGGGAACGCCCATGTCCGTGATCATCATCCCGCGCAAACATCGGTTCATCCCCACGCCCGTGGGGAACGCCTGCACACCAGCGCATACACGCCCAACGCGGCCGGTTCATCCCCACGCCCGTGGGGAACGCTGCCGCCCGCCGACTGGCCATACATCGTCACCCGGTTCATCCCCACGCCCGTGGGGAACGCGCCCATGGCCAGCACGTCGGCCACCCTGCCCGCGGTTCATCCCCACGCCCGTGGGGAACGCCGCTGCTGAATGTACTGGAGAGCCAGGATCGACGGTTCATCCCCACGCCCGTGGGGAACGCGGCGGGCATGGGTCAGGACCTGGACATGTCGGCGGTTCATCCCCACGCCCGTGGGGAACGCGATGAAAAGCCTGTGCCGGCACATCGCCGAGACGGTTCATCCCCACGCCCGTGGGGAACGCTTCATCGACTACTACGAAGGCCACAACGAGGACGGTTCATCCCCACGCCCGTGGGGAACGCGTCCTCATCATGAAGATGCCCAAGCCCATCCGCGGTTCATCCCCACGCCCGTGGGGAACGCGCCCGAGGTGGAGACCTCGGTTTCGGCGCTGCCGGTTCATCCCCACGCCCGTGGGGAACGCGACCGCAGCCTGTGACATCACGTAAGCCATGCCGGTTCATCCCCACGCCCGTGGGGAACGCGTTGGCCTGGGCGGTGAGCATGACGGCGCCGACGGTTCATCCCCACGCCCGTGGGGAACGCGTAGGCGAAGCGCACCTTGTCGCGGAAGATGGCGGTTCATCCCCACGCCCGTGGGGAACGCTGAAATCCTCGGGGGTGCGTGATGGCTGATTACGGTTCATCCCCACGCCCGTGGGGAACGCGCAAACCAACCGAAGTTGGCGCTCGACGGGAACGGTTCATCCCCACGCCCGTGGGGAACGCCGGGGGGCGGTGGGCTTGGCGGGCTGTTCTGGCGGTTCATCCCCACGCCCGTGGGGAACGCGAAATAATCTCGCCCCCAATTACGCGGCCATACGGTTCATCCCCACGCCCGTGGGGAACGCTTATGCACCCGCACGCTACCCGGCGCCGGTGCCGGTTCATCCCCACGCCCGTGGGGAACGCCGGGCCACGTCGCCGTCGGGCTCGCTCTCCAGCGGTTCATCCCCACGCCCGTGGGGAACGCATCACCAAGGTCATACCCAATGAGCCGCCACCCGGTTCATCCCCACGCCCGTGGGGAACGCGAATCGGGTCAGCGAACGGGGTCGACGTCCACCGGTTCATCCCCACGCCCGTGGGGAACGCCCAGTACCACGTCGATCAACTCGGCATGGATTCGGTTCATCCCCACGCCCGTGGGGAACGCTCGGCCTGACCCCATAACCCCCGCCGCGGGGCTGGTTCATCCCCACGCCCGTGGGGAACGCTGGCGTCCCTTAGCGTCGAGCTGGCGCCAACCCGGTTCATCCCCACGCCCGTGGGGAACGCTTGATCCTTCGCAATGGCCTTCTGTTCTGCTGCGGTTCATCCCCACGCCCGTGGGGAACGCGCGGCCACTCGTCGCCCGCAACGAACAGCACCCGGTTCATCCCCACGCCCGTGGGGAACGCCGCGCCGCATCCCGACGATCGAGGTCGGCTTCGGTTCATCCCCACGCCCGTGGGGAACGCGCGTGGTGGAAGTGGTCATTCCCTTGCTCCGACGGTTCATCCCCACGCCCGTGGGGAACGCAGGCGGGCTCGGCGTCGGCGTTTCGTCGCTTACGGTTCATCCCCACGCCCGTGGGGAACGCGGCCGCGTTATATACCTGGGCTTGCGTGATGCCGGTTCATCCCCACGCCCGTGGGGAACGCGGGTGTCGAGTGGTCGCCTAATCACGTTCGTTCGGTTCATCCCCACGCCCGTGGGGAACGCGTCCTGTGCCTGGCGGCCGACCGCACGGTCAGCGGTTCATCCCCACGCCCGTGGGGAACGCACGCTCATGAAAGTACGCGCCCACCTCTGTGCCGGTTCATCCCCACGCCCGTGGGGAACGCGAGGCGCTGATCCGCGAGCTGGGCGGCATCCCCGGTTCATCCCCACGCCCGTGGGGAACGCGAGCTGCGCGAGGGCGTCGATGACGACGTTTTCGGTTCATCCCCACGCCCGTGGGGAACGCAACCGCGACAGCCTCAACACCATCTACACCGGCGGTTCATCCCCACGCCCGTGGGGAACGCTCCCCGACGACATCAATTTCGCCGATCTGCGGCGGTTCATCCCCACGCCCGTGGGGAACGCTCGTGTTCGAACAAGGTCGCCCGTCCATCTCCCGGTTCATCCCCACGCCCGTGGGGAACGCGGCGTCGTAGTGGGAGTTGGTCGCGGCTTTGGCGGTTCATCCCCACGCCCGTGGGGAACGCCCATTGGTGCCATCGGCGATGAAGTGGCGGTTCGGTTCATCCCCACGCCCGTGGGGAACGCCATTGCCCACCCTCCCGCAGCAGCGCGTCGACCGGTTCATCCCCACGCCCGTGGGGAACGCTCCGCATCAGCTCTGCCGACCTTGGGCGGGACCGGTTCATCCCCACGCCCGTGGGGAACGCGGCGCAAGAAGATCGCCGCCCGCTGGTGGTGTGCGGTTCATCCCCACGCCCGTGGGGAACGCAGGTCGTCGTGGCTTGGCGCATGCTGGATGTCCGGTTCATCCCCACGCCCGTGGGGAACGCTTCGGAGTCGCCTTTGCCTACTACCCGCTCGTCGGTTCATCCCCACGCCCGTGGGGAACGCTTCGCTGGGTGCAACGTGCGTTGTGCAGGGGCCGGTTCATCCCCACGCCCGTGGGGAACGCGTGAGCGAGACGAAAGCGTATCCGGCCCATCTCGGTTCATCCCCACGCCCGTGGGGAACGCGCAGGGAATCGGCGGTAGCGGTTCCGTCGTGGCGGTTCATCCCCACGCCCGTGGGGAACGCACTTCCTCTATCCCCATGAAAAATCATGGAAATTCAAGCCCACCAAATTCTACCGACCAAAACCAATGCCAAGAGAATTTCAGGTTATTAAGGATCTTCCGAGCGTACCTCAGGGTGGAAGCTCACCAGACGCACGCCGTCCCAATC
>NZ_DAOMPS010000101.1:0-7066 GCF_035444905.1 Thauera sp.
TGCGCGTGGTGCAGGCCGCGCGGTAGCCGGCCTGGCGCACGGCGCGTGCGCAGCGCGCGTCCCATTCGCCATAGGGGTAGGCAAAGCTGGAGACGGGGTTGCCGAGCAGGGATTCGAGGGCGGCCTTCGAGTCTGCAAGCTCGTGTTCGAGCCGCTCGTCGTCGAGCGTCGGCAGGCGGGCATGGGTGACGCCGTGCGAGGCGATCTCCATGCCGGCGGCGCGCATCTGCCGCAGCTCGTCGGCATCGAGCAGGCGCCCGGCGGGGCGGCCGTCCGCAGGCCAGGCGGGCGGGCGGCCGATCGATCCGGTGACGATGAACCAGGTGGCCCGCATGCCGCGGCGCGCAAGCGCTTCGCAGGCGGCGAGGTTGTCGGCATAGCCGTCGTCGAAGGTGATGACGACGCTGCGGCCGGTGGCGGGGCGGTCCAGCAGTTCGGCCAGGGTGGGGGTGGCGTAACCTTCGGCGTCGAGGAAGTCGAGCTGGGCTTCGAGGCTGCCGCGGGAAACCGCCCAGGTCCAGTCCGGCGTGCCCTTGCCGGGCCGCACCGAGTGGTACATCAGCATCACCGGACCGTGCTCGCCGGTACGGCGATGAAGGGCGGCGGTGAGGGGGTCGAGGCGCATGCGGGGCGGGCCGGGAGCGGGCAGGAAAGGGGCGAGGCGGGTCGGGTGCGCACCACGTTGGAGATGGTGAATCAAGCGTCCATGAAGCTCACTTTGTCACGAATCGTTTCGCGAGGGCGTGCTACTTTACCGCGGCCCTCGCCGCTTGGGCGGCGCCGTTGCGGGCCGGGTGTGGCGTACGACCGCTTGTGCATCAAATTGGTGGATCTTCAGTGAAGCTTGCCGTCCTTTTCTGGTTCTACAAGGACCCGGATCTTTGCGAGAACCGGCTCACCGTGCTGCGGCGCGCGAATCCTGCGGCGAGGATCTACGGTCTGTTCGGCGGCGATCCGGCGCAAGCCGGGCACTTTCGCCAGCGCCTCGGCCGCCATCTCGACGACTTCTACGTGTTCGACGCGGTGCGCGACGCGCACTGGAAGTGGTACCACGGCGACCAGATGATTGCGCACTGGTATCGCGAACGCGGCGTGTCGCTCGAGTGGGACAGCCTCTTCGTGGCGCAGTGGGACATGCTGGTGTTCGGCCGCCTCGACGCCCTGTTTGGCAAGCTGCGCGAGGGGGAGATGCTGTTCTCGGGCCTGCGCCCGGTGCGCGAGGTGGACCCGTGGTGGTGGTATGTGCGCGAGGGTTCGGCCGAGCGCGAGGAATACTTGCGCTTCCTGCACTTCGTGCGCGAGACGCAGGGCTTTGCGGGCGAGCCGCTGTGCGGCGAGTTCATCGTGGTCTGCCTGCCGCGCGCCTTTCTGGCGCGCTATGTGGACATCCCGCAGCCCGAGCTCGGCTTTCTGGAATACAAGATGCCGATCTATGCGCAGATTTTCGGCATCCCGTTCTGCACCGATCACCCCTATGCGCCGTGGTGGGGCGACGACCCCGCCACCCGCGATGCGCCCTTGCTCGCCCGCGCGCTGAACTCCGAGTCGCTGGATGTGCCGCTGCGCAGCGTATGCGCGCATCTGGCATGGCCGTGGGGGCGGCGCATCTTTCACCCGGTGTTCCGCGACTATCCGTTGTCGCCCTGGCGCCGCGCCCTGCGTTTGCGCGACGAACTGCGCGACGAGGTGCTCAAGCCCTGGTGGTGGGCGTTCAACCGGCGTTATCTCGGGCGCGACTGAGGCCGGCCGAGCAGGGTGCGCAGGCGCTTGAGCAGGCGGCGCGGCGGGCTGTTGTCGACCCAGGCGAGCTCGGACTCCAGGCGCGCGAGGTGGGCATGCTGGGCAGCGAGGCGGTCCTCGTAGCGCATCACCATGTCCCACACGCGGTCGGCGCGGTCGGGGGCAGGCTGGGCGGCAGCGGTGCGGCGGTAAGCGTGCAGGAAGCGCTCGGCGCCGCGGTCGAGCGTGCGCGTGGTGCGCACTTCGGCGTGGGCGGCGGCGGCGAGGCGCTGGCGCAGGGCGGCGTCCTGCACGAGGCGGTCGAGGGCGTCGAACCAGGCGTCGGCGGTGTTCTCGACGACGAGGCCGGTGAGGCCGTCGCGCACGCTGCTGGCGTAGGGAGCGACGGCGGAGAACACGCCGGCGATGCCGCGCGCGGCGTATTCGAGCCACTTGAGGTCGCTCTTGCAGCGGTTGAGCGGGTTGTCGACCAGCGGCGCGATGCCGATGTCGATGTGTTCGCCGGCGAGCCGGGCGGGAAAACCGTCGTAGCTGTGCCAGCCTTCGGCCAGGCTGCTGTTGGGCAGGGCGGCCAGCGCCGGCGTGATGCAGCCGAGGAAGCGGAAGGCGAGCTTGGGCCCATGGCGGTCGGCGAGGCGGGCGAGGGCGGGCTCGACCAAGGCGAGGTCGGCCTGGTGGGTGCCGGTGCCGAAGAAGCCAATGACGCAGGGGGCGCCGTCGGGGCGTGCGGGCGCGTGCTGCAGCGTGCCGCCGAACCAGTGTTCACGGTCGAGGTGGTTGGGGATGACATGCACCTCGGGGTGGTAGGCGCGATAGGCCTCGGCGAGCGGGGCGGTGCTGACGCTGACGGCGTCGCAGCGGCGCACGAATTCGATGAGGATGTCGCGGTTGTCGCGTGAGAACGCGCCGAGGTAGTGCTCGGGCGGCAGCGCGTCGAGCAGGTCGTCGGTTTCGTAGAGCACGGGCTTGCCGGCACGCAGGATGCGGTCGAGCGTCGCGCGCTTGGCGCGGCAGGCAAAGAAGCGTTGCACGATGACCAGGTCGGCGCGCGCGAGTGCGGCGTCCACCGCGGCGCAGTCGGTGGTGCCGGCGTGCCATTCGTGCCTCAAGTGGGTGGCCAGCCGCTGCAGGGGCTGGATTACGCGCAGCAGGGCGCAGGCATGGTCCGGCGGTTCGGCCGAGAAGACGACGCAATGCAGTCGGCGTGCGGTGTCGGGCGCGGGCGGGCGGTGCATGGCGGGGCCGGTGATCAGTGCTGCTCGGGCGGCTGGGGCTTGAAGCGCCACAGCAGGTGGCGGTCGAGCGGGGCGCGCAGCGTGCGCCAGGCGCGGCGCACACGCTCGGCGGGCGAAACAGGGTTGAGCAGTGCCTGGATGTGTGCCAGCCGCAGGGGCAGTTGCGCGTGGCGCGCGGCCATGGCCGCCGGGTCGATGTGCGCGGCGAGCGCGGCGATGTCGTCGATGAAGGCGCACTGCTCGGCCTCGGCGCAATACGCCAGCGCCGCGCTGCGTGCGGCCTCGCCCTTGCGCTGGCGCAGGGCCTCGTCGTGCAGCAGGCGCCGCATCCAGGCCGCCGCTTCGTCGACCGAGGGCTCGGCCCACATCGTCGTGCTGGGGATGTAGGGGGGGCGGTACTGCATGACGGTGCCGCGGGTGGGGATAAGCCGGTGGCCGACCAGGCAGGCAGAGCGTTCGCTCATGAAGGACATGTTGCCCGACCACGCGGTGGCGATGACCGGCTTGCCGAGCAGCATGGCTTCGAGCAGGCCGAGGCCGAAGCCTTCGGCGCGATGCAGGGAGACGAAGACGTCGCAGCTCGCGAACAGCGCCATCACGTCGGCGTAGTCCATGGTCTCGGCGATGATGCGGATGCGTGGGTGCGCGGCGACGCGGTCGCGCAGCTGGGTGACGGCGGGCAGCTCCTTGCCGTTCCAGCGCGGGTTGTTGAGCTTGATCAGCAAGTGGGCATCGGCGTGCTCGCCGACCCCCTGGATGAAGGCGTCGATGACCGCGTACGGGTTCTTGCGCGCGAGGCAGCTCAGGGGTTCGAAGGCGAAGACGAAGATCACGCCCTGCGCGGGCAGGCCGAAGCGCTGGCGGTCGGCGGTGCCCGGGGGCAGCGCCAGCGGCTGCATGCCGCGCACGGTGCGCAAGCCCGGGACGCCGAAATCGAAGGCGTAGCGGATGAAGTCCGAACTCGACACGGCTACATCCAGGGTCTGCAGCACGAGCCGGTCGGCCTCGGGGATCTGCGGCAGCTCCCACACCGGGAACGCGGCGTTGAGGCAGCCGTCGCGCAGCATCAGGGCCTGCAGCTCGTCGGCATGGGCGGCGATCGCGTGCGCCGGCATGACGAAGAAGTTGTGGCGCTGTGGCAGGTCCTGCGGCCGCGCCACGCAGAGGTGGGCGAAGCGCTTATCGGCACCCCCGCGGCCGCCACCGAGGTCGAGGTCGAGGGCGCGCACGTCGATGCCGCGCCCGAGCAGGGCGCGGATGAGGTTGCGCACCGATACGCCCAGGCCGGTGGCCGACGAGACGTAGCCGATGACGTTGAGTTCGGCGCGTGGCGAGGCGGGCATGGTCAGGTGGGTCGCCTCAGGTGGGCAGTGCCGGGTGCGCGGCGGCCCGCAGATTGCCTGGGCGCGTCTTGCGGGTGCTGCCGGTCTGCCACTGCGTGCGCAGGGCGATGATGCCCTCGGCCTCCGAGCGCGCGCGGTTGAGCGTGGGGCTGTAGGCGCTGAAGTGCAGCAGGCTCTCGGCGTAGAAGATGTTCTTCAGCACGTCGCCGATGTCGATGCTGACGCGCACGCTGAAGGTGCCGTTGTTGAACGGAAAGCGTTCGATCGCGATCTGCACCTCGTGGTCGCCGGGCGGTAGCGTGTCGGGGAAGGTGCCGGGCGGACTGACCGTGGTCCACACGTAGAAGAAGTCGATGGTGTGCAGGCCGAAGACCAGCACGGGTCTGGGCAGCGGGCGATGCACGCGCAGGCTGAGCACGAAGCGTGGCGAGGCGCCCTCGGTGACGGTGCTGACGTCTTCGCCCTGATCGTTGGTGAGCCTGATGTCGATCACCTCGACATCGCCGGTGCTGTCGACGCGCTTGGCCTCGTTGCTTTGCGCCTGCACCTTCTCGTCGTTGATGGCGTAGAAGCGGTTGCAGATCTCGGGCCCGGCGCCGTCGGCCAGTACCCGGCCGTGGTCGAGCAGCAGCACGCGCTTGCACAGGCGCTCGACCTGGCGAATGTTGTGCGACACGATCAGCACGGTGCGGCCTTCGTGCTTGATCTGGTGTTCGACGCGCTCGAAGCACTTGCGCTGAAAGGCGAGATCGCCGACGGCGAGGACCTCGTCAATGATCAGGATGTCGCTTTCGAGACTGGTGGCGACGGAGAAGGCGAGCTTCACCTGCATGCCGGAGCTGTAGCGCTTGACCGGGGTGTCGATGAACGCCTCCATCTCGGCGAAGGCGACGATCTCGTCGAACTTGCGGTCGATGACCTTGCGCGGCATGCCCAGGATGGTGCCGTTGAGATAGACGTTCTCGCGCCCGGTGAGGTCGCCGACGAAGCCCGCGCCGACCTCGATCAGGGGCGCGACGCGGCCGCGCACGCGCACCGCACCGTGGGATGGCCGGGTGATGTTGGCCAGCAGCTTGAGCAAGGTGCTCTTGCCCGCGCCGTTGTGGCCGATGATGCCGAGCACCTCGCCTTCGTCGACCGTGAACGACACGTCGTCGAGGGCGCGAAAGGGCGGGCGCACCGGTGCGGGCCGCCCCACCAGCCGGCCGAGCCCGCGCATGACCGTCTGCTTGAGGCTGGCGACCTGCCCGAGGCGGTATTCCTTCGAGACGTGATCAAGCTCGATGACCGGCCGCGGCAATGGGCTCAGGCTCCATGGGGCTGCATGCCGCGGCCGACACCGTAGTAGTGCCAGCCGTCGCCTTGCAGGCGTTCGGGGTTGTAGAGGTTGCGGCCGTCGGCGATGACCTTGGCCTTGAGCAGGGTCTCCATCTCGTCGAAATCCGGCGCGCGGAACTGCTGCCACTCGGTGCAGATGGCCAGTGCATCGGCGCCTTCGAGGGCGCTGTACTTGTTGCTGCATAGGGCGAGATCGGGGCGCTCGCCGTAGATGCGCCGCGTCTCGTCCATCGCCACCGGATCGAAAGCCTGCACGCGCGCACCGGCTTGCCACAGGGCTTCGATGAGCGTGCGGCTGGGCGCTTCGCGCATGTCGTCGGTGTTGGGCTTGAAGGCCAGGCCCCACACGGCGATCGTCTTGTCCTTCAGCGCCTCGGCGCCGCCGAAGTGGCGGGCGAGCTTGGCGAAGAGGGTGGTCTTCTGGCGGTTGTTGACCGCCTCGACGGCCTTCAGCAGCGGGGCGTCGTAGCCGATCTGGTCGGCGGTGCGGCCCAGGGCCTGGACGTCCTTGGGAAAGCACGATCCGCCATAGCCGCAGCCGGGGTAGATGAAGTGGTAGCCGATGCGCGGGTCGGCGCCGATGCCCTTGCGCACTTCCTCGATGTCGGCGCCCAGCAGCTCGGCCAGGTTGGCGAGCTCGTTCATGAAGCTGATCTTGGTGGCGAGCATCGCGTTGGCGGCGTACTTGGTGAGCTCGGCGCTACGCACGTCCATGAACTGGGTGCGGTCGTGGTTGCGGTTGAAGGGCTCGTAGAGCTCGCGCATGCGCTCCTGCGCCTTCGCCGAGCGGGTGCCGATGATGATGCGGTCGGGCTTGAGGAAGTCGCCCACGGCCGCGCCTTCCTTGAGGAATTCGGGGTTGGAGACGACATCGAAGGGGATCGCTTCGCCGCGCTCGGCGAGGATCTGCTCGACCTTGGCCTGGACCTTGTCGGCGGTGCCGACCGGCACCGTGGACTTGTTGACGATGACGCGGTAGCGCGGCATGTGGCGGGCGATGCTCTCGGCCACCGCGAGCACGTACTGCAGGTCGGCCGAGCCGTCCTCGTCGGGCGGGGTGCCCACCGCGATGAACTGCACCTCGGCGTGCTTGACTGCCTCTTCCACATCGGTGGTGAAGCGCAGCCGGCCTTCGGCCACATTGCGCTCGACGATGGGCTGCAGGCCGGGCTCCCAGATCGGGATGACGCCGGCCCTGAGCTTGTCGATCTTGGCCTGATCGACGTCCATGCAGACCACGGTGTGGCCGACCTCTGCCAGGCAGGCGCCGGTGACGAGACCGACGTAGCCGGTGCCGAAGATGGTGAGTTTCATGGGTGGCTCGTGCTTGCAGTGGATTGAGAGGGCATCTGCACGGGGCAATGATGCGACGCCGCAAGCCTAGCCGGTAAAGATGACGCCTTCAACGGG
>NZ_DAOMPS010000102.1:0-6924 GCF_035444905.1 Thauera sp.
ACGGCACTTCACGATAGGCCAACAGGTGGGAGCGCTTGGTCATGGCGACCGCCAGGGTGTCATGCCACAGCGGCTCGCATATCCAGCCAGGCCACTGCCAGTCAGTCGCAGACAGCGCAAAGTCGAAGCTGTCGCCCGGCAGTTCCGAGGCTCGGCCGGGGTCTGTCCATCCGGCCAGGGCGACATAGGTATCCGGCTCTTCGGCACGCTGCAGGGCGAGCACGCTTGCAAGTTGGGGCGGCACCCATTCGCCGAGCACGGCCATGCGTATCTCAGCGGTGACGTCACTCGACTCCACGTTTAACTCCCCCAAGACAGCAAAATTGCGGCCACTGACTTGATGGCTGCTTAATGAGTTAAGTTTAACGTGGTTTAGATCGTGGCCGCGATCGACGCTTTTGGCGATGCAAAAGCGTTTGATCCAAAGAGGTCGCCCCACCGGCACCACTACCTACGAAGCGAAACCAGCCATCGCGTTTGGGGCTGCCGTGCGGGAGGAAAGAACCAACCAAGGTATCGCTCAGGAAGCGCTGGCCCACATGGCCGGCATCGAACGGTCCCACATGGGCAAGATCGAGCGCGGCGAGCATGTCCCCACGCTCCCGCTCATCCTCAAGATCGCCCGTGCGCTGAAATGCAGTGCCGCCCACTTGATGACGCTGACTGAAGCCAAGCTGGCGGAGTCGGCCCCATCCGTGGACTGAAGGCCGCCCGCGCGGCTACCGCGGCTTATCCCTGATCGTCATTACCCTTGCCGCCAAGGACTGCATTGTCACGCTTTGCAGCCTCGTCGATGAGCCGCAGGTAGGGATTATCCGGCGGCACTTCGCAGAACAACGCATCCGCGCTGTTGAGCAGATAGCCGTGCAGGCGGCGCGACTTGCGCGGCCCCGTGACTTCGCAGGTCCAGATGTTCAGCCCGCTGGGCTGCTTGCGGTGCTGTCCCAGCTTTTCGAAGCGCTTCTGTACCCACTGCCACGCCTCCAGCTTCTCCTGCTTGGCCAGCACAGCGACTTGAAGGGACTCCTGAGCGTAGCGCTGGAACACACCGGGACTGACGAGGTAGGCCGTGCCGGCGACGGTATGCACCAGGGCCTTGGCGTCGTTGATGATGAGCTTGCGCGTCTGGATGCTCTGACGCAGCCAGGCCATGAAGTGCGCTCCAGAGGGTTCCGTGCGATCCTCGGAAGGCGCGACGCTCATCTGCGGTGGGAGTCCGGTCGAAGGCGTCGGCTCGGCCTCGGAGACAGGACAGGCTGGGATCACCGACTCTGTGTGCGGAGCGATGTCATCCAGAAGATCGAGCAGCGCAGCCACGCCGGTGTCTGTGCCTGCGGATGAACTTGGCGCCGTGGCCGACGGTACCGCTGTGATCCCTTCCACGCGCGGCCCATCAGGCAACGCCGCCGCCAGCGAGGTCGGCCCCGCCTGCTCCTGGTCGACCAGCACGCGTCCTGCGAAAGGTGCCGGCCGGTCGGTAGCATCCCAGATCATCGCCGGCGAGACTTTCAGGAAGGTGAACGCGTGCGACCAGCCGGCGTCGCTGGTGACGGTAGCCTTCCAGATCGCCTTTCCATCCGGCGTCGGCTGCACGATGCCGTGATCCTGCAGCACATTGAATACCGCCGTATTGCTCGCCGGGATACCGTCGACGCCCTGCGACAGCAGGTGCGCGCGCAGCTTGTCGGAGACGGTCTTGCTCACCAGCCAAAGTGCGTCCTCGGTAATCCAACCGTCCGCCGGGCCGCCCTGGTTCAACTTGAGCTCTTCCTTGAGCAGGTAGCGCAAGCCTTCGAGCAGTTTGCGTTGCAGCGCATGCCTCGGCGCCGCCAGCGCCCTGCTGGGATCGCCGCCGAGTTCCTGGGCGACCGATGCCTGGTCGGCCTGCACGACCAGTTCGCCGAGCGTGCCGGCGTGCTCGTACTGGCCGGCCAGCACGTACAGCAGCGCGGCCCAGAGGTCGGGATAGCCGCTGAGCCAGTCGAAGATGTCCCGATCGAGAAGGCGCGCGTAGAGCAGCCCGGTGGCGGCGCTGTGCAGGCGGTACTCGCGCTCCTTTCGGTAACGGAAGCGGTAGGGCTTTCGCAGCGGGCCGTGCCAGGGATGCCAGACGCTGCCGTCGGCATGTTCGACGTGCAGATCGACCGCAATCTTGCCGATGTCGTGCAGCAGGGCCGCGTAGGCCGTGCCTGCGGTCCAGGCTTCGGCCTGGGCCGCCTGTGCCTCTGGCGTGACGCCCGCAGGCAGCAGGTACGACTGCCGCAATTTCAGCGCATAGGCGACGATCTCCAGGCCGTGGTCCAGCATGCCGCCCGGATAGGCGTGGTGGTGGTTCTCGGAGGCCGGGAACTGCTGGACCAGCTCAGCGTAGCGCTCCAAGGGAGCGAGGTAGAGCGTGGCGAATTGTCGGCGCGAGAGCGACGTGCGCTGCCAGATGTGTTCCACCAGCTTCTGCCGACGCGGCGTGGCCAGCAGCGATGCGGCCGACTCCGGCTGTATCAACCCTTTCGAAGCTTCGATGGCGGATGTGGGCGGTGTGCCGGCGGTGGGTGGCACCCGTTTGCACTGGAACAGCGAGAGCATGGCGAACCCCGGATGGCGGGCGGCTCGAGGGCGCCTTTTTGGCCTTTTCAGGATAGGGCCTTTCCCCTTGGCGCCCTTCCTTTGCCCCTTCCCAGCCCTTTGGCCTTTGTCGAAAGCCTTTGGGTATAGGGCCGCTGCTGCGCGGGTGCCACGATGAATGCGGCATGGGGCAATCCCGGCAAGCCGGACGCTGCAGGGATGTTGCTTGCAGCGCCTCGTCGCGCGGCGTCTGTCAAACTGACGGACGTGGACATCGCGGACCAGAAAGCGCGATGCGAACCAAGCCGGCGACGCGAAACGACCGCCGCCGCACAGCAACCCGATCCAACCCGGCTCTTCCAGCCGCAACCCGTCCTCGTGATTGCAGTCTATGCTGGAAAGTGGACGGCAACCGGCCGCTCCTGAGGGCAAGCATCACTGAAACCGAGGCACATGAGCATGACCACCAACACGCACAACGGGCGCTGGAGCCACCGGCTGGGCCGGGGGGCTGGCCGTGCCTGGCGTGGATACCTGCGCCACGAGCGGAGTGTCGTAGGCTGGCTGGTGGCGCGCGGGGTGCCTGCGGGCGCGGCGACGGCGGTGCTCTGGCTCTTCAAACTGGCGGTACTTGGCCTGCTGCTCTACACAGCATCCTGGCTGGCGTTGCTGCTGGTCTTTGCGGTGGTCGCTGCATGGCTCGCATGGAACGTCGATTCCGACGATGAGGGCCAGCCGGTATGGCGCGAAGGGCACGGCGGCTTTGGTCTGTACGACAAGAATGAGTGGCGCCACGACACGGGCGACCCCGACGAGCCGTAGCCGTTGCAGCGGCTCGAGTGAATGCCCTTACTTAGCTGCGCCTTTCGCTGCCGTCATCGCAAGGCGAGAGCCACCACCTCCAGCCGCCTTTGCGTCGCCGGTGGCGACGGTAAGCGCTCCAAGAATGTTGCCTGCCCTTACGCCAGCCCAAGCCAAAGCCATTACCCAGAACGTCGGCAGCACGATGAACATCATCGCCATGACGAAGTTCAGCAACATATCGCCGAACGCATTGTTCAGGCCGATCAATGGATCGAAGTTGGCGTGCGGTCTGTCCGCGCCAAACCCTCGACCGTAGAGCGCGTCCAGGAGCGTGCTGTCGATCCAGCGCGCGAGCTGGAACCAGAAATCCACGAAGAACAGCGCAAATTGGACGCAGCTGACGGTCACCGCCGTCTTAAGGTCGTAGGTGCCGAGGAGCAGCACCAGCGGGACGCAGATGACGAGCGCCATCTTGAGCATCGTGAGCACCATCGGCAGCGCCTGGCGGACCACGTCCATCGCGGGAAAGAAGCCCAGCGCGCCGACCGTCATCCCCAGCTCGCCCGCGCCGCGCGTGACGATGTTTGGCAGCGTCTTGTCGATCTGGCCGCCGTAGTCGGTGTAGATGGCGCCCTGGTTCATCTTCTGCTGCCGCGGTGAGACGACGGCGCGGATCACCGCGTCATTGACCTCGCCTTGCGACAGGAAGCCCACCCAGCGCCCGATGCGGGTCAGCAGATCCGGGGCGACCTGTGCCAGCAGCCGGCTGCGCAGTCCCTGGCCGCCATCGGCCCACCACTGCCGGCAGGACGGATAGCCGCCGCCGCTGTCCACCTGAGCCAACCCTGCATCGCGGGTCGCGTCGTAGGGCCAGGCCGTGCGCGGCGTCTTGGAGCGATAGGTGTCATAGAAGCCGGGCGTGTCGAGGAAGTAACTCGATCCGATCCAGGTGACGTCGTTCATCTGCTCATCGGAGAGCGTCGGCCGGCTCATGAACAGCTTGGCGCGCGACGGCCCGTAGCAGTCATGCGTGAAATCGGCGACCTCCTGTGCCAGCACCGGATCATCGATCCGCGTGGCATCGACATCCATGCGAATCTGACGCAGGTCGTTGCCGCAGGGAATCGCTGCCACCGCGGCGCCCGTGACCGCCTTCGAGATGGAATGCATGAAAAACCACCACACCGGCACCAGTGCACTCTGGTTGTCGAGCGTGGTGTAGACATTGGCCCAGCCCGTGTCGTCGGGCAGCGGGACGCTGACCTGACATTGCGCGGAGCGCGTGGTGTCGAACTTGATCGTGGCGAGATCCACCGGGATGAACGGGATGCCGGCGAACAGGATGACCATGATCGCCACCCACACCCGGTTCTCGATGCGCATCGACGACAGCACGCCCTTGTTTCCTTCATCCGCGCCTTCGCTGCGGGCCTTGAGCCATTCCTGGATGACGATGGCCACGAAGGGCAGCGCGAACACGCCGCTGGCCACGAGTATGTTCCAGATACCGTTGCTGACCACCCAGGCCAGCAGGGTCAGGTAATACTCCAGGTAGTCCGTGGTGTAGAGCGTCATGCCCGCCTCCTGGTCTCAGCCGTGCCGCAACGCTTGGCTGGCTTCCAGTGCGACCACGGCAATCACGACGGCGATCTCCGTGCGCAGCAGGCGCTGATGCGTCTCGCGGGACGACTCGCGCCGCAACAGACGCCGACGCATCCACCACCAGCCGTACGCCGTCGCCCCGTAGAGGCCAAGCCGCCACACAAAGAAGTGGCCGGCGTGCGCCTGCAGCCAGTGCTGCCAGTCCTCGAAACCGCCGATCATGTGGATGCCGGCGATGTTCACCACCGCCGCGACAGCCACCACCAACAGGGTGCACAGCAGCCCAACACCAACGCGGCGCTTGAACAGCCAAGGCAACCGCCGCCAGCTCACCCGGCTCATGGCGTAACGCTCCGCGGCTTCTGGACTTCCCGCAGCCGGTCGCGCAGGGTGTCGCCCTCGAAGACGCCGCGCGAGCCGGCAGCGCGGGTGCTGTGGCGCTGGACGATCGCCATCGCCGCGTTGCCGGCCAGCGTGCGGCGCAACTCCAGCTCAGTCTTGAGGTTGTTGATCTCCTGCTCCAGCGCCCTGTTCTCCTGGTCGACTGCCCGCACGGCCAGTTCGTTGGCGGCGACGTTCGGCTCCTTCTTGCCGGTCAGCAACGTGCGTTGCAGCAGCAAGGCCTTCTCCAGCACGCTCGACAGCGCCGCCTCCGACGCCAGGCGCTTGCCCAGCACGTCCTGGTCGGGTTCGTCACGCAGGGCCTCGATCACGCCGCGGGTGATTGGCAGCGAGCTGCTGCCGGCCGCGTCGAGATTGGTCGGCGTCGTCGGTCGGGCGCCCGATACCAACTCCTGCAACACCAGCAGCTTGGTCTCGTACTCTTCCTGAATCACCGGCGTGAGGCCGACGCCCGGTGTGGTCTGGGTCTTCGTGCAGTTTTCGCAGGTGCGTTGCTCGCGTTCGCCCAGCACGCGGTTCGCAAAGGCCGCGGCCTCGCCAGGCGACGACCACGTCTGGCAGGTCAGACGGTTGCCGCAGGCGCCACGCGCGATCGACGACGTATCGGTGGCGCTGCGGCCGTTGAGCATGTTGTAACCCGCACGCGTCACGTCGCCGACCACCTTGATCGAACTCTGCCCGGCGCCGCCCGCGCTGCCGCCGCCGACCCAGGGCACGCCGTTGTTCCCCTTGTTGGATTCGGCCTGCTCGACGGCGGAGACGGCATCGTTTCTGGCGACCGCGTCCCGCAGCGCCATTCCCTCGGCGAGCTGGTCCCAGCCGGCCTGGCCGCCGGCCATTTCCGCCATCCGATTGGCGATGGCCCGGCAGGTCATCTTCGAGCGGTCGAAATCCAGGCGCGCCTGGAGGATGCCGTTGGTAAGCAGGTTGTAGAGCCCCGGGTCGGCGCGCTGGATGATCAGGGCCGGCAGTGAAGCCACGGCGGCGGTGGCGTTCTGGATCACGTTGCTCATGATCGTCTGAAAGCCGTTGGTGATGCCGTTGAGCTGGTTCTGCAGCGTCGTGGTGATGCTCATGTCGCCGCAGATCAGGTTGCTGTTCCAGCCGACCCCCACACCGATGCCCTGCATGTTGCCGGCCCCACCCATCGACACGGCACGGCCGCCGCCGATGCTGTAGAGGACGTCATCGCCGATCACGCTGCCACTGACGTTCACGCCATTGGGGTCGATGCGCGTCTGCGCCCAGGCGACGCCGTCGCCCAGCGTGATGGCTGCCACGAGCAGCATGGCCCGCAGGTAAGGCACCACGCAGCGCAGGAGGTCCGGGGGAAAGGCGTTCATCACGGGTCTCTCACATGAAATCGACGCTGCCGAGGAAGACCTGGCCACGGCGCCGGCAGCAGGAATACGGCCGCCACAATGCCCAGGCGTAGTCACCTTGCCGGGCCTGCACGCGGGTGCGACTGTGCGGGAAGACCACGCAACTGTTCGAGAGCGTGGGCGTCAGCTCCTGCCACTTGCCCGTCGAGGCGTCGGTCTCCATCAGCGCGCC
>NZ_DAOMPS010000103.1:0-6883 GCF_035444905.1 Thauera sp.
CTTCGTCGGCGCGACGCGGGCGACGATGAAGCTGATCCTGGTGGCGTCGGCGCGCTGCGCCCCCCTGCTCGCACCACCCGGACCGTGATACCGGGCCACGGGCAGACTACGATGTAAGCAAAGGCTTAAGCGACACCGAGGTCGACGCCGGCGCAGATGGCGACGCGCGCGGACACCCGGACACCCTCACCATGAGCACACCCGAACGCAAGCTCACCGCCTATTGCGACGGCGCCGGGGCCCGCCGGGCGACATCTCCCCGCCGCCCGATCGTTAGTGGAAACCGAATCGACGGGGCCAGCGCGGAGGAGACTCCCATGACAAGGGCTGCGGGCATCCTGCTGCTCGCCTGTGTGGGACTGGTCGGATGCACGACCTTGGATGCCGGTCCGCCCGACACCGCCTACCAGGCGACGCTGGGCGAGGTTGCCATAGTCGCGACCGAACAGCCACCGACGCTGGGCTTTCACGGCTTTGCCCATGGCAAGGGGGAAGGCGCGCTCACTGGCGCGGGGGGCACGTTTGCCGCCTGCCTGTCGGGCGGGGGCGGGGGCTGCAGCGGCGAAGCCTGTGGTGCGGCCTTGCTGGTGATACTCGGCATCTGCGGCGTGGCCGGCTTGGTAGGCGGCATTGCCGGCGCGGCTGAAGCGCCTGACGCGAGCGTGGCAGCCGCGAGTGAGGCGCGCCTCGCGCAGGCGGTGGAGATACGGACCGTGCAGGCCGCCCTCCGCGACCAGGTCTCCGCCACCGCCCTGCTGCGCGGCGCCCGTCTTCGCAATGTGCCATCGGCATTGGCGCAACAGGCCGCGACCACACGGGACTACCGTTCGTTCGCCGAGTTCGGCGTCAACTCCGTGGTCGAGACCAGCCTCATCGAGGCGGGGACGCGCGGCACCGGGATCAACGCGCCCGTCGGTGTTCACCTGCGCGCACGCGTGCGCGTCCTCGCCACCGCGGACAATGGGGAACGCCTCGTGGCCGACTACCTGTACCAGGGCCGCCACCGCACGCTCACGGAATGGGCCGCCGACGACGGCCGCCCGTTGAAGACGGAGCTCGAAGCCGGCTACCGCGCGCTCGGCGAACACATCTACGACCAGGTCTTCGAACTCCTCCCGCTGCCCGATCGTCAAGCCCATTCCGCCGGTGGCGCGCTGTCGACCGCCTTCGGGCTCGCGCCGATCTCGCCCCCGACGCGCGGCCAGCTCAGCGGCGAGTCCGTCCTCGGTGACATCATCGAATGGACCGCGGTCGATTCCCTGCGCCCGAAGCTGCAGTGGCAAGCCTTTCCGCGCGCGAGCGATATCGCCCTCGCGCCGGCGGAAATGGCGCGCGTGCGCGAGGTCAGCTACGACCTCGTCATCGCGCAGGAGATGCACCAGGCGCCCGAGCGGATCGTGTATCGCCGCCAGGGCCTACCGGCACCCGAACACCGGCTGGAAACCGCGCTGCAGCCGGGCACCCGCTATTTCTGGACCATCCGTAGCCGCTTCCGGCTGGACGGCCGTTCCCGCCTCACGGAGTGGGGCAGCACGCGCGCCCTCGGCGGCGATTCGGTCGTCGCGCCCTCGGCTTTCGCCTACCGCTTTCGCACGACGAAAGCCGCCTTTTGAGGCGCCCCGAGCCGGCGCGCGCAGGCGAAATTTTCCCCTTCGCCAACCGCCAGGCGGTGCCATGACGGACTACGATGAAGCAGTCGCCCTTGCCTCGAGAGGTCCGCCATGAGCAACAAGCACCGCCACACCCTGGAAGCGATCTTCCGCGACCCCCCGGTTGGAAACCTGCAATGGCGCGAGGTGGAATCGCTGTTGAACCATCTCGGCGCGCTCGTCGAGAGCGGACACGGCGCGCGCTTTCGCGTCGTCCTCAACCGCCACGAGTTCTTCCTCCACCACCCCCACCACAGCAACGAGTTCGGCAAGCAGGCGATCAAGCAACTGCGCGAGTTCCTCGCCAGCGCCGGGGTCACCCCCTCGCTCTACGACGAGTTGGGGCAATGAGCACGCCAGGCCCAAGGCCGCGCGCCCGCTAGACGGCAGGAGCGCAATGCGATGAAGACGATGCGATGAAGGACGATCCGGAACGGCTGACCGTGTATTACGACGGCGCCTGCCCACGCTGCGTGCGCGACCGCCAGCAATACGAGTCGCTGGCGGGCGACGC
This sequence comes from Thauera sp., assembly GCF_035444905.1. Classification (GTDB taxonomy): domain Bacteria; phylum Pseudomonadota; class Gammaproteobacteria; order Burkholderiales; family Rhodocyclaceae; genus Thauera. Next base: position 2,164 of record NZ_DAOMPS010000103.1, read on the forward strand.
GGCGGACGCCGTGTGCTGGGTCGACATCACGGGGCGCAACGACGAGCTCAAGGCCCAGGGGATCGACCCCGGCCTCGCGCTGCGCGAACTCCACGTCGCCGACGCGCACGGTCGCATCCATCGCGAGCTCGACGCCTACATCCTGCTGATGTCGCGCGTGCCCTTGCTGCGCCCGCTCGCCTGGCTGATAGGGCTGCCCGGCCTGCGCCGCCTGCTGTCGGCCCTCTATCGCGCCAGTGTGCTGCGCCGTCTGCGCGCCAGCGGGCGCAACTAGCGAGCATTGCCCGTGGTGCTTCGACTTGTCACTGAAGCGCCGATGATCTCGCGCTGAGACGCTTGTCGCAGCTGTCGCAAGCGGAACGCGACAGCTGTCTCACCGCCAGACTCAGCACTTCCAAGCCAAGGCACTGATTTATATAAGAAACGGCGGCACTGTCAGACAATCTGCCATAGCCTGCCCGCCTCCAGACGGAATCCGCGCATATATTTTCTATAAAAAACAATAACTTGAATTCGTGGCACCCAATTTGCTGTCCTTGTGGCGGCACGCCGGCTTCCGGCTGCTGCACTTTCACCACGCAACGCGCGCTCCGTCCGTGCGCGCGGCACGAATCAGAAAGGAGACAAGGACATGAAACAGTCGAGAACCACGCGTGGCAGCCCGCGCGCCACCCGCAGCGCACTGTGCGTCACCGCACTGCTCGCGGCGATGGGCACCGCGTTCGCCGCCGACAATGGCAACTGGACCGAATACACCGGCGACAAGGCCGGCTCGCGCTATCTGCCCAGCAAGAGCGTCACCACCGAGAGCGTCAAGTCGATGAAGGTCGCATGGCGCTGGTCGATGCCCGACAACGCCATCGCCGCCGACAATGCCGAACTGCGCACCTGGGTCAATGAGTCCACGCCGCTGGCCATCGACGGCATCCTGTACTCCACCTCGCCGATGAGCACGGTCTCCGCCATCGACGGACAAACCGGCAAGACGCTGTGGTTATACGACCCTGAGGCCTACAAGGACGGTACCCCGCCCAACCTTGGCTTCATCAACCGTGGCCTCACCTACTGGGCGGACGGCGAGGACCAGCGCATCATCGTCGGCACTGGCGACGGCTACCTGATCGCCCTCGACGCCAAGACCGGCAAGCCGATCGAGTCCTGGGGCGATAAGGGCCGTATCGACCTGACGCAAGGCATGCGCCGTCGGGTCGACCGCTCACTGGTCGCGGTCACCTCGCCACCGATCGTATGCGGCGACACGGTGGTGCCCAGCATCGCGGTGCTCGACTCTTTCGCCATCGGTCGCCAGCCGATGAAATACCACCCGCCCGGCGACGTGCAGGCGTTCGACGTGCGCACCGGCAAGCGCGTATGGATCTTCGAGCAACCGCCCCAGGCGGGCGCGCCCGGCAACGAGACCTGGGAAGACGAGTCGTGGACGACCGCGGGGTCGGGCAACATGTGGGCACGCCCGGGATGCGACGAGGAGCTCGGCCTGGTCTACCTGCCATTCTCGACGCCCACCAACGACTTCTACGGCGGCCACCGCAAAGGCGACGGCCTGTTCGGAGAATCCCTGGTGGCCGTTGACGCCATGTCAGGCAAGCTCGCCTGGTATTTCCAGATGGTTCGCCACGGACTGTGGGACTACGATCTGCCGACCGCCCCCAACCTGATGGATCTCACGGTCAACGGCAAGAACATCAAGGCCGTGGCCCAGGTCACCAAGCAGGGCTTCGTGTTCACCTTCGACCGCGCCACCGGCAAGCCCGTGTGGCCGATCGAGGACCGCGCAGTGCCGCAGTCCACCGTACCCGGGGAGCGCTCGGCCGCGACCCAGCCGCACCCGACAGTGCCGGCGCCCTTCGTCCAGCAGGGGGTGACCGAGGACGACCTGATCGACCTCACGCCCCAGCTCAAGGAAGAGGCCAGGAAGATCCTGGCGCGCTACAACTATGGGCCCTTGTACACCCCGCCCACGCTCGACAAGGCCGGCACCCTGCAGGTACCGGGCGTACTCGGCGGCGCAAGCTGGGCGGGCGCTGCGCACAACCCGAACACCAACGTGCTGTACGTGCCCTCGTTCACGATCCCGTTCGGCATCAAGATCAAGAAGGAGAACGCCAGCGTCTACGACTACACCGGCACCTGGGCCGGGGTCGGTGGTCCGCAGGGCCTGCCGCTGTTCAAGCCGCCGTTCTCGACCGTGACCGCGATCGACATGAACACCGGCAAGCACCTGTGGCGCATTCCCGCAGGCAAGGGCCCGGTCGACCACCCGGCGATCAAGGACCTCAATCTCGGCCGTGTCGGCGTCCCGCGCGAGAGCTTCATCGCGCTCACCGACGAGGTGCTGTTCCTCGCCCCGGAAGGGACTCACGGCGTGATCGGCCTGTCCTCGCGCGGCAACGCCCTGATCACCCAGGCCAATGCCGACGAGAAGGAGCCCTACCTGTATGCACACGACGCGCGCTCGGGTGAGCTGATCTCGGAGCTGCGCCTGCCGGGCGCAGCTTTCGGTGCGCTGATGACCTATCGCGCCGGCGACAAGCAGTACGTCGTCGTGCCGATCGGCGGGGCTGGGCTGCCCGCCGAGCTGGTCGCAGTCCAGGTCAACTGACCGTACGCCTCCGGGGCCGCGGCATTGCCGCGCCGCCCCGGAGGCGGTCCTGTCAAGCGGACGCTGCCGTTCGCATACAGCAACGAGACTCCAAGATCATGAAGACATACCACCTGACCCCCATTGCCCTGGCGCTGATCACCACGTCGGTGCTCGCCTTCAATGCCGTATTGCCGGAATCGCCTGCTGCCGAGGAAGTCGTCATCGAGGCCACGGGCGGCCCGCCCTTCAAGCTCGATGACAGCGCACGGATCGCCGCCGGCAAGGCCCGCTACCAGTCCGGCTGCGCCGATTTCTGTCACGGCCACGAGCCCGCCCTGTTCATCGACCGCCAGGGCCTGGACCCCGAATACGTCTACAACACGATCAGGGACGGCGGTCGTGGCGCCACCCCGATGCCGCCCTGGGGCGATGTGTTCTCGCCCGAGGAAATCTGGGAACTGGTGGCCTACCTCAAGTCGCTCGGCAAGTGGTGAGCCCTTGCGCACACCGCCCGCCCTGCGTTTAGGGCACAAGAAGAACGCCGCCGGTCGCAGGGCCCGGCGGCATTCTTCATTGCAGCGGGTCACCGCAGCTGCGGTGACCGCCCGACTCACCAGGCGTAGGCGTACTTGAGGTTGAAGCTGTCGGTCAGGCCGTGCGATTCACCGCTGACACCGCGCGAGTAGCGCACCGTGATCGACTGGTTGCCGTAGTAGCTGAACATCACACCGATACCGGCGGTCGTCTCGTGGCTGGCGGCCACCTCCGCCCCGGTGGCGCGGTTGGTCCAGCGCCCCTGGCGCTCGTAATCGAGCGCGATGAAAGGCTGGACCGCGTCGCTGAGCTTGTATCCCAGCCGGTGGTTGGTATGGAACAGGGTGGCCGGACGAGCATCTGCAGCCGTCGACTTGCCGAAGAACACGAAACCGGCATCGGCGGTGTAACTGACGCGCTCGAACTGCACGTCCCAGAACAGGCTCGACAGGTTCTTCCATCCGTCACCGCCGCCAACATCCTGGTTGCCCACCGGCACCTGGAAGAAGGTCTGGAACCCGAGCGTCGAATTCGGCGTCGGCTTGTACCAGATCGCCGGACCGGTCAGCGGATCGCCGATGCCGCTTGCGGAGCTGTTGGTCGCGTCATTGCGTACACCGACCTCGGGCAGGATCACCTCGTAGGCCAGGCCGATGTTCGGGTTCGACTCGGGCGACCAGAAGCGCACGTACTTGGACAGGCCGACGATGGTCCTCGTCTTCGCTGCCGCGCGGCGGTCGTCGCCGCTGCCATCCCACACCCGCGCACCGTTCTGGAAGGTGGCGTACTGCACGAACACGTTGAACGGCTCGAAGCCGACCGGCAGGTCGTACTCGTGCGGCCCGATCACGTCCAGCGTGACCTGGGCCTGCGCCGTCACGGGTGCAGCAAGCGCTGCACAGACGGTGAGCAGCGGTAGCGCGCACTTGGATGCGCCTTGTCGCGAGCGATGGTTCCTGAGCATGGGTGTCTCCTTTTCTTCTCGTTCAAATGGATGAAATCGGGGTCGCAAGGCCTGCCCAGGACACCGCCTGGACGCCCCGCCCCGAGCCCATGCCATTGCACGTTCGGTGCCATGCCAGTCACCCCATATTAATCAACACCTTAGCCATCTCTAGCAGTCGCAGCGCAGTCGCATCTGTTGCATCCGGCGTGCGACATGTGTCGCCTCCGCTGCGACAGCCAGCCACTTGTCGCGGCCCCTCTGGCGCCCCTGAAAGCCGCTTCGAAACACAACCAAGCCTCTGTTTCAAATACGTTTTTATACGTTTCGATGCAACTCGGCACGGTGGTGGCACCGAAGTTGCAAAGCAAATCCCAGACGCAATGGCACTGCGAAGCGAGCACGGACAGCACGACCGCAACCGCTTCCCGACCAGCGCGCGACCAGACGACCCAATCGACGAGGAGGCTTTGCAGCGATGGATGCGACAAGCGAACAACTGCTGTGGATGTACGAAAAAATGATCGAGATCCGGGAGTACGAGGAGACCATGGTCAAGGTCTATCTCGAAGGCAAGCTCCCGCCCAAGATCCAGAAGGGCCTGGCCTTCGACATCGGCGCCGGCCCTGTGCCGGGCGAGA
>NZ_DAOMPS010000104.1:0-6862 GCF_035444905.1 Thauera sp.
GCGGTCGCCAAGATCACCGGCAAGGAAGGCCTGCGCTTCGCGGGCCGCGCGCGCGTCTATCACGGCGAGGAGGCGGCGCTGGCCGGCATCCTCGACGGCGAGGTGGTCGCCGGCGATGTCATCGTGATCCGCTACGAGGGCCCGAAGGGGGGTCCGGGCATGCGCGAAATGCTATCGCCGACCTCGGCCGTCATGGGCAAAGGCCTCGGCAAGGACGTCGCGCTCATCACCGATGGCCGCTTCTCCGGCGGCTCGCACGGCTTCGTGGTCGGCCACATCACGCCGGAAGCCTTCGACGGCGGCCCGATCGCGCTGGTCGAGAATGGCGATGCCATCACCATCGACGCGCAAACCCGCGAGATCAGCCTCGATGTGTCGGAAGCGGTGCTTGCCGAGCGCCGCGCGCGCTGGACGCAACCGAAGCCGCTCTACACGCGCGGCGTGCTGGCCAAGTACGCAAAGCTGGTCTCCAGCGCCTCGGAAGGCGCCGTCACCGACAAGTAAGTTGGCGGCTTCGTCGGGCGACAGGGCATTGGCGCATCGTTTGGCGAGGTCAGTAGCCCGCGAAGATCTGCGGTCGGAGATGCCGGCAGGATTGTCCTCGTCGGACTCATCCTGGATGACCGGTTTACGGCGACCAACTCGGAGCTCGCGTTGGCTTAACCCGGCCATCAAGAGACGTAGCGGCTTAGGAAAGTCCGCCAACGCGAACGGCGGGTAACCGATCCGGGGCCGGCCGGCTGCTTGTCTTCGGACTCAAACAAGTTATCGGCCCGCGCTGTCGGTCACCTGCCGCCCCCCACGTCCCGCCGCAGCTACTTACCTTTCGGAGGTATTTCCGGGCGTCGCGACTGTTGTGGCTTTTTGCCTCTTGCGCGCCCGATATTCGAACTGCCCGCGGCGCAGCTTGAGGAGGCGGGCGGCCGCCGACAGGTTGCCGCGGTTGCGGGCTAGTGCGTGCTCCAGGAACAGCGTCTCGATATCGTCAAAACAGGCGATCGCGTCGACGATGGCAGAGACATGCGCGTCCAGCGCCAGTTGTGCGCTCGGGCCCGCTTCAGGCTCCCGGCCGGCTGGGTCAGGCGTCATGGGCGTTGGCGCAGCGGACGCGTCGGTGGCTGGCGATGCGCTGTCTGCCAGCAGCCCGCCGGCCGTGAGCTTGAAGTGGCGTTCGGGCAGGTGCTCGCCACCCGAGAAGAGGTGCTGTACGTCGAGGTTGGCGCCATCGTCGGCGAGGATTACGCCACGTTCGACGATATTCTCCAGCTCTCGCACGTTACCCGGCCAGTCGTAGGCCCACAGCGCTTCGCTCGCGCGCTGGGTGATGCCGGTCAGGCGCTTGCCGAAGCGCTGGGCGTAGCGCTTCACGAACACATTCACCAGCAGCGGGATGTCCTCGCGTCGCTCGCGCAGCGGCGGGATCACGATCGGGAAGACGTTGAGGCGGAAGAACAGATCCTCGCGGAAGCGTCCGGCCTGCACTTCGGCGCGCAGGTCGCGGTTTGCGGCGGCGACGATGCGCACGTCCACTGGCCGAACCCGGGTGTCCCCCACGCGCTCCACTTCGCCTTCCTGCAGCACGCGCAGCAGCTTGCCCTGCGCGTGCATCGGCAGGCTGCCGATCTCGTCCAGGAATAGCGTGCCGCCGTCGGCGCGTTCGAAGCGGCCGGGGCGCGACACGGTGGCGCCGGTGAAAGCTCCCTTTTCCACACCGAACAGTTCGGCCTCGACCAGTTCGTTCGGGATCGCGGCGCAGTTGATGGACACGAATGGTTTGCCGGCGCGCGGCCCGATTGCATGCAGCGTCTTCGAGAAGCGTTCCTTGCCCACGCCGCTTTCGCCGAGGAAGAGCACGGTCGCGTCGGTCGGCGCCACGCGCTTGATCAGATGGGCCACGGCATTGAAGCCGGCAGAGGCGCCGATGAGGTCGGGCAGCACACTTTCCAGCGCAGCCTCCGGGGAGGCGCCGCGCACGGGCGCGGGCCTTGGGCGGCGGCGCGGGGCGGAGACGAAGTCCTCGATCTGCAGGAAGCGCAGGTGCTCCTCGGCGTCCTCGCATTCCTCCAGCGGCTGGCCGATTACGCGGCAGCGCGCATGGCCGTTGGCGACGCATTCCAGCTCGCGCCACAGGATGGGGCGGCCCATCAATGCGGTGGTGAAACCACAGGCGTAGCCCGTCATCATCCAGCACGCCGGGGCGCCGCTGATGCCGAAATGGTGCAGGTGCGCCTCGGCCTCCCACGACGCTTGCCAGTAGTAGTCGCCCCAGAACTCGCCGCTTTCGGTGTTGAACTGCATGCGATCGACGGCTTGATTGCGCACGAAGCCCTCGATCTCACGCAGCCGCGGACCCAGCGCCAGCGTGCGGGTCAGGTCGCTGCCTTCCTGCTCGCGCAGGCCCCGCGCGTCCTCCATGCCCTGTTGGTAGCCGAGGCGGGTGAAGAGCTCGCGCGTGCGTTCCAGGCCCATGCGTTCGATCAGTTCGCGCCGCAGGGCGGCGAGTGAGAAGCCGTGCATCAGCAGCATGCGCTGGTCGAACAGCAGGATCTGCCCGCTGTCCGGCGCAAAGCGCACGTTGCGCGCCAGTGCCTGGTCGTCGATCGCGTCGGTGATGGCCGTCAGCGGGCCGTGGCTGCTACGGTGCATGGCGAGTCTTTTCGGGAATGCAAGGGTTTCTGAATAGCACAAAGATTCTTCATATGCAGGAATAAAAATTCAGCAAATAGGGAAGTCCTCTTGGTGGTTTGCTCGGCTTGTGCGGCTATTTTGAATTAGGCAAATAAAAACAAGGACATGAAGCGCTTTCCTGTTCTGGCACGTAGTTTGCAATAACGCTAGCGTCAGCTCGAACTGACGAAGCGGTTCAAAAGGAAACGCAAGCCAACAGGAGGAGACCATGTCCGGATCGGAAGAACACACGCTGCTTGCCGTGCGCGTGCGGCGCAGGACGCAACTGGCGGACGACATCATCGGCCTCGAACTGGGCGCGCTCGACGGTGCGCCCCTGCCGGCCTGGGCTGCCGGCGCGCACATCGATGTCGAACTGCCCAACGGGCTGCTGCGGCAATACTCGCTGTGCGGCGACAGTGCGCACACTGGCCGCTACGAAATCGGCATCCTGCGTGACCCGGCAAGTCGCGGTGGATCGGCCAGCGCGCACGACGACATCCACGAGGGCGGCGAGGTCCGTATCGGCGCGCCGCGCAACCTGTTTGGATTGCGCTCGGCGCAGCGCTCGCTGCTCTTCGCCGGCGGCATCGGCATCACGCCCATCCTTGCGATGGCACAGGAGCTGACGCGCAGCGGGGCGGATTTCCGCCTGCACTATGCTTCTCGCACGCCGTCGCGCACCGCCTTCATCGACCGCATCAACGCCTCGGCCTTTGCCGATCGTGTGCAGTTCCACTTTGACGATGGCGCAGCGGCGCAGCGCTTCGATGCCGTCGCCGCGATCGGTGCGCCGGATCCGGCCACGCATCTTTATGTGTGCGGTCCGCGCGGCTACATGGACCACGTCATCGCCACCGCCAGGTCACTGGGCTGGCGCGACGACAACATCCACTTCGAGTATTTCGCGGCAGCGCTGGCCGAGGGTGAAGTTGCTGGCGACGGCCATTTCGAGATCCGCCTGGCCGGCCGCGACCTGGTCGTGCCGGTTCCGCCCGGCACTACGGCCGCGCAGGCGCTGATTGCCAATGGCGTACCGGTGCCGTTGTCGTGCGAACAGGGTATCTGCGGCACCTGCGTGATGCGCGTGCTCGAGGGCGTGCCCGAGCATCGCGACCTCTTCCTCAGCGACACGGACAAGGCGGCGAACGACCGCTTCACCCCGTGCTGCTCGCGTGCACGTTCCGCGTCCTTGCTGATCGATTTCTGACCTGCCCGGCCCCTTTTCGGGCAGATCCCTCGCCGGGAGGCTTCCCGGCACCCACCACAAGAGAGTGAGAAAAATGGAGACGACCAAGAAAAGCCCTTATCTGATGAATGCTTGGTATGCCGCGGCGCTGTCGACCGAGGTCGGCGCCGAGGGCCTGTTCGCCCGCCGGCTACTCGACATTCCTGTCCTGATCTACCGCAAGAAGGACGGCACGCCGGTGGCGATGCATGACCGCTGTCCGCACCGCTTCGCGCCGCTCAGCGTGGGTAGGCGCGACGGTGACGACGTGGTGTGCGCCTATCACGGCCTGAAGTTCGACTGCTCCGGCCAGTGCAACCACAACCCGCACGGCACCGGCCACATCCCGCAGGCAGCCAAGGTGCGCTCCTTCCCGCTTATCGAGCGCTACGGTTTTCTGTGGATCTGGATGGGCGACGAGGCGGCCGATCCGGATCTATTGCCGGATTTCAGCCCCCTCACCGACGGGCACCCGAATGGGGTCGGTTACACCTACATGCACCCGACCTGCAATTACCAGCTCGTCAACGACAATGTGATGGATCTCAGCCACATTGACCACCTGCATGGCGAAATCATAACCACCCGCGGTCAATTGTCGCCGCAGGTACCCAAGCTGCGCGAGACGGCGCGCTCCATCTCTGCGCGCTGGGAATGGAAGCAGACTCCAGCGATGCTGATCTTCGCCAACTTCCTTGCCGAACCCCAGGGCGAAGCACGCCACTTCTTCGATATCACTTACACGCCTCCGGGCAACATCCAACTTTCAGTCGGCGCCCTCCAGGGGCCAGGCAACCTGGATCTCGTGGATACCGTTGGTCAGTACGACCTGCACACCAGCACGCCGGAGACCGAGACCACCACCCATTACTTCTTCGCCACCCGACGCAACCACAACGTTGAGGATGCGGATTACAACAGCATGAAGATTGCGGCCATGCACCAAGCCTTCGTGACGGAGGACGGTCCCATCCTCGACTTGCAGCAGGAGGCGATGGGCACCAGCGACCTGTTCGGACTTAACCCGGTGCTGTTGAGCAGTGACGTCGCCACGGTGAAGGTTCGCCGCCTGCTGCAGCGCCTGATTGAAGAAGAGCACGCGCTGAAGCTGCGGCTAGCGAGCTGAAAGCGCACTCGCACCTTCAACCCGACACAGAGAGCTTCGAATGAAAACCAAGAAAATTGTGTTTGTGATGAGCCTCGCTGCGCTGGCTGCCGGGGCAGCTCAGGCCAAGGAAGGCAGCGATCAGTACCCAAACGGCGCCGAGAACTGGCTGGCGGGCGCGGTTCCACCGCCGGGCACCTACTTCATCAACTACTTCGGCTACTACAGCGGCAAGCTGCGCGACGGCGATGGCGACAAGGTCAAAGGCGCCTCAGTCGACGCCTGGTTTGACGCGTTGCGCTTCGTGCACACCAGCAATTTCAAGATTCTCGGCGGTAATTGGGGCTGGCACACGATCGTGCCGCTGGTGCACCAGACGCTGGAACTCGGCGGGCCGTCGCGGTCCACAGCGGCGCTCGGCGACATCACGGTGAGCCCCTTCATCCTGTCTTGGCATACGAAGAACTGGCACTGGGCGGTCGCATTTGACGTGAATCTGCCCACCGGAAAGTACGAGCAGGGCGACCCGCTGCGCAGCGTCGGCGCCAACTACTGGAGCGTCGAGCCGATCTTTGCCGCGACCTGGATGGGCGATGACGGATGGGAGGTGTCTGCCAAGTTCATGTACAACATCAAGGGGAAGAATGAGGACTTCCGTCTGGCCGAAGGGGCACCGAAGATGGATTACCAGTCCGGTGACGAATTCCACATGGACTATCTGGTCGGCAAGCGATTTGGCGAATGGGGTGTGGGCCTCTCGGGTTACTACCTAAAGCAGCTCACCAATGACAAGATCGACGGCAGCAAGATCGCCGCCAACCCCGGCCTGTGGTCGGCCGGGCGTAAGGGAGAGGTGTTCGCCATTGGGCCGAGCATCAGCTACACGACCAAAGGAGGCATGCATTTCATCGGACAGTGGCAACGCGAGACCGCCGTGATTAACCGGTTTGGCGGCGACAAAGTGTGGCTCAAGCTCATAATGCCGCTGTAATGACTGCGACCTTTCCGCGGCACAAGTCGCGGAAAGGCTGTAGAAATCTAAGACGACGAGCCCAACTGCAGGAGGAGTACCGCCCCTTCCCTGTGGTGTCCCCGCGGAGTGTGTGACGGTTCAATCCGAAAAGCAGCCGAGGCGCTCGATGATCTTGCAGTGGCGGTGTGCGTGGTGCAGATAGTCGGCGAATGGGGCGCGCTGTGCGGCCGGTGCCATGCTGGGGATGCTGTCTGTCGAACATTGGCTCCCCTCGTCCTGCTCGATGAGATCTTCGGAATGCTCGAGCGGCGGCTCGGGGTCGGTAGTTCCAGTTCGCAGGACGGAGAACCTGACGCTCGCCGTCGCATGACGCCCAAACGGCAGATGACCAGCACATTGCTGCCTGACTTCAGCCATCGGGCCACCGGCAGATCAGGGCGAGGACGATGCGGTCAGTCTGACGAAACGAGTGGCAGCTTGAAGATCGGAAAGCCGACTTCGATTTTGCGAACATCATCAGGCAGGTCAGGGTCGGCAGAACTCGGCGACGAACGGCTGGTTCCGAGAAGTGAAAAATCAACGACCGCTTTTCGGCGATGAACTCGAAGAGATGTCAGTCGCATTCCGACCCAGACCGGGCATCCGGACTTCCCCGAAGCCGCCGCTGAGCACAGGGGTCTTCTGTGAGTTTCGCTGCCACGAAGCTGCCGTTCGTGACCTCACGACTCCGGCCACTTGCTGCCACACATGGTAGTAGCCGAGTCGTCATTCGAGCGACCGGTGAGCTCCGGAACCCGCCATAGAGCGAGCTGAGGCCAGCGTGGTTCGTAAGTCGGCCGGCACTGCGCTCTTGAAGCCGATGCTCACCAGCTCTGCCGTCAGTGTCGGG
>NZ_DAOMPS010000105.1:0-6681 GCF_035444905.1 Thauera sp.
CGCTTCAGGCGCACAGCCACCTGAAGGCGCTGGCAGGTCTCTCGTTCGGTCATGTTCGGACTCTCAGGACTGGATGTTGACAAGCTTCCACCGTCTGGACGGTTTGGAACCGTGGAAGGATGCGATCGAATGGCGCCCGGGTCAAGGCTGAAGAACGAAAGTCCTCTATAAGACACAACATATAGCCCGATCAGCCACCCGCCAGCGACACTGACGCCCCTCGGAACACCCCTGTCAAGGGCAGATGACGAGCGCCTGTCACCCATCAGGCGCCAGGACAGCGGACGCTACAGGCGCTCGGAGTCGGTCTGCTGCACAAGGGGATCGCCAAGGAAGGTCTCAGGCACCGGCAGCGGTGTGCTCGGCACCAGCATGTCGCCCGGGCAGAGCTGCTCGGTGAAGCCGTCGAGCGAGCCCATCGAGCGGCAGTCACGGCGCGCCACCGGCTCGCTGCACATGTAGGCGATCACCAGCCGGGTGAGCGCCTCGAGCGCGTCGCGATGGGTGCGCTCCTGCGCGTGCGAGGCGTCGGCGCCGAAGCCGATCAAGGCGGTGCGGATGTCGTTGCCGGCCTCCACCGCGGCGGCCGAGTCGGAGCGGTAGTAGCGGAAGATGTCGCGGCGGTGGGCGACGCCATGCGCCTTGGCGAGCGCGATCAGCTTGTGCGTGAGGTGGTAGTCGAAGGGGCCGGACATGTCCTGCATGCAGATCGTCGCGGCGTGCTCGGAGGTGTTCTGCCCGGGCGCGGCGATCGAGATGTCCAGGCTCACCATCTCGGCGATCTCGCCGTGTAGCGCGGCCGAGGCGCCCGAGCCGATCTCCTCGGTGATGGTGAGCAGCGGATGCACGTCCACCGGCAGCACCAGCCCGTGGTCGCGCACCGCCTTGCAGGCGGTCAGCAGCGCGGCCACCGCGGCCTTGTCGTCGAGGTAGCGCGAGTTGATGTAGCCGTCGGGCTGGATCTCGGGCTGCGGATCGAAGGCGATCCAGTCGCCCACCTCCAGCCCGGCGGCGGCGAGCCCGGCACGGTCCTCGACCGCCAGGTCGACGCGCACCTCGACATGCTCCCAGCCCACCGGCTGGGTGTCGATCTCGCCGCCGAAGGCGTGGCCTGAGGTCTTCAGCGGCAGGCAGGTGCCGCGCACCTGGCCATGGTCGGTGAAGATGGTGAGCCGGCTGCCCTCGGCGAAGCGCGCCGACCAGTGGCCGATGGGCACGATCTCCAGACGGCCGTTGGACTTGAGCGACTTCACCATCGCCCCCAGGGTATCCAGATGCGCCACCACGGCGCGCGCCGGCTGCGCCTCCCTGCCCTTCAGGGTGGCGCGGATCGCGCCGCGGCGGGTGATCTCGTAGGGGATGCCCAGCACCTCGAAGCGGCCCGCGGTGTAGCGCACGGCCGCATCGGTGAGCCCGACCGGGCTGGGGATGGCGAGCAGCTGGAGCAGGGTTTCTTCCAGATAGGCGTAGTCGATGGCCGGCAGCGGCGCCGGCGCCAGGGGCTGGGGGATCGGGGTGTTCATTGTTGTTCTCCTTCGTTCGCGGCCGCGCCCAAGGCGCGCGCCGCCTGCGTGGCAGTCAGTGCCCGCGTACGCGGGAACAGCAGGTCGATGAAGCGCTCGGCGGTGGGCTGGGGTTCGTGGTTGGCGAGCCCGGGGCGCTCGTTGGCCTCGATGATCACGTAGTCGGGCGCGGTCACCGCCGGCACCAGGAAGTCGAGCCCGGTGACCGGGATGTCCAGGCAACGCGCCGCACGCTCGGCGGCTTCGCGCAGACTCGGGTGCAGCTCGGCGGTGACGTCGTGGATGGTGCCGCCGGTATGCAGGTTGGCGGTGTTGCGCACCTGCAGGCGCTGCTCGGCCTCGAGCACGGTGTCCAGGCTGCAGCCGGCGGCAGCAACGCAGCGCTCGGTCTCGGTGTCGATCGGGATGCGTGACTCGCCGCCGGTGGCGGCCGCACGGCGCCGGCTCTGGCGCTCGATCAGTGCGCGCACCGTGCTGCAAGCGTCGCCTACCACCACGGGCGGTCGGCGCACGGCCGCGGCCACGACGCTGAAGTCGATCACCACGATGCGCAGATCCTCGCCGGCGCAGAACTGCTCGACGACCACCCGGTCGCAGAACTGCCGCGCGCGCCCGATCGCCGCGCGCACCGCGGCGGCCTCGCGCAGGTCGACGCTGATGCCCTTGCCCTGCTCGCCCTCGACCGGCTTGACCACCACCGCGCCGCATTCGGCCAGCAGCGCCTGCCAGGCCGCCTCGTCGTCGGCGCAAGCCTGGCGCGGCACGGCCAGGCCGGCGCCCGCGAGCAGCTTCAGCGTCACGCGCTTGTCCTGGCAGCGGCTCATCGCCACCGCGCTGGTGAGCTCGGACAAGGACTCGCGACAGACGATGCTGCGCCCGCCCAGGGTGAGGCGGAAGTAGCCGTGCTCGGCGTCGATCACCTCGGCGTCGATGCCGCGCCGCACCGCCTCGTCCACCAGCAGGCGGGCGTAGGGGTTGAGCCCGGCGAACTGTTCGCTGCTGCCGGTGAACAGCGCCTCGTTGATGGCATTGCGCCGCTTCACCGCAAACGCCGGGATGCGCTGGAAGCCGAGCTTGTCGTAGAGCGCGATGGCCTGCTCGTTGTCGTGCAGCACCGACACGTCCAGCCACTCGCGGCCGCGCGCCTGGTAGTGCTCGGCCAGATAGCGCACCAGCGCCTCGCCCACGCCCGGGTGAGCCGCCTGCGGTGCCACGGCGAGCGCCCACAGACTGGCGCCGTGCTGCGGGTCGGCGAAGGCCTCGACGTGGTCCAGCCCCATCGCCACGCCGATCACCTCGCCGCTGAGCCTGTCCTCGGCGAGCGCATAGGTGATGTGGCGGCTGGCGCGTGCCTTCCACACCGCCGGTGCATCTACCGGCACCATGCGGCGCGCGCGATAGAGCACGTTGATCGCCGCCACGTCGGCGCGCGTGCGCAGGCGCCGCACCGTGAAGCCGCGGCGCCCCGGTCCCTGCGAGAGGCTGCGATAAGCGGCGAGGCTGAGGCGGAAGGCGTCGGAGGGGTCGAGAAAGAGCGCCTGCGGAGCGCAGGCGACGACGACCTGGGGTTTCTCGACGTAGAAGGCGATGTCGCGCTGCCCGGGGCGCTCCTGCAGCAGGGCGGCGGACAGCGCGCCGGCGTCCTTCCAGGTCTGCGCCGGCAGCAGGCGGCCCCAGCCGCATTCGACGGCGACATCGACGGGGCGCGCCGGCGCGGACTCGGCGCCGGCCGCCTGCCACGCGGCGGCCGCAGTCGAGGCGTGGGGCGCGAGCTGCGAGCTGCGCTGCTCGGCGCGCAGGGCGCGGGCGATGTGCTTGCGGATCATCGCCCGTCCTCAGCCGAGATGGCGCTGCAACCACCACTCCAGCAGGCCCAGCTGCCACAGCTTGGAGCCGCGCAGCGGGGTGAGGTGTGCCATCGGCTCGGCCAGCAGGCGGTCCACATAGTCCTGGCGGAACAGGCCGCGTTCGCGCGCCGCCCGGCTCGACAGCGCATCGCGCACCGTTTCGAGCACCGGCCCCTGCAGATACTTGAGCGCCGGCACCGGGAAGTAGCCCTTCGGGCGATCGATCACCGCAGCCGGGATCAGCTTGCGCGCCGCCTCCTTGAGTACGCCCTTGCCGCCGTGCGCCAGCTTGTGCCGCGCCGGGATGCGCGCCGCCAGCTCGACCAGCTCGTGGTCGAGGAAGGGCACGCGCGCCTCCAGGCCGAAGGCCATGGTCATGTTGTCCACCCGCTTCACCGGGTCGTCGACCAGCATCACCGTGGTATCCAGGCGCAGCGCCTTCTCCACCGGGTCGTCCGCCCCCGGGGCGTTGAAGCTCGCGGCGACGAAGGCCGCGCTGGCATCGACGCCATGCCACCGCGGATCCACGGTGGCGAGGTACTCGTCGTAGTCGCGGTCGCGGAACGCGGCCAGGTAGTCCGCCACCGGGTCGGCGCTGCCCGCCAGCTTGGGATACCAGTGGTAGCCACCGAACACCTCGTCCGCCCCCTGCCCGCTCTGCACCACCTTGCTGTGGCGCGACACCGCCTCGGAGAGCAGGTAAAAGCCGATGCAGTCGTGGCTCACCATGGGCTCGCTCATCGCCGTCACGGCCTCGGGCAGGCGGGCGAGCAGCTCCTGCTCGGGCACGAAGATGCGCTCATGGAGCGTGCCGAGCTCACGGGCGACGATGTCGGCGTATTCGAACTCGTTGCCCTTCTCGCCGCCGACGTCGGCGAAGCCGACGTTGTAGGTGCGCAGGTCCTTCACCCCGGCTTCGGCCATCAGGCCGACGATGAGACTGGAGTCCACCCCGCCCGACAGCAGCGCGCCCACCGGCACATCGGCCACCAGGCGGCGCTTCACCGCGGCGCGCAGGCCGTCGAGCAGGATCTCGGTCCATTCCTCGAAGCCGCGCGACTCGTCGGCCGCGTCGCGCGCATAGGCCAGCGACCAGAAGCGGCGCTCGCTGCGGCGCCCGTCGGGCTCGATGCGCATCAGGGTGCCCGGCGCCAGCTTGCGCACGCCCGCCAGCAGCGTATGCGGCGCCGGCACCACCGCATGGAAGGACAGGTAGTAATTGAGCGCCATCGGATCGATCGCGGTATCCACCCCGCCGGCCGCGAGCAGCGCCGGCAAGGCCGAGGCAAAGCGCAGGCCGCCGTCGATGTCGGCGTAGTACAGCGGCTTGATGCCCAGGCGGTCGCGCCCGAGCAGCACGCGCCCGCTGTCGCGCTCCCAGATCGCGAACGCGAACATGCCATTGAGGCGCGACACGAAATCCTCGCCCCAGGCGTGATAGGCCTTGAGCAGCACCTCGGTGTCGCCGTGGGAATAGAAGTGATAGCCCTTGGTCTCGAGCTCGCGCCGCAGCTCCGGGTGGTTGTACACCGCGCCATTGAAGACGATGCCCAGCCCCAGCGCAGGATCGAACATCGGCTGCTGGGCCGACTCGGACAGGTCCATGATCTTCAGCCGTCGGTGGCCCCAGGCCTGTGCGCCCTGCACGTACAGGCCCGCCGTATCCGGCCCGCGGCGCTGCTGACTGTCGTTCATCCGCTCGAGCGCCGCCACATCCGGACGGGCACCATCGAACCTCAATTCACCTGCGATTCCACACATCGGACTTCCTGATCGATATCAACGACCTCAATTCTAACAAATTTGTTTTGTCCAAATGTGATTGAACGAGAACCGGGAAGGGCAGGCACCAGACAACGGCATCCGGGCAGGCGGCCGACGCCGTCCCGGCCGCGGCAGCGGCGCCCCTATCCAAGCCGGCGCGACGGAGCACACAATCAAGGTCAAGGCGGTCGCGTGCGGTCAGGATGTGCACGCAAGCTGCCACGCCCCCAAGCTTCCTTCCACACCTGCTGCCCGATGAACCTGCGTCGCCGATTTCTTGAGATCCAGTCGCTGCTGATGGAGCACGAGGCCTTGTGGCGACCCTCGCCCTTCCACATCACGCGCCCGCCTTGGTGCGCACAGTGGCCGCAACTGGCCACGGCGCTGGAATCGCTCGACGACGAGGCTGTCGAGCGCTTCGCGGCGGACCCTGGCGCCTTTGGCGTGTGGCTCTCAGCGCACGCCCCGGCGCTGGCCGACCTGAACGCGGCAGCCTGCGTTCCAGGACTGCCCGCGCGCGATCTTGCCGCATGCGATGCCCGCTTCGACGACGGCATCCCGGGGCGCAAGCGCGCGCAGATCGAGGCCTTCGCCCGCCACATGCCTGCATGCGCGAGTCCGGTGCTTGAATGGTGCGCAGGCAAGGGCCACCTGGGGCGGCGCGTGGCACTCGCCGACGGCGTGCGCGTCACCTCACTCGAGATCGATCCCACCCTGTGCGCCGACGCCGTGCACGGGGCGGCCCGCAGCGGCGCGAACCAGCACGTCGTGTGCGCGGATGCGCGCGACGAGGGCTCACGCGCTCATGTGCGCGATCACTCCGTGCTGGCACTGCACGCCTGCGGCGAGCTGCATCGCAGCCTGGTGCGCAACGCCGAGCGCGACGGTGCGCAGGCCTACCGGATTGCGCCGTGCTGTTATCACCTCGGCACCGACGACCCCTACCGTCCGTTCAACCGCGATGCCCGGCTGATGCTCGACCCATCGAGCCTGCGCGTGGCGGTGACCGAAGTGGTGACCGCGCCCCGGCATGACCGCCAGCGCCTCGCCCGCGACCAGGCCTGGAAGCTGGGCTTCGTCGCGCTGCGCAACGCACTCGAGGGCGAGGCGCAGCGCCCGTTTCGCCCCGTGCCCGCCACCTGGTACGCCGAAGGATTCGAAGCCTTCTGCCGCCGGCTTGCCGCGCGCGAGAAGCTGAGTCTGCCCCGACATGTGTCGTGGCCGGATTGGGAGAGCAAGGGCTGGGCGCGTCGCGCCCAGGTGCGACGCTTCGAACTCGTCCGCCATGCGTTTCGCCGGCCACTGGAACTGTGGCTGGTCCTCGACCTGGCGCTCGGCCTCGAGGAGCGCGGCTTCGCGGTGCAGGTCGGCCGTTTTTGCGAACGCAGCCTGACGCCGCGCAACCTGCTCGTACTCGCCGACCGTCACGGCGACGATCGCGGCCGCGCATAAGAAGAAAAAGCCCTTTGCAATAAAGGGCTTATCTTAAATACTGGCGGAGACGGAGGGATTCGAACCCTCGATGCGAGTTTTAGCCCGCATGCTCC
>NZ_DAOMPS010000106.1:0-6267 GCF_035444905.1 Thauera sp.
TGAAGGCGAGGCCGCAGTCGGCGTAGAGCTTCTGATAGCCGGCGACCGGGTCGCGCACCAGGTCTTCGTAGAACACTTCCACCCACTGGCCGGCGGGCACGCTGGCGCGGGCGTCGAGGATGGCGCGGTTAATGGCCTGGTACTGGAAGGCGGCGACGTCCTCGATGGGGGCGCGCAGGTAGTCGCGCCAGCCCTCGGCGAGAAAGAAGCACCAGCGCGTGTAGCGGCCCCTGTCGATAGCGACGGTCTCGGGGAAGACGCCGCTCCAGGTGGCGTACTTGTCGGGCTTGCCCCAGCCCTCGATGAGCGAGTTGATGTTGTCGCCGGGCTCGCGCTTCACAAAGACGAAGATGGCGTCGGGGAACAGCGCGCGCAGGTAGGGCACGCACAGGCCGTTCTGGTTGTTCTTGTCCACCCAGCGGTGGCGGCCGGTCCAGGTGTAGAAGTAGCGCGCGACGTGGTCGCGGTCCTGGGGGCTCGCGTCGGCGGCGTCGAGGGCGTGGGTATTCCAGTGCTTTTCGTCGAGCGGGTGGAGGTCGACCCAGAAGTCGTGCGTCTCGCGCTGCAGGGTGCCGAGCTCGGGGGATTCGGACAGCGTCTTGTAGACCACCGTGGTGCCGGCGCGCGAGCAGCCGAGGACGATGACGGGGCGGTCGGCGGCGGGACGGCGAAGGTTCCACAAGCAGGCACGCAGTGCGCGCTGGGCGCGGCCAGCGTGGTAGCGGAGAGTCTTGTCGATCTTGATCAGGAGGTCGGACATGGAGGGCGGCTGGGTTGGAGGCGGGAAGGCGGGGTCAGTGGGCGGCTGTGCACGGCTCACGCGAAGGCCGTCAGTCTAGTCGCTCGGGCCGGGAGCCGGGGAGCGGGTGTCGTCATCGGGCCGCGTCGGGTTTGGCATGGCGAACGAGCACCTCCTCGAAGGCCGCGACTGGTTTCGCAGCGAACTGGCGGACGATGCGCTCGCGCGCTGCGGCGCCCATCTGTGCGTGTTGGGCGGGGTTGGCGATGAGGAATTTGACGCGTTCGGCCAGTGTGGCGGGAGATTGCGCATCCACCAGATACCCTGTGCGCCCGTCTTCGATGATCTCGGGCAGGCCGCCGACATGCGTGGCGATGACCGGCTTGCCGCAGGCGCCCGCCTCGATGGCGATGAGCCCGAGCGGCTCCTGCCAGCGCGAGGGGACGACGACGATGTCCGAGCTGGCATAGACGTCTTCCACGCGGTCGATGTAGCCGATGTAGCGGATGCGCGCGTCGCCGCCGATCATGGTGCTCAGATCGTCCTCGCTGTAGGCGCCGGCAAAGGTTCTGGGGTCGCGGCATTCGCCGGCGATGAGGAAGACCAGCGCGGGGTCGTCGATGAGCCGTGCCATGGCGATGAAGTCCTGCACCCCCTTGATGTCGCGAATCTGGCCGACGAAGCTCACCACGAGCTTGTCCCGGGCGATGCCCAGCGCTTCGCGCAGGGGGCGCCCCTGGTCGAATCTGTGCAGGTCGACCGGGTTGTGTACGACGTGTTTGGGCAACTCGGGGGGCAGCGATGCCTGGGCCACGAACTCGGACACGACCACCACGCCGCTGGCCCAGCGGATGACCGGGCTGACCGCTTCGTTGACGACGTGGAAGTGAAGCAGGATGGGGATGCCGAGCAGGCGTGCCGCCAGGGCTTCGGCCGGACGCCAGGGGCGGTTGTTGAAGTGGACGAGCCGGACCTTTTCGCGGCGGAATAACAACACCGTACGCAACAAGGCGCGCAGGAAGGCGAGCCGGTTGCCGGGCTCGGTGGGGCTGCCCCAGATGTGGTAACGCAGGCCGAGGCGCTGCAACTCGGGCACGATCGGACCGTCGCGCGGCAGCAGCAGGATCGGCTCGATGCGGCTGCGGTCGAGCTGGCGCAGATTGGTGTAGAGGACACGGCTGGCGCCCCCCCAGTCGCCTGCGCTGCCGGTGATGAAGCAGATGACCGGTTTTGCTGGCTTGTGGCTCATGGGTTGGGGACGCATGCGGGTGTGCGGGGGTGTGCGGGGGTATGCGGTCTGAGGCGGTGGGTCAACGGGCTGCGAGCGCTTGCCACAGCGAATTCATGGCGCGCAGATGGGCTTCGAGCGAAAACCGCTCTGCCACGGACTGCCGGGCGGCATCGCCCATCGTCATGCGCCGTGTCGAATCATGGGCCAGAAGGCGTACGCCTGCCACCAAGCCTGTCACGTCGCCGACTTCGAACAGCAGGCCGGTTTCGCCATTCGTCACGATCTCGCGTGCCCCGGTCGAGGCGGCAGCGACGACCGGAAGGCCTGCCGACATGGCTTCTACCATCACCATGCCAAAGGATTCCACCGCAGAGGCATGCAGGAAGAGGTCGGCCGCAGAAAGTTCGGTCATGAGCTGGGCATGGGGCACCGAGCCCTCGAGCCGGATGCGCTCGATCATGCCGGTGTTGCGGATACGCGCTTCGAGTGCATCACGCTCGGCGCCCTCGCCAAAGATGCTGAGTTCGCAGTCGATGCCGTTGCTCGCCAGCAGGGCGACGGCATCGACGACATCGAGCATGCGCTTGGCGGGGTCGAGGCGGCCCGCGCTGACCAGGCGCAGGCGGCCCCGGCGCGTCGTGCGATGGCGGTCCGGCGGGCACGCTGGCAGCGGGACGCCGTTCCAGACCCGATGCAGCTTGTCGCTGCGCCCTGTTCGGTCGGCGAAGGCGCGCAGGTCGCCGTCGCTGACGAGGACGATCGCATCGGCCTCGTCCTGCAGGTGATGGAGCCAGTCGGTCGGGGTCTCGTCGATCGCCGTGTGCGCGGTGACGACGCAAGGCTTTTGCAGTAGCCGGGCCAGCGGCAGGCCGACATCAATCGCCCAACTGGCGAAATGTGACTGGACGACGTCGATGTCGCGCAAGTCGGGCCGGGTGAGCAGGTCGCTGAAGAAACTCTTGCGCTGCTCGGCGAGCAGCCGGCCATAGCGCGCCCGGTTGGCGGCGCGCGACACGCTGGGCAGGAAGCGACGCGGGTTGAGGGTGAGCAGCGGATACTTGCGGGCGTCAGCGTAGGTGCAGATGCCATCCGGTAGTTGCAGCTCGCGGGCCAGCGCTCGCCCGGCCGTGTTGCCCTCGTTTGCCGCCAGCACCGCGACCGAATGGCCGAGCTCGAGTGTTCCGTTCACCTGCCACAGGACGAAGGGATGAGTGCCGATCGGGTAGCCGCCGACGAGGTGTAGCAGTTTCATTGCGGGCTGGAGCTTTCGTAGCGATGGGGTGCCGGGGGCGGAGTATGCATCTGGAAAGGACACGACTGTCTGGCGGCCTTCCTTGCCCCTGAGGGCGTGCTTGATGCTCGGCATGATCGCACCTAAGGTGTGCTGCAGGCGATGCCTGATTGGCGTCGGACATCAGATGGTCTTGCTGGAGGGCGCAGTGACGGTGTGGTGCCGAGGCGGGCGGTGGGTGATCGGCTTGCTTGTGGGGCTATCGGTGCCGGCGGCGAACGCAGGCGGCGGCCCTGAGACGACCTTGCTGGTGGTCAATGCGGACTCGCCGGCGTCGCTGCAGGTTGCCAATACCTGGATCCGCCTGCGCGACATTCCCGAGCACCATGTGGTGTGGCTCGAGGGTTTGCCTGCAGGGGACACGATTGCGGTCGAGGCGTTTCGCCGTCAGGTGCTGGCGCCTGTTCGTGAACATTTGGCGGCGACCGGGCTGGCGCATGAGATCGACCTGCTCGCGTACTCGGCGGGCTTTCCGTATGCGGTGGATTTTCGCGCGGACGAGGCTGCGCACGGGCTGAAGAGGGACAAGTTGCGCGGCGAGGGCGGCTCGCTGACCGGGATGAGCTTCTTTGCGCGCAAGGTGGAGGCGGGGCAGGTGGATTATCTGGCGCCGTACGCCAACCACTATGCGCGCCGCCCGGTGGGTATGCCGCCTGGCCAGCTGTCGAGCCGGGCCGGCGGAGAGCACGATGCGGTGGTGACGCCGGTGCCGGACCTGCGGCTGGAGGGGGCACGGGGATTTCGTGCCCGCTATCGCTGGGGGCGCGGACCCGGGCCGGCGGGGATGGACGACTCCGATCGCTACCGTTTGGCGGTGATGCTGGGTTACACCAGCCTGCGCGGCAACAGCGTGCCCGAGATCGAGCGCTATCTGACGCGGGCGGCGGCAAGCGATGGCCTGCAGCCGGCGGGTACGGTGTATCTGATGCAGAACACCGACATCCGCAGCCGTACGCGCCAGCACCTGTTTGCGTCCACAATCGCGGCACTTGAGGCGCGCGGGCGTCGGGCCGAGCTGCTGCCGGGCGGGCAGCGTGGGCAGAATGGGAGAGAGCCGCGCGGCAAGGACGATGTGATCGGATTGGTGGCAGGAACGCGGGATTTTGACTGGGCGAGTTCGATGAGTGTTTTCCTGCCCGGCGCGATCGCCGAGTCGCTGACCAGCTACGGCGGGCATTTTGGCCATTTTCCGCAAACCAAGCTGAGCGAGTTTCTGCGCCACGGCGCGGCGGGGTCGAGCGGGGCGGTGCGCGAACCCTATGCCCTGGTCGAGAAGTTTCCGCTGCCGCAGCTGCATGTGCATTACGCGGACGGTGTGTCGCTGGCCGAGGCCTTCTACCTGAGCGTGTTGTCGCCCTATCAGTTGCTGGTGGTGGGCGACCCGCTGGCGCGGCCGTTTGCGCAGTTTGCGCAGGTGTCGCTGCCGGGACTGGAGGCTGCTGGGCAGCCCGAGGGCGCAGTAGCCGGCGTGCTGCGCTTACAGGCGCGGGTGCGCGAGGCGCCTGGACGGCCGATCGAGCGCCTGGAGTGGTGGGTGAACGGGCTGCCCCTTGGCAACGCGGCGCCGGATGAAGGGCTGTTGCTGGATACGCGGACGCTGGCCGACGGCGCCCATGAGCTGCGAGTGGTGGCGGTGGAGGCGGGCGCGATCGAGACGCGCTCCTATGTGCGACAGGTGCTGTGGGTGGATAACGCCGGCCGCCGCGTTTCGGTGATCGCGCCGCCGGCGTCGGTCGCCTGGGATGACGCGCTGAGGCTTGCCGGCGAGGCGGCTGGTGCGAGCTGGGTGCGGATCGAGCATCTGGGGCGACTGCTGGCCGAGGCGCCGGTGCGGGATGGGCGCTGGCAGGCGTCGGTGCCGGCTGCAAGGCTGGGGCTGGGGGAGGTGAGCTTGCGCGCAGTGGCGGAGTGGTCGGCTGGACCCGAGGCCCGCAGCGCGGCGCTGCCGGTGATGGTGACGCTGCCGCCTTTGCTGCCTGCGTCCGTGAGCGGCACTTCGGCTGCCGGTGAAGCGGCGGTCGTTGCCGAGACGGCCGGCCTGACGCTCCGCGTGGAGCACGTTGGGCAGCCGGCGCAGGAGACGCGCGTGGAGGGGCTGGGGAAGCGCCTGCCACGCGAAATGAACGTGGGTAAGGCGGCGCGCTTGCTGTTTGCCGGCGCCTTCGAGGTCAAGGCCGACGGCTTGTACGAGCTGGACGTGGATACGCGCGGCACGGTGGCCTTGCGCGTCGGTGATCAGGCCTTCGTGCCGCTGCATGTGGCCGCGGGTGCCGGCGGCCACCAGACCACGCGCTTTGCGCTACCCCTGGCCACAGGTTGGCATGCCTTCGAACTGGAGGTCTCCAGCCCGCGCGCAAGCATGGTCAACGCGACGCTGGCGGGGCCGGAGCCGGCGTTCGTGATCGGTGGGGACAGAGCCCGGTCTCGATGAAGTCGGCGAGCTAGCGTGCTGTGCGCTCGTGCTGCATGGTTGGTGTAGTTGGTGGTGTCGTTGGGGTCTGACCCCATTCATTCTTGATTGCGCGTCCAACCAGAAGATCATGCGGCGAGTCGCGCGATGCTCGCGCGCTTGGCGGCGAAATGCAGGCAGGCCAGGATGTCTGCGGCTTCGAGGTCAGGGAAGTCCGCCAGGATCTCGGCGTGGTCAACGCCTTGGGCAAGCATTTCGAGGATGTCCGTCACCCGGATCCGAAGCCCTCGAATACACGCCTGCCCGCCGCACTGACGTGGATTGAAGGTGATGCGCTGGTCGAGATCGGTGTTCATGGTGCTTTGGTCCTTGCCGGGTTGCAGCTTTGGGACCCGTCTCCAGGTCGGCTGGCGCAATGCCTGTAATGTGCCCGAGTACTGCACTCGCGTGGCTCAATGGTAGCCCCGTTTTGTTCCCATGGATGCCACCCGTCTTTGAGTATCGAGGCGCGCTCTCAACTGCGGTCAGCCCCCAATTCCTCCTTAACAGGCTGTTGATTTAGCCAGATCCGAGCACTGGCAAGGCTTTCCCGGACG
>NZ_DAOMPS010000107.1:0-6180 GCF_035444905.1 Thauera sp.
AGCCCGTGGCGTGCGGCGGCTATCGGGGAAGATGCCCACAGCGTACTATCGGCCACGACCGGCCCATCGCGTTTACTATCAAGCTGCCGATCGAGAGGTAGCTCCACTCAAAAAACTGCCGTCCTGCCTACGGGAGCAACTCGACCTGAGGGACCTGCCCATCGAGCGGCGGCAATCCGGCCGACACCTGCTACACGGCGCTCAGCGTGGGCGAACTGCAGGTCCTTGATGCTTCGGACTCACAGATTCGACGCTCGGCAGCCGGCCGAGCGCTGCAAGAGCGACCTCTCAACGTGGAGTTGAAGCGACAGGCCGACTGCAAAATCGGAACTGGCGACCACCATTCCATCAGGTGACGAGAGAACCCTTCTTCAAAGCGCGATACGGCGCTTTCACGTTTCACCAATCGTACCTGCTACACGCGCGCCGCCCACGCGATCAACTCGCGCCGCTTCTACCCCCGCCGTGCCAAACCTCCTCGACGATGTTCATCGCCGCCGCGATCAGTGGCTCCTCTTGGCATTCCTGACGGCAAATGAAGCCAAGTTCGGCGGGTACCGACACCGCATCGGCAATGACGATGCCTTCGGCGTGCGCAGCACGCAGCGCGAGACTTTCGCGCGCAAGCGCCAGCGCGACACCCGACTTCACCAGATCGATCATCGAGGGCTCGAGATCGACCCGTGCGACGACCCGCTGCGCAACGCCCTCAGCGGCAAAGATGCGGCTCAAGAGGCGCGAATGGACTGAGTCGGGCGGCGTACCGATCCACGGTAGCCGCGCAAGGTCGCGCCATCCTTTCCCCCGCACCTGGCCGCTCCAGCCTGCCGGAGCAATGACGCGATAAACGAACGCGGTTAGCGTGACAACGTAAAAGCGATCCTTCAGTTCCGCCAACCCGGGTGGGCCGAGCGCGTAAGCAACGTCGAGCCGCCCCGCCTCCAACTCGCGGGCAACCGCGCCCGACATGCCGTGTGATAGTTCGAACGACAGACCGGGGTGGCGCTCCGCCAGCAGGCGCAGGAACGGCCCCATGCGCAGGAACTCGGGATCGACGATGGTGCCGAGCCGCAACCGTCCCGTCACCGAACCCTTCAGCCTCGTCGCCGCGGCGCGGAACTCGGCCGCGGCAGTCAGCGCCCGCTCGGCGGCCGGCAACAGCTTCTGCCCCGCCTCGGTCAGGCGCATGCCGCGCGGTCGCCGCTCGAAGAGCATGACACCGATTGATTCATGCAACTTCTTAAGCTGCAGGCTGAGCGCCGGCTGGGTGACGAAGAGCCGCTCCGCGGCGCGGGTGAGGTTGCCCTCGCGTGCCACGGTGACGAACGCGCGCAGTCCTGAGTAGTCCATTCTGTAATTAGCAATTCGAATAACGAAATCAAGAATAACTCATTGGACCCTCTGTAGTACATGGTTCTAAATACGATCCATCGTCACAACCGTCACACAGCGAAGGAAGAGACATGAGCCTTACTTACATCAACGCCCCCGAGCACATCGGCCACTGGATCGACAACGAACCCCGTCCGGCCGGCGAGCGTAGCCAGCCGGTTTTCGACCCGGCTTTGGGTCGCTCGACCCGTCAGGTCGGTCTGGCCACCGAAGCGGAAGTCGACGCGGCGGTCGCCAGCGCCGCCACCGCACAGCACGCCTGGGGCGCGATGGCGCCGCAGAAGCGCGCGCGGGTGCTGTTCAAGATGAAGGAACTGGTCGAGCGCCACACCGACGACCTCGCCCGCCTGATCACCCGCGAGCATGGCAAGACCTTCCCGGACGCCAAGGGTGAAGTGCAGCGCGGGCTAGAGATCATCGAGTTCGCCTGCGGCATCCCCCAGCTCTTCAAGGGGCAGTACTCGGACAACGTTGGTGGCGGCATCAGCAACTGGAGCCAGCGCGCACCGCTGGGCGTCACCGCCGGCATCACGCCCTTCAACTTCCCGTTCATGGTCCCGATGTGGATGGCGCCGGTGTCGATCGCCTGCGGCAACAGCTTCATCCTCAAGCCCTCCGAGCGCGACCCCTCGCCCTCGCTGCTGACCGCCGAGCTGTTCCGCGAAGCCGGACTGCCAGCCGGCGTGTTCAACGTCGTCCAAGGCGACAAGCTCGCGGTCGATCGTCTGCTGAACCACCCCGACGTGCAGGCAGTGAGCTTCGTCGGCTCGACCCCGATCGCCAAGTACATCTACGAGACATCGGCCCGCAACGGCAAGCGCTCGCAGGCACTGGGCGGTGCGAAGAACCATATGGTGGTAATGCCTGACGCCGACCTCGATCAGGCCGCCGACGCGCTGATCGGTGCCGCCTACGGGTCCGCCGGAGAACGCTGCATGGCGATCTCGGTCGCGGTCGCGGTCGGCCATATCGCCGACGAACTGGTCGACAAGGTTGCCACCCGTGCCCGCGCGCTGAGGGTGAACGACGGTGAAGCCGAGGGTGCCGACATGGGCCCGATCGTGACCGCCGAAGCCAAGCAGCGCATTGAAGGCTACATCGCCTCGGGCGTCGAGCAAGGGGCGACGCTGGTGATGGACGGTCGCGGGCTGGTCGTGCCGGGCCGCGAGCAGGGTTACTTCCTCGGCGCCTCGCTGTTCGACAACGTCACACCGGACATGAAGATCTACCGCGAGGAAATCTTCGGCCCGGTGTTGTGCGTGGTGCGGGTCGACACCTTCGCCGAGGCGGTCGAGCTGGTCAATTCGCACGCCTTCGGCAACGGCGTCGCCTGCTACACCCGTGACGGCCGCACCGCACAGGAGTTCGCGCAGAAGATCCAGATCGGCATGGTCGGCATCAATGTGCCTCTGCCGGTGCCGATGGCCTGGCACTCGTTCGGTGGCTGGAAACAGAGCCTGTTCGGCGATCACCACAGCTACGGCGAGGAAGGCGTGCGCTTCTACACCCGCTACAAGAGCGTGATGCAACGCTGGCCGGATAGCGGTTCGAAGGGGCCGGAATTCGTGATGCCGGTCAATTGACCTTTCACTGAAAAGACAAGCTGTACGGCGGGCTTCGGCCCGCCGCCTACTGATCGGGTCCGACGCCGTATGCGGCTGGAATCCCGCCGGCCCCGTGCGCGCCGGGCGGCGGCCCTCCAAAATTCGAATTCAGGAACTTCCCATGAAAGATATCGGTGAATTTGACTACGTCATCGTTGGCGGCGGTGCTGCGGGCTGCGTGCTGGCCAACCGCCTCTCGGCCGACGCGGACGTCAGCGTGCTGCTGCTCGAAGCCGGCAACGACGAGAAATGGATCTGGACCAAGATCCCTGTCGGCTATCTCTACTGCATCAACAACCCGCGCACCGACTGGTGCTACAAGACCGAGCCCGAGCCGGGCCTGAACGGACGCAGCATCATCTACGCCCGCGGCAAGGGGCTCGGCGGCTCGACGCTGATCAATGCGATGCTCTACCTGCGCGGCCAGGCCCGCGACTACAACGAATGGGCCGAGCTCACCGGCGACGCCGGCTGGAGTTGGGACGCGGTACTACCGCACTTCAAGGGCGTCGAGGACAACTGGCGCGGCGGCAGCGAGCACCATGGCAGCGGCGGCGAGTGGCGGGTCGAGCAGCAACGCCTGCGCTGGGACATCCTTGACCGTTTCGCCGAAGCTACCGCGGAAGCGGGCATTCCGATGACCGAAGACTTCAACCGCGGCAATAACCTCGGCGTCAGCCAGTTCGAGGTCAATCAAAAACGCGGCACCCGCTGGAGCGCAGTGCGCGGCTTCCTCGATCCGGTGCGCCACCGGCCTAATCTGACCATCGTCACCGGTGCGCTGTCCGACCGGCTGCTGATGGACGGGCGGCGGGTGAAAGGCATCATCTTCCGCCGCGATGGCGAGGAGTGCGTCGCCCGCGCACGCATCGAGACCGTGCTTGCGGCTGGTTCGCTCGGTTCGCCGGCGATCCTGCAGCGCTCGGGCATCGGCGACGGCGCAACACTGCAAGAGCTCGGTATTCCACTCGCCCATGAGTTGAAGGGGGTCGGCAACAACCTGCAGGATCACCTGCAGCTGCGCAGCATCTTCAAAGTGAGCGGCATCAAGACCCTGAACCAGCAGGCCAACAGCCTGTGGGGCAAGGCGATGATGGGCCTGGAATACGCCTTCTTCCGCCGCGGCCCCTTGACCATGGCGCCGAGCCAGCTCGGCCTGTTCGCCTGTTCCGACTCCTCGGTCGAAAACCCAGACCTCGAATACCACGTGCAACCGCTCTCGCTGGACAAGTTCGGCGACCCGGTGCACAAGTTTCCGGCCTTCACCGCCAGCGTTTGCGACCTGCGCCCGAAATCGCGCGGTCACGTCACGATCCGCGACCGCGACCCGGCGAGCGCGCCGCGCATTGCGCCAATGTATCTCACCGATCCGGAAGATCGCGCCAAGGCCGCCAGAGCGATCCGCCTGACCCGGAAGATCGCGGCCCAGCCCGCGCTGGCACCGTTCAAGCCGGTCGAGCACCTGCCCGGCCCGGGCTTCGAGACCGACGAAGATCTGGCGGTCGCCGCAGGCAACATCGGCACCACGATCTTCCACCCGGTCGGCACCTGCAAGATGGGGCGCGAAGACGATCCGAGCGCGGTGACCGATGCCCGCCTGCAAGTGTTGGGGTTGGGCGGCCTGCGCGTGGTCGATGCATCGATCATGCCGACCATCACCTCCGGCAACACCAGCTCGCCGACGATCATGATCGCGGCACGCGGCGCGCAGATGATCCGCGAGGACCGACTGCGGTCAGCCTGAAGTTGCAGACGGGGCGCCAGCCGCGCTGCATTTGCTGGCGCCGGTATTACCAATCAAGCTGACAGACTAGTATGTAGCTCGGGGTGCGGTGATTAGCCAACCCGCCCAGTTTTCTTGTCAAGAGTGAAGGAGCAGCGGCAACCCGTTCTGGGCAGGAAAGCAACGAAGCCGATCGTTGCGGCTGTTCTGCGATAAGCGATCGATTACCAGGGCGGAGAAACGCGGGTCAGAGTGCAGAAGGAAGTGTTTGCAGGTGCGGAAGTTTGCGGCGCCAATTTGTCGCTCAAGCATTTGCCTCGACGCACAAATCACGCAGGCAGCAGCCAAGGATCTCTGCGACCACGGTGATTGGGAACGGGCCCGCAGACTTCAGCACCTGCACGGTGGATCTGGAGACCACACAGACCGATTTTGACATCCGCTACGGCATGCGACGCCTGCAGCCGCCCGGGACGATGGTGGTGCCGCTCCCGCCCGAGACCATCGTGCCCCTGTGCGCGCCGGCGCTGATAAACGGCGATCATCCGATCCGCAAGACCCGTGACCTCGCCTTCCATACCCTGATCCACGGCGAGGTATGTCTGGTCGGCTGGCGAGAATTGATACGGCGACACCGCACGGTCAAGCTCGACATTTCCCGCGGCCTGCTCTTCGATCGGTCGTTCATGGCTATCAGCGCGGCGGTCGACGGGCTCGACGTATGCCTATAGAGCTTGTTGCTGGCCCGGCGAGATCTCGAGGCCAGCGAGCTTGTGGCACCGCTCGGCCTCTTCGGGCCGCAAATGCGGGTTTACACGTTCAACATGCTGAGGCCCCGGGCCGATCTGGCCAAGATCAGGGACTTCCAACAGTGGTTGTTCCGCGAGTCGGAACAGGGCGCGAAATTCGCTCGCGCTCGCCGAAGGGTTTGTGAGCCCAGGCCGGCGGCGAGGGCGGCGAATTGCTTGCCGCGCTTGTCGATGCTGAACTGTTCGCGCTCATCCGGCGCATTCAGCAGCGCTTTGATGCCTAGATGTCTTTGCGCGTTGAAATTTGAGGAGGCCCCGGAAATCTGAACAGGGCGAGAAGTGAATGCTGCTTCCGTGATAAAGCCCAAGAATCGTGCCGACAAGGAGACCGTAGCATGAGCAGAAAACCACGCTGGAACCACTCGCCGGCATTGAAAGCCGAGGTGGCGCTGGAATGGTCAGGTCGCAGGATCGAGGACTTGCAGTTCGCGCTCGCTGAGAGCCTCAAGCGGCAGGTGTCGGCCGGATTGCAGCTGCTCAAATTGAGCAAGCTGGGCAGCAACTCAGGCAGAGGTCTTGTCCGTGAGTTATGCCCACGGGCGGCCGCTCCACTCATACACCTGCCACTGGAGCCCCAGAGACTCATCCGGCAGCTTGGGGTCGTTATGGAGAGATTTGCATAGCGACCCCTATGCGCAGATCCCAACTATGC
>NZ_DAOMPS010000108.1:0-6049 GCF_035444905.1 Thauera sp.
CGCTAACCGTCGTGCCCTCATGCAGCGCCGTTTTGAGCGCCGTCCATGTGAACGTCGCCCCCGGTTTGCCCGGCGTCACCCGCCCGACAATCGTATTCTCCGCTATCCGGCTATCGACGAATTGCACCGGCCGCCCCGTGCTACCCAGCAGCCACGGCCGTTTCAGGTAGCCGACAAACAGGTTGTTCGCTATCGAGATATTGGGGCTTCTGGCCTCCTTCGGGTTCTCAGGTGATGCCCGTTCCGAGCCGCCGACAAAACCATCGGCAGGCCAGCCCTTGCCCAGCGCGTCGATCAGGTTGTCGCACCAATAGACGACGTTGCCCTCAATGACCGCGCCGTCGGTGTAATTGAATCCGAGCGACCAATGGTAATTCGTATGGCAGACGTTGCCGCGCACAATCGGCCGCACGCTGTTTTTATCCGCGCTGATACCCTCACCGTAGTTGTAGCAGATGGTGCATCCCTCAATGAGCACGTCCGACCCGCCGCAGATGACCGTAGTCGCCACCGCATCCGGCCCGGCCCCCGGCGCCCCCGTGTCGAACTTCTTGACGCTCGACCGAGTGACGGTCAACTTGCGCAACGTCGCCCACTCGCTGCCGGTAGCGATACTGATCGCCCCGCCATAGCAGAAATCCATGCGGCAATCCTCGATCGTGCAATCGTTGCCCTCGACGACGATAAAACGCCCGGCACTATTGCGCAGCGTCACCCCGCTGATAGACGTGCCGTTGCCGACCAGCCTGACCAGTGAGCTATAGCCGTTGATATTCAGATTGCCGCCTGAGTACACCCACCCGCCGCGCCGCGCATTGTCGGCGGCCAGCGACGGCAGTTGACCCGCCCCGACCTTGCGCCCGTTGCTCATGGCGTAATTGCCGTCACCGAATAGGGCAGGGGAATAGCGGCCGTCAATCGTCACCGCAGCGCCGTCTTTAGCGATGACCGACACCCCCGGCGTGGCCAGCACAATCGCCTCGTAATACGTGCCGCCGCCAACAATCACCGTGTCGCCTTCGAGCGCGGCGGCAAGCGCCGCCCCAATCGTCTTGTAATTCAAATCACCGCCTACATTCAGGATAGCCACTAATTGCCTCCATCCGGGCGCAGTTCGCCCATGAGTAGTATCAGGTCATCGATGCGGCCGCGCCGTCGGCACCACCGCACAAGCTCACGCGCCCGCGCCGCAACGGTCATATTGCCGATGTCGCCGTCGGGCACGCCCAGCCGAAATTCAAGGTCATATAGCTCTTCGAGATTGAAAGCCCGCCCCAGCCGGATAGCCAATACCCGGTCATCGCCGGTATGGTCGCCCGGCGTGCCGTTGGTTTTGCCCGGCGGGTCAGGCGCCGGCGGCAACTCC
The DNA here is from genome assembly GCF_035444905.1 of Thauera sp. Lineage (GTDB taxonomy): Bacteria > Pseudomonadota > Gammaproteobacteria > Burkholderiales > Rhodocyclaceae > Thauera. Next base: position 1,367 of record NZ_DAOMPS010000108.1, read on the forward strand.
CCGGCGTAGCCCATGCCCAGCAGCAGGCTCACTAGCTGGCGACTATAGTCCGCCTGCGCCCGGCTGTACGTTTTCCAGTCGTTTAGTTCGCTGTGCAGCCTGTCCATCTCTTGCCTGTCCCGCGCCTGCCGCCGGTCGTATTCATCCATGCGCTCATTCATATCCCGCGCCATTCCATCAATGATCCGCCGCAGATTGTCCACCGCCGTCGGGCCGTGCCGGCGGCCGCGCACATACGCCACGCCGATAACCCCCAGCATCCCGACGACGAATAGCAACGCCTCAACGACGAGCCGTGTCTCATTGGTCATCGACCTCTCCGAGTAATACCAGTACCATTGCCAGAATCAGCGCCGCGCCCATCGTCCGGTGCGCGGCCCCCAGCAAAATGAACGCGGCGGGCGACATCACCCCCGCGAACGCCAGCCCATAGAACACTAGCCCCGACGCAGCCCATACCACCGGTGGGAGAAAAAACACCCTTATGCGTGGGCGTTTCCTCATGCCGCCGACCGCCGCGATGATCGTCGCAAGGAACACGATAACCGAGGCGTATTGCAGCGCGGTTGTGGTATGGGCGGTCATGGCCGGGTTAGGCGATGCCGGGCACATTGCGCACCGTGAATTCCAGCACGCCGACGATGGGCAAATCGTCGCCCAGCGTGCCATCGTACACGGCATTGATGATCACCTGCCGCCGCCCGTCGTCGCCTGCCGTCATCGCCAAATCGTCGCCGCTCAGTACGATATTGACCGTGTTAGCCGGGACTATGTCGATGTCCGCCTGATTGTTGACGACGTTGCCGTCGCCGTCGGTCAACGTCCATTTGATGACCGACGGCGTGATAAGCTCGCCCGCCTCGTCACGAAATGACGCAACGGCGGCGACGGTTGACCGTTCCAGTACGATAGTCATAGCTCCTCGCCTTGCCTTAGACATTTGACATTGTGACGGTATAAGTCACTTCCAGCGTGTCGCCGTCGTCGGCCGATTTCGCCGATGCAAAATTTGTCACGCCGATCAACGTGCCCGTCGTGCCGCCCTTCGTGTTATTGGTTGTGCAGAAAATGCCGTAAATTGAGGTCGTGGCGTTAATCGAGAATTGCGCCTTGCTCGCGCTGTTGGTGATTGCCTGCGACGCGGCCGCGGCGTGGGCGTAGGTCGGCCGCGTTCCCTCGGAGTAGACGGTGATCTCCGACCACGACGAATGAGATGCCATAGTGTCGGCCGCGTCGGGCGTGCCGCCGCCCTTTAGCCCCAGATACTCCGTGCCGCTGAAACCGCTGTCCAGGATCAGATTTAGCCCCGCGTTTACCAACAGGTTGTGAGCGTGCTCGCGCCATTTCTCATTGCCGTCCCGGTCGCGACAAACCACGTCATAGACGCCGACGATTGCCAATTTACTAACCACATTGTCCAGTTCCATATTAGCCCTCACAGTGATTGAAATTCCTCAACTTTACCCGTTCGACGGGTCAAAAATCCATTTGACGAATCAGGGTAACAAGCGCCAATCGACGCGCGGCATGGCAATCTCAAAGCCAATCGTTACCGGCCTCAGTTCCATCTCCGCCGTCACCGGGTTGATTGTCATCTCAATGACAACGACCCCCGCCGGGTTGACGAACATACTCAGGTCGCCGACGCCCAGCGTGTCCTGCACGGCCATAACCCAGTGCATGGCCCCGGCCACCGACGCGACAAACTCAGCCGTATCCCGCGCCTCAACGTGCCAGCGGGTCGATGTGCCCTCACTAACGGCGGCCACGTCTGCGGCCAGCGCATAGAGAAACGCGACTAGTTGCGTCGTGGCGGATATGCCCGCCGTGTCATCGACAGATAGCCCCCAATCGTTGCGGAGTTGCTCGGCAAGCCCGGCCGCGTCAACGCCCGTCACCCGCGCCTGTTTGACGACGGCGGCCATCACACTCAGACCGCCCGCGCTTACAACGTTCTGGGTGAAATGCATGGCGCGTGCTGCCGTGTCGGTCAATTCGGCCGCGTCGGCTCCTGTCGCCTGTCCAGTCCATCCGCCCAGGGCCAGCGCGACCAGCCCCGCGGCGTCGGAAGCGACAGCCTCCAAAACCTCGCCCATATCACCGCTGAGAATCTCGGTCAACTTCAGCGGGTCGATAGCGGCGGCCACCAACGCCCGCCGCGCGGCCAGCGCCGTCGTCAGGGCCAGCGCGTCCCCCGCGCTCGTGCTAATGGTCGTTTGTACGTTTGTAACGTAGCCGAGCGCGTCCGACGCGGCCGCAATCAGCGACGCCCGCGCCGTGGCCGCCTCATCGACCGCCGCCGTGTCGGATATGCTCAACAGCCGGGCCAGCATGACCGCCGTCGCTACCCCCGCCGCGTCGGATGCGGATAGTTGCGCGGCCATTGCCAGCGCCTCGGACAGTCCGGCAGAATCGCCCACGAGCAGCGGCCACGTCATGGAGAGCGCATCGATGCCAACCGCCGCGTCAGTTGTCGCGTGCGACGAGTGCCGGGCGCGGGTGGCAACCTCCAGCAATGCGATTAAATCCATGCTATTGGCGATGATATTCGCCCGTCGCCCCGTGCTCGTCGCCATGCCGGTAACATCGGCCGCGGATACTCTCAGGACGCGCCGCGGCGTTGCTGATTCCGATACCCCCAGCCCGTCGCCCGCCGTGGCCGTGATCGTCTCCGACGCGGCGGGCTTAAACACCGCCAGCACCGCCACTTGCGGGCTGCTCTGTGACTGTGCAATCCGATGGTTAGTCACCGCAGTGGGGTTTAGAACCGATGCCCCAGCGCCGCTCGGCTTGGCATTATTTGTCGAGAATGTACGTATATCGTATTGCTCGGTGTAGGATGCTACCCCGCCGCTATCGGAGAATGTCCAGACCGGGTCGTTGCCGCAATGGGAAGTCACGGCCAAAATGCCGATAGCGTTGGCGGTCGATTCCGTGTCGGCAATCGTCGCTGTCGGCGATGTCGAATCGCTGCCCGTCTGCCCAACCGGCGACGATTGCGCCGCGCCGGTCAGTGTGTTGGCCGAAATGATACAGCCGCTCGCGCCCTGCGAGAACGTTACAACGATGTCACCGCTGCTGCCCGACGGGTTGATCAGATACCAGATAGCCGTCCGGTATTGGCGGACGCTGCTCGTCGTCTTGCCGCTCACCGCCTCAGTCAGTCCCACGCCGCCGAACGTCACGCTATCAACCGTGAACGCGCCTGCATCGTTCGTGCGTAACCCGTGAATTCGAACAACCAGAATCCGGTCGCTGCCGGTCGCCGGTGTATACGATGCAAGCGTGTAACTGCTCGCCGATGAACTCGACTGGTAGGTCGAATTGCCCGCGATGCCAATCGCCATGTGCGGTTATTCCTCTTCGTCGGCCGCGTCGCCCGCGCTCATCTCGGCGATCATGTCATTGAGCAGCGCCAGCGCGCCGTCAATCATCGCCAGTTGCCGGTTGGCCTCTTCGAGCAGTTGCGCCCGTTGCGCGGTCAGTTTGTCCTGTCGTTCCTGTAGTGTCTGTAGATTCATAAATCATCATTCCTTTATGATGCCGTTGCCAGTTCCCTCACGACGCCGTTACCGAATTTGGCATATAGTTTTTGCACTCCGCCGACCGTGCGGGCGAAGATATCTACCTGTGTCGAGTTGGGGTAGGTGTTGTTGTCGGTGCGCTCCTTGAAGCGGAGAGTGCTGGGGGGGGGCATGGAAGAGTCTCCAACAGTCATGCCTCCACCTGTGCGTATTGCCACCGATGACCAAAGAGCACCTGGTGTCAATTCGACCATCGATTCCGATGTGTTGAGAGTTACGGCTTCCTTTATTGGCCCGGCGTGGGCGGCAATGTGAGCACGTATTGTTGCGTTGTTTGTCTGGTAAGTGGACAAACCCATAATGGTTTGACCGTTATTTATATTTACTGTGCCGTAAACTGTGCCGAAAACAACGTTTGTTGATGACCGAAATTTAACCGAGCTATAGTCTGTCTGAACGCTTCCCGAATTAAGTGTAATACCCTCACGATCCAGATAGACGTTATTCGCGCCCGCCGTCAACTGCCCATCGGTGTTAATCGTTATCTGTTCCAGCCCCGTTTTGTACGTCGCCAGCCGCCCCACACCGCCGTCATTCCAGATTTTCAGCCCCGTGGTCGGCGCGCCGAACGTGCCCGCCCCTTGCCAGATGCCACCGCCCGTCCCGATGGTCATCGGCCCCTCGAACCGGCTCGCGCCTGTGCCTTCAAACAGAATGACGGCCTGCCCGTCTTTATTGCGGATTGATAGATTGCCGACATCGCCGTGGTACAGCAATTGCGGCCCGCTGTTGAGCACGCCGCCAATTCTCAGATGATAGTTACCGCTAAATGTGTCGCGCCCTGCCCAGAATCCCGCGCCGCCGGTGTTTACGCCGGTCGGCAATGGGTTGCCGACGGCCAGCGAGGGTCTGGACGGGTCGAGCCGGATGCTTTCCTGATTGGCCGCGATGTCATATTCCCAGCGCAAGCGCAGTTTCGCGCCGTCCCATTTCGCTTTCGTCGCGGCCGCGTCATGGGGCAATGTCACCGTCACAACCTGGTTGCCCACGTTGCTGGAGCGTTGCAATATCAGTAGCTCGCCGGTCAACGGCGTCACCTCGTCGGATTCAAACACCTGCCCATACACCCGCGCCGTGTCGTTGGCGAACCCGGTCGCCG
>NZ_DAOMPS010000109.1:0-5578 GCF_035444905.1 Thauera sp.
CGGGCGTCGGCGCGCATCAGGAGCTCGCGGATGAACAGGCCCGCCATGATCGTCTTGCCCGCGCCGGGGTCGTCAGCCAGCACGTAGCGCAGCGGCTGGCGTGGCAACATGGACTCGTAGACCGCGGTGATCTGGTGCGGCAGCGGTTCGACGTTGGAGGTATGCACCGCCATCATCGGGTCGAACAGATGCGCTAGGTTGATCCGCCACGCCTCTGCCGCGAGCTTGAACGCTTCGCCGGGCGCATCGAAGGCCCACGGGCGGCCTTCTTCGGCGACGGACAGGTTGGCCTCGTCGTTGCGGAACACCATGCGTTCGCCGAAGCGTCCGTCGGCCGTCTTGTAGACCACGGTGAGCGCGTCGGGGCCGACCGGCTCGGTGGCGACGACGCGGACGATCTGGCCCAGCTCGATACCAACCAGCGCGGTGTTCGGGGTGATCTGTTCGAGCTTGAGCATGGGGGCGGGAGGGGGTGGTTGGGTGCGGCGAAGGAACTCGGCATTATACCGATCGCAATCATGACCCATGGCGGGGCATGGCTGGACGAGTTGCCGCATGCACTCACGTTGTTTCGGCGTGATCACGAAGCGGCAGCCTTCACGCGCGTGGATCCGCTTTGCCCCGCGGATTTTGGTGGATACCGGGCTGGATACCGAAACCAAGATTACCGTGACGTTTGTGGTAACCGAGGTGGTAACCGGCCCTGTGGTAACCAACTACCTGCTGACTGACGCTATGCCTCCGGGCTCAAGTCCTCCGAGACAATCGCTTCCTCGCGCGAGCAGGTCGCTGAAGCACGATTTCTGTGCGTACTGCCGTGCGTACCGCGTTGTGCGTACTTCAGGGTTGGTCGCCCGCGGCGAGCTACTCCTCGTGAATACGCTTCAGTGCCGCCCGGTGCTCCCTCAAGGCTCGTGTGAGCGCCCGCAGTTCCTCGCGCAGGCCACCTTTGAAGGCATTGCGCGAGGAGGCGACTTTCCCTTCATCGGTGCTAGGCCCCGTTGCCTGATCCCACGGTCGCCAAGTGCGGATCAACTCCGCCTGTCGTGCCCGCCGCTCCGGCGTCCAACCGTTTGCCATCACTGCTCTCCAATAGTTCGTTCTGCAGATTTCCGATTGTTCTCGCGCGATCGTCGGACATCGTCCCGTTGTTGATGACCTGCTGCGGGCCGCTTGTCAGGTTCGCCTGCTTCGCGATCAACACCGGCGGGCGCTTGAGCGCAGCGAGGGCTTCGAGCGACGAGCGACTCTGTGATTGAGCGCGCAGCGCGAGCTTGAGGAAGATCTCGAAGTTGGGCATGTACTCGGCGCTGAAGGCACGTTCCGTCAATCTGGCGAATAGGGTCTGCAATGAAGTGGCCTGCCCAACGAGCATCGCCTCGACCTGGGTCAGGTCCCCGCCATTGACCACCTTTGCCTGCTCACGGAGTTGGTCGATCAGCGTCGGGACATCCACGGCCTCGCCAAGCCCCACCTTCTTATCGGTGGCGTTCAGGACGCGATGGGCCGCGAGTTCAGGGCTGGTGTAGATCTGGGCGAACTTGCGCGCGAGGGTGACTTGGTCGGCGTCCTTGGCGACTTCGATCTGTACGTCCTTGCGGGGAAAGTCCGTGCTGGCTGCGGTTTTGGTGCGCGTCGGTTTCTTGGTCGAACTCATGCCTACTCTCTCCTGCTGCGGTTATTCAAGTGGCTCGACGTCGGCGCCCGTCCAGACCGACCGCACTTCCGCTTCGGTCGCACCCTGCGGGCAGGCAACTGTGAAGGCAGCTCGCAGTAGCGGTCGGATGATCCAGATGCGATGCAGGTCGGCGAGGCGCTTCTGTACCTCGCGGAGCACGGCGGCGCGATGCTGGCGCAGGCGGGGTGCCCATTCGTTGATCGCGTCTCGATCGCCACGCAACCCTACACGCGCACCTTCCAGGACAAAGCGCACTCCGGCCGTTTCGGCTTGATCGAGCAGGTCCTTTACAGCCATTCGTCCACCTCCTCGATCTCGGCGCTGGGCTCCGGCACTCCATCCTTGCCAGCGCACGCCAACTCCGAAACGCATGGCACAACTGGCACGACTGCGGTGTCCTCATCATTCGTGCCATACATGCCGCAATTTCTGGGGTCGGCATGCAAGCTGCTCTGGATGGCACGATTCGGCAAAGACCAAACAGCGATCTTGTTCTTCCCGAAGCCGCTGATCTTGGTTGTTGCGCCAATGCGCTTCCGTGCTCGCTGGATGGTCCTCTCGGTGAAGCCGCAGGCGCGGCCGGCCTTGATCACGTCAGCCTTGGTGATCTCGCACTCGTCGATCAACAGCGCGCGCAGCCACGCATCCACTTGATTGTCTTCATCCGCACGGTCTTCGCTTTGCTGGGGAGCCGCATCGGCCGCAGCGAGAATCTCGCGAGCGCTGCCTTCAATCTCTCGACCCCACAGCACGCGCGACGCCCAGACGCCAGGGAATTGGTGCAGTTCGACCTGATCGAGATCGTAGTAATGGCCGCCGTCGTCGGGCCCGATGTTGGATTTCGTGCGCGCCAAGATGCGACGGCCTGCGTTCTCATCGTCGCCGTCCTGCATTTTGGCTGCGGCGAGCACGACGCGAGCCAGGGCACCGAAGGCCAGCGAGCCGGCGACGCGTTCGGTCGGGTCCCGCCCCTGGCTGCCCTTGGAAAAGTGACTGATGCCCAGGATCGCGGCATTGATCTCGTGCCCCAGGTCGACAAGGGGTTGCAGAGCGCGGCGGACTTCGGTGTTCTTGTGACTGTCACCCGTGACCGCAGACACGACAGGGTCACAGATCAAGAGACGAACATTACCGACACGCGTTGCAGCATCTGAAAGCTCAGGCATGTGGGACGCGGGATCGAACGGGCGGTGGTCATCACCGTCTCGGACACTGCCGACGAAATGAACACGCCTCATGTCCGCACCGCAGGCCAGCAGACGCGGTGCGAGCGTGTCGGTCGGGTCGTCTTCGCCAGACCAGATCAGGACGTCGCCGACGGTGCGCACGCGACTCCCGTCAGGCCAATACCCCCGGGTCGTAAGCGCTGCGGCGAGCGCCAGCGCGAGGGTCGTCTTGCCCGTGCCGGGTGCGCCGGCGAGAATGTGCAGCTTGCCGGCGGCGAGCCAGCCGTCCCACAACCAATCGATCGGGGTCGGCCGGATCGCGGCGCCGTTGATGAGATGTACGGCGCGGCGGCCAGTCGAGCCCTCCTTGATCGCGTCCGCCGCCCCCTTGTCGAGATGTGCCAGTCCCGCAGAGTATTCAGCCATGACGCACTCCCGCGAGACTCAGTCCGGTCTGGATCCGACCGACTGCGACAGCCAGACGATCGTGGTCCTCGCCAGTCAGGCCGGCGCCGCTGCGGATCGATGCTGCGGCGGCGAGAATCACCAGTGCCTCGAAAGCGAGCGCACGAAGCACATCGGCAGCGGGAAAGGGACGGCGCTCCCGCGGCAGATGTCCGTCCACACGTTCTGGGAACAGATCCTCGATGCTGAGGCCGATCGCGGCGAGGATGTTCTGCGTCGGCTCGCCGCCGAAGTCGTGGATCAGGAGACGGCCATCGTCCAGTTCGCGCCACGTGCCGGACATCGTCCTGTCGCGGCGCGTCGGGACGCGGAAAACGCCGTGATCGCGGCCGGTAGTCTTGTGGTCGACGAGACTCAAGAACTTGTCGCGAGGGCTCATTACACGGCTCCCACGAGCAGCGCAGCAGCCACCAGCGCCAGCGCGACCAATCCGAGCAGCTCGGTCAGGATGTAGCCGCGGCTCGTGCGCTTCCAGCCGCGTTTCAGTTTGCGATTCAGGCGAGCGGGTTTCGCGAGATCGAACCAGCCCAGGGACGGGGGATGTGCGGGGGCGAGCTGGAGTTCGTCTTGATAGCGGTCGTGCGCCAGTGTCGGGGGGCTTTTCTTGCTCATGGCCTTCCCCTTACGCGCGGTTGCGGGCCTGGGCGACGCGATCAGCCAACCATGCGTCAACCTCATGTTCGAGCCAGCCAACGGAGCGCGCGCCCAGGGGGATCGGAGCCGGAAAATCACCGCGTTTGATCCTGTCGTACAGGCTAGAGCGCGGCAGCCCGGTGCGGACTTCAACCTGATTGCGCCGCAGGATTGTCAGCGCGGTCTTGAGTTGTGCAGCCATGTCGTCACTCCTTGGAAGTGAGTAGCGCGCCCCGGAACAGCCCGGAGCACATGGCTTCGCACAATATGGATCAGATACACGGCATCGCGGTAAATACCGCGTCGGGGTTCGGTATTTACCGAACTATCTCAGCATCCATGCGGGCTTCGCAGCGAGTCATGCACGCTTTTCTGGCGGCTCAACGACCACGGCAGCCTCCTTTAGCCAATCTCGAAGCGTCTTCTCTGTGACCCCAGCCCCACAGCGCTGTAGGTCCTGAACAAGCTCTCCAATCTTTTCCAGCCGAGGCGAGTGAATGTTCAAGCCGTACCCCGTCATTGCCAACCCCGCGATGATCTTCAGGGCGGTGGTGCGGGCCTTTCCAGCCAGCGCATCAGCCTGCAGTCTTTCCAGTTCGGCGGTCACCTTTCCCGCCTTGTCGTCTTTGGCCCTGATCTCAGCACGCAAGCGTTCAATCGCCGCACGCTGGCTGTCGATCTGTTGCCGAATCGCACCGAGCTGCTGCGCCTCTGACCTCCAGTGCTCCCGCTCCCGCTCGGCAGCTGCCAGGGCCTCAAGCAACTCCGTGTCCGTCGTCGGCATGGCCGTCAGCGGATTGCCGGGCAGCGGGTACGGAATGGGCGTGTTCCTTGATGCGCACCACGCAGCGAGGTCAGACAGGCGAATCTCCCAGGCGCGGGGTGTGCCATCGCCATTCAAGTCTGCGGCCACCGCCTTCAACGACTCGGAACCACAGGCTCGTCGGACGATGCTCTCCCAGGCAGAAAGCTCCGCCTGCTCCTCATCCGACAACCAGCCGGGTACGGACAGGTCTACTCCGGCAATCGCTGCGGCCACCTCCGTATGAGTCAGATAGTCGGCGACAGCAAGCCGCAATTTCCACTCGGGCCAGTCCGTCCGCTGTAGCTGGACGAACTCGACGTCGCCGACGGCAATCCCCGCCTCAGCAAGCAGTGGCAGGATGTCCGAACGCTGGAATCCAATACGGTCGAGAATGTCGTCAGAATGGGATGTCATCGAAGTCCTCAAAACTCGGTGAGCTTTCTCCGGTATTGCCCCAGCGCACAAGCCTTTGCTTTACCCCATCGTTGTCCTTGTCGCCCGATCGGGTGCAGCCAAACGCCGGTGTCCACTCGCACAGGGTCAGCCGGGTCCATGCTGGATTTCGCGCAAGGTTCACTGACACGACCGCTGCCGCCTGTTGCTCAGTTTTCCCTGTCGCCTGCGCGATCAGCGCCACAAGCTGCCGGATCGAGATGAAGTCCTCCCGCTCTTTGTCGGGATCAATCATGTATGCCCCCTTCGGCACAGCCCTTGTGTGGGTGCCGCGTCAGCCCAGCAAGGGAACTTGGTTTTCGGCCGCTGGGATCAGCATCGGCCTAGCAGGGTGTTGAAAATTGCATCATCACCTTCGGTTTCCAGCTTGGCTGGGAA
>NZ_DAOMPS010000110.1:0-5472 GCF_035444905.1 Thauera sp.
GCAGCTTGGCCACGGCCAGCGGCTGCAGCTCGACATCGGTCTCGACCAGGATGGCGCGGTCGGCGCCGATCGCCAGCGCCGCGCGCAGGGTTTCCTGGCAGGCGGTGACGCCGCAGCTCACCGCGACGACCTCGGTGGCGACGCCGGCTTCCTTCAGCCGCACCGCCTCTTCCACCGCGATCTCGTCGAAGGGGTTCATGCTCATCTTGACGTTGGCGATATCCACGCCGCTGCCATCGGCCTTCACACGGACCTTGACGTTGTAATCGACCACCCGCTTCACGGGTACCAGCACCTTCATGCGTCTTCTCCCTTGACGAAGCCGCTCCCTGCGGAGCGCTCACACATCGATCGTGCCGGCCGGCCAGGCCTTCCGGCACGCAGTTTCATTGATGACGGACGACGAATTCCGCCAGCTCGGCACGCTCGCTGACGAGCGCGTTCTCGGGCGCGTCGGGGTCGGCGTAGCCGAGCGCAATCCCGCACACCACCTGCTCGTTGGGCGGCAGCTGCAAGTGCTCGCCGATGATGCGGTGGTAGTCGATCCAGGCCGCCTGTGGGCAGGTCGCCAGCCCGCGTGCCTCGGCCGCGAGCATGACGTTCTGCAGGAACATGCCGTAGTCGAGCCAGCTGCCCTTGCCCAGCCGGCGGTCGATCGTGAAGATCAGGCCCACCGGCGCGCCGAAGAACTCGAAGTTCCTGCGGTGCTGCGCCTTCATCCGTGCCCCATCGCCCTTGGCGATGCCGAGGCGGCTGTACAGGTCCCAGCCCACCTTGCGCCGCCGCGCGAGATAGGGCTCGAAGAACTCCGGCGGGTAGTAGTCGTACTCGGGTGTGTGGCTGCCATCGGCGGCATCGAAGGCGGCACACACCGCATCCACCAGCCGGCCGAGCGTGGCGCCGGTGAGGACATGCGCCCGCCACGGCTGGGTGTTGGTCCCCGACGGTGCGCGCGCCGCCACCGCCAGGATGTCGTCGATCGTCGCCTCCGCCACCTTTTCCGGCAGGAAGGCCCGGACCGAACGGCGCGCGCTCATCACGTGATCGACGGCCTCGGTCAGGCCCGTCGGCGCTGCTGCATTCATTGCCATCTCCATGTCGAAATTCCCCCGCGCGGATCAGCGCGTCTTCTCGCCGATCATGCGGTTGAACAGCGCAATCCCCTCGCCGACGATGCCGCGGCGGAACACCAGCACGCAGAACACGAACAGTCCGCCCATGACCACGGCAACGAGCGAGCCGAGCTTGTCGGCGAGTTCGGTCTGCAGGGTCACGATCACGCCGGCGCCGACGATCGGCCCCATCACCGTGCCCATGCCACCGAGCAGCGTCATCAGCACCACCTCGCCCGAGGTGTGCCAGTGCGCGTCGGTCAGCGTGGCGAAGCCGAACAGCAGGGTCTTGAGCGCCCCCGCCAACCCGGCGATGCCGGCCGACAGCACGAAGGCGAGCAGCTTGTAGCGATCGACGTCGTAGCCGAGCGAGATCGCGCGCGCCTCGTTCTCGCGGATCGCCTTCAGCGTCTGGCCGAAGGGCGACTGGATGGTGCGCAGGATCAGCCAGAACGCCGCGGCGAACAGGGTCACCACCAGGTAGTAGAGCTTGTAGTCGTCCGCCAGGTCGAAGCCGAACACGCTGCCGCGCGGCACGCCCTGCAGGCCGTTCTCGCCGCCGGTGAAAGGCGCCTGCAGGAAGATGAAATACACCATCTGCGCCAGCGCGAGCGTGACCATCGCAAAGTAGATGCCCTGGCGGCGGATGGCGAGCGCGCCGATCACCAGGCCGAGCGCTGCAGCAGCGAGCGTGCCGAAGGCCAGACCGGCGAGCGTGGGCAGACCCCAGGCACTGAGCGCGTGACCGGTGAGGTAGGCCGAGCTGCCGAGGAACACCGCATGGCCGAAGGACAGCAGGCCGGTGTAGCCGAGCAGCAGGTTGAAGGCGCAGGCGAACAGCGCGAAGCACAGCACCTTCATGATCAGCACCGGATAGATCACGGCCGGTGCCAGCAGCAGCAGGACGAGCCCGACGAGGTAGCCGACGTTGGCGATTCTGGGGTTCATTTACTTCTCCTTTCCGAACAGGCCGGCCGGGCGGAACATCAGCACGATGACCATGACGACGAAGATGACGGTGGAACTGGCTTCGGCGTAGAACACCTTGGTCAGGCCCTCGAGCACGCCGAGCCCCAGGCCGGTGACGATCGAGCCCATGATCGAGCCCATCCCGCCGATCACCACCACCGCGAACACGGTGATGATCATGTTCGCGCTCATCAGCGGGCTGACCTGGGTGGTGGGCGCGGCGAGCACGCCGGCGAAACCGGCCAGCGCGGCGCCGAAGGCGTAGGTCAGCATCACCATCACCGGCACGTTGATGCCGAAAGCCTGGGTCAGCTTCGGGTTCTCGGTCGCGGCGCGCAGGTAGGCGCCCAGCCGGGTCTTCTCGATCATGTACCAGGTGGCGAAGCACACCGCGAGCGAGGCCACGATCACCCACAGGCGGTACTTGGGCATGAACATGAAGCCCAGATCGATGACACCGGAGAGCTCCTTCGGGATGGTGTAGGGCTGGCCCGCGGCGCCGAACACGTAGCGGAAGCCGCCGCCTATCATCAGCGCGAGGCCGAAGGTCAGCAGCAGGCCGTAGAGGTGGTCGAGCTTGTAGATCCACTGCAGCAGGAAGCGCTCGATGACGATGCCGATGGCACCGACCGCGAACGGCACCAGCACCAGCGACCACCAGTAGCCGACGCCCAGATACACCATGGCCATCCAGGCGAACATCGCGCCCATCATGTACATCGCGCCATGGGCGAAGTTGATGATCTGCAACATGCCGAAGATGACGGCAAGGCCAAGGCTCATCAGGGCGTAGAACGAGCCGTTGACGAGACCCAGCATGAGCTGGCCCAGCAAGGCGGGAAGCGGAATGCCGAAGACTTCATTCATTTGGCAGGACTCCGATTGTGAGGGTTTGCGCGCGCACGCGACGAAGGCGGAACCCGGCTCAGACGCCGAGCAGTTCCTGCAGGTAGCCCATGCGGCTGGTCAGCTCGTTCTGGGCGATCTCGGCCACCATCTGGCCGTGCTCGACGACGAACATGCGGTCGGCCAGCGGTGCGGCGAAACGGAAGTTCTGCTCGACCAGCACGATCGTGTAGTCCTTCTGCTTGAGCTGGCGGATGATCTCGCCGAGCTTCTGCACGATCACCGGCGCGAGGCCTTCGGAGATCTCGTCGAGCAGCAGCAGGCGGGCGCCGGTGCGCAGGATGCGTGCGAGCGCCAGCATCTGCTGCTCGCCCCCCGACAGGCGGGTGCCCTGGCTGTGGCGGCGTTCGGCGAGGTTGGGGAACATCTCGTAGATCTCCTCGACGCTCATGCCACCGCTGCCGACCCGGGGCGGCAGCAACAGGTTCTCTTCGGTGGTGAGGGCGGAGTAGATGCCGCGCTCTTCCGGGCAGTAGCCGACGCCAAGCTGGGCGATCTTGTGCGGCGGCATGGCGATGGCCTCGCGGCCGTTGATCATGATCGAGCCGGTGCGCTTGCCGGTCAGCCCCATCAGCGCGCGCAGCGTGGTGGTGCGGCCGGCGCCGTTGCGCCCGAGCAGGCTCACGCATTCGCCGCGGCGCACGGTGAAGTCGATGCCGTGCAGGATGTGCGACTCGCCGTAGAAGGCGTGCAGCTGGGACACGCGCAGGTATTCGGTGGCGCTCATCAGTGGGCTCCCGCAAGTTCGGCAGCCTCGCTGCCCATGTAGGCCTCGATCACCACCGGGTTGGACGACACCGCGGCGTAATCGCCTTCGGCGAGCACCGAACCGCGGGCGAGCACGGTGATCGTGTCGCAGATGCCGGACACGACCTTCATGTTGTGCTCGACCATCAGGATGGTGCGGTTGGCGGAGACCTTCTTGATGAGCTGCATCACCAGGTCGACGTCCTCGTGACCCATGCCCTGGGTCGGTTCGTCGAGCAGCATCAGCTCGGGCTCGAGCGCCAGCGTGGTGGCGATCTCGAGCGCGCGCTTGCGGCCGTAGGGCATCTCCACCGTGATCATCTTGGCGTAGCCCTCCAGGCCGACCTCGGCGAGCAGTTCCATCGCGCGATCATTCAGATGATCGACGCTGCGGCCCGACTTCCAGAAATGAAAGGTGGTGCCGAGCTTGCGCTGCAGGGCGATGCGCACGTTCTCGAGCACGGTCATGTGCGGGAACACCGCAGAGATCTGGAACGAACGCACCATGCCCATGCGCGCGATGCGCTGGGGCGTTTCCTTGGTGATGTCCCGCCCGTTGAAGCGGATCGTCCCGCGCGTGGGCTGCAGGAACTTGGTCAGCAGGTTGAAGCAGGTGGTCTTGCCCGCCCCATTGGGGCCAATCAGGGCGTGGATGTCACCGCGCCGAATCTTCAGGTCCACACCATCGACTGCCACGAAACCGCGGAACTCCTTGACGAGTCCCGAGGTTTCGAGGATCAGATCGGATGCCGTGTTCGCTGCTGCTGCAGTCTTGTGGCTCATGGTCTCCTCCTCTGCCGCGTTGCCGCGGCACGCGTGATCAGCCCGAGAAGGCCTGGATGCCGGTCTGGGCGCGGCCGAGAATCAGCGCATGGATGTCGTGGGTGCCTTCGTAGGTGTTGACCACCTCCAGGTTCACCACATGACGGATGACGCCGTACTCGTCCGAGATGCCGTTACCGCCGAGCATGTCGCGCGCCATGCGCGCGATGTCGAGCGCCTTGCCGCAGGAGTTGCGCTTGATCAGCGAGGTGACCTCGACCGAGGCGATGCCCTCGTCCTTCATGCGGCCCACGCGCAGGCAGGTCTGCAGGCCGAGCGTGATCTCGGTCTGCATGTCCGCAAGCTTCTTCTGGATGAGCTGGTTGGCGGCGAGCGGGCGGCCGAACTGCTTGCGGTCGAGCACGTACTGGCGGGCACGGTGCCAGCAGTCCTCGGCAGCGCCGAGCGCACCCCAGGCGATGCCGTAGCGCGCCGAGTTGAGGCAGGTGAAGGGGCCCTTGAGGCCGCGCACCTCGGGGAAGGCGTTCTCTTCCGGCACGAAGACCTCGTCCATGACGATTTCACCGGTGATCGAGGCACGCAGGCCGACCTTGCCGTGGATGGCCGGGGCGCTGAGGCCCTTCCAGCCCTTCTCGAGGATGAAGCCGCGGATCTTGCCTTCGTCGTCCTTGGCCCACACCACGAACACATCGGCGATCGGGCTGTTGGTGATCCACATCTTGCTGCCCGACAGGCTGAAGCCGCCCGGCACGGTGCGTGCGCGGGTGATCATCGAGCCCGGGTCGGAGCCGTGGTTGGGCTCGGTGAGGCCGAAGCAGCCGATCCACTCGCCGCTGGCAAGCTTGGGCAGGTACTTCTGCTTCTGCGCCTCGGTGCCGAACTCGTTGATCGGCACCATCACCAGCGAGCTCTGCACGCTCATCATCGAGCGGTAGCCGGAATCGACGCGCTCGAC
>NZ_DAOMPS010000111.1:0-5096 GCF_035444905.1 Thauera sp.
CGTCGTGCTCGACCACCAGCAGCGTGTTGCCGCGGTCGCGCAGCGCCTCCAGCGTGTCGAGCAGCAGGCGGTTGTCGCGCGGGTGCAGGCCGATCGTCGGTTCGTCGAGGATGTAGCACACGCCGCGCAGGTTGGAACCGAGCTGCGCGGCCAGGCGGATGCGCTGCGCCTCGCCGCCCGACAGCGTGGGCGCGGCGCGATCCAGCGCGAGGTAACCGAGGCCGACGTGCTGCAGGAAGGCGAGCCGCCCGCGGATCTCGCTGACGAGGTCGCGGGCGATGTCGGTCTCGCGCTCGTTCAGCGCCAGCTCGGCGAAGAAGCCCGCCGCCTTGTCCACCGGCTGCGCCGCGAGCTGATGCAGACCGAGTTCACGGAAACGCACCGCGCGCGCCACCGGATTCAAGCGCGCGCCCTCGCAGGCCGGGCAGGGCTCGTCGCTGACGATGACCTCCTCCGCATCGCCGAGGTCGAGCGCGTCCGGGTCCTCGATGCGCGCCGCGGTCTTCAGCCCGGTGCCGTAGCACTTGGGGCACCAGCCGTGCTTGGCGTTGTACGAGAACAGGCGCGGATCGGGCTCGGGGAAGCCGGTGCCGCAGCTCGGGCAGGCGCGCAGCGTGGAGAAGGTGATCGGCGTGGCGCCGAGCTTGCCGATCTCCAGCACCTTGATCACGCCCTTGCCGATCTCCAGCGCCTGGCGCACGAACTCGCGCAGCGTGGCCTCGTGCTCGGGCTGCACCATCACCATGCCGGTGGGCAGCTCGATGTTGTGTTCCTTGTAGCGGTCCAGCCGCGGCCACTTGGCGGTGGGCAGGTATTCGCCATCGACGCGCAGCTGCGCGTGGCCCTTGGCGCGCGCCCACTTGGCGAGGTCGGTGTACAGGCCCTTGCGGTTGACCACCAGCGGCGCCAGCACCTCCACCGAGGCGCCGCGCAGCTCGCGCTGGATCTGCGCGACGATGGCCTCGAAGCTCTGCGGCGTCACCGGCACGTTGCAGTCGGGGCAGAACTGCGTGCCCAGCTTCACGTACATCAGGCGCAGGAAGGGGTGGATCTCGGTCAGCGTCGCCACCGTGCTCTTGCGCCCGCCGCGGCTGGTGCGCTGCTCGATCGCCACCGTCGGCGGGATGCCGAACAGGCCGTCGACGTCGGGCCGGCTGGCCGGCTGCACGAACTGGCGGGCGTAGGCGTTGAGCGATTCCAGATAGCGGCGCTGGCCCTCGCCGAACACGATGTCGAAGGCCAGGGTGGATTTGCCCGAGCCGGACAGGCCGGTGATCACGGTGAACTGGTCGCGCGGGATCTGCAGGCTGACGTTCTTGAGGTTGTGCTCGCGGGCGTGGCGGATCTCGATCGCTGGGGCAGAGATCGGGCGATACTGCGCCCGCGGTTCGGCAGCGACCAAGCCGGAAATAGGGGACAGCCCCCGATTTCCTTCGGGAAATTGGGGTCTGTCCCCTATTTCCAGCGTTGCCGTGCGCGTCTTCTGCAGTTCCGCCGCGTAATCGCGCAGCGCCCTGCCGGTGTGCGAGCTTTCGTGGGCGCGCACCCCCTCCGGCGGACCTTCCACCACGATCGCGCCGCCACCGTCGCCGCCCTCGGGGCCGAGGTCGATGATCCAGTCCGACGCGGCGATCACGTCCAGGTTGTGCTCGATGACGATCAGCGAATGCCCGGCCTGCAGCAGCTTGTCGAAGGCGCCGAGCAGCTTGGCGACGTCCTCGAAGTGCAGGCCGGTGGTGGGCTCGTCGAACAGGAACAGCAGCCCCGGCTCGAGCTTGTCCACCGAATTTCCAACAAACTTATCCACAGGCCTGGCTTTGCGTACAGTCTTCTTCTGCGCCGCCTCGGCGAGGTGGCCGGCGAGCTTCAGGCGCTGCGCCTCGCCGCCCGACAGCGTCGGCACCGGCTGGCCGAGGCGCAGGTAATCGAGGCCGACGTCGGCCAGCGGCGCGAGCGCGGCGAGCACCTTGGGATGCTCGCGGAACACGTCCAGCGCCTCGTGCACGGTGAGCGCCAACACGTCCGCAACCGAACGTTCATCCCATTGAAGTTCAAGGATTTCCGGGCGGTAACGCTTGCCTTCGCAGTCGGGGCAGCGCAGCCACACGTCGGACAGGAACTGCATCTCGACGTGCTCGAAACCGGAGCCGGTGCAGGTCGGGCAGCGGCCGGTGCCGGCGTTGAAGCTGAAGGTGCCGGGGGTGTAGCCGCGCTGCTTCGCCTCCGGCAGGGCGGCGAACAGGTTGCGGATCGGGTCCCAGGCGCCGACGTAGCTCACCGGGTTGGAGCGCGAGCTCTTGCCGATCGGCGACTGGTCCACCATGACCACGCCGCGCAAGTTATCCACATTCTCGAGGCGATCGAAAATCCCCGGCGATTCGGTCGCCTCGCCAAAATGCTTGGCCAGCGCCGGGTACAGCACGTCCTGGATCAGCGTCGATTTGCCCGAGCCGGACACGCCGGTCAGGCAGGTCAGGCGCTGCAGCGGAAAGCCGACGCTGAGGTCGCGCAGGTTGTGCTGGCGCGCGCCCACCAGCTTCAGCCGCGGGGTGGCGGCATCGACCGGCCGCGGCGGGCGATCGACGTCGATGCGCTTCTTCCCCGCCAGCCAGGGGCCGGTCACCGAGTCCGGGTTGGCGGCGATCTCGGCCGGCGTGCCGCGGGCGACGATGTTGCCGCCGCGCTCGCCCGGACCGGGGCCGATCTCGAGCAGCTCGTCGGCGGCGACCATCACCTGCGGGTCGTGCTCGACCACCACCAGCGTGTTGCCGGCGTCGCGCAGCCGCGTCATCACGCCGAGGATGCGGCCGATGTCGCGCGGATGCAGGCCGATCGAGGGCTCGTCGAGCACGAACAGGGTATTCACCAGCGAGGTGCCGAGCGCGGTGGTCAGGTTGATGCGCTGCACCTCGCCGCCCGACAGCGTGCGCGACTGGCGATCCAGCGTCAGGTAGCCGAGGCCGACGTCGGCCAGGTAGGTGAGCCGGCTGCGGATCTCGCCCCGCACCAGCTCGGTGGCCTCGTCCGGCACGCCGGGAACGTGCAGCGCGGCGATGGCTTCGCGGATGCGATCGACCGGCATCGCCATCAGCTCGTGGATTGAAATTGGGGACAGACCACGATTTCCGCTGAAATCGTGGTCTGTCCCCAATTTCAGCGGCAGCCGCCACAGCAGCGCATCCGGCTTCAGCCGCGCGCCATGACAGGCCGGGCACTCCGTGTAGCTGCGGTAGCGCGACAGCAGCACGCGGATGTGCATCTTGTAGGCCTTGCTCTCCAGCCAGTCGAAGAAGTGGCGCACGCCGTACCAGTAGCGCGGCCACGAGCTGTCCCAGTTCTTCCACTTCGGGTCGCCCTCGAACAGCCAGTGGCGATGCTCCGGCGGCAGGTCGCGCACCGGGATGTCCATCGCCACGCCGTACTTCTTCGCCATCTTCTCGAGGTCGGCCTGACACTCGCGGTAGCTCTCGGTCTGCCAGGGCTTGACCGCACCTTCGGCCAGCGTCTTCGACTCATCGGGGATGACCAGGCCGAAATCGACCCCGATCACCCGCCCGAAGCCGCGGCAGGTCTCGCAGGCGCCGATCGGCGAGTTGAACGAGAACAGGCCGGGCGTCGCCTCGGAATAATGGATGTCGCAGTCCGCGCAATGCAGGCCGGAGGAATAACGCCACACCGCCTCGCCCGGCGTCTTCTCAGCCTTCACGCCCTCGCCCGACGCATACACCGACAGCCGGCCATGGCCGCGCGCGAGCGCCGCCTCCAGCGCCTCGGCCAGGCGCGCATCCTCGGCGTTCGACGCGCGGAAGCGGTCCTGCACCACCTGCAGCACGTCGTTGCCCTCGGCGCCGCCCGCGGCGATGCGTTCCTGGATGCGGGTGTAGCCCTGCGCATTGAGCAGGCCGGTCACCTCCGCCTCGCTGAAGTTGGACGGCACCGTCACCGGAAAGCACACCACCAGCCGCGGATCGCCCTCGGCCGCCGCGCGCGCGCGCAGGTCGGCGGCGATGCTGTCGGCCGAATCCCGCCGCACCGGCTTGCCACAGCGGCGGCAGTGCAGGTGCGCGGCGCGCGCGTACAGCAGCTTGAAGTGGTCGGCGAGCTCGGTCATCGTGCCCACCGTCGAGCGCGAGGTGCGCACCGGGTTGGTCTGGTCGATCGCGATCGCCGGCGGTACGCCCTCGATCCGATCCACCTGCGGCTTGTCCATGCGGTCGAGGAACTGGCGCGCGTAGGGCGAGAAGGTCTCGACGTAGCGCCGCTGGCCCTCGGCATACAGCGTGTCGAACACCAGCGAGGACTTGCCCGAACCGGACACGCCGGTCACCACCGTCAGGCGGTTCAGCGGGATGTCGAGCGAGAGATTGCGCAGGTTGTTCTGGCGCGCACCGCGGATGCGGATGGCGTCGGCGATCGAGGCGGGGGCGTCGATCGGGGTGTAGCGGGGTGCGGAGGCGGGCATGGGAGCGAGACGAAGGCGTGAGCCGGCATTTTAGTCGGCGGGGTGCGTCTCGGACTCATGGAGCGGGGGGAAAGGTTCCCTGGGGGAAACGACGGCTGCCGGTCGGAGGGAGCAAGGCAGGTAGTTGGGTGACGCGGTTCGGAGGGAATGGCAAGTTCTCGGCCTGACCCGACACTCGCGGTTTGAACGGTCGGCGATGAGCGGCAGCTATGCGTAGGCGGTTGCCAATAGCGGGACCCGGCGAATTGCTGCCCTTCAACCCTCCGTCAAAGTCATCATTGGACAGGCTGCTCTGCTTCGGCTACAGACCTTGATGCTCAAGGTGGCGACAAGAATTGAACTGGCTCTTTCGACCTAATGTCATATGAAAACGCGTCTCGCCTAGGCGCTGCTTGACCGATGGAGGATAGCGCCCTCAACAGCCCCTTCACCAGGGCTGTTTTTTATTGAAGCTTATTCTTCGTCCTCTACCGCGCCCTGGTGATTTAGGCCGCTGTATTGAAGGAACTTACAACCATCTTCAAAAGTTAGGGCTCTTGCTCGGTCATCCTTCTGCGAGAACTTAGCTCGCCCTCCATACCTCCGGGGTTCGACACTTCACCCCGATTTTCGCCCCTTTTTGGAAAGTGCTTCC
>NZ_DAOMPS010000112.1:0-4562 GCF_035444905.1 Thauera sp.
CGCGACCCAACTACAGGACGTAGAAAGCCTGATAGCCGCGATAAGTAAAATGGTTGATCTACTGGATTGCGTCGTCCTGACCGGCGCATCGTGGCCCGAAGTATCCGGCATTTTGTCGGTTGACGGCGAGACGTTTAGAGAGGTCTTGCCCCTGGGCGACGGCATTCATATTGTCCTGAGCGTCGGCGACCTGCCGACAAAAATGGTTGACGGGATACATGAGATAGAGGTATAGCTCAGACGATGGGACAATAATCGAGGCTCCCCCACTGCCGCAGGCAGATAGCGCAAGCAAGGAGAAAGGGCTACTACAGCGAGACGCTGCGCTATCGAGCGGCGCGCTATGCCGAGGTGATGAGAACGGCCGGCAGGGGTGATTAAAGTTTTTGGCCGAAAATTTTAACCACCTGCTAGGGCAGTAGAACCAATTTTAACCAGTTTCAAAACTGGTCGAAAATTAGAACATATGAGCCTTGACACTATGATTGATTGGTGCTATGATTCAATCATAGTTAGGAAATCAAACAAACAGGAGACATGAGATGAAACCGAATCAGATAATCAAGAAAATGGCAGCGGGAGAGGCGAGCGACAGCGACATCAACGAATTGGCGCTGGCAGTAGCGCAGCAGAGCGAACGAGGGCAATGGTACGACGGCCCCGGTAGCACCAATGTCCTAGACTGGATTGTCGAGGCCGATCTAACCGGCGACGAAACGGTGGAGACACTGGCGGCTGAGTGGGACGAGTAGGAATGTGCCAATGACTAAAACCACATGGGGCGGCCGCCGCGCCGGAGCAGGCAGCGGCGGCCCACGGCCCGGAGCAGGACGGCCGCGCGTGCGATTCACGGCACGGCGCGGCCAGACCTACATCATGGAACGGCAGACAATCGGCGCGTCCGACCCGTTCCACGAGCCGGAGCGGTGGACGCTGCTGAGCGTCCAAACAGGAATGTTTGAATTCCAACACGGTGACGACATCATCGTGATCCGGCTACCGGATGACGATGAATCATACGACCGCTAACGCCTATTTTAGTTAAACTATGGCGTATCGGAGCGGCCGATACGCCCCCCGCCCTCAGTATCCCCGCCCGCAACACGGACACGGCTGCTTCACCGGCGCGGCCACCGGACGGCCGAAATCGACCACCCAGTAGAACCCCCACGGCGACCCCGGCGCGGCCAGTCTGACACTGCCCATCTCCGTCACGTCGGGCGATAGTATCGCGGCCCGATGCACCGGCGACACCATCCACCAATCGAACATCCTCGCCTCGTCGCCGCCAAAGCCCCAGCCCACATTTTCGAGCCAGCGGGCCGCGCGATAGCCCGCGCGGTTCAGCCGCTCGCCAATCGTTGACCCGTCGCTGCCCTCGTGCCAGCGCCGCGATTCAATCAGCCACACATTGCGCGAGAGGTCGGCCGCGTGGTCACGCGCCGCCTGCGCCAATGCCGCGCTCTCGGCCAGCGGTGGTAGCCCATGCGCCGCCCGCGCCGCGTTAATTCGCTCCAGCATCGTTGTCATTCCTGCCTCTCATGGTATTAGCTCCAGTTGGCGGGCTTGTTCAGCGGCCTTGGCTATCCGCTCGCGGGCGTAGTCTGCCCATGTGTTGTCCTTCTCAATGCCAATGAAATCCCGCCCCAAGTCACGCGCCGCGATACCGGTGGAACCGCTGCCCGCGAACGCGTCCAAGACAACCGCGCCCGGCTTGCTACTGGCGGCGATGATGTGACGTAACAGGGCCTGCGGCTTTTCGGCGGGATGCTTGCCGGGATAGGCTTGTACCGTTGGGAACGTCCATACATCGGTATAGGGCACGTCGGCGGTAACTGAGAACGGCCGCCGCAGGTCTTCGTATTCGCGCCGCAGGTCTTCGTATTCGCGCCGCAGGTCTTCGTATTCGCGCCGCAGGTATTCGTATTCGCGCCGCAGGTATTCGCCGCCGTGGTTGAGGCGGCTCATGGCTTGGCGCATCCTTTCGTAGTGTTCGGCAGTTGGCAACCACCACTGAGAGACGCTAAAGTAATGGCGGCCAGCCATCCCGCCCAATCGCCTGAAACCTAGCGCCTCATTTATATCTTCCTTGCTAACCCCCGCCCGCTGCCTCTCCCCGTCCAGATACGCCCGCAACGGCTCGAACACAAACCCGCGCAACTCATCACACTTAGCGGTATAGCCCGCCTCGCCTTTGGCGTAGCCGTCCGCGCCGTAGTGCTCGGCGAAGATGATACGCTCCGAATCTCCAAAGAAAGCGCGTAATGTTTCCTTGCTCGCTTGATTGGCCCGTGTCCCGCCGTCCTTATTCCATACGATATGATTCAACACGTTAAACCGTTCGCCCGTCAGCACTTCCACCCGCGCCGCCATGCGCGGCGATGCGAACAGGTAAAGCGAACCGTTAGGCTTTAGCACGCGATAGAACTCAGCCAATACCGCGTCAAGCCACTCCAGGAACTTGGCGGGCGTGTCCCATTGCCTATCCCACGGTAGATTCTTCACCTTGTAATAAGGCGGGTCGGTCAGGATGAGATCAACGCTGGAATCGGCCAGCGTCGGCATGACTTCCAGACAATCGCCCGTGATAACCTGCCACGTCATAAGCAGTCATCCTCACCCGCCCGCGCGGCGTTAATTCGCTCCAGCATCATATCCCTCCACCAACGCGCCGACGGCCTGCGCCAGCCCGCGCACCATGTCCACATCGTAGCGCCGCACCTCGTCGCCTTCGTCAACGTCCGGGAATTCCTCAACGACAATCTGCGAGAGCGCCGCCTGATTCTCCCAAAACAGTGTGCACCATTTTTGGTACTCGTTTTCAATCGGCGAATGCTTCGTCATAAGTCGCCCCTGTCAGTTTGTAGGCCGGGATATGGGTACGCGCGCCGTCGATGCGCGTGAATGGAATGCGAACGCAGACGACGCGCCCGGCCTCAATGAGCGCGCGTAGGCGGCGCGTCGTGGTCGCCTCGCTGTAGCCGGTTATGGCGCACAATTTCCGCACGGTCATCGCCGCCGGGTCATCGTCTACGCCGTTCTTACGCGCCGCTTCCAGCGCGTTGATCAGTTCGTCAATCTCTATATCTGTCATACCGTTACATAAGCCCTGCGCGGCCAGTTATAATACAGTTTGTCCACCGTATAGCGCCCTTCCGCACAGGTCACAATCGCGCCGCCGATGGGCAAATCCCCGCCGCCAATGCGATAGCCATAGCTCGTCGTGTGTTGCCATGAGGGGAGTATCAGCGCGCGAACCGGCGCTATATCGTAGCTGTCGCCGGGCCGATGTACGTGCCCGCGTACGTACAGATGTGGCGGTTTCTCGTTGCGCTCGACGGCCTCATAGAACGACATGGCCGCCAGCCGGCCGGCGAAATTGCCGCGTGTCCAGGGGACACGCCCGCCGCCGCCCGGCGGGTGATGGGCGATGTCAAAGCGGACGCCTTCGATGTCCAGCCTCAATTGCCAATGGCTGTACAGATCGTCGCCCGGCCCCGTCGCCCCGATGTCACTGGCGACCGTTTCATCCATGTAGGCCGACCCGCCACTGTGGGCCTCCGTGCCGCGCGTCACGAAGATGCGATCATCCTCTCCAAGCAAGGCCAGCGCGGGCGCAAGGGCCTCGGCACTCAGCTTGAGCATGTCGGCCGGGTTGCGTGTTACCAGTTGTGACGTGGGGTGGTAATTGTTATCGGCTAGTTCGCCGTTGAGCACGATGACCAATCGCTTGCCTTCGCGCGCCGTCTTGACCGCCTTCCAATAGGCCAGCCAATGCCGCCAGATTGCCCGCTGAATTGGGCCGGCGTGGTATTGCCCCCGGTCGTCGAGGTCAACCACCGGCGGGCACAGGGCTGTAGTCGAGTTGCAATGCAGGTCGGATACCAGAGCGACAACCGCCGCACTCATGCCGCCCTTCCCATCTGGAACGCTGCTATCAGGTACACCCGCGCGGCGTCTCGCAGCTCGGCAAACGGCCGCCCATCCATCACCCATGTTAGCCCCATGAGCGTCGCCAGCATCTCAATATTGCCCTCATGGCTATCCTCGACCCCCTCGCGGCTGTACCACTCCGTCGCCACGGCTTCGGCCTCGGCCAGATAGTCGCGTAGTTCTTGCGGTTGGTCTGTCATGATTTTAGCGGCCGGTGGGTTGTAGCAAGCCCCGCACCCACCGGCCAAACGCAAGGGCGATCCCTGTCGCTACCTAGGAGGACTTCGATGGGCTGATAGCAATCTGATAGGTCGCCTGATTAGCGACTAGCGCCGTGATGAGCAGTTCCACCAGCCCCCACATTCCCGCCTCATCGCACGTCACTGATTGCCACGGCGAGTAGCACCCGGCCAGAAACACACCGACGGCCGCGACCAGCAGCAGCACCGCCATGACCTGCGCTTTGCGCACACCGTCGAGCGCCGCATACCAATCGCTCAAGCCGGGGATGTACCCAAATCCCAGCGAGAGCAGAATACCCGCGATCCCCACAAGAAGATTGTCTGTCATAATGTGTTACCTATAGTTCCTTGCCCGTTCGGGCGCGATTATCCGGCCGCCGTTCGCAG
>NZ_DAOMPS010000113.1:0-4562 GCF_035444905.1 Thauera sp.
ACCAGCATCTTGGTGATCACGATGATCGCGATCAGGTGGTAGAAGAGGTCGAAGTACTGCAGGCCCAGGAAGGAGCCCGCCGACATGTAGCCGATGAGGCTGACCTGCACCATCGCTGCAAGGTCACGCGCCCAGCGGAGCGACTCGTGCGGTTTTGCCCAGCGCATGATCTGCGCGGCCGACAGCCAGGTGAAGACATGCAGCAGCACGAACATCGCCAGCCCGACCCAGCCGAGCTCACCAAGCACGCCGAACCAGTTACTGTGTGAATCAGTACCGCCAAAACCGGTGACCGCACGGAAACCGCCACCGAAGAAGAACAGGTTCGCTAGGGTGATCGCGTTGCCCCACGCATACAGGCGCCCCATCGCCGAGGCATCTTCCTCATAGGTCTCGATCGTGTGCATACGCTCGAACCACTCGGGTGGCATGACGTAGAGGACGACCAGGATGACGGGAATCAACGCCATGATGATGCCGAAGCGGTTGCGCGCCTTCATCAGGAAGAAGAAGCCCATGGCGACCAGACCAAGCAGGGCCCCGCGTGAGTTGGTGCCTATGATCGCTATCAGCGTGAGCGCGCCCCCCCCGAGCAAGCCCAGACGCAGCCAGTAGTTCTCGGTCTGGAGCCGCACGTACCAGAGCAGCGGCACGATCATGATCAGCGCCAGGCCAACCGAGTTACGGTCTGCGATGAACGAGCCCGACGGCCCCATGACGTTGTTGCCGCTGCCGCCGGTGAGGATGAACACCCCGCCCTTGAAACCATAAAAACCGATCGACAACGCGATCACCACCACCAGCCAGTGCACGCGCTGCCGGTCGGTAATCAACATCATCGTGACGTAGGTCATCAGGATGATGCGCCAGACCTTGTCCCACTGCGGCCAGGCCATGCCCGGATACTGCGCCAGCAAGGTCGACACGAACATCCAGCCTGTAAAGATCAGCAGTAGAACGGTCTCGCGCGTCCAGGGGATCTCCTTCTTCTCCTTGGCAAGGAGGATCGCCGCGAACGTCGTGAGAGCAATGATCAGCGCCACCGGCATCGTGGTGACAAAGCCCCACGCAAGCCGGTGCGGGTTCATGTAGCCGAGCCACGACCACATCAGGATGCCCAGCCACGGCCGCTTGAGGATGAAGGGAATCGAGCCGAAGACGACGGCGGCGACGAACAGATCCCTCATGCCGCGCGCTCCTGCCTTTCCTCGGCGGCAAACCAGCGCACCCGCCGCGGCAGGTCGAGCCCGGCGAGCATGCCGGGCAGCTTGTCAGCCAGCGCCTGCTCATGCCGCAGGCCGCGGTCCTTGACCTGGTACAGCCGGCCCTTGCCCGGCTGCGTGACACCCAGCGCATGCCCGTGCGCAAGGCGCTGGATGGCCTCTGCGTAGACCTGGGCGCTGTCCTGCACCGCGCGCCAGAACAGCACGAGCTCGGTATCGCCTTCGCGCACTGCGGGCGAGATGTGGGCGATCAGCCGCCCGGTGTCGATACCGGCGTCGATGTAGTGCAGCGTGCAGCCGACCTTGTCCGGCTCGCCGTTGTAGAGCGCCCAGAACGTGCAGTCGGCGCCGCGGTATTCGGGCGACAGCCCGCCGTGCAGGTTGATTATGCCTAGCCGGCCCTGGTTGAGCAGCTCGCCGCGGATCAGCGAGGTGCCGAAGACGCAGATGAGGTCGGGCTGCAGCTCGCGCGCCAGGCGAACGACCTCGGGGTGGTTGATGTGCGGGACTTCGCGCACCAGCTCGGGGCGGTCGAGCCGCGGGTTGCCGTCGGGGAAGAAGAACTTCGCCTCCGGGTTGCCGGTGTAGCGCCGGCGGTCGCGCAGCCAGCGCCACACCTTGCGCAAGAGGTTGTCGGGGCGCAGCTTCTTGAGGGTCTTTTTCAGGTTCCACTCGCCGCCGGTCTCCTGCACGATGGCGACCGGATCAGCGGCCTGGCACAGCACATTGGCGACGTGCAGGTGACGGGCGCTGCGCCCGCACAGGATCATGATGCGCAGCGCGCTCATCGGGCGCGCCCCCGGGCCGCCGCGGGGACGGGCGGCACGACGCTGTCGCCGAGGTCCATGATCAGCGCGTCGGCGAAGAACTTGGCTGCCCAGTTGGGGAATTCGAAGCGCGAGTAGGCGCCCCAGATCGGCGCCGAGCCGGGGATGGCGCCGCGCACCACGTCGTCCTCGTCGTCCAGGCGCTGGGTGCGCTTGACGTAGCCGATGGCGCGCCGCGCCGCGGCGCGGAAGCTGTCGTCGCCGGTGAGCTGCGCCAGCCGCAGCCAGCACAGCGCCATCTGCGCCACGCCGGTGACGCAGGCATAGCTGCCATGCCCCACCCAGCCGTCGGCATAGGTGCCGGCCAGCCAGCCGTCCTCGCGCTGCACCGCCATGATGCCGCGGGCGGCGACCTCGGCCGCCTGCAGGTAACGGGGCTCGCCGAGCAGCACGCCGACCTCGATGAAGCCGCGGATGGCATAGGCGATGGTGTGGGTGAAGGGGTGACGGGTGGGCACGAAGGCGTTGGTGGCGAACCAACCGCTCGCGCGTTGCTGGGTGAGCGCCCAGTCGAGGTTGCGGCGGGCGGCGGCGATGAAGCCGGCCTCATTGCCGACCACGCCCATCGCCGCCAGCGCCCAGATGGCGCGGGTGTTGTAGACGTGGGGCACACCGTTGTGCTCGAACTTGCGATAGCAGCCGTCGGCGTCCTGCTGGGCGACCAGCCAGTGCCCGGCGCGCAGGCCGGCTTCGAGGCAGTCCTTGCGGCCGAGCTGGGTATAACCCGCGACCAGGCCGTGCATGATCTGGCCCTGGTTGAACACGACCGGGTGGCTGCCGGGCTCGCCGAAGTGGCCGGGGAAGGCGCCATCGTCGGCCTGCAGAGAGAGCTCCCAGTCGATCATGCGTTGCGCGCGGTCGAGCAGTTCGAGGCGGCCGAGCACCGGCGCAGCGGCTAGGAAGGTCTCGATGATGTAGCCGGTGGTCTCGGGATAGCCGGGCAGCCAGCCGTCCTCGAAGCTCCAGCCGGCGGCCACGCCGCCGGCGTCGGACTTGCCGTCGCGCGCGTCCTGGGCGCGGCACAGCCAGTCGATGGCGCCACGCAGGTGGGCGAGATGCTCGCCCTCGGGCTGGCGCGCGGCACCCCCCATGTCACGGATGACGAGCTTGAGGTGGCGGGCGCGCCAGGGCTTGTAGCGCAGGGGGAGTTCGATGAGGGTGCTTGGGTTCATGCGTCGGATCGGTTCGGTTCAGGCGGTGACCATCAGCCCGCCGGGCAGCGGGACATGGCTCACGACATAGCGGTGTTTGCCCGAGGCCTCGGGCGGAATGGTGTCCAGCAGTTTCAGCTCGATCGCGACACCCTCGCCCAGGCGTGCGCGCAAGCCGGCAATCACGGCTGCGCCCGCCTCGGCATTCCACTGTGCATCGGTGACGATCTGCACTTCCATGCGGTCGAGCGCGTGCTGCACGCACTTGAACTGGGCAACGCCGGGCGTGGCGCGCAGCACGTAGATGACGGCAAGCGCATGCATGACGCGGCCGTCGGCGGCGAGGACGAAGTCGGTCTGGCGACCGCTGACCTCGGCGATCACGTGCAGCCCCTGCCCGCCGCTGGCGGCGTCGGGCGACAGGCGCAGGACGTCGCCGGTGCGGTAGCGGATGAAGGGCTGGGCCTCCGAGGCGAGGCCGGTGATGACGGCTTCGCCGGCCTCGCCCGGCGCCACCGGCTGGCCGGCGGCGTCGAGCACTTCGACGATGTGGCTCTCGCTCAGCAGCAGCATCTGCCCGCCCGGGGCCTCGTGGGCGGTGAAGCCGATGTCGCGGCTGCCGAATTCATTGGCCACCGGCACGCCGAAGACGCGGCCGATGAGCTCGCGCTGGTGCGGGTAAAGCGGCTCGCCGGTGGTGCACACCACACGCAGGGCGTTGAGCCGGGGCTTGATGCCGCGCGCCTCGGCATGGGCGGCGAGGAGCGCGACGCTGGAGGCGTAGCCGTACAGGCACTTGGGCTGCCAGGCCTGCAGCGCGGCAAGGTAGTCGTCCATGTGCGGCGCCGACATCGCAAAGGCGTTGAGCACGAGCTGATTGACCAGGCGGTCGCGCAGCGTCTTGATGCGGTCTGTCTTGTTGAGCTCGACCGGGGCCCCCCACAGGTAGGCCTCGCGATCGCCGGGCGCGACGCCCCACCAGTTGCGCGCGCGCATGCGGCCGGCGGCATCCGAGGCCTGGCGGGCGCGGCCGAAATGGAAGATCAGCGGCTCGCCGCTGGAGCCACCGGTGTTGTAGCGGAAAGCGCCGCCCGGCACGCCGCGCCACACAAGCTGGTCGACGTTGTCGCGCGCGTCGCGCTTGTTCATGGTGGGCAGGCGGGCGAGACCGGCCAGGGGCAATTCGCCGGCACGCACCGCCTCTTCCAGCCCCGCGGCGCGGATCCGCGCCGCGTGCCAGGGGCTGTGCGCCAGCGCCACGCCCAGCAGGGCGTTGAGCTTGCGCGCCTGCAAGGCCTCGATCGCCGCCCGATCCAGCCACTGGCTGCGCTCGAGCGCCTGCCAGTAGGCAAAGGTGGGCC
>NZ_DAOMPS010000114.1:0-4279 GCF_035444905.1 Thauera sp.
ATAAAAAACGCTTCTCCCACGAATTGTCCGCACCGCCTCGCCCCTGCACAAGACGATCCGGCCCGGCCCCACACAGCAAAGGAGTCCGCAACATGAACGAAAACACCCGCTTCGATGCCGACGTCGTCGTCGTCGGCGCCGGCCCGGTCGGCCTCAGCCTCGCGAGCATGCTCGGCCTGCATGGCATCAAGACCATCCTGCTCGAGCGCGGCGACGAACTCATCGACTATCCCCGCGCCGTGGGCATGGACGACGAGTGCCTGCGCACGCTGCAGGGCATCGGCATGGCCGAGGCGGTGCTGCCGCACCTCACCCCCTATCACTGGATGCGCTTCGTCACCAAGAGCGGACGCTGCTTCGCCTCGATCGAACCGCGCACCGACGAATTCGGCTGGTCGCGGCGCAACGCCTTCAACCAGCCCCTGGTCGACCGCGTGCTGCTCGACGGCCTCAAGCGCTTCGACAACGTCGACGTCCGCATGGGCAGCGACGTGCTGCGCTTCGAGCAGGACAATGAGGGCGTCAGCCTCGACGTCAAGCGCAGCGACGGCACGGTCGACACCCTGCGCACGCGCTGGCTGGTGGGAAGCGACGGCGGCCGCAGCCCGATCCGCACCGCGCTCAACGTCGGCTTTGGTGGTTTCACCGACACCTCGAAGTGGCTGGTGGTGGACGTGCGCAACGACCCGCTCGGCGTCCCCAACATCTACATGCACTGCGATCCCTCGCGTCCGTATGTGTCGGTCGCGCTACCCGATTCGATCCGCCGCTTCGAGTTCATGATCTTCGAGAACGAGACCGAAGAGGAAATGACCCAGCCGCACAACATGGCGATGCTGATGGCCAAGGTGCTGCCCCCGGGTGTCGACGCCACGACCCTCGACTACATCCGCAAGCGCGTCTACACCCACAACGCGCGCATTGCCGACCGCTGGAAGGTGGGCCGCGTGATGCTCGCCGGCGACGCGGCGCACATCATGCCGGTGTGGCAGGGCCAGGGCTACAACACCGGCATGCGTGATGCCGCCAACCTGGGGTGGAAGCTCGCCTACGTGGTCAAGGGCATCGCCTCCGAGAAGCTGCTCGACACCTACCAGTTCGAGCGCCCGCCGCACGCCAAGGCGATGATCGACCTGTCGGTCACCGCCGGCCGCATCTTCTCGCCGCGCAATCCCGCCGTGGTGGCGGCGCGCGACTTCGCCACCTGGGCGCTCAACCTGGTGCCGCCGGCCAAGCGCTACTTCACCGAGATGCGCTTCAAGCCCATGCCCAAGTACGAGACCGGCCTGGTGGTGAGCGAAGCCGAGGTCAACACCGAGCCCGGCTTCAAGCAGCTGCTGTGTCAACTGGCGCGCAAGACCCCGCTGCTCGGCCGTCTGATGCCCGCGAAGCGCGTGGGCAAGAACTCGCCGGTCGGCAAGCTCTTCATCCAGCCCAAGGTGCGTACCCGCGACGGCGAGGTCAAGCTCCTCGACGACGTGCTCGGCAGCGGCTTCGCGCTGGTGTGCTGGGGCGTGGATCCGAGCTTCTGGCTCAACCAGAAGAGCCGGGACATCCTGGCCGCCCTCGGCGGGCGCATCATCACCGTCAAGCCGGTGGTGCAGATTCAGCGCGACCGCGACATCGGCCCCGACGCCATCGTCGTCGGTGACGAGCAGATGCGCCTCAAAGAATGGTTTGGCACCTACCCGGGCGCGGTGGCGGTGATCCGCCCCGACCGCTTCGTCGCCGGCCTCGCCTACCCGGTCAAGATCAACGAACTGCTCGCCCAGATCGCCGACAAGATGGGCCTGAACGTGAGCCAGGGAGCCGCCTGATGCAAGCCCGCCTGCAGTGCCTGTCGCACACCCCGCTGAAAGGCTACTTCGATCCCGAGGCCGCCATCGTCAAGGAAGTGGCGGCGCTGGTCGGAACCCTGCGCGCGGAGGTCGAGGTCTTCGACCCCGAGGTGATCTACCTGTTCTGGCCGGATCACCTCAACGGCTTCTTCCTCGACCTGATGCCGCAGTTCTGCATCGGCATGGCGGCCGAATCAGTGGGTGACTACCAGACCTCCGCCGGGCCACTGAACGTGCCGCGCACGCTTGCCGAAGCCTGCGCCCAGGCGGTCGTCGATGCCGGCATCGACCTCGGCTTCTCGTACCGCATGCAGGTCGACCACGGCTGCGCCCAGCCGCTGGAAGAGCTCACCGGCGCCCTCGACCGCTATCCGGTGGTGCCGATCTTCATCAACTCGGTGGCGCCGCCGGTGGTCAGCTTCCAGCGTGCCCGCCTGCTCGGCGAGGCCGTCGGCCGCTTCGCCCGCGCGCAGGGCCAGCGCGCGCTGTTCATCGGTTCCGGCGGCCTGTCGCACAACCCGCCGGTGCCGCAACTGGCGACCACGACCGACCCGGAAGTCATCGCCCGCCTGATCAGCAACCGCAACCCCTCGCCGGAAGCCCGTGCCGCCCGCCAGGCGCGCACGATCGCCGCCGCCGAGGCCTTCACCGCTGGCACCAGCACCCTGCATCCGCTCAACGCCGAGTGGGACCGCAAGCTCATGGAACAGCTCGCCGCGCGCGACTGGGCGGCGCTTGACGCCTACCGCAACGCCGACATCACCGCCGACGCCGGTGGCTCGGCGCACGAGGCGAAGACCTGGGTCGCGGCGGTGGCGGCGATGGACGCCGCCTGCAGCGGCGCCTGGCAGGCCGACGAACGCTACTACCGCGAGATCCCGGAGTGGATCGCCGGCTTCGGCGCGCTGAGCGGCCGTTCGCAATGACCCACCGCATCACCCCCCGACGCAGCTTCGCTACACACCGCAACATCCTGACAATCAGAGAGACCAGGAGATGAAAATGACGCTTCGCATCAAGACCCTCCGCATCAAGACTCAACTCGCCGCCCTCACCCTCGCCCTGACCGCCGGCCCGGCGCTGGCCGACATCAACGTCGGCGTCGTGTTCTCGCTCACCGGCCCGGCCGCCTCGCTCGGCGCCGAGACGCGCAAGGCGATCGAGTTCATGCCCGCCACCCTCGGCGACGAGAAGATCAACTACATCGTCCTCGACGACGCCACCGACCCGACCAACGCTGTCAAGAACACCCGCAAGCTGGTCGGCGAGAACAAGGTCGACGCCATCATCGGCCCCAACCTGATCACCAACGGCATGGCCATGGTCGACGTCGCCAACGAGGCCAAGGTGCCGATGCTGTCGATCGCGCCAATCGACCCCGCCGCCGACAAGCGCGCCTGGGCGTTCCGCGTCGAGCCCACCGCCGACATCATGGTCGGCCGCGTAGTCGAGGACATGAAGGCCAAGGGCGTCAAGACGGTCGGCTTCATCGGCTTCTCCGACTCCTGGGGCGAGCTGCTGCTGAAGGCGCTGACCCAGACCACCCAGGCCGCCGGCATCAAGATCATCGCCACCGAGCGCTACGCCCGCACCGACACCTCGGTGACCGGCCAGTCGCTCAAAGTGCTGTCCGCCCGTCCGGACGCCGTCTTCGTCGGCGGCTCGGGCACGCCGGCCGCCCTGCCGCAGACCACACTGCGCGAGCGCGGCTACAAGGGCCCGATCTACCAGTCGCACGCGGTGGCGAACAAGGAGTTCCTGCGCCTGGGCGGCAAGAACGTCGAAGGCGCGCGCCTGCCGGTCGCGCCGGTGCTGGTCGCCGAGCAACTGCCCGACGGCCACCCCAACAAGGCCGCCGGCGTGGCCTTCCTGCAGCAGCTCGAAGGCAAGCTCGGCGCCGATTCGCGCTCGACCTTCGCCGGTGCGGCCTACGACGCCGGGCTGCTGCTCGAAAACGCGATGAAGGAAGCCATCAAGACCGCCAAGCCGGGCACTGCGGAATTCCGCGAAGGCATCCGTAAGGGCCTCGAAAGCACCAAGGGCCTGGTCGGCGTCAATGGCACCTACACCCTGAGCGCCGAGGATCACGGCGGCTACGACCCGAAGGCGGTCGTGCTGATCGAGGTCGCCAACGGCAAGTGGTCGCTCGTCAAATAAGCAACCCAACGCATGCGCGCGGCCTGCCGCCTGAGGCAGGTGCGCGTATTTCCCATGCACTCCCCCGGCAGACGCCGCATGCCGCTCCCGTTACGGGTGCGCTTGCGGGGCAGCCTCATGCTGCGTGCGGGGTGGAGCGAAGGAGGACGAGATGGATTCAAGTGTTGCACTGATCCTGGGCCAGGACGGCATCACCAACGGCGCGATCTACGCGCTCCTGGCGCTGGCGCTGGTGCTGGTGTTCGCGGTCACGCGGGTGATCTTCATCCAGCAGGGCGAGTTCG
>NZ_DAOMPS010000115.1:0-4142 GCF_035444905.1 Thauera sp.
CTGGCGCTTCCTGATGCAGCGTTTCGCGTGCGAGGCCCACGGCGCTGAACAGCCGAGGCAAGCCTTGCTGGCTGCGTCGTTGCGTCCAGTCCAGTGAAGAACCCTGCGGGTCGGCGTCCAGCAGCACGACATGCTGGCCGCGCATCGCCAGCTCGCCGGCGATATGGGTGGCGAGCGTGGTCTTGCCCACGCCGCCTTTCTGGTTGAGCAGCGCGACGATCATGGCCTGGCCCTCCATGCTGGAAGAGCAGGCTTTGTCTGCTGCGTTTGTGGCCGCGCAGCGGTTGTCCACCGCGACGGCGTTTCCCTACTACAAGTTAGAGAATTTAAGTTAGGTAAGTTAAGGGAGGTCGAAACCCGCGCCGTTATTGGCTTTGCGGACGATCCGTACTCCTGATAGCACGATAGTCGTACTCCCGATAGCACGATACCCCGTACTCCTGATAGCACGAGCCCGTCCACCGCTTTTCCCGAAGTTATCCCCGTGCCGTGAACGGCACGGGCCGAAACATCAGCAACTCGACTCCATCGCCCGGCATCCGCTCGATGCTCAGGACATAGCCGGGCAGCGACTGCCGCGCGACGAGCGCGCGCAGGTCGTAGGCAAAGTCCGAGAAGCGCGTGACGCTGCCCGATTTCCGGTACAGGTGCCGGAAATCGAATTGCCAGCCGCCTTCCTGCCGCCCGCCGTGCTTGCGCACCAGGCGGTACAGCCACCGTTCGATGCCGCCCGTCAGCCGGAAATACGCCGGGTCGATGGTCAGCACCAGAGCGGCATCCATCACCCCACCAAAGAACCAATCCGGCAGGATCAGCTCCAGCCCCAAGGGCGTGCCCTTGGCATCGGCCAGTTCCTTCCACTCGTTGATCCACGAAAACCGATGCAGGCGTCGCCCGGTTGTCTCGCGGATCGACGTGGCCACGGTCGTGGATTGCAGCCGATCCAACGCGGCTTTGAGGCGCTGGTAGTCGCGCAGCGACGTACCGCGCCCGATGAAGCGCAGGATCTCGTAGGGCGTGGCCTGCATCAGCCGCGACGGGCGTAAGCCTGCGTCGCGCGCCTCCACGATCTGCGAAGCAGCCCAGATCAGCACGTCCGCGTCCCAGATCGTGGCGATGCCGTGCTCCTGTGTGCCTTCCACGCGGATCGTGACGTTGCCCGCCCGGAAGTCGATGGGCGCCGTGCGCCGCGACTTCGCCAGCGAGAAGAACGGAAAGGCCATCAAGTCCTGGCTGTCGCGCGGCGCCATGTCGCCCGGCAAGGCACGGAACAGGTCGAGCTGTTCGCGTTCTTGCGAGGGCCGCTGCCGGGACGGCAGCGCGGGGCTGGGCATGGCGGTGGCCTGGCGCGTGCCAGCGATCAGCGCGCACGGCTGTCCGCCGAGTGCTGTTCGGCGTACTCAGGATCGGAAGTCGTCTCGAAGCTGCGGTCGGCGGCCCAGGCGTCGAGGTCGGCCACGGCGTACATGACGCGCCGGCCGAACTTGCGAAAGCGCGGGCCGCCGCCGATCACGCGCTGCTTCTCCAGCGTGCGCGGCGACAGGCGCAGGTACTCGGCGGCTTCGTCGTTGGTGAGGTAACGCTGCGGTTGTGCGGCAGCGGTCGAGACAGTGGCGGCAGGCCGCAAGGGAGCGGGACGCATGGTGTGAACCTCCATAGCTTTCAAAGCTCCGGCC
The DNA here is from genome assembly GCF_035444905.1 of Thauera sp. Lineage (GTDB taxonomy): Bacteria > Pseudomonadota > Gammaproteobacteria > Burkholderiales > Rhodocyclaceae > Thauera. Next base: position 1,677 of record NZ_DAOMPS010000115.1, read on the forward strand.
ACACAGCGCAACCGGATGGAGGCAGTCTCAGAAAACGAAGCTCCGCTGCTCAGGGACGTTTTGCGTCCCCATCAAAACGTCCCTTCTCAAGCGGCGGCAGTTGTGCTAGCCGGCGATAACCGCCGCGCATCAGTGCATCGCCGCGCCGCACCAGGCGGCGCACGCGGGCGCGCAGGTCGCCGTCGGCGTGCCAGTCCGCCGCCACGGCATCGGCACCGAACAGCCCTTCGGCCACGTCGCGCAAGGACGCACCCGCCAGGGTCGCGTCGAGCGCCTGCAGGGTGTGCAACTCCAGCATCGCGGCCGGTGTAGGCCGGGGCCTGGCCGCGGCCAGCGTCGCGCTGCGCGTAGGCGCAGGTGCGGCAGCGCCGCCGCCACCTCCGCGATTGGCATAGGCGACCGCCATGCCATCTTCCAGGCCGGGCGCCAGCGCGAAGCGCGCGCAATGGCCGGGGTTGTGCGCGATCAGCGCCAGCCCTTTACCGTCGTGCAGCAGTTGCTTGTGACCGGGGATGTGCCAGAACGCGAAGGCCGCCGCATCGGGCGGCGGATCGGCATCGGGATGGAGTTGCACCACGGCATCGTGGCCGGGCAGCCAGGCCGGATGCGCGTCGCGCGCATCCAGGGCCGGGTCTTCCAGCAGACGCAAGCCCCAGCGAAGCGCCGCCTGTTGCGCCGCTTGCGGTCGGCGCTGGTGGCGCTGCCAGTCGAGCCGGTAATCGGGGTGGCGGCGCAGGTACTCCCAGGCCAGTGCGAGCGTGTCCAGGCACAAGATGTAGAGGTACGCGGCGGTCGGATACCAATGCGCGATATGGTGAGGATTGACCATGACTCAAGCTCCCGTCGAACAGCAGGAACGTCGTCACGGGCGTTCAAGAACGGAGCCACCGCATCCACATCAAAACATCATCCGAACCTGTTTAAGCTGTACATCAAGTGTCAAGACCGATTGGCTCCGGGGTATTGCGCAATGCGTCCGAATACGACGGCCGCGCAGTCCAAAAAAGTCACGCGGCACAAATCAAGGTGCCGTAACTCGCGCCAAAGATCGTGGCCGTTTCCGTCTCAAAGGCCCTGTTTTGGTGCAAGAGTGCGAATTGAGACCGGACAAATCCGAATTCCGACGGAAATAGTCTCAATACGTCCGGCTGCGCCGGAACGCGATTGGCTTAATCGACAATGCCGCCGTTCTCCTGGGCCAGCCGGACATATTCCGACAGGGGCCGCGCCGCCTGGAAATACCGATCCCGCATCACAGGCTGCTTGCGCGGCCCGACGATGGATGCCAGATCGGACAGCTTCACGGTGCCCAGCTCAGGCATCCCCAGGCCCAGGTCGATCAGGCCGTAGGCCGTATCGCCGTCGGCCGGGTCGAGCGAAGCGAGCAGCCAGGTGAGGTGTGCGTCCGGTGTGAACAGGCGCACCACGGGCAGCGGGTCGCCGGCCTGACCGTCAGCACGTGCCTGGCCGTGGGTCAGCAGGCGTTGGCGCTCGTCCTCGGTGATGAGTGAGTTCATGGCGATCTATTCCCAATTCACAAATCCGCCCAAGCGTGAAAACGCAAAGCCGCATCGGCGGATTTGGGAAAAAGCACGATTGTGATTCCGTGGCTATGCGCCTTTGTGGAAATCCGCAGAGGCACAAATGCGGATTCCCGTAAAAACGCAAAACAGTGAGGTTTCACTGAAAGAGTTAAAGATAACGTGGTTTTAATTGTGCTGCGACTTGACGCTTCTGTCTATGCAGAAGCGACCCATTCAGCGCGGCCGACCGGCCGGCGCCACCACCTACGATGCCGAGTTGGCGCAAGCCTTCGGCGCGGCGGTGCGCGCGTTGCGGACGGAGCGCGGCATTGCGCAGGAATCGCTGGCGCACCTGGCTGGCGTCGAGCGCTCGCACATGGGCAAGGTCGAGCGCGGCGAGCACATGCCCACGCTGGCGATCATCTTCAAGATCGCCGGCGCGCTCGAATGCAGCACGGCAGTGCTGATGAGCGAGGCTGAAAGCCAGCTCGCAGCGGCGGCCCATCCGTAGGCTCCGGCTGCATCGAGGGGCGCCAAGCTGTGCGCGGCGGGGATAGCTCGTAGGGCTTTCCCTCGGAGGCAAGCGAAGTGCGCAGCGCCGCAGGCGCGAAGGCGTGAGGGATTGGAGCCGGATGGCCGTGACGGCAAAGACGGCACGGGGCGTAGCCCGTAAAAGTCCGGCGGCGGGTCGCGCCGACACGCCATGCCCTGATTGCAACGGCAAGCACCGCGTCCCCGCATAGAAGTGCAGCCCACACTATGGGCCACCGCCTGCCACCAGGTTCGGTACGAACCAACACAACAGCGCAGCGCCCCGCCATGTGGCGGGGCGCTGCGGGCGGCGGTCACGCCGCCTGGGGCTTGCTGCGCGACCAGATCAAGTCGTGGGTGCCGTCCTCGCCTTCGATCAGGCGGGCGTAGACCGTGGCCGGGAACGAAGGAT
>NZ_DAOMPS010000116.1:0-4031 GCF_035444905.1 Thauera sp.
ATCGCGGCCGGTGTGAGGTCGATCATCAGCACGCCCAGCTCATTCAACTTGCGGCTGTTCTCGGCGTGCACATAGGCGCTGGTGGCGTCGAAGGCGATCTGCACGCCGTCAGCCTTGACGTGTGGCAGCAGGCCATCCACCCCGTCCGCGGTGGTCTTGAGGCCCAGTTCGCGGGCGCGGGCCAGGCCTTCGGAGGTGGCGTCGATGCCGACCATCCAGACCGGCTCCAGCACCGGGCTGCGCTTGAGTTTGTACAGCAGGTCGGTGCCGATGTTGCCCGGACCGATCAGGGCGCATTTGATCTTGTTGCTCATGGCTTCAGGCCCGTTGGATGCACCGCCCAAGCCGTGTCGTTCTCGGCGGCGCGTGGGAGGGGAGGTGCAGTCCGCGTGGGGGGTGGGGGAGGGAGGTCCACCCACCGCGCGGCTGCTGGAAACAAAAGCGACGTCAGCGAAAGCGCATCGAGCAGCCACCGAGGCCCTCGATCTGCATCTCGAAGCGGTCGCCCGTGCGGACTGCGATCAATGGCGCCAGCGAGCCCGACAGGATCAGCTCGCCAGCGCGGAAGGGGATGCCGAAGCGGCAGAGCGTGTTCGCGAGCCAGGCCACGGCTTGCGCGGGATGGCCCTGTACCGCCGAGCCCAGGCCCTCGCCGACCGGCTCGCCATTGCGCGACATGCGCATGCGCACCGTGGCCAGGTCGAGCTCGGACGGGTCGGTGCGCGTCTCGCCGACGACGAAGACGCCGCAGGAGGCATTGTCGGCCACCGTGTCCTGGATGCGGATCCGCCAGTCGTCGATGCGCGAGTCAACGATCTCGAAGCAGGGCGCGACCCAGGCGGTGGCGGCCAGCACGTCGTCCAGGCTTACGCCCGGCCCCTTCAGGTCGGCCTTCAGCATGAAGGCGATCTCGCCCTCCGCGCGCGGCTGAATCAGGCCTGTGGCGGCGATGTCGATGGTGGCGCCGTCCGGGCGCTGCATGGCGTCGGTCAGGAAGCCGAAGTCGGGTTGATGCACGTTCAGCATCTCCTGCACGGGCTTGCTGGTCACACCGATCTTCTTGCCGATCATGCGCTCGCCGTCTGCCTGGAGGCGCGACAACATGTGCAGTGACACATGGTAGGCGTCCTCGATGCCGATCCGCGGGTGGCGGTCGGTCAGCGGGTCGAGGGTGCGAGCCTCGCGCAATGCTGCATAGAGTTCGTCGCCAAGTTGGCGGATAAGGGTCTGTTCCATACACGGTTTGCTGGGCTGGATGGGTGACGGGTTCAGCCCGGCCACACGCTCGATTCGGCGCCGCCGTCGACTTCGATGACCTTGCCGGTCACCCAGGCCGAAGCCGGCGTGGCGAGGTAGAGCGCGGCGGCAGCGATGTCCTCGATGTCGCCGAGGCGCTTGAGCGGGGTGTTCTGGATCATGCCTTCGCGCATGTTGGCGGGCAGGGCGCGGTCGAGCGCGGCAGTCATGATGGGGCCGGGGGCGATCGCGTTGACGCGCACCGTCGGCGCAAAGTCCTGCGCCAGCAGCCGGGTGAGCTGGGTCAGTGCGGCCTTGGCGGTGCCGTAGGCGCTGAAGTAGGGCTGGGCATAGCGTGCCGCACCCGAGGTGATGTTCACGATGTTGCCGCCACCTGCTTCGCGCATGTGGGGTACGCACAGGCGGGTCAGCTCGTAGGCGGAGCTGACGTTGAAGCGGAACACGCCTTCGAACTTGTCGGTGGACATCTTCAGCGGATCGTTCGGGCCGGAGCCGCCGGCGTTGTTGACCAGGTGGGTGATGCGGCCGAATTCCTTCAACGCGGCATCGACGACCCCGGCGAGCTGGGCCAGGTCGGTCACGTCGCAGCTCACCGCGATGGCGCGCCGGCCCAGGGCGCGGACCTCTGCGGCAACGGACTCGACGTCGGCCAGGGTCCGTGCGGCGCACACGATGTCTGCTCCGGCTTCGGCATAGGCGAGGGCGATGCCGCGGCCGATGCCGCGTCCCGCGCCGGTGATGATGGCCACCTGGCCCTCCAGGCTGAAGCGTTCGGTGATGCTCATGTCGTGTCCTCTGTGAGTGGTTTGGGCATTCAACGGGGCGACCACAGGTCGGGCATGCCCGGGTCGCTGGTGGCAATCAGGCGCTTGAGCAGCAGCTTCAGGGCCATCGCGTCGCCGGGGCCGAGCTTGGCGGCGATGTCTTCCTCGACCGCCTTGGCCAGCGCGATCTGGCGCAGCGAGGCCTCGCGGCCGTCGGCCGTCAGCACGTAGCGCGTCTGGGCTCCGTCCTGCTCCATTGCCACCAGGCGTCGCGTCTCGAGGGTGCTCATCGAGGCCTCGTCGGCGAGCATGCCGGTATAGCCGATGAAGCCGTTGAGCTCCTGCAGACTCAGCCTGTCGCGGATCGATAGCACCGAGAGGATGAAGAAGGAGCGTTCGTCCAGAGCCTGGGTGCTCAGCAGCTGGCGCAAGGCGAACAGCATCTGGTAGTGGGCGCGGCCGAGCAGGTAGCCGAGCAGGTCTTCCGTGTAGCTGCACTCGGGCGGCGGCGTCGAGCCCAGGCGTACTTCCTCGCGGGGCTTGCGCGCAGCCAGTGCGTACTGGCCGCTCTGGAACACCAGCGGCGGCAGCTCGCTGCGGTCGTAGGTCAGCACCTCGCCGACGAAGATGATGTGGTCGCCACCGTCGTAGCTGAACGCGGTGCGGCATTGGAAGCGGGCTGTGCAGCCATTGAGCAGTGGTGCCTTGCTGATGCCCTCGTCGAGCTCCAGCCCGGCGAACTTGTCCTCGCCCTGGCGCGCGAAGCGCCCGGACAGCGCCTCCTGGTCGGCCGACAGCACATGCACGTTCCAGAACCTGGCGCTGGTAAAGGCGTCCCGGCTGCGCGCGTTCTTGGCCAGGCTCCACAGCACGAGCGGCGGGTTCAGTGACACCGAGTTGAAGCTGTTGGCGGTGATGCCGATCGGCTCGCCGTCCGCCGCACGGGTGCTGATGATGGTGACGCCGGTGGTGAAGGTGCCGAGCGCCGCGCGGAAATCCTGGGGGTCGAAGCCCTTTTGCGTCGTCATGTCGTGTCTCGCGGGACGGGTGGAGATGGGGCCGAGTATGAAAGCCGGGCACGGGCCCGGGCATCGTCCCAACGGACTAGCGGAATTGCGCCCCTGCGCCGGTGCTCGCCTTGTCCGGGCATGATGCGCTCGTCCGATCGGACTACGCAGCCTCGCCTGCGGCAGGGTATCGTCGGCGCAATGCCGTAAACCTCGAACCCGGAGCGACTGTCGTGACGAAAGAGATCATCATCACCCCGGCGGGCCTGTCCGCCTTGCTGCAGGCGCAAAAGCAGGCCTTCATCAGCGCCGGCGCCGTCCGCGCGACCGAGCGCAAGCGCCGCATCCAGACCGCGATCGACCTGCTGGTGAAGTACCACAAGCCTCTGGTCGAGGCGATGGACGCGGACTTCGGCGGGCGCCCCAAGGGCTACTCGCTGATGAACGACGTGCTCGGTTCGCTGACCTCGCTCAAGTACGCCCGCGATCACTTCGAGCCGTGGATGGCGAGCGAGGCGCGCACGCCGTTCCCGCCCTACGACCAGCTCGGTGCCCAGGCCTGGGTCATGTACCAGCCCAAGGGCACGGTGGGCATCATCGGCACCTGGAACGCGCCGCTGTTCACGCTGTTCAGTCCGCTCGCCAGCGCGCTCGCCGCCGGCAACCGCGCCATTCTCAAGCCCTCCGAGGTGGTGTCGCGCACCGCCCACGTGGTGGCCGAGGCGGTGGTCGACATGTTCGATCCGCTCGAGGTCGGCGTCGTCACCGGCGGCCCGGACATGGGCGAGATCTTCACCGCGCAGCCTTTCGATCACATCGTGTTCACCGGCAGCACACAGGTGGGCAAGGCGGTGATGCGCAACGCGTCGCAGAACCTGGTGCCGGTGACACTCGAATTGGGTGGCAAGTCGCCCACCATCGTCGCCCGCAGCGCCGACCTGGCGACCGCGGCCTTCCGCATCGCCGCGGCGAAGGCGAGCAACGGCGGCCAGCTGTGCGTGAA
>NZ_DAOMPS010000117.1:0-3982 GCF_035444905.1 Thauera sp.
ACCGAGCGGCTGCCACTCGTAGAAGCCGTTGGCCGGCACGAGGCAGCGCCGGCGGTGGAACGCCGCCCGGAACGAGGGTTTCTCGGCGACCGACTCGCCGCGCGCGTTGATGAGCTTCGTGGCGATCGCCTCGTCTTTCGCCCACGACGGCACCAGACCCCAGCGCAGGCGGTGGATCACCCGCTCGCCGTTCGGTCGCTGGCGCACCACCGGCAGCCACTGCATCGGCGCCGCGTTCCAGCGCGGCTCGAACGCGAACCCTTCGGGCTCCGCCTCGAAAACCTCGCGCAGGCGCGAGACCGGACCGTAGAGCGCATAACGTCCGCACATTGGCGTTTGCCTCCAGCCCCGGCGGTCGATCGCCGCCCCAAACCGGCCGCATTGGGCGAAAATAAGCTGTATTTTTTTACAGTCCAATCATGCATGTCAGAGTCATCGAACTGATGGTGGCCGGGGTGCGGCGCCCGCGCGAGGCGTGCCTGGCCGACCCCGGCATCACCGGCACCCTGAGCATAGGCGACATCCCGATCGGGACCGCCGAGAAGCGGCCGCTGCACGCGGCACAACTGTGGGAGCGCTGGGGCACCTCCGCCAAGCGCGGCTTGCTGCCGCCGCTGTTCGACGTCCAGGTGCTGCGGATCACCCCACGCGGGCTGCTGCTGCGCGGGTTCCAGGTCAGCACGAAGAACGGGCCAGGCACGGCCCAGCACGCCCAGGAATGGTGGGCCGTGCCGATCGACAAGGCGGGCGCGGCTTAGCGTACGATTTTTTCCGTTTCGTGAGCGGCAGGCTCAGTGCAGCGTCCCGCCAGCGGCGCCCTCGCCTTCCTTCACCGGCAGCAGATCCGTGAACCGCCCCCGCACGTCGGTGTAATGCCGGAACTCCAGCACCCCGATCGTGCGCTTCTTCTTGCTGATGCCCTTCGGCTTGATCGGCACCTGGGCGACCCACACGCCGTGGCGGGTCTCGAGCGACAGGCTCACCACGTCGATCCGCCAACTCGCCGGGCAGTCGGCCAGCGAGCCGTACTCGTCGAGGATCTCCTCGTAGCGGGCGACCTTGTCGGCACGCAGGCTGTAGGCCTCCATCAGCACGAAGACGAAGTCGGCGTCGAGCTGCTCGGCGAGCATCTTCACCGCGCGCGCCGCTGCGTCCTTGTCGCCCGGCGAGCGCATGACGAGCGCCGTGGGGATCGTGGCCCCGGTGGTGAAGTTGCCGACGAAGGCCATCGGCACGAGCGCCTCGCCCTGCTCGAGGAGTTCGCGCGCCTTGTCGATCAGCGGCGCGATCGCCGCCTGGTAGCGTTCAGGGAGCTGGCTCACGTCGGGATCCTCGCCGAGTTCAACGCTCGCGGCGCATCTTCACCGCCGCCTCGTATTCGCGATCGAGCCCGGTCCCGGCATCGCCCTTGGGGTCGAACATCCGGAACCCCACGTGCATGTACGCCAGGAGCGCCAGCCCGGAGAACTCGCCCTCGAGGTGCTGCAGCGTGTAGCGCACCGAAGGCTTGTTGATCTCGAGCCCGTTGCGCCCGAGCAGCGCGATCTCCATCACGATCTGCCCGACCTTCGCCTGGTCGAGCTTGGCGAAGCGGTCGAGCGCGGCCTGCATGTACATCACCGCGTCCATGCGCAGGCCGCCGTCGACCGCCGCGCGCAGCTCGTCTTGCCCGATGCGCGTGAGCGCCTCCTCGGCCATCTCGCCGGCCTGGTGCTCGGGAAAGCGCTTCACCACCGTCTTGTACTGCTCGGCCGCCTCCTTGACGTGAGAGGGCCCGAGCGCTTCCAGGCACTGCGCGAGCCCGAGCTGCGCCCCCGGATCGGCCGGCGCGAGACTCGCCGCCTGGCGGAAGAACGGCAGCGCCTCTGCCGCCCGGTCGGAACGCATCAGCACCGCCGCCAGGTTGCGCTTGGCGAAGGCGTTCTCCGGCTCGAGCTTGACCGCGTCGCGCAGCGCGTTGGCCGCCTCATCGGCGCGCCCGGTGCGCGCGAACGCTACCCCGAGCGCGATGAACGCGTTCGCGTGCGTGGGGTCGAGCTCGACCGCCCGCTGCAGCGGGGCGACCGCCTCTGCCGGCCGCCCCAGCTCGGACTGGCACAGCCCGTGGCTGTAGGCGAGCTCGGCATCGTCCAGCATGCCGTCGAGCGCCTCGAGTACCGGCAGCGCATCCTCCAGGAAGCCGTTTTGCAGCAGCCCCAGCACGTAGGCCTTCGGCTCCACCCCACGCTCGGGAACCGCGACCACACGCACGAACGCGTCATCGACCGCCACCACGGCCTGCCAGCCGCGCGCCGCGTAGTCGAGCGCGTAGCGCCCGATTACCGCCTGCTCGAACTCTGCTGTGTCGCGCGGCGGCAAGCCCGCCAAGTCGAGGTCGTCGAGCGGAATCTGGAAGATTTCGGGGGCTTGGCGGGTGATCATCGAGGCGTTCACAGGTGGAGTGCGGTGCGAATTGTCGCATCCATGAAGCGACTGAGTTGCGTCGGAGGTTCAGGAAAGCCGCTGGACGTCTCGTTGCTCAGCCTGCTGCAGACCGGGTTTAGGGCGGTTCTGCAGCAGGCTGCGCTTGAGGTTGCTGGAGCGGTTCAGCTGTCGTGGGGGGGCTAGTTCATGGCCCCCTTGGGGGGGCCTGTTCGATGGGGAGGGGGGGCCGGCTTTGCCGGGGGAACCCCGAAGGGGTGCCCCTTGCCGGGCTGGGTTGAAAATAAGTTATCCACAACAACAGGCGTCTCAGGAACGTTAAAGATTTTATAAGTTAAAAAACGCGCGCGCGCGTTACGCTTGTGGATTTCGATCTGAAAGCCGCGCCATTACTGGCTTTTGGATCTTCGTATGTGGGTGATCTAACGAACAATATGTGGGTGATCTAACGAGTCCATCCACAGGAAAACGTGGGTGATATAACGACCCCATCCACATTCATGATGTGAAAGCACGAATCCCCCTCAGTGACGGGACCGCACGAGAAAAGTGATTTTTTGGGGGCCTCTCGTGTCACCACAGCGATACCAGTGGCAACAACCACAGCAGCAGATGACCTGAGTGTGGGTGATATAACGAGTTCCCCCTAGGGAACCAACCGACAAGCGTGGGTGAAAACACGAGGCTGCGGAAATTTTTCAGCAGCGCGCCAGAGCTTAGCTTTGTAGGTGCTAAGCGGCGCTTGGTTTGAGCTAGGGCTCGTGGTGGTCTGGAAAGCGGCCGGAAGACTGTCCCACAAGAACCGAGCAGATAGTGAGCGTGGAGTCACCAAGCGCCGGTTACTGCTTGCTCTTCCCTGGCTTGGGCGGTACTCGCTTCGGGTTTCGAGTGTAGGAATGCACCGCGTCAGCCTTGCTGCCCTTGGTCAGCCCGGCAATCAGCCGCTGCGGGTTGCGGACGTAGAACGTCACCTTGTCGGCGGCGTCCAGCGTCATCCGATACTCGGGCAGGGTGTGCGCCTCGATGATTTCGCGGACCATGCGGCGGAACTCGCGCAAGGAGCCCTTGCTGCCGGCCTTCTCTTGCAGCAACTCGAGACCGATACTCCACAGGGTTTGATGACCGCAATGCTTGCGCGCCAGCTCGTATAGACGCCGCTCCAGCGGCCGGCGAAGCCTGAAATAGTCCGGGTGGATGGTCAGTACTTCATGCGCCTGAACGGCGTTGAAAAGCCACTTTGACAAGGTAACTTCAACGGCAATCATGCGTTCATCGTCGGGCGCCCGCTCGATGATCATCCAAGAGTCGATGATGCCGAACCCTTCCTTGACGCGCTGCCCCCCCGTCCGAATGTCCGTCTTGATTGTGGTCCCGCGCAAGCGCTCTAGGGCGTTCTCGAGGCGCTGATACTCGGCGCCGCCGGTAGGCTTGTTGGTCGATACAAGGTAATCGTGAACCGTAAACCGCACTGTCCGGTTCTTCGCGTCGTCACGGCCTCGATTCAGCCCCTCGGTCATCTGGCTGACAACGTAAATCAAAACGTCCTTGTCGAACTGCGTCG
>NZ_DAOMPS010000118.1:0-3895 GCF_035444905.1 Thauera sp.
GTGCCTGGACATGCTCGAGCCAGTGCAACGTACCGCGTTTGGAATAGTCTTCGTGAGCGAACGCAGCGGAAGAACCAAGGGTGCTGATGGCCGAGACGGCGAGGACGGCGATGATCGACTTTTTCATGGTGGCTCCTTGTCCAGTTGTCCAGATTGGCTGCTCGTGCTTGAGTAACCATGGACTCGATCATAGGAGCCGACCACTGACAGGGCAGTGACCGGGTAATTACGTTTAGGTCATAAGAATGCAAGGGTACGGTCAGGGTTGGCGAGCCAGGGTTCGTCAGCCCCAGGCCTTGACCGAACGGCAGACGCGCATGCAGCCGGTTGATGACTTGGGAAGGCTCACAAGACGGACGAGATAGCTCAAGACCAAACCTCCCAAGCTGATGGGTGTTGTTTGATGTTTGAACCACAACGTTCTGTTCAAGCTATTACCCATCTCTGCGGCTCATCCCTCCTCGGCGACCGCGCAAACCGCATCGGGATAACGGCCATCCGGACCACACTCCCGCCCGCTGCACTCGTTGCGTCATCTCCAACCTTGGTGCCGGCAACGGAGTTGCGCCCACACGTGGGCGGGTCGATTCTCGCCACGGCCCTGACGTTTCCGTTTGTTGCGAATTTCCCGCAACAATCCGGACTCCTGTATAAAACGGCCCACGGATCGCCGAAGGCGCCCAGCCCTCGCGAAACCGACCCGACATGACCGTGTTTGCCTCCTCGTCCGTCTTCTCGCGAAAGATCGCCCGCATGCTGGTGAGGGGGGTGATCGGGCTGCTGATGCTCTCGCATGCGCTGTTCGCGTTCTCGAGCGCGATCTCGCTGTCTCACGACCCCTTGCGTGCAAGCACGCACGCGCATGCGTTTGCCGATGCAGACACAGGTCAGGACGATCATGGCCATCGCCATGATGATTTCGAGGACGAGGGCGGCCCCCACCAACACGGGCACAACCCGGCCGATCACAGTCACGACAAGCCGAACGTGCCGCCCACGCACGCGATGGGTATCCCACCGTTGTCCGATCAGTGGCTCGCCGACGAGCGTCGACCCGCCTATCCTGCGCCCTGCGCCCTGCTCGAGCGCCCGCCAAAACGTCTCCTGATCGTTTGACCTGTCGAGTCCCGCGCGCTTGAAGCGCCGGGATCACCCAGCAAACCTCATCGGAAGACATCCATGACCCATTCCTTCCCCAGCCAGGGGCGGGCAGCCGTGCTGCCACGCTCCGGGCCGCTGCTGTACGCTTTCACAGGCGTACTGCTCTACCTGCTCCTGACCGCTTTCGCGCACGCCCATGGCGTGGCCGAGGGCGACAAGGGCTACATCCAGGAGATCTCGGGCACGCACCTGCTGCCCTTCACCTACCTCGGCGCCAAGCACATGGTCACCGGTTACGACCATCTGCTGTTCCTGGCAGGGGTGATCTTCTTTCTCTACAAGCTCAAGGACATCGCGCTCTACGTCAGCCTGTTCGCGATCGGGCACTCGGTCACCATGTTGTACGGTGTCTATGCCGGGGTGAACGTCAATGCCTACCTGATCGACGCGATCATCGGCCTGTCGGTGGTGTACAAGGCCCTCGACAACCTCGGTGCCTTCCAGCGCTGGTTCGGCGTGCAGCCGAACACCAAGGTGGCGACCCTGGTCTTCGGCCTGTTCCACGGCTTTGGCCTGGCGGCCAAGATCCAGGAGTTCGAGATCGCCCGCGATGGCCTATTGCCCAACCTGCTGGCGTTCAACGTCGGGGTGGAGATCGGCCAGTTGCTCGCGCTCGGCGCAATCCTGATCGCGATGGGCTTCTGGCGTCGTACCGCCGGCTTCTTCCAGCACGCCTATACCGCCAACGTCGCCATGATGTGCGCCGGGTTCATGCTGATCGGCTATCAGCTCACCGGCCTGTTCGTATCCTGAGATTCCTGGAGTCATCCACCATGTACAACACCGACCTTCCCAAACGCGCCGACCTGCCGACCACCGGCAAGCTGCTGCGCTCGACCGCCCTCGCTGCCCTGATCGCCGGCGGGCTCCTCGTCACAACCGTACTGCCGGCCGAGTACGGCATCGACCCCACCGGGATCGGCCGCGCCCTGGGCCTCACGCCGATGGGCGAGATCAAGATCTCGCTCGCGGCCGAGGCCCGCGCCGACGAGCGCGTTGCCACAGAAACGGCGCCCGCACAGCCCGTAGCCGTCGCGCCTACGGTTCGTGCCGAAGCGGCGCCTGTCCCGGCACCGGCACCTGCGCCGGTCGCGGTCGCCACACTGCCGCCCGCAGCGGTCGCGCCCACGCCCGCCGCCGCACGACAGGACACGGTGACCGTGACGCTCAAGCCCGGTCAGGGCGCCGAAGTCAAACTGACGATGAACAAGGACCACCGCGTTCGTTATGAGTGGGCGAGCGCCGGCGGCCCGGTGAACTTCGACACCCATGGCGACCCCTACGACGCGCCGAAGGACTTCTATCACGGCTACGGCAAGGGACGTAACGAGCTCGGCAGCAAGGGCGAACTGGTCGCCGCGTTCGACGGCAAGCACGGCTGGTTCTGGCGCAACCGCTCCGGCTACGACGTCACCGTCACGCTCAAGACCCAGGGCGAGTACGCCAGGATCGAGCGCGTGCTGTAAGCGCAGCCCCCCATCCCGCCGGGGTGGGGGCGTTTCCCGCTATCGTTTCCATCGGATGGCTGCCACTCCGTCCGAGCAAGGGCAATGAACAACATCTACGTGATCCATGCGCTGCTCGCAGCCGCCCTGTTCGGCGCGAGCACCCCGTTCGCCAAGCTGCTGGTCGGCGAGATGTCGCCCTGGCTGCTGGCTGGCCTGCTCTACCTTGGCAGCGGGCTCGGGCTGGCTGCGGCGCGCCTGATCCGCGATCGTGGCTGGACGCCGTCCGGCCTGGCCAGGGGTGAATGGCCGTGGCTGCTGGGGGCGATCTTCTTCGGCGGCGTGCTCGGCCCGCTCGCGCTGATGTTCGGCCTCACGCGCACCAGCGGCGCGACCGCGTCGCTGCTGCTCAACCTCGAAGCGGTGCTGACCGCCGTGATCGCCTGGGTGGTGTTCAGGGAGAACGCCGACCGCCGCATCGTGCTCGGCATGCTCGCGATCGTCGCCGGCGGGGTCGTGTTGTCGTGGTCGGGTGGCGAAGGCGGAGCGAACGATTGGATCGGCCCGCTCGCCATCGCCGCCGGCTGTCTGTGCTGGGCAATCGACAACAACCTGACGCGGCGCGTGTCGGCCTCGGATGCGCTCTTCATCGCGGCCACGAAAGGTGCGGTGGCGGGCACGGTCAATGTTGCGCTGGCGTTCGCGCTCGGTGCGAGCCTGCCGGGCGGTCCGGTCCTGCTCGGGACCATGGTTGTCGGCCTGCTCGGCTACGGCATCAGCCTAGTGCTGTTCGTGCTTGCGCTACGTGGATTGGGGACGGCGCGCACCGGCGCCTACTTCTCGACCGCGCCGTTCATTGGCGCGGCGGTGTCGCTGTTCCTGCTGGGGGAGTCGACCTCGATCTCATTCTGGATTGCGGCAGCCCTGATGGGCTGGGGGGTGTGGTTACACCTCACCGAGCATCACGAGCACGAGCACGTGCATGAGCCGATGGAGCATGGCCATCGGCACACGCACGACGAGCATCACCAGCACGAACATGATTTCGAGTGGGATGGCGACCAGCCGCATGAGCACTGGCACCGCCACGAGGCGCTGCTCCACAAACACCCGCACTTTCCGGACATCCACCACCGGCACTCACATTGATTCAACGAAGCACCAACTTCGCGTCCCCAGTATGTCATGCGAGGTGGCGGCTTCAATCGGTTACTTGCCGTTCGAGCCACGAAGTGCCCGACGGCTGGATTGGGTCGCTATGCAAATCTCTCCATAACGACCCCTATGCG
>NZ_DAOMPS010000119.1:0-3569 GCF_035444905.1 Thauera sp.
GCTCGTTCTTCCATCTTCTTGGTGTGCTGATGGCGCGCATAAGTGCACGCAAATACTCCCCCGATGATCGGCCAAAGCGCAGGCGCCATGGGCGATTGCGTGCAGCGCTGATGCCAGATGCATGAATGCTTGCGGCGCGGGGCGACCGACGTGCTCGCCGCGGGATGGATGCCGGCTGATCAATTGTTTAAATGAGCACAAAAATTCAATTGTTTTGTGTACAAAAACTGGCTATCTTGTTTTCAAGAGATTCGCGAAGCGTTCGCGGCCATGAATACATAGGAGCGGGTCATGAGCAGAAAGCGGTCATCCATCGATCTGGGCTCCATGCAGACCGAGGAGGGGATGTCGGGCTCCGGCCGCGACGAGGCGATCTATCGCAATCTGTATGCGGCGATTGTCGAGAACCACCTCGAGCCCGGCACCAAGCTGCCCGAGGACACGCTGGCCGAGGCCTTCGGGGTCAGTCGCACCAGTATCCGCAAGGTGCTGCAGCGCCTGGCCTACGAGCGCCTGGTCGATATCCGCCTGAATCGTGGCGCCACCGTCGCGCAGCCCACCGTGAAGGAGGCGCGCGATATCTTCGCCGCCCGCCGCATCGTGGAATGCGGCGTGCTCGCGCAGGTGGTTGCCAAGGCCACGCCGGCCAGGCTCGATGAACTGCGCGACATCGTTCGCCGCGAGCACGAGGCCGAGGCGCGCGGCGACCGCCGTGAATCCATCTACCTGTCCGGCGAGTTCCACGTCGCACTGGCGCGGGTGTCCGAGAACGAGACCCTGACGGAGTACCTTGCCGGGCTGGTGTCCCGCTCCTCGCTGGTGATTGCGACCTACGGCGCACCGATGGCGGGCAGTTGCCGCCATTCCGAGCACGATGACGTGCTCGAGCTGATCGCCGAGGGCGATGCCGAGGGCGCGCGCAACTGGATGGAGCGCCACCTCAAGGACATCGAGCGCACGGTCGTGCTGGTCGAGGAGGAGCCCTCCGTCCTCGACTTGCGCAAGGTCCTCGACGAAGTCGCACGCCGTCACCGCGGCGAGCGCTGAAACCCATTTGCACACACACGCGGCCGACGCAGTCGCGGTACCCAGGAGAGCAGCATGCACATCCGCCTGATCAACCCCAACACCACCGCCTCGATGACCGACAAGATCGGCGCCGCCGGCCGCCTCGTCGCCGCCGCCGGGACCCGCATCTCGGCGACCAACCCCGAGGCCGGCCCGGTCTCGATCGAGAGCCACTTCGACGAGGCGATCAGCGCCGTCGGCGTGCTCGAGGAGATTCGCCGCGGCGACAAGGAAGGCGTCGACGCCTACGTCATCGCCTGCTTCGGCGACCCCGGCCTGCTCGCCGCGCGCGAGCTCACCGCCGCGCCGGTGATCGGCATCGCCGAGGCCGCCTTCCACCTCGCGACGCTGATCAGCACCCGCTTCTCGGTGGTCACCACGCTGGGGCGCACCTGCATCATCGCCGAGCATCTGCTGCAGAACTACGGCTTCGCCCACCACTGCCGCAGGGTGCGTGCGGCCGAGATCCCGGTGCTCGACCTCGAGGACGACGGCGCCTGCGCGCGCGACCGGATCATCGACGAGTGCCGTCGCGCCAAGGTCGAGGACGGTATCGGCGCGATCGTGCTCGGCTGCGGCGGCATGGCCGACCTCACCGACGAAATCCGCGAGGCCGTCGGCCTGCCGATCGTCGAAGGCGTGACCGCGGCGGTGAAGCTGGCCGAGTCGCTGGCGAGCCTGCGCCTGGGCACCAGCAAGCACGGCGATCTGGCCTTCCCGCGGCCCAAGCCCTTCAGCGGGCGCTTCGACTACCTCGGCAACTGAGCGATTCCACCCCAACCCCCAACCCCCAACCCCCAACCCCCAACCCACTCCACTCACCCCACCCACCTCCGATCCACCTCCGACCCCCCCTTGAGCTTCACCCCGTAGCCGTTCCCCGGGGGCGTCCCGCCCCCTGACCCTCAGAAAGCGCGGTCCACGAACCGCCTGTCCAGCACCACTGGAGGAGCACGCAAAATGACAAGCAAGGCACACCCCATTCCCGTGTCCGGCCTCGCGGCCGCAAGCACGGCACACGCCGGCCCTCATCCGCACTCGAAGGCGGTCGGCGAGGAGTCCCTGGCCCCGCAAGAGACGCGCATCATGGGCAAGTGGTCGTATCTGCTCGCCTGGTTCGGCGGCTGCGTCTCGATCGGCACCTTCGCCATGGGTTCGAGCATCGTCGGCACGCTCAACCTGCTGCAGGCGACGATGGCGATTGCGATCGGCTGCTTCGTGATCGGCGTCGCGCTGTGCCTGAACGGCGCCGCCGGCCACAAGTACGGCATCCCCTTCATGGTGCAGGCGCGCACCGCCTTCGGCTTCGGCGGTACGCGCTTCCCGGGGCTGGTACGGGCGGTGCCGGCCATCGTCTGGTTCGGCTTCCAGAGCTGGGTCGGCGCCGGCGCGCTCAACCTGGTGTCGGCCTCGCTGTTCGGCTTCGACAACCTGGTGGTGTGGTTCATCGTCTTCCAGCTGCTGCAGATCGCCCTGTCAGTGCTCGGCTTCCAGGGCATCAAGTGGCTGGAGAACATCGGCAGCGGCTTCATCCTGGTGTCGCTGACCTACATGTTCTTCAGCGTCATCGACAAGTACGGCGACGAGATCAGCACCAACCTGGTCAATATCGAAGGCACCTGGGGCCTGCCGTTCTGGGGCGCGACGATGCTCTTCCTGGGCATCTACAGCACCATGATGCTCAACGTCAGCGACTACTCGCGCGAACTCGAGAAAGGCATCCGGCGCGGGCCGCTGACCACGATCTACGCCATGTCCATCCTGCCCTGCACGTTGTTCATGGGCCTGATCGGGCTGATGGTGTCGGGCGCCACCGGCGTCGCCGACCCGATCCAGGTGTTCTCGAGTGCGGTGGACAACAAGCCGCTGCTGATCACCACGCTGCTCTTCATCGCCTTCGCCCAGGTCACCACCAACGTGCTCAACAACGTGGTGCCGCCCACCTACGTGCTGATGGACGTGTTCAAGCTGTCCTTCCGCTCCGCGGCGGTGATCGTGGGCTTCCTCGCCTTCGGCACCTTCCCGTGGGAGCTGGTCAAGGACGAGTCGGCCTCGGGCCTGCAGATCTTCGTGCAGACCTACTCGGCCTTCCTCGGCCCGATCTTCGCGGTGCTGGTGGTCGACTACTACTTCATCCGCGGGCGCAGCCTGAACCTGGGCAAGCTCTATGACGAGAACGGCCCCTACCGCGGGGTGAACTGGGCCGGCATCGTGGCCTCGCTGGTGGGCGCGGCGGTGGCGCTGAGCTTCTCGGCAGTGTCCTGGTACGCCAGCCTGATCCCGGCCGGCCTGACCTACTGGCTGCTGATGAACAACTGGGGCGCCTGCAAGCGCTTCCTCGAGAACTGACCCACGGCGCGGGCGGGGCGCTCGCGTCCCGCCCACCGCAGCCGCCGAGGCTGTCCTCATCGCCTTACCCGGAATGACATCATGACTTCGAACAAGGCCTACCCGCGCGACCTCGTCGGCTACGGCAAGAACCCGCCCTACGCCAACTGGCC
>NZ_DAOMPS010000120.1:0-3486 GCF_035444905.1 Thauera sp.
GCCACTGCAGCAAGAAGCCGAACATGACCAGAACGAACGCGACGTATTGCGGGTGGCGAATGCGTGCGTAGGGGCCGCTGTCGGCGACACGGCGGGTGCGCTGAGCCTCGAGGAGCACAGGCCATGCCTTTGCCAGGAGCCAGAAGCCACCGACGATGAATACTGTGCTCAACAGATGGAATGGGCCGAAATGCGGGTTACTGCTCCACCCGAACATGACCTCCAGGAGGTGTCCCGAGTCGTGGGCAAGAAAATCGATCCCGGGAAACTTTGACGATAGCCACCCCGAGAGCAGGTAGATCGTCAACGGAAAGCCGTACATCTCGGTGAAGAGCGCCAGGATGAAGGCCGAGTAAGCGCCCAAGGATCGCCAGTCCCGGCTCGTGCGGGGACGCGTGAAGCTGAAGGCGAAGGCGATGAAGAACAGCGAGTTGATGATGACCAGTGACCACAAGCCGTAACTCGACGTCTCATTCATCTCGATCTCCCGTGGCATTACGCATCATGGTTACCTTGGTCTTCAGTCGGCGTGTGTTTTCCCTTGTGGCCGTGACCGCGATGCATGAAGACGTGCATCAGGGGGCACGCAAGCAAGATGAGCCACGGTAGGTAGCCGAGCACATGGAGCCGATGCTCGACGATGAGGAGAACGGCCGCTAGCCCGACGAAGACCAGAAAAACACGGCGAACCCTTAGGTTTGATGCAGCCCGACCGGATGGACGGGGCTCGACTTCAGTCTCGGCTTTCATGAGACAGCTCCTTGTGAGCAAACATCGACATGCCGGGGTCGGGATGGCTTCCAACGAACGAGACAACGCGAGACGCGGTTCGTCTGCCCAGCTTTCCGGGCTGGCGAATCGAGGACGATCAAATCCTTTTCCGTCCGAGGCGCAACGCGTTACCGACCACCGACACGGAACTCAAGCTCATCGCCAGGGCCGCAATCAGCGGTGACAGCAGCAGCCCGAACGCTGGATAGAGCACCCCGGCCGCGATCGGTACGCCCGCTGCGTTGTACAGGAAGGCGAACACGAGGTTCTGATGCATGTTGCGCACGGTGGCGACGGAGATGCTGCGTGCGGTGGCGATGCCCCGGAGATCACCCTTGACCAAAGTCAGATGGGCACTGTTCATCGCGACGTCGGTCCCCGTGCCCATCGCGATACCCACATTCGCGCGCGCGAGCGCCGGCGCGTCGTTGATGCCGTCGCCGGCCATGGCGACGATGTGCCCCTCGGCCTGCAGTCTTCCGACCAGATCGTTCTTGTCGGCGGGCTTCACTTCGCCATACACCTCGTCGATGCCCAGACGGGCGCCGACCGCACGCGCCGTGGTGAGCCCATCGCCCGTGGCCATGATGATCCGGAGCCCGCTTGCGCGCAGCGCATCGAGCGCTTCAAGGGTCGTGGATTTGATCGGATCGGCAACCGCGATCAGGCCGGCGAGCACGCCGTCGACCGCCAGATACATCACGCTCGCGCCCTCGAGCCGCAGCGCCTCGGCACGCTCGGCGAGCCCGCGCCAGTCGATGCGCTCATCGTCCATCAACGCCGTGTTGCCCAAGGTCACGCGGCGGCCATCGACCGTGCCGCGCACGCCGATGCCGGACGAGGACTCGAAAGTCTCCGGTGTGCTGAGCGCCAGACCGCGCGCGCGGGCCTCGGTCACGATGGCCTGGGCGAGTGGGTGCTCGCTGCCCTGATCGAGGCTGGCTGCGATGCGAAGCACGTCGGCCTCCGTCCCGCCCGGCGCCGCCACCACACTATGGAAGGCGGGGCGCCCTTCGGTCAGGGTGCCGGTCTTGTCCACGATCAGGGTGTCGACCTTGCGCAGCGACTCGATCGCCGCCGCATCGCGAAACAGCACGCCCTGGGTGGCTGCCTTGCCGGTCGCGACCATCACCGACATCGGCGTGGCCAGGCCCAATGCGCAGGGGCAGGCGATGATCAGCACCGCCACCGCGTTGATGAGGCCGTAGGCCCAGCTCGGCTGGGGTCCGAAGAGTCCCCACACCACGAACGTGGTGAGGGCGATGAGCACGACGACGATGACGAACCAGCCCGCGACGACATCGGCCAGGCGTTGCATCGGCGCGCGCGAGCGCTGGGCCTGCGCGACCATCTGCACGATCTGCGACAGCATGGTCTGTGCGCCGATCTTCTCGGCGACCATGACCAGCGCTCCACTGGTGTTGAGCGTGGCGCCAATCACCTTGTCCCCGGGGCGTTTGGTCACCGGGATCGGTTCGCCGGTCAGCATCGATTCATCGACAGCGCTTTCGCCTTCGGCAACGGAACCATCGACGGGCACCTTTTCGCCCGGACGAATGCGCAACCGGTCGCCGGGATGGACGTGGGTCAGCGGGATATCCTCTTCGGTGCCATCCGCGCGAATGCGCCGCGCGGTCTTGGGCGCGAGGCCGAGCAGCGCCTTGATCGCGGCGCCGGTCTCCGAGCGCGCCTTGAGCTCCAGCACCTGGCCGAGCAGCGTCAGCGAGATGATCACCGCTGCCGCTTCGAAATACACCGCGACGTGTTCGCCCATGCGAAACGAGGCCGGAAATACCCCCGGCGCAACGGTGGCGACGACGCTGTACACATAGGCGGCGCCAACCCCCAGTCCAATCAGCGTCCACATGTTCGGGCTGCGGTTGCCGATCGACTGTGCGCAGCGCACGAAGAACGGCCAGCCTGACCACAGCACGACCGGTGTCGACAGGGCCAGCTCGACCCAGGGGCGTGCGGCCCCCAACATTGGATCGAAGAAACCGCCGGACATGGCGATCACCGTCACGATCACCGTCAACGGCAGCGTCCACCAGAAGCGGCGGCGGAAGTCGGCGAGTTCGGGATTGTCGTCGTCCTCGAGCCCCGGCATCACCGGCTCGAGCGCCATGCCGCATTTCGGGCAGGTGCCCGGTCCGATCTGGCGAATCTCGGGATGCATCGGGCAGGTGTATTCGGTGCCGGGCGCCGGAGCGCTCTCGGCCGAAGCCTGGCTTGTCTGCGGTGCCAGATACCGCGCCGGATCGGTCTCGAACTTGCCTTGGCACTTCGCACTGCAAAACCGGTATTCGTGCCCGGCGTGAATCGCCCGGTACGGTGAGTCGGGCTTCACGGTCATGCCGCAGACCGGATCGGTGTCCTTGCCTGTCGAGGCATGCTCGTGGCGATGCGTGTGGCCGGAATGGCCGCCCTGCGAATGTTCGTGGGTCATGAGACTTCTCCCCGTCGATTATTGTTATCGAATGCCCATCTTGCGCTGTTCACCGCGCACGAATGCCGTGATGTGCGCGACGTCGTCCGGCGTCAGTTCGGGAACGGGTGCCATGTCGCCGAACTGCCAATGGTGAGCGCGCACGCCGTTCGCCACCGCCAACTGAAAGGCCATATTGGCGTGATGACTGGGCTCGTAGACCTTGTGGATGTCGGCGCGCGTCTAAAACTACCCAGCGGTGCGCGTTGAATTTTACCCAGGCACTTTAG
>NZ_DAOMPS010000121.1:0-3405 GCF_035444905.1 Thauera sp.
GATGTAGGGCCGCTTGATTGCCGAGGCCAGAGAGCGGATGCACACCCCCTGCTCCAAGTCGTCAGCGCAGTAAGGACGTCGAGGCCATCTTGAAGCGTCAAATAAGTCCCCCTGGAAAGGTGCATGACCAGAGGATCCATCCAGATGGTTATGGTTGTTTGCCATCTTCTCCGTGGTTCAAGAAGATGCCTTTGGCTACAATCAACTTCACGTCGGCGCCTGGTGTGCAGGTGGATCGGCAAGGCGGCTCGTTCATCTGGTAAATGGGCGAGTCGCCGGGTGAACCGCAAAAGCCTCGGAACGGTTAGCGCCGCCCGGGGCTTTCGCCTATTCACTCAGTTCAGAGTACAGACTCCATCTGCACAAACAAAACAAACCACCTGTATCTGAACTTCTCATAAAAGCGCCACAGAGTCCGGCTCCTGTGGGCGTATGGACAAGAATGAGGCGCTCTCTTGGCGGTGTGAAAGGATTGCTCTGGGTGGGCGCCGCGATTCTGTTCGTGGCCGGCATCGAGACCAGCAACGCCGATGAACTCACCGGCCGCATCGTCTCGATCGCTGATGGCGACACCGTGACCCTGCTCGACGCCAACCTGCGGCAGCACAAGCTCCGCCTCTCCGGAATCGACGCACCGGAGAAGCGCCAGCCGTTCGGGAACCGCTCGCGGCTTCACCTGGGCGCACTCGTGTTCGGAAGGCAGGTGACGGCCGAGTGCCCCAAAACCGACCGCTACAAGCGCGCGGTGTGCAGGATCGAGGTCGACGGCATCGACGCCAACCTCGCCCAGGTCGAGGCCGGGATGGCGTGGCACTACAAGGCATACTCTCGCGAGCAGTCGCCAGCGGACCGGCGGCGCTACGCAAAAGCGGAAGACCGCGCGCGCGACGCCCGCCAGGGCCTGTGGGCCGACCGGGCGCCGATGGCGCCCTGGGACTTCAGGAAGGCCAGAAGGAAAAACACCCCCCGCTGAACGCTCACGCGCCCGGCTTCGGCTCGGTTTTCCACTTCCGAAGGTGGTCGACGAGCCGGTTCGAACGGTCATCGGTCGCATAGACGATGTGCAGCAGCAGCCTGACCGGCTGCGGGATGTTGCGCTCGCTCTCGTAGCGCGAGCCGCCCGACTGCGTGACTCCGACCCGCCCCCAGAACTGTGACTGGTTCATGCCATGCTTGCGGCGGAACGCTTTGATCTCTTCGGAGGTACCGAAGATGAGTTTCGGGGCAGCCATCGTGCTCACCAATGATGATCTTTAAACGCCCTCATCATACCCCTTGAGCATTTCCCGGGGACGCCATGGCGCGCACCAAACCGAGGGTCATCAGGCAGTCACCGAGCGCGCGGTGAGCGTTCGTGACGGTCACGCCCTGCTGCTGCGCCGCTGCCGAGAGCTTCTGCCAGCGATAGCGGCCTTTCTCCGCGCTCCACTCGCCGCGGAACTCGGCATAGGCCTGCATCGCACAATGGATGCGGCCCGGATCGAGCACCAGGTCGAAACCCTGCGGCGCCGGCAGGCCGTAACGGCGCGCGGTCTGAGTGATCACACGAGTGTCGAATTCGCGGCTGTAGATCACGACCTGGCGGCCCTCAACCAGGTCGCAGAACCGCGCGTGGATCTCCGACCAGGTCGGCGCGCCCGCGAGCATGGCGTCGGTGATGCCGTGGATCGCGGCGGCCTCGGCCGGGACCGGCCCGGACGGGCGCACGAGGGTGTCGAGCAGCACGGCCCCGGCGCAGTCGATGACCGCGAGCTCGACGACCTCTGCATCGTCGCCGAGGCCCGTCGTCTCGGTATCCAGGATCAACGCATTGGCGGCCAGCCAGGCACGGGCCTGCCGGCTGATCGCCTCACGGACGGCCGGATCAGCCATTACCGGCGACCTTGCCGCGCAAGGTTTCCATCAGCGCTTTGTTCTGCGCCTGCACGGCCTCGAGCTGGCCCGACAGACGCGCCGCACTTTCGCGGGCGGCGGCGGCTTCCTTCGCGATCGCGTCGTGCGACTTCTGCGCGGCAAGCACCTTTTCGGCGCAGCGCTGCGCTTCCTTGGCGGCATCCTTGCGCTGCTCCTGGTGCGCCTGCTCGGCAGCGTCCGCCTTCGCCTTCGCCGCGGCGAGCTCGTTGCGCAGGCCTTCGGCATCGGCTGCCGCGCGCTTGAGCTCGCCACGCGCCTGGTCGACGTCGGCGTGCGCACGGCTGAGCTCGGCCCGCACCTGATCGACATCGGCGTGGGCGCGGTCGAGCTCACCGCGCAGATCGGCGACGCGGCGCTCGAGCTCGGCCGCAGTCGCCTCAGAGCGCTCGGCGCGGGTGGTCGCCGCACCCAGCTCGGCGCGCACCTGGGCGAGCTCGTCGCGCAGCTTCTGGAGTTCCGCGGCAGCAACCTCCGCCGTCTCGCGCGCCTCACGCTCGAGCGCCTCGATGCGTGACCTGGCCTGCTCGAGCTCGTCGGCCTGGGCCTCGAACGCGTCCGAGAGCTCGACGCGCAGCTGGTCGAGCTCGGCCCGCTCCGCATCCCACGCCGATTGCGCCTCGCGCAGAGACTGGTTCGCCAGTTCCTGGGCCTGCGTCCAGAGCTGGGCGACCGCAAGTTCGTTCGCCTTGGCCACCACCTCCGGCACGGCGACGGCGATCGGCGCCGCCTGGGCGGTCTGCTGCCGACGCCATTCGCGCATCGCCGCGGTCGCCGCATGCATGTCGACCTTGGCCAGGCGACGGACCTGATCGACGGTGGGCATCGTCTGCCGGCCGGATTCCTCAAAAATCTGGCTCGCCGCGGCGAAAACACGCTCACGGGCGTCGAGGGAGAGGTTCTGGTTCATGGCGGCACTCCAATCGGGACTAGATAATAATCATAATAATATGATTATTATGATTATGCAAGCGATTATTTGCCCGTCGCGCGGGGAGGGGCCTTTTCCACGGACGCCGCCACGCCCGTTCAGGACGGCTCAGGCGCCCCGATCCTGGGTTCGCCCTCAGCCGCGCAGAGAACGCCGCTCAAACGGGCTGTATCAGCGCCGGCGCGTCGTTGCGGACGCTGCCCACCGCGCTCGAAACCGGATACGCCGCAAGCGCCGCCTCCGGGCACGGGCGCAAGAGCGCCTGGACCTGGTCGGCGGCGGTCGCCCCGTTGAGCCACGCCCACCAATCCGCCGGCGCCAGGATCACCGGCATGCGGTCGTGCAGCGGGCGCATCGCCGCGTTGGCCTCGGTGGTGACGATCGTGAAGGTGTCGATCTCCTCGCCGTCGGCCGGCCGCGTCCAGCGCTCCCACAGCCCGGCGAGCGCGAAGAACTCGCCCCCGACCGGGTGGATGTAGAACGGCTGCTTGCCGCCGCCCTGCCGGTCACCGAGCGGCTGCCACTCGTAGAAGCCGTTGGCCGGCACGAGGCAGCGCCGGCGG
>NZ_DAOMPS010000122.1:0-3372 GCF_035444905.1 Thauera sp.
ACGCTGGAGGCGCTGCGCGACCGCGGCAACACGCTGCTGGTGGTCGAGCACGACGAGGACACCATCCGCCGCGCCGACCACGTCATCGACCTCGGCCCCGGTGCAGGGGTGCGTGGCGGCCGGGTGGTGGCCGAAGGCACCATCGCCGACCTGCTGGCGGCGCCGGAATCGGCCACCGGCGAGTGCTTCCGCCACCCGCTGCAGCACCCGCTGCGCCCGCGCCGCGCGGTGGCGGACGACCACGCGGCGATCCGCATCGAAGGCGCCAGCCTGCACAACCTGCGCGACATCTCGGTGCGCATCCCGCTCGCGCGCCTGACGGTGGTGACCGGTGTGTCCGGTTCCGGCAAGTCCAGCCTGGCGCGCGACGTGATCCACGCCAACCTGCGCGCGCGCCTCGGCGACCCCGAGGCCACCCGCGCCCGCCGCCGCGGCCAGGCCCAGCCGGAGGAGGTCGACCAGGCCCTGGTCGGCTGCAAGGGCATCCACGGCTGGCAGCAGGTCGGCCGCGTGCTGGAAGTGGACCAGACGCCGATCGGCAAGACGCCGCGCTCCTGCCCGGCGACCTACGTCGGCTTCTGGGACGCGATCCGCAAGCTCTTCGCCGACACCTTCGACGCCCGCACCCGCGGCTGGAACGCCTCGCGCTTCTCCTTCAACACCGGCGCCGGGCGCTGCCCGGTGTGCGACGGCGCCGGCCAGACCACCGTCGAAATGAGCTTCCTGCCCGACGTGAAGACGCCCTGCGAGGGCTGCGGCGGTGCGCGCTTCAACCCCGAGACGCTGTCGGTGCGCTGGAAGGACAGGACCGTGGCCGAGGTGCTGGCGATGCCGGTGGACGAGGCGGTGGAGTTCTTCTCCGCGCATCCGGCCATCGCCCACCCGCTGCAATTGCTGCAGGACGTCGGCCTCGGCTACCTGACCCTGGGCCAGCCCAGCCCGACGCTGTCGGGCGGCGAGGCGCAGCGCATCAAGCTCGTCACCGAGCTCGCCAAGGTGCGCCGCCGTCCGGGCGACGCGGAGGACACCGGCGGCGTGCCGCTTCCGGCCGACAAGCACAGCCTGTACGTGCTCGACGAGCCCACCGTGGGCCTGCACATGGCCGACGTCGACAAGCTGATCCACGTGCTGCACCGCCTCACCGATGCCGGCCACACCGTGCTGGTGATCGAGCACGACCTCGACGTCATGGCCGAGGCCGACTGGCTGATCGACCTCGGCCCGGAAGGCGGCGACGGCGGCGGCCAGGTGGTGGCGGAAGGCCCGCCGGAGCTGGCGATGGCGACGCTGGCGTCGCACACCGGGCGGCACTTGAGCGAGTTCTTCGCGTTGCGCCAGGGTGGCTGAAGGGGCTCGGCACGGAACCCCGGCCCGATGTTGGAGTCATTGAGGCGGCATGACGTGTGCGGGCCGTGGCGGACACACGGGCATGAAACGATGGATCAGTGGTCGCGGACGCCAAGCGGCCACTGATCATTTCTAAATGTGAAGGGTTTTGAATGCGCAAGACGAGAGTACGCGTGTGGGATCTCCCCACCCGCCTTTTTCACTGGTTGCTGGCGGGGCTGGTGGTGGCCGCCTATGTCACCGGCCAGCTCGGCGGCAGCTACATGGAGTGGCACGGTCGAGTCGGTATCGCCATCGTCGGCCTGCTGAGCTTCCGCCTGGTGTGGGGGGTGATCGGCTCGACCTACGCCCGCTTCAGCGACTTCGTGCCTGGTCCGGCGCATTTGTGGGCGCACCTGCGCGGGCACTGGAGCGGGCTGGGCCACAACCCGCTGGGGGCCTTGTCGGTGCTCGCCCTGCTTGGCGTGATGCTCTACCAGGCGGTGACGGGGCTCTTCGCCAATGACGAGATCGCCTTCTCCGGCCCGCTGCGCGCACTGGTGAGCGCGGACACCAGCAACTGGCTGAGCGGCCTGCACCGGCAGAACTACTGGCCGATCATCATCCTGGTCGGCCTGCACGTGGGCGCGGTGCTGTTCTATGCGCTGATCAAGAAGGACAACCTCGTCGGGGCGATGATCACCGGTCACAAGGATGTCGACGAGGCCGACGCGCAGCCGGCGCAGGGCGGCGGCCTGGTGGCCCTGCTGATTGCGCTCGCGATCACCGCCGGCGTGCTGTATGTCGCCACCGGCAGCTTCATCGAGCCGCCGCCACCGCCGCCGGTCGCGCCCTGGTGACGCGCTGCGCCGCGGCGACGGTCTGCCTGGCCGCAGCGAACGCTGCGCACCCATGAAAATGCCACCCCTCGGGGTGGCATTTTTCGCTGCATGCCGCGGGCGGCCGATCAGTCCATGCGGTACTTGTCGTGACAGGCCTTGCAGGTTGCGCCGGTCTCGCCGAAGGCCTGCTGCACCGCCGCCTTGTCGCCGCTGGCGGCGACCTTGGCCAGGTTGGCCGCCGCCGCGTTGAAGTCGGTGGCGAGCTTGCCGACGTCTTCCATGTTCTGGAAGAACTCGGGCTTGACGCGGGTCTTGACGTTGCCGATGTCCTTTTCGGTGCCCGGGCCGTAGAGCGCGCCCATGCCCGAGGCGGCGATCGCGGCGATGGCATTGGCGGCGGCCTCGACCTGTTGGGCGTTGAACTCGCCCTCGACGTTGGCCTTGATCTTGCCCATGTTCCAGCTCATGAAGCTGTAGCCCGCCTGGCGGAACTTGATCTGATCCTCCGGCTTGACCTGGGCCGCCGCGGTGGTGGCGATGGACAGGGCAAGGGCGCCGAGCAGGATGGATTTCTTCATGGAATACCTCGTCTTGTTGTGTGGGAAGGGGAAACGACTTCATGCAAGCGGCAACAGGGTCGTTGCCGGCCAGACCGCGAATCGACTGCCGTGGCCGGCAAATGGTTCAACCGAATCATTATCACCATTGGGTGATGGAGTGATGACGCTGCGGCGGCATATGCTGCCCTCAAGCGTCGCCTGCCGCGGCCGATAACAGCATCGGATACGCAAGAAACGATGATGGCCCGTCGACACGGGCAGGGAGATTGCACGATGCGCCGCCTTGCAGACACACCGATCTGGCTTCGCCTGACGATCGCGATCTGGCTCATGCTGGTCGTCGCCTGGGGCGGCATGATCGCCTGGGAGACCCGGGTGAACCGTGACATGGCGATCGAGCAGGCAAAGGATTTCGCCATCAGTTTCAACGAGATGACCATGGCCGGCCTCACCGGCATGATGATCACCGGCACGGTCGGCCAGCGCGACGTGTTCCTCGACCAGATCAAGGAGCTGCAGGCCGTGCGCGACCTCAAGGTGATCCGGGGCGAGGCGGTGAGCCGCGTGTTCGGCGACGGTGGCGTGGCCACTAGCCCGCATTTCTCACAGATAGGAGGCGCATCGCGGCCGGAAATATGAGAAAG
>NZ_DAOMPS010000123.1:0-3209 GCF_035444905.1 Thauera sp.
TCAACATGATCGAGTGGTGGATCTGCCTGTCGATGCCGCCCGATGAAGTCGAGAAAATCGCGCGCTTTCGCGAACTCAACGCGTCGCAGAAGGCACTGATGCTCTCGGCGCGCAAGGAGGCCGGCAAGTTCAGCGAGGGCGTCATTCTGTCGAAGTCGATGGAGGCACTGTTCCGCGCCGTGCCGCCGAGCCTCTACCTGGCGATGGCGATGACCGAGCCCGAGGAGAAGGCCGAACGCTTCCAGTTGATGCAGCAGCACGGCATCTGCGAGCTGGATGCCGCCTTCCGCGTGGCCGAGAAGATCGACCGTGCGAGGGGCATCGAACCGCTGGTGCTGGATTCGCTGGCCTGACGGGAGCGACACGATGCGCATGCCTTCCTTCGCCTGCCGTCATCCCCGGATCGGTCTGCTGATCGTGGTGACGATTGCGGTGGCCGCGTGGATGCTGCTGCGCGTGCCGCATCCGGCAACCGAGTCCATGCCCCTGGCCGCTGCCGAGTCTGAAGCGTCGAAACCGGCCGGACCGCCCTGGCTGTATGGCCGTGCCGATGCGCGCTTCACGGTGGTCGGGTACGCCGACCTGGAGTGTCCGTACTGCCGGGCCTACTTCCCCGCACTCAAGCGCTGGATCGACGCCCATCCCGAGGTGAACTGGCAGTGGCACCACCTGCCATTGTCCATGCACGAGCCGGCCGCGACGGCCGGGGCACGTCTGGCCGAGTGCGCGGGCGAGGCTGGCGGACATACCACGTTCTGGCGGGCCGTGGCGTGGCTCTACTCGAGCACCCGTGGCGACGGGCAGGGTCTGCCGGAGGGCCTGCACTATCCCGAGCTCACGCCAGGCATGCAGGGCTGTCTCGACAGCGATCGCCCCGATGCCGTCATCCGTGCCCAGATGGTGGAGGCCGCAGAGCAGGGCATCTCGGCCACACCGGCCTTGCAGCTGCGCGACCGCGGGACCGGCAAGACGCTCCTGCTGAATGGTCCTGTCGAAGGTGATGCCTTGCTGTCGGCCATCGACCTGCTCGCCGCCGGCGCTAAGACCGTTGCCGAACCCGCCCATTCCCCAGACATGCCCACCGGCGTTGCCGGTGACATGCCCAGGTAGCCATCGATCCTCAAGGCTACGGCGCGGCTGGTCCGCGTTGATCGCAACCCGTTCGCATCGCATCCGTTGCCGCGAACAACCACTGCATTCGCGGTGGTGGATGCCCGCTCGTCACCTGTTCCATTCCTATCGTCCCAGGAGGGTTTGCCCTCCAGGGGCAGGCGCCCTCCGATCTCATCCATTGGAGGTTCGCCATGTCTCTTGTCATCGCCGACTCCGGCCCGGAGTCGCTCACCCTGATTGCCGCCCAGCACGAAGACTGGATCATCCAGCAGGCGATCATGCTGCTGGAGAACCGCGTGTTCAGGGGCGGTCCCGTATTGGAGAGTCCCGCCGCCGTGCGCGACTACCTGCGCCTGAAACTGGTCGCGGAGCCGAACGAGATCCTGGCCGTCGTGTTTCTCAACAGCCAGCACCAGGTGCTCGCCTTTGAGCCGCTGTTCAAGGGCACGGTCGACCAGACGCCGGTGTATCCGCGGGTGTTGGTTCAGCGTGCACTGGCGCTCAACGCTTCGGCCCTGATCCTGGCGCATCAGCACCCGTCGGGGAAAACCGAGCCTTCATCCGCCGATCGTGCGATCACCGAGCGGCTGACGAGCGCGCTGGCCACCATCGACGTCCGGGTGCTGGATCACTTCATCGTCGGCAAGGGCAGCCCGTTCTCGTTCGCCGAAGCCGGCTTGTTGTAGCAGCATCCCAGACGCATCTGTTTCATCACCACGGGAGCCATTGGCTCCCGCTTCCTTTTGGTTCTTCCGCAGGAAATCGGGGCTGAGCGGTTTCGGTTTCCTTGTCGTTCCCTGATCGGCATTGCGTTCGACTACGAGCCTGCATCGACTCCGCGGAGGCGCGCCGTGCCGGTTCATTCCCCCAACCTTCCTGCTGCCTCGCGGCGTCCCCTGGCGGCCAGACTGACCGCCGGACTGTGCGCCGCGCTGCTCGGCCCCATCGCAACCGCCGCCGATGTGCTCGTCGTCACCGACAGCCATCATCCGGTGCAGGCTCCGGCTGGCGCGCGGGTCATCGAACTGGACCAGGCTGCGCGCATCGAGTTCGAACTCGCGGCGCACCTGCCGACCGACCCGCGACAGGCCGCGGCCCTGGTGCGGCAACGATTGCATGCCGGCGGTGAGGCGCTGCAGCGCCGAATCGGCCACGCCTATCAGGGTGTCGCGGAAGCCTGGGGGCTGGGGGTCGCCAGGATTCCCGCGGTGGTGGTCGATCGGCGCTACGTGGTCTACGGCGAGCCCGACGTCCCCCGAGCCATTGCACGCATCGACGCATACCGGAGCACGCAGCCGTGAGCCTCCTGCTGGCGTCCTCGCGCCTGCATGCCACCGTCACCTCGCTGCTGCTGAGCGCGGCCACGGCGACGTTCGCCCTGGACACGGCCACGATCGTCTCGTCGGCGCTGTCCCGCGACTGCCTGGAATACCGCGTCGTGGGTGTTTGCTACTGGCTGAACTGCGGGCGATCCGGCTGTTCGGTGCGCACTTCCGTCAAGGTGCACCACTACGTCCCCGATGCGGTGGTGTCGAGCTACTCGAACACCGGAGAGAACCCATGGCGGGAAGTCAGGGCGATGAGCATGCCCAACCCGACTGCCAAGGCAGGCGGTGACGGCACGACCAACCACGACAACGAGAACAACCTCGCCAAGTTCAAGAACGCCGATGTCGTCGGCCATCCGGGCGGGATGGTGTTCCGCCAGTTCGCCAGCACTTCCGGCTACAGCTGCGAAGGTGCAGGCACCGCCTTCATGCCGTACCTGCTGAGCACGCTCGACACGCTGGCTTGGCGCTACAACGTCCCCGAGATGGCGTACCCGGAAGCGCTGGTTCCCGGCCTGCGGGAGATCGGTACGCGCACCGGCCTGAACCTCTGGGGCAACGTGTATCCACGCGGTGGCTTCCTGCACCAGACGGATGACCACGAGAGTGCCGCCGTGGTCGCGCAGCGCGCGGGCGACATCGTGACGCGCCGCAACCAGACTCACGTGTACCAGCCGCTGCTGGCGAGCGCGCGCGACGGCTACTGGCCGGCGGGCGCGCTGATGGAGACCGACGCCTCGACGGGCAAGTGGCAGGAGCTGACGCCCA
>NZ_DAOMPS010000124.1:0-3173 GCF_035444905.1 Thauera sp.
ACGGCGCCGATCTGCGGCCCCATGGTGGCGAGGAAGTCGGCGAGCGCGGCCTCGGCCTCGCCGCGACGCTCGGCATCCACCGGGGTGTAGAGCGCCACCATGGCCGAATCGTCGCCCCGCCCGCGCAGTTGCGACAGGGCCAGGTAGGCCTTGCCGACGTAGTCGCTGTGCGTCCAGCGCCCATTGACCCAGTACCAGTGCCAGACCGCCAGGCGCTGGCTGGTTTCGGCGTTGCTGCGCATCTCGTTGGTACGCAGCGTGATGGTTTCACCGCCGATGGGCTGGCGCTGTGTACCCGAGGCGGTGAAGCGCCATTCCTCGTCCTTGTTGAGCAGGATGCGGTTCTCGGAGTTGATCAGCTCCTCGCCGGCGACCTGGTCGCGGTAATAGGTGAGGAAGACGCCGACCTGGGCCTCGCCATTGGTGAACAGCACGTGTTGCTGGCCGCGCATGCCCTGGTAGCGGGGCGTCCAGGCGGGCTTGTCGCCGCCATCGACCTGCGACCACTTGCCCGCCGCGGCGAATTCGCCGAACTGCACCGGGCCATGCTGGCCCTGGCGATCGAGGAAAGCCAGCACCGGGTTCCACAGCGTGACGGCGGCGACGGCGATGACCAGCCCAGCGAGGCGGCCGGTCGTGGCCTGGCCGGCAGCCGCTGCCCCGCCCCTTGTCCCGGCGGCTGCGGCCGGCGCTTCTTCCTCGGCCTCCTGCCAGCGCGAGCCGATCCAGAACAGGATCATGATGATGATGCCGAAGAAGACCCAGCCGTAGATCAGGTGGTCGGCGCCGGCGGCCAGCTTGTTGTCGGTGAGGTGGCCGAGCATGACGATGCCGTAGGCGCGAAGCCAGTTGGCGAACACCGGTAAGATGATGGACGCAGCGACGAAGACGAGGCGCTTCTTAGTGGAGCGGTAGTTGAGGTAGGCGAACAGGCTGCCGACCACCACCGAGGCCATCAGGTAGCGCACGCCGCTGCAGCCTTCGACCACCTCCCAGCGCCCGGAGGGGATGACCAGCAGGTAGCCTTCGGCATACACCGGCACGCCCGAGGCGCGCACTGCCCAGATGATGAAGCTGGCGGTCCAGTCCATCATGGTCGGGAACATGAACTCGCCGAAGGGCACCATGAAGAACAGGAAGCCGATGGGGAAGGCGAAGGTGCGCACCACCGCCGTGCCCATCACCGCCCAGATGAAGCTGATCACCATGCCGACGAAGGCGAACTGGGACACGGCATCGACGCTGGCGAGCTCGCCAAGCAGCCAGGCGAAGCCGGCACCCAGGCCGAACAGGGCCCCGAGCAGGGAGGGTTCGATCGGCAGGTTGCGGATGAAATGGCGCCGCCGCCACACCAGCCAGGCCGAGATCGGGGCGATGACGAAGCCGTGGGCAAAGGTCTCGGAGCGGTCCCAGATGCTGACCATGGCCATGAAGGTGTCGCGGTACCAGAACAGCAGCCACAGCAGGCCGAGGGCGAGCACCGCCAGGTGAAGCCTGCGCGCGGACGCGTCACCTGCGGCGACGTCGCTGCCGGGCTTGTGACCCGCGTTGCTGAGACTCATTGCAGCTTCCTTTGTGTTCATGTCGGTCATCGCTCCTGCGCCTGCAGCGCGGTCTGGTAGGCGGCAAGTAGTTCCGAGCGCACCGAGTGCCAGCGGTAGCGCTGCACCTCGGCCAGCCCGTGGGACACCAGCGCGGTGCGCAAGGGCGCATCGTCGAGGACCTCGCGCGTCGCGGCGGCCAGGGCGGCGGCATCGTCGACCGGCACCAGCATCGCCGTACGCCGGTGCTCGACCATGAAGGGGATGCCGCCGGCGTCGGTCGTGACCACCGGCAGGCCGCTGGCGAGCGCCTCGAGGATGGCATTGGGCATGTTATCCACACGGCTGGCATTGAGCATGAGATCTGCGTCACGGTAGAGCGCAGCCATTTGCTCGCGATCGAGCCGACCGGGAAAGCGGACGCGGTCGGCGACGCCCAGTTCGCGCGCGAGCGCCGCCAGCGCGCTGGCCTCGGGCCCGGCGCCGGCAAGCGTCAGCGTCGCTGCGGGGTAGTGTTGCGACAGCAGGGCGAAGGCGCGAAGCGCAGTATCGTTGCCGTAGATGGCCTCGAGATTACGAGCGACCAGCAAGTGCGGCGCCCTGCCCGCCTGGCGCGGCGGCTCGGCGGGGTGGAAGCGGTCGAGGTCGATGATGTTGGGCACGATGCGGGCGGGCATGCCGTAGCCGGCGAACACCTGCTGCAGGAAACCCGAGGGCACGGCCAGCACGGCGGCACGCCGCATGCTCGCGCGCACTGCCCCCGCCGCGCGGGCAAGAAAGCTGCCCGCCTCGCCGCCGCGGTAATTGACGACGACCGGCAGGCCGCGCAGCGAGGCGATCCACACCGCCGGCGCCGCGAACAGGTGCCACGACCAGCCCGAGTTGGCCATCACATGGACCACGTCGGCGCGCCCCGCCCCGCGCCACAGCTGGGCCAGGTAGGGCAGCAGCCGGAACACGGCGCGCAGACCCTTGAGCTGCGCCGCCCACGCCGGACGATAGGGGGCATTGGTGCGCACGAGCTCGACGCTCGCCCCTTCGCCGCGCAGCAATTCGGCAAGTTGCCGTGTCTGGTTGGCCATGCCACCGGCGGGCGGCGGCAGCGGCCCCACGAGCAATACCCTGAGCGCTGAAAACGACATCGACGCGCTGCTCAGGCCGCCTGCCGGGCGCGACCGCCAAGGCGCTCATAGACCGCCCGGTAGTTGGCCACGCTGTTGGTCCAGTTGCGCACGTCCTCGACGAAGTGGCGCCCGGCCGCGCGCATCGCCGGCCAGCGCTCGCGGTGGGCGAGCATGTCGTCGATGGCGGTGGCGAGGGCTTCGGCGC
This sequence comes from Thauera sp., assembly GCF_035444905.1. Taxonomy (GTDB): domain Bacteria; phylum Pseudomonadota; class Gammaproteobacteria; order Burkholderiales; family Rhodocyclaceae; genus Thauera. Next base: position 2,871 of record NZ_DAOMPS010000124.1, read on the forward strand.
TGCCGGCCTTGAAGAGCTTGCCGGTCTCGCCGTCGCGGATCAGTTCCTTGTGGCCGCCGACGTCGGACGCGACGAACAACCGGCCCTGGGCCATGGCCTCGAGCGGCTTCAAGGGGGTGACGAGCTCGGTGAGGCGCATGGAGTGGCGCGGGTAGGCGAGCAGGTCGATCTGGTCGTAGTAGCGGCTGACCTCGCTGTGCGGCACGCGGCCGGTGAAGACGACCTTGTCGGCCACGCCGAGGCGCTGGGCCTGGGCCTTGAGATTGGCGTCCTGCGGGCCACCGCCGACCAGCAGCAGGCGCA
>NZ_DAOMPS010000125.1:0-2843 GCF_035444905.1 Thauera sp.
CGACAGGTCAAACGATCAGGAGACGTTTTGGCGGGCGCTCGAGCGTGGCGCAGGGCGCGGGATAGACGGAGCGACGGTCGTCGGCGACCCACTGGTCAGAAAGCGGTGGGATACCCATCGCGTGCGCCGGCGGGACGTTTGGCTTGTCGTGGCTGTGGTCGGCCGCGTTGTGACCGTGTTGGTGGGGGCCGCCCTCGTCCTCAAAGTCATCATGGCTGTGGCCATGATCGTCTTGACCCAAGTCTGCAGCGGCAAAGGCATGCACGTGCGTGGTTGCACGCAAGGGGTCGTGAGACAGGGAGATCGCGCTCGAGAACGCGAACAGCGCATGCGAGAGCATCAGCAGCCCGACCAAGCCCCTCGCCAACGCGCGGGCGATCTTTTGCGAGAAGAGGGAGGGGGCGGCAAACACGGTCATGTCGGGTCGGTTTCGCGAGGGCTGGGCGCCTTCGGCGATCCGTGGGCCGTTTTATACAGGAGTCCGGCTTGTTGCGGGAAATTCGAAACAATCGGAAACGTCGGGGCTGTGGCGAGAATTGCCCCGCCCACGCATGGGTGCAACGCCGCTGCCGCCACCGACCCTGGGGGCGAGGCAAGGCGCACAGCCAGTGGACCTGTGGCCCGATCGGCCATCATTCCGATGCGGTTTGCGAGGTCGCCCAGGAGGGATAGGCTGCGGATATTGGTAATAATTGAAACTGCGCGTTACAGTTCAAACATTCATTAGTTTGAGGAGCCCGGTATTGAGCTATCTCGCCCTTTTCGTCAGCCTGCCCACCAAGGCCTCGACCGGCCGCATGCGCGTCTGGCGCTCGGTCAAGGCCCTGGGCTGCGCGACGCTGCGCGACGGGGTGTATCTGCTACCGGACTCGGCCGACAGCGCTGCGGTGCTGGACGAGGTGGCCGGGCAAGCGGTGGAGGCCGGGGGGAGCGGCGAGATTTACCGTCTGTCGGGGTGCGACGAGGCAAGAGAAGACGCGCTGCGCGCCCTGTTCGACCGGGGCGAGGAGTACGCCAACATCGCCGGGGAGATCAAGGACCTCGGGCGGATCCAGGCATCGCTCGACGGCGCCGTCGCAGCGCGTAAGCTCCAGGCGCTCGTGCGCCGCTTCGAGCAATTGACGCACATCGATTTCTTCCCCGGCGAGGCGCAGCGGCAGACCCTGAGCCTGCTCGACGATCTGCGCGATACGCTCATCCGCCGCATGGCTCCCGACGAACCGACTGCCCGCCAGGCCGACATTCCAAGACGCGCACGCGCCGACTATCAGGGCCGCATCTGGGCCACGCGCGCACGTCCGTGGGTGGACCGGCTGGCCACGGCCTGGCTCATCCGCCGCTTCATCGACCCGAAGGCCCGCATCGTCTGGCTGGCGAGTCCCCGCGACTGCCAGGCCGACTGGCTCGGCTTCGATTTCGACGGTGCGACGTTCAGCCATGTTGGCGCCCGGGTCACCTTCGAGACCTTACTGGCCAGCTTCGGGCTGGAGGCGGACCCCGCGCTGCTGCGGCTGGGCGAGCTGGTGCATTGCCTGGACGCGGGCGGGCTGCCGGTGCCGGAGGCGCCAGGCATCGAAGCGCTGCTCGCCGGCTTGCGGGCATCCGAGCCCGACGACGACGTGCTGCTCGGCCGTGCGTGCGAGGTCTTCGACTGGCTGCTGCAGAACTACAAGGACAAGACCACGTGAACACCTCGCCCCCAACCCAGGCGCGACCCGCCCACCCCTCTTTCCGCGAGGCCTTCCTCTACTGGCTCAAGCTCGGCTTCATCAGCTTCGGCGGTCCCGCCGGGCAGATCGCGATCATGCACCAAGAGCTGGTGGAAAAACGGCGCTGGATTTCCGAGCACCGTTTCCTGCATGCGCTCAATTACTGCATGCTGCTGCCCGGTCCCGAGGCGCAGCAGCTCGCCATCTACATCGGCTGGCTGCTGCATCGCACCTGGGGCGGCATCGTCGCCGGCGTCCTGTTCGTGCTGCCCTCGCTCTTCATCCTCGCGGCGCTCACCTACGTCTATCTGGCCTTCGGCAACCTGACCTTCGTGCAGGGGGTGTTCAACGGCATCAAGCCGGCGGTGGTGGCCATCGTCGTCTTCGCCGCCTGGCGCATCGGCTCGCGGGCATTGAAGAACAATGTGCTTTGGGCGCTGGCGGCAGCGTCCTTCGTCGCCATCTTTGTCTTCGGCGTCCCCTTCCCCTACATCGTGCTCGTGGCCGGCATCCTGGGCTACATCGGCGGCCGGGTGATGCCGGACAAGTTCCGGGTGGGCGGCGGGCACGGGGCCAGCGACAAGGACTACGGCCCGGCGCTCATCGACGACGACACCCCGCCGATGGCCCACACCCGGTTCCGCTGGTCCTACCTCGTCACGCTGCTGATCGCGGCCCTGGCACTCTGGGTCGGGGCCATGGCGATGCTGGAGGATCCCGTACTGCGCGACATGGGCGAGTTCTTCACCAAGGCGGCGCTGCTGACCTTCGGCGGCGCCTATGCCGTGCTGCCCTACGTCTATCAGGGCGGCGTGGAGACCTACGGCTGGCTGACCGGCACGCAGATGATCGACGGCCTGGCGCTCGGCGAGACCACGCCGGGACCGCTGATCATGGTGGTGTCCTTCGTCGGCTTCGTCGGCGCCTGGACCAAGGAAATCTTCGGGCCGGATGCGCTGGCGCTCGCCGGCATGGCGGGCGCCACGGTCGCCACCTTCTTCACCTTCCTGCCCAGTTTCGTGTTCATCCTGGCCGGGGCGCCGCTGGTGGAATCCACCCACGGCGACCTGAAGTTCACTGCGCCGCTCACCGGCATCACCGCCGCCGTGGTGGGCGTGGTGCTCAACCTGGCCC
>NZ_DAOMPS010000126.1:0-2837 GCF_035444905.1 Thauera sp.
CGACAGGTCAAACGATCAGGAGACGTTTTGGCGGGCGCTCGAGCGTGGCGCAGGGTGCGGGATAGCCGAGGCGACGCTCGTCGGCGATCCACTGATTCGACAGCGGTGGAACACCTGTCGCGTGCGTGGGTGGCACGTTCGGCTTGTCGTGGCTGTGGTCGGCCGGGTTGTGACCGTGTTGGTGGGGCCCGCCCTCGTCCTCGACGTCATCATGGCTATGGCCATGATCGTCCTGATCCGTGCCCGCATTGGCAAACGCATGCGCGTGGGAGGCAGCATGCAACGGATCGTGAGACAGGGAGATCGCACTCGAGAACGCGAACAGCGCATGCGAGAGCATCAGCAGCCCGACCAATCCCCTCGCCAGCGCGCGGGCGATCTCTTGCGAGAAGAAGGATGAGGCGGCAAACACGGTCATGACGGGTCGGTTTCGCGAGGGCTGGGCGCCTTCGGTGATCGGTGCGCCGTTTTATACAGGAGTCCGGCTTGTTGCGGGACATTCGCAACAATCGGAAACGTCAGGGCCGTGCGGAGAATTGCCCCGTCCACGCATGGGTGCAACGCCGCTGCCGCCATCGACCTTGGGGGTGTGGCAACGAGCGCACCGGGTGGGCGTGTGGCACGGTCGGCCGTCATTCTGATGCGGTTTGCGAGGTCGCCCAGGAGGGATGAACTGCGGATATTTGTGATAAGTGAAACTGCAAGTTATAGTGTAAACATTCATCAGCTTGAGAAGCCCGGTTTTGAGCTATCTCGCCCTTTTCGTCAGCCTGCCCACGAAGGCATCGACCGGCCGCATGCGCGTCTGGCGTTCGGTCAAGGCCCTGGGTTGCGCAACGCTGCGCGACGGGGTCTATCTGCTACCCGACTCGGTCGACAGCGCTGCGGTGCTGGACGAGGTGGCCGGGCACGCGGTGGAGGCCGGAGGGAGCGGCGAGGTCTATCGTCTGTCGGGGTGCGACGAGGCAAGAGAGGACGCGTTGCGCGCCCTGTTCGACCGGAGCGAGGAGTACGCCAACATCGCCGGGGAGATCAGGGATCTCGGACGGAGCCAGGCATCTCTCGACGGCGCCGTCGCCGCGCGCAAGCTCCAGACGCTCGGGCGCCGCTTCGAGCAGGTGACGCGCATCGACTTTTTTCCGGGCGAGGCGCAGCGCCAGACCCTGAGCCTGATCGACGACCTGCGCGCTGCGCTCATGCGCCGCCTGTCTCCCGATGAACCGACTGCCCGTCCGGCCGACATTCCGGTATGCGCGCGCGCCGACTTTCAGGGCCGCGTCTGGGCCACACGTGCACGTCCGTGGGTGGACCGACTGGCCAGTGCCTGGCTGATCCGCCGCTTCATCGACCCGCACGCCCGCATCGTCTGGCTGGCGAGCCCCTCCGACTGCAAGGCCGATTGGCTTGGCTTCGATTTCGACGGTGCGACGTTCAGCCACGTCGGCACCAAGGTGACGTTCGAGACCTTGTTGGCAAGCTTCGAACTGGAGTCCGATCCTGCGCTGCTGCGGCTGGGTGCGCTGGTGCATTGCCTGGACGCGGGCGGGCTGCCGGTGCCGGAGGCGCCGGGCATCGAAGCGTTGCTCGCCGGCCTGCGCGCATCCGAGCCCGACGACGACGCGCTGCATGCGCGCGCGTGCGAGATCTTCGACTGGCTGCTGCAGAACTACAAGGACAATACAGCTTGAACACCCCGGCCCAGGCGCGACCCGCCCACCCCTCTTTCCGCGAAGCCTTCCTCTACTGGCTCAAGCTCGGTTTCATCAGCTTCGGCGGCCCCGCCGGGCAGATCGCGATCATGCACCAGGAGCTGGTCGAGAGACGGCGCTGGATTTCCGAGCGCCGATTCCTGCACGCGCTGAATTACTGCATGCTGCTGCCCGGTCCCGAGGCGCAGCAGCTTGCCATCTACCTTGGCTGGCTGCTGCATCGCACCTGGGGCGGCATCGTCGCCGGCGTCCTGTTCGTGCTGCCCTCGCTCTTCATCCTCGCGGCGCTCACCTACGTCTATCTGGCCTTCGGCAACCTGACCTTCGTGCAGGGGGTGTTCAACGGCATCAAGCCGGCGGTGGTGGCCATCGTCGTCTTCGCCGCCTGGCGCATCGGCTCGCGGGCATTGAAGAACAATGTGCTTTGGGCGCTGGCGGCAGCGTCCTTCGTCGCCATCTTTGTCTTCGGCGTCCCCTTCCCCTACATCGTGCTCGTGGCCGGCATCCTGGGCTACATCGGCGGCCGGGTGATGCCGGACAAGTTCCGGGTGGGCGGCGGGCACGGGGCCAGCGACAAGGACTACGGCCCGGCGCTCATCGACGACGACACCCCGCCGATGGCCCACACCCGGTTCCGCTGGTCCTACCTGCTCACCCTGCTGATCGCGAGTCTGGCACTCTGGGTCGGGGCCATGGCGATGCTGGCGGATCCCGTGCTGCGGGACATGGGCGAGTTCTTCACCAAGGCAGCGCTGCTGACCTTCGGCGGCGCCTATGCGGTGCTGCCCTACGTCTATCAGGGCGGCGTCGAGACCTATGGCTGGTTGACCGGCACGCAGATGATCGATGGCCTGGCGCTCGGTGAGACCACACCGGGGCCACTGATCATGGTGGTGTCCTTCGTCGGCTTCGTGGGCGCCTGGACCAAGGAGATCTTCGGGCCGGATGCGCTGGCGCTCGCCGGCATGGCCGGCGCCACGGTGGCCACCTTCTTCACCTTCCTGCCCAGTTTCGTGTTCATCCTGGCAGGCGCTCCGCTGGTGGAATCCACCCACGGCGACCTCAAATTCACCGCGCCGCTCACCGGCATCACCGCCGCCGTGGTGGGCGTGGTGCTCAACCTGGCCC
>NZ_DAOMPS010000127.1:0-2755 GCF_035444905.1 Thauera sp.
TGCGGCAGAATGCCCGCCTTCGCCCCCTTGGCATGAACCGGAGCCCGCCCCGATGCGCCACCCATCCGCTGTCCGAAACCTCGTCGCCGGTGTCTTCCTGGTCGGGGGCGTCGCCCTGCTGGCCGGCTGTGCCACCGAGCAGTCGCGCACGCTGGAAGTGGCCAAGGTCGCCTCCGCCGGCACCACTTACAACGGCCCGCGCAGCCTGATCGCGGTGGGCAAGTTCGACAACCGTTCGAGCTTCATGCGCGGCATCTTCACCGACGGCGTCGACCGCCTCGGCAGCCAGGCCAAGACCATCCTGATCACCCACCTGCAGCAGACCGGGCGCTTCAACGTGCTCGACCGCGACAACATGCCGGAGATCAAGCAGGAGGCGGCGCTGGCCAGGTCGGCGCAGAACATCAAGGGCGCGAGCTACGTCATCACCGGCGACGTCACCGAGTTCGGCCGCAAGGAAACCGGCGACCGCCAGCTGTTCGGCATCCTCGGCCGCGGCAAGTCGCAGGTGGCCTATGCCAAGGTCAATCTCAACGTGGTCAACGTCGAGACCTCCGAGGTGGTCTTTTCGACCCAGGGCGCGGGCGAGTACAGCCTCGACAACCGCGAGGTGATCGGCTTCGGCGGCACGGCGAGCTACGACTCCACGCTCAACGGCAAGGTGCTCGACCTCGCCATGCGCGAGGCGGTCAATCGTCTGGTCGAGGGCATCGAATCCGGCGCCTGGCAGCCCGGCCGTTGATCGGCCCGACGCGGAACATCGACCGATGACGCGTGCTCGGCTTGCCCGCCTCGCGGCCGCGCTGCCGGTCGCAGGCGCCTTGCTGCTCGCCGGCTGCGCCAGCGGCCCCCAGCCGCTCTACTACTGGGGCGAGTACCAGCCTGCGCTGTACGGCCACTTCACCAAGGAGATGGGGCCGCAGCAACAGATCGCCAGCCTCGAGGCCGGCCTGGAGAAGGCGCGCGCCATCGGCAAGCCGGTGCCGCCCGGCTACAACGCCCACCTCGGGCTGCTCTACGCCGAAAGCGAGCAGATGGACGAGATGCTGAAGTACTTCGAGGCCGAGAAGGCCCTCTATCCGGAAAGCACGCCCTACATGGACTTCCTGCTGAGCAAGTTCAAGCGAGCCCAATGAGGCGACCGACGATGCGACTCCGAATCCTCGCCGCCGCGGCCACGGCCGCCGCGCTCGCCACCGGCTGCGCCACCCCCGTCGCCTACGACTACAGCGCCTTCAAGCAGAGCCGCCCGAGCTCCATCCTGGTCCTGCCGCCGCTCAACAGCTCGATGGACGTGGCCGCCACCTACAGCATGCTGTCCCAGGTCACCCTGCCGCTGGCGGAGTCGGGCTACTACGTGCTCCCGGTCAGCCTGGTGGATGAGACCTTCCGCCAGAACGGGCTGCACAACCCGGCGGAAATGCACGAAGTCGCGCTGCACAAGCTGCGCGAGATCTTCGGCGCCGATGCCGCGCTGTACATCGACATCAAGCAGTACGGCACCAGCTACGCGGTGCTGTTGAGCGAAAGTCGCGTCACCGCTGCGGCCCGGCTGATCGACCTGCGCTCCGAACAGCTGCTGTGGCAGGGCGAGGCGACCGCCTCCAGTGCCGAAGACCGCAGCTCGAACGGCGGCCTGGTCGGCCTGCTGGTGCAGGCCATCGTGAGCCAGATCGTCGAGAGCGTCACCAACCGCTCGCATCCCATCGCCGGCATCACCAGCAACCGGCTGCTGGCGGCGGGCAGGCCCAACGGCATCCTGTACGGACCGCGCTCGCCGAACTACCAGAAGGACGGCCACACCCAGCCCTGAGCGCGCCACCGCGGCGGACGGCCTCGCCGCCCGTCATGGCGCGGTCGCCTTCTGCGCGGCCCACAGGTGGGCAGCAAGCAGCGCACGCCACGGCGAAAACGCGGCGAGCCAGGCGCGCGCATCGTGCTCGCTGATCTTTTCCTCCATGCCAAGCAGGCCCTGCAGGCTGCGGCGCACCGCCGCATCGCCGTGCAGCGAGCCGTCCATCCAGCCAAAACCGCGCAGCAGCGTGTAATCGACCGTCCACGGACCGACGCCGCGCACGCCCAACAGCCGCTCGCGGATGTCGTCGATCGGCAGCGTCTGCAGCCAGGTGTCGAGCGGCAGCGCGCCGTCTGCGACCAGGCGGGCGAGGCTGAGCAGGGTGTTCGCCTTGGCCGCGGAAAAGCCCGCCGCGCCCAGCGCGTCCACGGTCAGCGCGGCGATCCGCTTCGCGTCCGGATAGCACATCAGGCCGGACGCGTGGCGCACGCCCGCCGCCAGGATCAGCTTGCGCCGCAGCGAAACCGCCGCGCCCAGGCTGATCTGCTGCCCGGTCACCGCCCAGGTGAGGGCCTCGAACGGCGTCGCCGCCACCGCCACGCGCAAGCCCGCCTGCCGGGTGATCAGCGCGCCGACCTGCGGATGGTGGCGATGGCGGGCCTCGAACGCGTCGATGTCCTGGGTCAGGCCGAGCATGCGGCGCACCATGGCTTCGAACCGCGCCGCGCACTCGGCGCTGCCCGCGTCGTCGATCGTCAGCGTGGCTTCCGCCCGATCCGGCTCGAAGCGCAACTCGAGGTGCGCAGGACGGCCGTTCCAAGCCAGGCCCTTGCGCAGGGATGTGTCGGTCGCCGACTCGGCGACTTCCTGTGGATCTCGGCGGTGGAAGGCGAGAATGTCGCGCTGGCGGTAGGCGGGCGGGAGCGAGACGGTACAGGACAGCATGGTGGGCATTGCGAT
>NZ_DAOMPS010000128.1:0-2666 GCF_035444905.1 Thauera sp.
CCAGCCGAGGCCGCCGACATGGCCCAGTCCGATGAGCGGGCTGGCGTCGGTCAGGACGATGCGAGCCATTGGTCGAGCGTGTCGAGGTCGCGAGTTGTCTCCTGTGCGTTCAGGCGCACGACGGGGATGCCAAGCCGCGAGACATGTGCAGCGAACTCGGCGACGGACATGTCGGCCAGCCGCGCAGAGCGGGCGAGCGACAGGTGGCCGTCGCGAAACAGCGCGGTGGCCAGTGCCGGCTTGACGCCTTTGGCCTCGAGCATCCCGGCGGTCTCGACGCCCACCATCAGCGCATCCGGCCGGTCTCGGTTCATGACGACCACGACGTCACGATGGGACATCCGCAAGGCTTCGCTGGGGTTGTTTTTCAGGCCGCTGACGTTCACGGTTTCCATGGGATGACCTCATGGGAAGATTGAATGGGAATGAGGCTAGCAGATGGACACGTCGACAACAACCCGCACCCAAGGGCCTTCTGTTGCAGAGGCATCAATGGGGTCAGACCTCAATCTGTCCCAGTTTTCCCTTCTTCTGGCGTCAGTCCGCCTTGCCGGGGCTGCCGGGGAGCCGCCGTCTTGCATAGCCGACGATGCAGCCGAGCGCATGCGCGGTATTCATGGCCTCGCGCAGCAGGCCGCGCTCCCCTGACATCTGCCGGACAATGAGCTTGAGCGTCTTCGACAGCCACTGCTGCAGCAGGAAGGGCGGCACGCCGCCCACGGTGCGGGGGAAGGCCGGCATCTGGTAGAGCGCGTGGCGCACGCCGGCACGGTAGTGCAGGCGCAGGAAGTAGCGGCGCCGAAGCCTGTCGGCGTCGACCAGGTGGGACACGGCCATGTCGGGCCGATAGCGGATGCGGGCGCCGCGCGCCAGCAGGGTCTGGAACATGGCGCCATCCTCGCCGCCGCCCACGTCGTGGCCGACGCGGTTGAAGCGCGGATCGAAGCGCAGGCTGGGGGCGTCGCGGAAGAGGCGCATGGCGTAGGCGACGTTGCTTGTCCACACCGGCGTGGTGGCGTCGGTAATCCAGAACGGCGCATCGCCGTGATCGAGCGCAGCCAGAAAACCGAGCAGCTCGTCGGACAGCCAGTCGGGCCGCTGGTGCTGGGAAAAGTCCACCTCGACACGGCCACCGGCGCAGTCTGCGCCTTCCTCGAAGATGGCGTGCCGGGCCGCCTCGAGCAGGCCGGGCTGCGGCAGTTCGTCGTCGTCGATGAACTGCATGGCGTCGTAGCGAAGGGCTTCGGCGATGGCGCGGTTGCGCGCGGGGACGATGCCGACGTGGGCTTCGTGCACGATGCGCAGCGCCGCGCCGGGTGCGGCGGCCAGCTCGCGCAGCACGGCCGCGGTGCCATCCGTGCTGTGGTTGTCGATGGCAAGGATGTCGAACGGCTGCGACGTGGATTGCGCGCGCAGCGCCGCGATCAGGCCCGGCAGGCGGTGGGCGCGGTTGTGGGTGCAGAAGGCGACGACGAGCGAGGTCATGGCGTCAATCGGGGTGTGTTTCGCAGCTGCGCGCGCGCAGCGCCAGCAGCGCGACATGCAGCTTGAGCGGAAGCAGGGCGGGCAGCATGTAGCGCCACTGGGCGGGGCGGCCGTAGCCGGCCCGCAGGGCGCGCCGGAAGATGGCGCGCGCGGCGGGCAGGTCGCGTGCCCAGTAGGCCTGGAAGCCGGCGCGCAGCAGGCCCTGACAGGGGATGCGGCGGCGGTCGGGGCCGAGGCTGCGGGCGAAGTCCGGGTGCCGGGCGAGGTAGGCGTGCTGGGCGTCCAGCAACTGCAGGGCCGCGCGCGCGCGCTGGGCGCTGGCCTGCCCGCTGCCGTGGAAGTGGTAGTGGGCGAGCACTTCGGGTACGCGCACGATCGGGCCGCGGGTGGCGAGCTCGAGCCACAGGGCGTAGTCCTCGGCATTTTGCAGCTGGGCGGGGAAGCCGCCGCATTGCAGCAAGGGCGCGCGACGTGCGAGCGCAGCGTGGATCGGCCAGCGGCAGGCGGCGAACAGCAGCTTGCGCTTGTCGGGCGTTTCGTAGTCCGGCGGGACAAAGGGCTTGGCCTCGGCGGCGGGCACGCCGAACTTCTGCCAGCCGCAGTAGGCGAGGACGGCGTCGGGGCGGTCGAGCAGGGCGGCGCGGAGCCGCTGCAGAAAGTCGGGCGCCCAGGTGTCGTCGGCGTCGAGAAAGGCGATGTACTCGCCACGGGCGTGCTCGATGCCGATGTTGCGTGCGGCGCTGGCACCCTGATGCGGTCGCTGCAGCACGCGCAGGCGCGGCTCGGCCTGCTGCGCCAGCCAGTGGGCGGAGCCGTCGGTCGAGCCGTCGTCGACGACGATCAGCTCCCAGTCCGCCAGGCTCTGGGCGAGCACGCTGGCGAGGCTGCGCGGCAGATGCTGCCCGGCATTGAAGCAGGGCATGACGATGGATACGGACGGCGGCGGCGCGAGGCTGGGCATCGGCTCAGGCCCGCAGCCGCTGCCAGGCGTAGCGCGCCACGTCGGCCCAGCCGACATCGTGGCTGCCGAAGCACAGCTTGCGCGCGAGACTGGCGACGGTGTCGAGGTTGGTCACGGTGAGCCGGCGCAGGGCGAACGGGTCGCCGTCGCGCATCGCCCAGCCGCTGCGCGTGGTGCAGGCCGCGCGGTAGCCGGCCTGGCGCACGGCGCGTGCGCAGCG
>NZ_DAOMPS010000129.1:0-2600 GCF_035444905.1 Thauera sp.
CATAATGAAGAGAGTCTTTTGCCTGGCGGACGCGGCGCACGGCGACCGGGCGGTGTCATGCCCTTATCCCGCGACCGGTAGGCAAAAGATCCCGTTGGACTGAACCGCCCCGCGGGCGATAGGGCGCTATGGGGATTGAATCGGTGCAGTTCCGCGACGCGGCGCAGGAATGGCGATCAACGCCGACGCGCCGGCCTGGACCAAGGGTGCCGCGCCACGCGTGGCGAAGGCGTCGGGCCTCAGATTCGTGTGGCGTTGGGCGCGGCCGGGCGTCTCGGCACCTGCTCCTTGGTGCCGAGGGCGGTCGCGCATGAAGAGCCCCGCCACGCCGTCAAGGCCTTCGCGGCGCGCTCGTGTTGCGGGAGGAAGGATGTTCATGCGGCGACCTCCGGCGGCCCACGCGGCAGTGCCCCGGGCTGCAAAGTCTCGACGCAGACCATCCGCCCGCAGTGGCAGTGCGGGCACTCCCACAGCGAGATGCCGGTGAGCCGCTGATACCGATCCCGATAGTCGGCGGGTTCATCGGCCGACACCGGTACCGGAGCAGGCACATCCAGCAAGTGACGACAGCGTTCCAGCTTCACCGCGCGGCTGCGGTTGGCGAGCCAGCCGTAGTGGCGGATGCGCTGGAATCCGGAGGGCAGGACGTGCAGCAGGAAGCGCCGCACGAATTCCCCCGCCTCGAGCCGCATCACCTTGTGGCGGGACGCATGGCGATAGTCCTTCCAGCGGAACGCGACCTGGCCGTCGGCGAACGCGACGAGCCGGCTGTTGGCGATGGCCACCCGATGCGTGTAGCGCCCGAGGTACTCGAGCACGCGCTGCGGCCCACCGAACGGCGGCTTGGCGTAGACCACCCATTCGGCCCGGGCCGTCGGCGCGAGATACCGGGCGAACGCGCGAGGGTCTGTCAGCTCGGCCAGGGCATTGTGGAACGTGAGCGAACCCGCCGCGAAGGCCTGCTGCAACATCGTGAGGAACCGCCGGCGGAACAGCCTCGACAGCACCCGAACGGGCAGGAAGAAGCCTGGCCGGCAGGCGATCCAGCGCTGGCCATCGGGCGAGAGGCCGCCGCCCGGCACCACGCAGTGCAGATGCGGATGGTGCAGCAGGTTCTGGCCCCAGGTGTGCAGGATCGCGATGAAGCCGATCTCGGCGCCCAGCTGCTTGGGGTCCGCCGCGATCGTGCGCAGCGTCTCGGCGGTGGCGCGGAACAGCAGGTCGTAGACCACCGCCTTGTTCTGGTAGGCGATGGCGGCGATCTCCTGCGGCAAGGTGAACACGACATGGAAATACTCGACTGGCAAGAGCTCTGCGCGCCGATCCTCGAGCCATTGCGCGCGCGTGAGCGACTGGCACTTTGGACAATGCCGGTCGCGGCAGCTGTTGAACGCGATCCGCTGGTGGCCGCAGGCGTCGCACTGCTCGACGTGCCCCCCGAGCGCCGCCGTGCGGCAACGCTCGATGGCACTCATGACGCGGCGTTGCCCGCGACTCAGTGCCGCCACGTGATCGCGACGATAGGCTGGCCCGAGCTGCCGGAAGATGTCCGCCAACTCGAGCCCGGTTGGGCGCAAGACGCTTACTCAGAAGTGCGCGGGCGGCGTCACCGGGTTCGGCACCACCGGCGCGGGCAGCCAGTCGAGCGGGCTTCGGGTCGCACACACCGTGCTGGTGGCGACCTTCAGGTAGCGTGAGGTGGTCGCCAGGCTGCGGTGTCCGAGCAGCAACTGGATGGTGCGCACGTCGGTACCCGCTTCGAGCAGATGCGTGGCGAAGGCGTGGCGCAGCGAATGCGGGGTGACCGGCTTGGTGAGGCCCGCGACACGACGCGCCTTCTGGCACGCGGCCTCGACGGCCCCTTTGGTGATCGGCTGCTCGGGCCTATCGCCTGGGAACAGCCACAGGCGCGGGCGCTCGCTTCGCCAGTACGCGCGCAAGGTGTCGAGCAGGCGCGGCGAGAGCATCACGTAGCGATCCTTGCGGCCCTTTCCTTGATCGACGCGCAGCACCATGCGCTCGCTGTCGATGTCGGTGACCCGCAGATGCGTGGCCTCCGACACGCGCAAGCCGGCGGCGTAAGTGGTGGTGAGGAGGGTGCGGTGCTTCAGGCTGGCGACGGCCTCGAGGAGGCGCGTCACCTCATCGTGACTCAGGATGACCGGCAGCCGGAACGGCTTCTTCGGCATCGGGATGTCCTCCAGTGCCCAGTCGCGCTTGAGCGTGACCTTGTAGAGAAACCTCAGCGCCGACGTTGCGATGCCGACACTCGCGGCAGAGAGCTTGCGCACTTCGACCAGGTGGACCTGGTAGGTGCGCACGTCCTCGGGCCCGAGCGCTTCGGGCGAGCGACCGAAGTGGCGCGCGTAGGCGCTGATCTGCTGGAGGTAGGAAAGCTGGGTGTTCTCGGCGAAGTTGCGAATGCCCATGTCTTCGAGCATGCGCTGGCGAAGGGGAGTCATGGCAAAGCTCCTGTCGGAAAGGAATAAAGGGCTGCGAACAGCCACCCAATCCTTCTCCAACGCGGGCTTCCTGTGAATGCGCCGGCCTCAATCCCACAGCGCGTGGATCACCCCCTACCGCGCAGCGGTTTAGTCCAA
>NZ_DAOMPS010000130.1:0-2485 GCF_035444905.1 Thauera sp.
TGCCCGGCGTCAATTACTTTGGCCGGTCGACGTCAATTATCCTGGCCGGTGGAAGCGAGGCATGAGGGGTTCAGCCTTTCGGCTTTGAGGTGTTGGGGTTGCGTTGCTCAGAAGGGGCGAGCCCCTTCTGAGCAACGCGGCGACGGAAGCTCTCCACGTTCATCTCGAAGATCGTGGCGTGATGCACGAGCCGGTCGACAGTGGCCAGCGTCATGGCCGGTTCGGCAAAGACGTGGCCCCACTCCGAGAACGGCTGATTTGCAGTGATGGCCAGGCTCTTGCGCTCGTAGCGCTCGGCGATGAGCTCGAAGAGCACCGAGGTCTCGCCCTGGTCGCGGCGAACGTAGCTGAAGTCGTCGCAGATCAGCAGGTCGAAGCGGTCGAGCTTGGCCAGTTCGGCCGGCAAGCGCAGATCGCGCCGGGCGGCCTGCAGGCGCTGCACTAGGTCGCTCGTGCGGGTGAAGAGCACGCGGTAGCCGCGTTCGATGAGGGCGTGGCCGATGCTGGCGATCAGGTGCGTCTTGCCGACACCCGGCGGCCCGAAGAGCAGGATGTTCGCGCCTTGTTCGAGCCAGCTGTCGCCCTCGGCCAGCGCGGTGACGTGCGCCTTGGAGACCGTCGGCACGGCCGCGAAGTCGAAGGCCGACAGGCGCTTGTCCGGTGGCAAGGCGGACTCGGCGCGGTGGCGGTCGATGCGGCGGGTCTCGCGCTCATGCATTTCATGCTCGCACAGGGCGGCCAGAAACCGCTCGGCCGGCCAGCCCTCGCGGTTCGACTGCTCGGCCAGCGCTGGCCACAACCGCTTGATAGTAGGCAGTCGCAGCTCGGTGAGCATCATGGGCAGCGTTGCCGTCTCGATGGCGCTCATGCCGCCACCTCGTACAGTCCGTCGTAGACCGACAGCGCGGGCAAGGCGACGGTGACCGCCGGCAGGGGTGTCTGTCGGGGCGCGAAGCGCGCCTCCAGCCCCTCGAGATCGGGCAAGGTGCCCGCCTGTAGCAAACCCCCGAGGATCTGCGCGAGCTGGACCTCGCACGCGCCGCGTGCGGCCAGATCGAGCAGTCCCACCATGAGCTTGCAGGCCTGACGCTCGGGCACAGTCTCGATCAGGCGCTCCCAGGTCTGCCGGTACTCGGCGCGGGGGAACATGTCATCGCGTAGCGCCCAACGGGCAAAGGCGCCGGGTTTGCGCTTGAGCGCGGGTAGCAGGTGCCGGTAATCGACCTGCTTGCCGCGCTGCTTGCCCGCCGGCACCGTCCCGCGCACGCTCTCGAACACGCACACCCCGCCCAGCCAGCCTTCGAGGCGCTCGGGGTAGAGGCGAAACTGGAGCCGATGGCCGATCAGGCGCGAGGGCACGCTATAGAGCACGCGACGGATGCTGACGGTGCTGAACTTGGTCACGCGTGCTTCGATCTCCTCGTACTCGCTGGTCCGGCGCACCGGTAGCGCGGCGAGCTGGCTGCGCTCTTCGGCCAGGCGCGTCTGGATGCGTCGGTTCAGCCGGGCGACGACCTCTGCGACGAAACGTCGATAGTCGGCAGGGGTGGCGAACTCGCGGTGTCCGCGCAGCAGCAACGCCTGTTCGAGCGCCCCCTTCAGGCTGCCCTGACGCGACTCGATGGCGCCGTTCTCGTGCGACTGCCCGAGATTGTTCCGGCTCGGACGCATGCCATAGTGCCGACACAGATCTTCGTAACGGCGGGTGAGCGTTTCCGCTTCGGCCAGATTGTTGAACGCGGCCGACAGGCTGTCGGTGCGGTGCTCTTCGGGCACCCCACCCAGGGCCCACAGGGCATTCTGCAGACCCTGCGCCAGGGCGGCGAAGCTCTCGCCGCCGCACACGAGCTCGGCATGGCGCCAGCCCGAGTAGGCCAACGCGAACTGGTACAGGCGATGCGCGAAGTGTTCGCCGCCCACCGTGATCCTGAGTTCGTCACACACGGTGAAGTCCGACAGCGCCAAACGGCCCGGTGGATTGGCTTGCGAGAAGAACACCTCCTTCTCGTGTCCGTGCTCGGCGCGCCACATGCGGATCCGCCGCTGCAGGGTGCGCAGCACCCCATCGCCGAACACCTCACCGTGACGGCGCTGCAACTCCTCGAGCAGCGTGCGGCCCTGCAGCCCAGGTTCGCACTCGAGCAAGGGCACCAGCTCCTGCTCCCAGACGTCCGCCAGCGGATCGGCGCGCGTCCGCCATGTCCTCGGTCCGCGCTGCGACGGCAACCCGTCGGCCTGCTCGATACGCCGTGCCGAGCGCACGCTGATGCCCATCCGGGCCGCCGCGATCTGCTGCGTCGCCTGCCTTCTTGCTTCCTTGTATTTGCGCACTTGTTGGTCCGTGATCTTCTTGCCGGGCACCGAGCGCCTCCCAACGCCTGTCGTCAGAAGAGCACTCTATCCCTCGCTTCCGGACCTTCCCGGCTGCAGATCCAACCGGCCAAGATAGTTGTCGTCGACCGGTCAGGTTAATTGTCGCCGGCCA
>NZ_DAOMPS010000131.1:0-2429 GCF_035444905.1 Thauera sp.
GGTAACCGGTCACTGAGCGGCGTCCTTCTCCCGTCCGCGCCCACGCGGAACAATCCTCCCCAGGTTCATTAGGGAGGCGCACGCAGTGACCAGGGCGACAGCAAGGAACAACAAGTGGCAGCGGCGTAGCCGTCAGGAATGGCAAGCCGTCATCGGGCGGTTTGCCCAGAGCGGGCTTGGCATCAAGCCGTTCTGCGCCCGCGAAGGCATCAGCGAGTCGAGCTTGCACCGCTGGCGAAGCCTGCTGGGCGAGCCGAGCACGCGATCGGCCGCCGCGCAGGCGATGGAACCCCCCGGCTTCGTCGACGCCGGCACCCTCAGGCTCGGCGGCGGCCGGATCGAGATCAAGCTCGATCTGGGCGATGGCGTCGTGCTGCACCTGTCGCGTGGCTGATGTTCTTCCCCGAAGGCGCCGTCCGGGTCCATGTCTATGGCCGCCCGGTCGACATGCGCAAATCCTTCGACGGCCTGTACGCGCTCACCCGCCAGGCGCTCGGCTGCGATCCGCTGTCGGGCGAGCTGTTCGTGTTCATCAACCGGCGCGGCACGCAGATGAAGGTGCTGTACTGGGATCGCACCGGATTCTGCGTCTGGGCCAAGCGCCTGGAGCAGGGGCGCTTCGTGTCGAACTGGGCGCACGTCACCACCCGCCAGATGGACTGGACCGGGCTCAAGCTCTTGCTCGAAGGCATCGAGCCGGCACGCTTCAAGCGCCGTTTCAGACTGCCTGCAAACGACTCGAAACCCGCATGAATGCTGGGTTCTACGGTAAAATACGTGTCATGCTCGCGCCGTCTTCCGCCCCCGTTCCGACTCCTGCCGAGGCCGCCCAGTGGGCGCCCGAGCGCATCGTCGAGGTGGTGCAGGCGAACGTCGCCCTGCAGCGCGACATCGATGCGATGCGGCTTGAGTTTGCGGCGCTCAAGCACCAGCTCGAGTGGTTCCGCCGCCAGCTCTTCGGCCAGAAGAGCGAGAAGCGCGTGGTTTCAGCAGACCCGGCGCAGATGTATCTGGGCGAGCTACCGATCCCCGAATCGCAGCCCGACACCCCCGGCAAGACCGTGGCGGGACACACCCGCCGTGCGTCGCGCACCGACTACGCACAGGACAAGGACGAATCGGCGCTGTTCTTCGACGAGACGCGCGTCCCGGTCGAGACCATCACGCTCGCCAACCCCGAGACCAAGGGGCTTGCCGCTGACCAGTTCGAGGTGATCGGCGAGAAGGTCAGCCATCGCCTGGCGCAGCGCCCGGGCAGCTACGTGATCCTCAAGTACGTGCGCCCGGTCATCAAGCGCCGCGACACGCAGACGATCCACTGCCCGGCGGCGCCTGTCGGGGTGCTCGAGGGCAGCCGCGCCGACGTAAGTTTCCTGGTCGGGCTGTTGCTCGACAAGTTCGCCTGGCACCTGCCGCTGTACCGCCAGCATCAGCGCCTGGCCGATGCCGGCATCACGGTCAGCCGCGCCTGGCTCACGCAACTGGCTGCACAGGCCGCCGCGCTGCTCGTGCCGATCTACGAGGCCCAATTGGCGTCGATCCGCGCCAGCCGCGTCAAGGCCATGGACGAGACCCCGATCAAGGCCGGCCGTGCCGGCCCAGGCAAGATGAAGGCCTGCTACTTCTGGCCAGTCTATGGCGAGTTGCACGAGATCTGTTTCCCGTTCTTCGAGAGCCGCGCACACAGCAATGTCGAGAAGGTGCTCGGGCTCGAGCCGGCCGAAGGCAGTGTCCTGCTCTCGGACGGCTATGGCGCCTACGAGAGCTACGCGAGCAAGACCGGGCTCACGCACGCGCAGTGCTGGACGCACTGCCGGCGCGAATTCATCAACGCCGAAGCGGCCGAGCCCGAGCTGGCGGCCAAGGCGATCGCGTTCATCGGCGCGCTCTACGCGGTCGAAGCGAAGATCCGCGACGACAAGCTCAAGGGCGAGGCCAAGCGCGAGTACCGGCTCGATCACGCCCGTCCGATCGTGGCGGCCTTCTTCACCTGGGTACAGGAGCGCCTGGACGCGCACGGGCTGCTGCCGAGCAACCCGCTGACCAAGGCGCTGATCTACGCACACAAGCGACGGGCGGCACTGGAAGTGTTCCTCGCCGACCCGGATGTGCCGATCGATACCAACCATCTCGAACGGGCGCTAAGGCCGATTCCGCTGGGTCGGAAAAACTGGATGTTCAGCTGGACCGAGCTCGGCGCCCAGCACGTCGGCGTCGTCCAGAGCCTGATTGCGACCTGTCGGCTGCATGAACTCGATCCGTACGACTATCTCGTCGACGTGCTCCAGCGCGTCGGCCAGCACCCGGCTGCCGACGTCGCACAGCTCACGCCCAGGCTGTGGAAGCAGCGCTTCGGTAAGGCTCCGCTGCGCTCCGATATCTCAAAACGGACCTCGTAGGAACAACTCCGCGGGCTGACCGCTTACGCT
>NZ_DAOMPS010000132.1:0-2169 GCF_035444905.1 Thauera sp.
ATCCCGATCAACATGAAGACCCTGAACATCCTTTGGCAGCGCCTCGTGACGCCGGAAGGCGAGACCTGCGAGCGCTGCGGCGGCACGTACGACGCCATCGTCCAGGCGCTCCCCAAGCTTGAACAAGCGCTGCGCCCGCTTGGCATCGAGCCCGTTCTGGAAACGCGGGAAATCGCGCTCGACGCCTTCAGGGGCATGCCCTCGGAGTCGAATCGCATCTGGATCGGCGGCCGTTCGATCGAGGACTGGCTCGGTGCGAGCATCGGCAAGAGCACCTGCTGCTCGGCCTGCGGGGGCGCGGCCTGCCGGACATTGGAAGTGGGAACGGAAAGCTTCGAGGCGATTCCGGAACAGCTGATCCTCAAGGCCGCGCTGCTTGCCGCGTCCGCATGCCTGAGCCCTGCCAGCGACGCAGCCGCCGCGCCGGGTGCGCGCAAACCGGGGTGCTGTGGCGATGCCTGATCAGCACACGCCCGGCAAGCGACGGCCCGATCCGCTCGCCCGGTTTCTCTTTGCCCTCATCAGCCTCACGGTTGTGGCCCTGGGGGTGGCGGCGGTCGTCACGGAGTACGCGCCGGCGCGTTCGACGCGTTTTGGCATGGCCGGGCCGCTGTTCGACGGCGATGCGGTGCACTTCGGCGTGACGATGATCTTCTTCGGGCTCGCGCCGCTCGGCTTCTTCGCCAGGACGGCGCGGGGCGCGGGCTGGTGGGCGGGGGGCTGCATGGCGCTGGCCCTGCTCACCCTGTTCGTCGGCCTGAGGCTCATGCCCTGAGCCGGCGGCGCCGGACCGTCTTGATGAGCGTCAATGAGAACTGCTTTCGTTTCAAACACGCTTGCCCGACCCCGGACTCGGGATCATTTCAGGAGCAGGACATGGCGAAGACGCTTGAAGGCAAGGTGGCAGTCGTCACGGGTGCCAGTAGTGGGATCGGGAAATCGATCGTCGAGAAATATGCAGAGGCCGGCGCTCGGGTCGTGGCGTTTGCGCGCAACCAGGACGCCTTGAAGGCCTTGGCGTCCAGCTATCCCGGCCAGGTCAGGGCCGTGGCGGGCGATGTGACGAAACCCGAAGACCTCGCGCGTCTTGTCGATGAAGCCGTCCACGCCCATGGCGGCGTCGATATCGTCGTCCCGAACGCCGGCATTGCCCGCGTCGTGTCCTTCGAGAACAGCACCGCCGAGGCCTTCAATACCCAGTTCTCGGTCAATCTCTTCGGCGCGGCGGAAACGGCGCGTCTGTTCGTGCCCCACATCCGCAAGGGCGGATCGATCCAGTTCATCACCACATTCCTGACCCAGGTCGGCTTCCCCGGGCTGGCCATCTACAGTGCCAGCAAGGCGGCGTTGAAGTCGCTTTCGCAGACCCTGGCGGCAGAGATCGCCCCCCAGGGCATCCGGGTCAATTCGATCGCGCCGGGCCCGATCGGGACGCCGCTGTGGGGAACGGTCGGGCTGCCGCCCGAGGTTCTGGCTGCGGTCGCGGACAAGATCACGTCCCGCCTGATGCCCGGCGCATTCGGCCAGCCCGAGGATATCGCCGAGCTGTCGGTGTTCCTGGCCTCGGATGCTGCCAAGAACATCTTCGGGCAGGAGATCGTCGTGGATGGCGGCTATACGATCGGGTGAGGCTGGTTGCGACCGCCCGGCCTCGACCGGCTGGCGGGTCCGGCTGTGCCGGGGCGCGGCGAGGAGGCCGTCATTGCACATGCCGGCCAGCCCTTTCCCGGGCCGACAGCCTACTGCCGAGAAGATGTCGGTGCCGCAACGGCGCCAGCGAGGATGCCGCCATCGATGTTGAGTTCCGCCCCGTTCATGTAGGGGGCCTCGTCGGAGGCGAGCATCACGGCTACGGCGGCGACCTCCTCCGGCCGGCCGAAGCGTCGCAGGGGGCAATCCTGGACGAACTCGCGCATCCTGATCTCGCGCTCCGGGCCCTCGCCCAGGAGCGGTTCCCACATGGGTGTCAGCACGGCGGCGGGGTGGATCGAGTTGCACCGGATCGGCAAGCCCTGTTCGGCGCAATAGAGCGCCACGGTCTTCGTATGGTTGCGCACGGCGGCCTTTGACGAGGCATAGGCCGCGGCGCCGGGGATGCCGACCAGGCCGGAGCGCGAGGACACATTGATGATCGAGCCTGCGCTTGCCGATCGCCGCATCGCCTGAACG
>NZ_DAOMPS010000133.1:0-1889 GCF_035444905.1 Thauera sp.
GTAGCGTCGACGAACCCGGGGCTGGACATAATTCCGGCGCTGGCGCAGCACGGCAACTCCTCTTCCGGATAGGAGTTTGCCATGCCCAAGATCCCTTCCCTGCATGCGGTGCTGCAAGGCTGGTTGCTCGACGGTCCGCTGGCTGCGTATGTGCCGGCCTACGTCGAACGGCTGGAGCGCGGTCGCTACGCATCCAGCACGAGCCGGCGATGGCTGAACGCCGTCGCGCACTTCGCTCACTGGATGTCGCTGTGCCGGTTGCCGGTCGACCGGCTCGACGAGAGCCGCATCGATCAGTTTCTTCAGGATCACCTGCCGCACTGTGGTTGCCGAGGACCGGTGATGCGCCGTCCGCGCGAGGTACATGCGGCTTTGATGCCCCTGCTGGCCATTCTTCGCCAGCGCGGCGTGATCGCGGACTTGCCGACACCGTCGGGTCCGATCGCCGAAGAGCTGAGCCGCTACGACGCATACATGCTCGATACCCGTGGGTTGGCCAGCGGCACCCGTTCGGTCCGACTGCGGATCATCGAGCGGCTGCTCGTGCACAAATTCGCGGGCCATCCTCTGAATCTGCAAGAACTGCAACCGCAGGACATCCGCCGCTTCGTCGCCGAGCAGTTGGAGTTGCGCAACACGATCAGCAACGCGGTGACCATCAACGCCGCCTTGCGTGGCTATCTGCGCTGGCGGGCTACGTGCGGTGATTCGGTGCAAGCCCTGCTGGGCGTGATCGCTTCGCCCGCCAACTGGACGCATGCGTCGCTGCCACGCGCGCTGCAGTCGCGTGAGGTCGGCCGTGTCCTCAATTCATTCACCCCGGCGCTGCGCGCGCCCAAGCGCGGCTATGCGATCGTCCGTCTGGCCCTCGATCTGGGCCTTCGCTGTATCGAGATCAACCGGCTACAACTGGACGACATCGATTGGCAGAACGGCACGCTCACGCTGAGGCGGACGAAGTCTCGCCGCCAGGATGTGCTGCCACTGCCAGTCCCCACGGGCAAGGCGCTGGAGGCGTACCTGCGCCACGAGCGACCGCTCACCAGCAACCGGTCCGTGTTCGTGCGTTCCTTGGCGCCACACGATGCACCGATCAGCGTGGATGCCATCCATCGGGTGATCCGCGACGCCTTCAGCCGCGCCGGTATCCCGCATGGCCGGGCGCACGCCCTGCGCCACACCTTGGCCTGTCGGCTGGTCAACAGCGGGGGCTCGATCAAGGAAGTCGCCGATGTGCTGCGGCACCGCTCGCTGAACACTTCGCTCATCTACGCGAAGACCGATCGCGCTGGCTTGGTCGAAGTCGCCTTGCCCTGGCCAGGGAGTCCAGCATGAGCACCCACATCTCCCTTCCCGAGCGGATCGAGACGTATCTGGCCGAGCGCCGTCGCCTCGGGTTCGAACTTCAGCACATGGGTCAGGCGCTCGCCCGGTTCGCACGCTATGTCGAGGCAGTCGGTCACCACGGACCGCTTACCGTCGAGGTGATGGCTGCCTGGGCGCGGCAGGTCAAGGGTGGCCGAGGGGATCGAGGCACGGCGGCTCGCGCCTTACGTCTGTTCAGGCCGTTTACGCGCTGGCTGCAGCAGTTCGAGCCGGCTACCGAGGTCCCCGACGAGGCGACCTTCGGGCCGGTCCCGGGCCGGATCACTCCGCACATCTTCCGTGACGAGGAGATCGAGGCCTTGCTCGACGCCGCCGGGCGGCTCGGGCCGCCGCTGCGCAGTACCGTCATGCGGACCTTGTTCGGACTGATCGCCTGTACGGGTCTGCGCATCTCCGAAGCCCTGGCGTTGGTCG
The DNA here is from genome assembly GCF_035444905.1 of Thauera sp. Classification (GTDB taxonomy): domain Bacteria; phylum Pseudomonadota; class Gammaproteobacteria; order Burkholderiales; family Rhodocyclaceae; genus Thauera. Next base: position 1,801 of record NZ_DAOMPS010000133.1, read on the forward strand.
ACGCGGACGTCGACCTCAGTGTCGGCGTGCTGACCGTCCGCTGCAGCAAGTTCGGCAAGTCGCGCCTGGTGCCGCTGCACCCGAGTGCC
>NZ_DAOMPS010000134.1:0-1880 GCF_035444905.1 Thauera sp.
AATCGAGTAGGCGGCCCCGCCGCTAAATAGCGACGGGGTGCGCCTCTCACACCACTGTACGTACGGGCCTCGTATACAGCGGTTCGTTGAGATGTGGAGCGACTTTCCGGTAGTGATCGAGCAAGGCTTCGTAGCCGCGTTTAGCCAAGCGGTTCAGGGTGATCGTGGTGCTTAGGATGGGACTTTGGGCGATGGCCCAGCCACCTTTGCGCGTGCGGCTCCAAGCATAGGCATGGTGCCGGTCTACACCCAAGCGGATCAGGTTCTTCCGTTTCCGTTCGGGCTTCTTCCAGTCCTTCCAGATGCAGTACCGCAGCCGATTGCGCACCCAGCCATCCACATCGCGCAATTTGCCGGTCATACTTGCCAAGCGGAAGTAGTTCAACCAGCCGCGTTGCACGGTCTTCAGGCGGGTAATGCGCTCGGCCAGCGGTAGCGGAGCCGTTTTGCGCGTAATGGCCTTCACCTTGCGCTTCAAGTTCCCCCACCCTTGGGCACCCACCACCAGTTGGTATTGCCCTTTCACGCCCTTCTCATACGTAGGGACGAACCCATAGCCCAGCAGCTCGAACTGCACGGGTTTCCGGATGCCGCTCTTCGCACGGTTGATGGGCAGCTTCAGCCGGTCCCGAAGGAACAGGTAGATACTGTTGCCCACTTTCCGTGCTTGGGAACGGCCCTTCAGATAAATGCTGAAGTCGTCCGCATAACGCACGTAGCGCAACCCCTGCCGTTCCAGTTCGCGGTCCAGTTCATGGAGCACGATGTTGGACAACAAGGGGCTGAGCGGGCTGCCCTGCGGCACTCCCTTGCGCCGCTTCACCAGCTTGCCCTCCACTTGGATGGGCGCACGGAGCCAACGGCGGACCAGGAGCATCGTCAGGGGGCATTTCACCTTGCGATACAGTAGTTGCAGCAGTACACCATGATCCACTTCATCGAAGAAGCTTTTCAGATCGATATCAACGATGTGCTGATACCCTTCATTGATGTTCCGCTGCGCGCGCTGCACCGCCTGGTGGGCGCTCCGTCCGGGGCGGAAGCCATAGCTGTGGGCTTTGAACTCCACCTCGAACAGGGGCATGATCACTTGATGTACCGCCTGTTGCAGCAGGCGATCGGTAACCGTGGGGATGCCCAGTAGACGGGTACCCCCTTTGCTCTTGGGTATCGCTACCCCCAGAATGGCTTGCGGTAGGTAACTCCCCGCGCATACCGCCGTGGCCAGTCCTTCGCCATGCACCTGGAGGTGCTCGGCAAGGGAACGTACGCCAAGCCCGTCCACTCCAGCGGCGCCCTTGTTGGACACCACCCGCTGACAGGCCGCCAGCATATTGCGTTTTGTTACGATCCGTTCGATCATCCTGTGTACTCCTTCATTCTACTCTGTTCCGCTTATCGCAGGGCTTCCCCACCTTGCGGCGGGCGATCCCTGCGGCATTTGGAACACCTCAACGTTCGGTCCTTCATGGGTTTGTGAGACCTCCGCCTTTATCCTTGCGGTGACGGCTCGTACCTACCCACTACTACGACCTCTGCTGACCTCTCCGCTCTGCCAGCTCGTGACTACGGAGATCTCCCCGGGTAAGGGTCATATCCTTTGGTCCATCCCCGCCGCATCTACCGCTCTGGGTTTGTTGCCTGCGGGCTTTGCAGTGCTGTGCCTGCTTACCCACCCAAAGCGGCCTCGGTATGCGGTTCCTGTTCGTCGGTACGGACCTTTGCAGTCGCGCTTCCTTCAGTGCAGGGGTCGCCCCCTACCACCTTGCGCCTTGCTGACCGGCTTCGACAACTCGCCGGTAAGGGACTTGCACCCTCTGGATATTCAAAGAACGATGCTACCTTGCGGTAGACTTCTTGACCCATGCCGGGCACACACA
>NZ_DAOMPS010000135.1:0-1739 GCF_035444905.1 Thauera sp.
TCATGCAGCGCCGTTTTGAGCGCCGTCCATGTGAACGTATGCCCCGCCTTGCCCGGCGTTACCCGCCCGATAATCGTATTGTCCGCGATTGCACTATCGACGAATTGCACCGGCCGCCCAGACCCGCCCAGCAGCCACGGCCGTTTCAGGTAGCCGACGAACAGGTTCCAGCGCATCTCAATATTGGCCGCGCGCGATTCCTTCGGATTCTCAATCGACGCCCGCTCCGAGCCACCGACGAACCCGTCGGCTGGGCCACTCTTGCCCATCGCGTCAACCAGGTTATCGCACCAGTAAACGAAATTCCCCACGAACGTCGCGCCGTCGGTATAGTTAAATCCCAGAGACCAGTGATAGTTCGTATGGATGACATTATTGAGAATCGTCGGCCGTCGGCTGCCCTTGTCGGCACTAATCCCCTCACCATAGTTATAGCAAACCGTGCACCCCTCGATGAGCGTATCCGCCCCGCCGCAGATAACCGTCGTCGCCACCGCATCCGGCCCGGCCCCCGGCGCGCCCACATCAAAGCGCTTGACGCTCGACCGTGTGACAGTCACCCCGCGCAACGTCGCCCGTTCACTGGCCGTGGCGATCATGACCGCGCCGCCATAGCAAAAATCCATCCGGCAATCCGCGACCATGCAGTCATTACCGCTAACAACCACGAACCGCCCCGGCGCATTACGCAGCGTCAATCCTCGGATAGTCGTCCGGTCGCCATGCAACGTCACCAGTGCGCTATAGCCATTGATATTCAAATTCGCGCCTGCGTACACCCATCCGGCGCGCCGCGCATTGTCGGCCGCCAGCGACGGCAGTTGTCCCGCCCCCGCCTTGCGCCCGTTGCTCATGGCGAAATTGCCGTCTCCGAACAGGGCAGGGGAATAGCGGCCGTCGAGCGTGACGCTCTCACCGTCGGCGGCCATGACCGTCACCCCCGGCGTGCTCAGGGTAATCGCCTCATGGTATATACCACTGGTCACTACCACCGTATCGCCGTCTTTCGCCGCCGCGACAGCTGCGCCAATTGTTTTGTAATTCAGATCGCCGCCTACATTCAGGATCATTGCAATCTCCATTCCGGCCGTAATTGCCGAACCAGTTCCAGAAGGTCATCAATCCGCTCACGTCGATCGGCATAGAGCACGAGATTCCGCGCTCGCGTATCGCGCCGCTTGCCTTCAATCTCATCCGGAGGGATACCCAGCCGGAAAGCCAGGTCGTCTATTTCGTCAGCGTCAAACAGCGTCGCAATATTGCGATGGAGCGTCATATTATCGACACCCGCCGTCTCGGCCGACTCCGATTCGACCGGCGTGGCATCATCCCCGCCCCAATCCGGCGACTCGCCCAGCCGTTTAACCTGGGCGATCAGCACCCGCACGCCGATCTCCAATTCCGTCAACCGGATACGCAGACGTTGCATTTCGGCATGGTCGCGCTGCCGGTCATTCTCCAGCGTTGCCAGACGGTCAGACAATTCCATGGTCAGATGGTTCCATTTGCGTACGTTGGCCGGAATATAAACATGAGCTATCCATGCTGCGGAAACACTAATCGCGGCAATAGTTGCCAGAACTGCCAGCGCGCTCTCGGCAACAGGTAACTCGGTCGGCATGGCACGCTACTCCTCTTCCTCGCCCGCGCCCATCTCGGCGATCATGTCGTTAATCAGCGCAATCGCGCCGTCAATCATCGCCAGTTGCCGGTTGGCCTCTTCGAGCAGTTGCGCCCGT
>NZ_DAOMPS010000136.1:0-1731 GCF_035444905.1 Thauera sp.
ATGAAAATCCTCGTCGCCTACAAGCGCGTGGTGGACTTCAATGTCCGCATCCAGGTCAAGCCGGACGGGTCCGGCGTGGTCACCGAGGGCGTCAAGCTCTCGGCCAACCCCTTCGACGAGATCGCGCTGGAAGAGGCGCTGCGCCTGCGCGACAAGGGCATCGCGACCGAGGTCGTGGTCGCCACCATCGCCCCGGCCGATGCCCAGGCCCACCTGCGCAACGGCCTTGCCATGGGCGCCAACCGTGCCATCCACGTCGTCACCGACCAGGCCATCCAGCCGCTCACCGCCGCCCGGGCCCTGCTCAAGCTGGTCGAGAAGGAGTCACCGGACCTGGTGATCCTCGGCAAGCAGGCGATCGACGACGACGCCAACCAGACCGGGCAGATGCTGGCCACGCTGTGGGGCCGGCCGCAGGCGACCTTCGCCTCGAAGCTCGAGATCGAAGGCGGCAAGGCCACCGTGGTGCGCGAGGTCGACGCCGGCCTGGAGACGCTGGAGGTCGACCTGCCCGCCGTCGTCACCACCGACCTGCGCCTGAACGAGCCGCGCTTCATCAAGCTGCCCGACATCATGAAGGCCAAGAGCAAGCCGCTGGAGACGCTGCCGCTGGCCGACCTTGGCGTGGAATCCGCGGACTTCCTCAGGACCACGCACTATGCGGCGCCGGCGAAGCGCAGCAAGGGCGTGATGGTCAAGGATGCGGCCGAACTGGTCGCCGCGCTGAAGCACAAAGGCCTGCTGTAACCCCTCACACGTAGGAGCGGGCCATGCCCGCGACCGGCAGCACGCACCATGCGCCGGTACAGGTCGCGCCCATGGGGCGCTCCTACAAGATCACGGAGTGTGTGCCATGTCCAAGGTTCTCATCGTCGCCGAACACCTCGACGGCAAGCTCAACGCCTCCACCGCGCGCACGGTCAGTGCGGCGCTGGCGCTCTCGCCCGAGACGATCGACATCGTCGTGCTGGCCGCCGATCCAGGTGCCGTCGCCGCCGAGGCCGCGCAGATCGCAGGCGTGGCGAAGGTGCTTGTGATCGCCAACCCGGCCAACGCGAACGCCATCGCCCAGGTGCTGGCGCCACAGGTGGCGACGCTGGCCGCGGGCTACAGCCACGTGTTCCTGCCCAGCACCACTTTCGGCAAGGATCTCGCCCCCTGCGTGGCCGCGTTGCTCGGTGTGGCGCAGGTTTCCGACCTGATGGCGGTGGATGCCGCCCACACTTTCAAGCGCCCGATCTACGCCGGCAACGCGATCATCACCGTCGAGGCACCGAACGACCGAATCGTAGTGGCCACGGTACGCACGGCTTCGTGGCCGGAAGCGGCCAGGGGTGGCAGCGCGGCGATCGAGTCGGCGACGGTCGAGGCCGACCTGCCCACGCACACGCGCCACGTCGGCCTGGCCGCCGGCAAGTCCGACCGCCCCGACCTGCAATCGGCCCGCCGCGTGGTCTCGGGCGGTCGCGGCGTCGGCTCGAAGGAGAACTTCGAGATCATCTACAAGTTCGCCGACCGGCTCGGCGCGGCGGTGGGTGCCTCGCGCGCGGCGGTGGACGCCGGCTACGTGCCCAACGAGCTGCAAGTCGGCCAGACCGGCAAGATCATCGCCCCCGAGCTGTACGTCGCCATCGGCATCTCCGGCGCGATCCAGCACCTGACCGGGATCAAGGACGCCGGCACGATCGTGGCGATCAACAAGGACGCTGATGCGCCGATCTTCGAAGTGGC
>NZ_DAOMPS010000137.1:0-1692 GCF_035444905.1 Thauera sp.
GGCCAGCGCTTCGTGGGCGCGGCCGCGCTTGCCCTCGGGCAGCACCTTGCTGGCATCGACGAAGCGGCGGCGTGCGTGAACCCAGCAGCCGAGCCGGGTCACGCCCTCGCAGAAGGCAATCGCGCCGTAGCTCTCGAGCCCGTCGGCCATCAGATGCCCCCTCCAGCCTTCGAGCAGGCGTAAGGGCACCGCCTGCGCGCGGCTCGGATCGTACTCGAAGAGAATCACCGGCTTGCCCGGCGGGCCACCGCGCTGCACCCACATCTGGCTCTTGCTGGTGGCCGCCCGGCCGGGCTCCTTGAGCACCTGGACTGGGGTCTCATCCATGTGGATGACGTCGTGCCCGAGCAGCACGTCGCGCATCAGGTTGGCGATCGGCTGCAGCGCCCGGGCGGTACCGATCACCCAGCGCGCCAGGGTCTGGCGCGGCACGAGCACGCCCGCGCGGGCGAGCACGTACTCGAAACGCGCCAGCGGCAACCCATCGACGTACTTGGTGACGAGCAGCATCGCCAACAGGTCGTTGCTGGCGTTGCTCTTGGGCAGCACCTGCGCCGGGGCCGGGGCGGTGAGCGGCGCCTGGTCACCCTTGGGGCAGCCGTAGCGTTTCTTGATGTGGCGCAGCACGCGCACCTGCATCGGGACGATGTCGAGCTGCTCGCTGACATCCTGGCCGATTTCGACCATGGGCGTGCCGCAGGTGCAGGTGCGCTCGGCCTCGGGCACGTCATGGATGACGTCGATGCGCGGCAGCTCGATGGGCAAGGGCTTGCGCTTGCCGCGCGCCTTCTTCTTGCCGGCGTCGACGGGCGTCTGGCCAGACGGTTCGGTGGCCGGGGGCGGCAGGGTCGCGGTGTCGCCCGCCTCGGTTGCGGATGCGGCCAGCGCTTCGGCCTCGTCGAAGAGCCAGCCCTGGCCCGCGTGCGATTCGCTGCTGGGCCCGAACATGCGCCGACGCGCCAGGCGCAGCTGCTCGTAGAGCTCGAGGATGCGTGCCTCGAAGCCTTTTTGCAGTTCGGCCTCGCGGGCATCGAACGCTTTCTGAAGTGCGACTTCGCGGGTATAGAAGGCTTTCTGGAGTTCGGCCTCGCGCGTCTTGATGGCGGCTTCCTGCTCGAGCCGAAGCATCTCGAACTGGGCTGCAGTTTGGGCGGCGAGTTGCGTCTCGAAGGCACGCTGCTGGGCCAGCAGCAAAGCTTTGAGCGCCGCTGGATCGTCGGGCAACTGCGCGGGGAGGACGGATGCGCACACGCCGACGGCGGGGTTCGAACGAGGGGCAGCGGTACGTTGCGGCATGCCGTGATTATACTCGATCAAGCTACGTAACTGATTGGTAGTGCAGCGTTTTATGCGGTTTAGCCGCCCACAGATCGAAGCCCTCGAGCAGCCACTCGAGCTCCTTCATCGTGAGCGTGCAGGTCGGCTGGCTCGCCTCGGCCGCCGGCCAGGCGAAGCGCTCGGCTTCGAGTCGCTTGTACCAGAGGCAGAAGCCGTTGCGGTGCCAGTACAGCGCCTTGAGCTTGTCGCGGCGGCGGTTGATGAACAGGTACAGCGCGTCACCGAACAGGTCCAGTCCCAGTTCCTGCTCGACCAGCGCCGACAGGCCACCGATGGATTTGCGGAAGTCGATGGCCGGCCGGTACAGATACACCGCACCAATCGAGTGCCCCGGGTGCATCAGCGCCCTCGCTC
>NZ_DAOMPS010000138.1:0-1679 GCF_035444905.1 Thauera sp.
TCGTCGCAGTTGTGCCCCGGCCCGCTGCGATCGATGACGATGAAGTCGCACACGGCCTCGAGCGCGAGCAGCGGGTGGTGCCAGACGCCGGTGGCGTAGTTGACGCCCTGGTCGCCGCGGGCGAGGAAGACCTTGAGGTCCTCGACCTTGGGGGGCTCGCCGGCGGGCGCGACCACCACCAGATAGGGCTTGCCCGACATCGGGATGAAGGCCTGCGAGGCCTTGGGGTGGCGCTCCATCATCTGCACGGTGAAGGGCAGGCTGCGCGGCTGGCCGCGGAAGATGGAGACGATGACGCGCCCGTCGGCGCCGGGCTCGATGCGGGCGAGGTCGTGGTAGCGCTCGGTGTTGCCGGCGTTGATGGTGAAGTGCTGGGCGGCGTCGCTCGCCTCGATGACCTCGCCGAAGGGGGCGAAGGCCTCGCGGCTGAGGGGCTGCACAGCGAGGGGCAGGGGTGCGGACATGGCGGGTCTCTTTGGGCGGGCGGCAGAAGCCTCGCGGGAGGGGGCTTGCCCGTAAGAACTCGGGATCTGCCCCCGGCCTGGTGCGGTGGGTGTGCTCGACGACTGGGGGCAGCGTGCAGGGTGGGGCGCCCGGGCGCAGGGCTGCGCCCGGGCGCCGCTGGTCTTACTTGGCCTCGACCTTGCCCCACAGGCGCAGGCGCGAGACGCCACCGTCGGGGAAGATGTTGAAGCGCACATGGGTGATCGGCCCGAGCTTGGCGACCTGCTCCGTAAAGGTGTGGATGGCATCCATCTCCAGCTTCTGCTCGGGCAGCAGGGTGTGCCAGAACATCGACTGGGTGGTGATCGAGCGGTCGGTGCCGCCGGTGACATAGGCGGCCTGGACCGAGCAGCGATCCGGGTAGTTGCCCTTGAAGTAGGCGGTATCGACCTCGATCTTCTCCACCGTGCCGGGGGCGCCGAGCTCGAGCACGCACCAGTCGTTGCCGGGCTCGCGGCGGCGGCGGGTCTCCCAGCCATCACCCATGTTCATGCCCCGGCCGGGCAGCAGCAGCGCGGCCGCGGACGAGCCGAAGCTGGCGTCGTTCCACGACACTGCGCGGCCGCCGTTCTCCATGGCGATCAGATCGACGAGCTCGCCGGAGGCGGCCTTGGCCGCCAGCGTGCCGACCGGGCGGCCATACACGCGCAGCCGCGCGATGCCGCCATCCGGATACATGTTCACGCGCAGGTGGGTCCAGGCCTCCGTGCTGGCGCACTCGAGGATGTGATGGCTGTTGGGACCCATCGGCGTGGCCGGCAGGATCTCGGTCCAGCTCGCCGCCTGGAGCGCCACGACGTCATCGGACTCGGACACGCAGGCCTCGATCGAGACCGCCGGCGGGTAGTTGCCGGTGAAGTGGGAGGTGTCGACATCGAAGCCGCGGATCACGCCTTTGACGCCGAGCTTGACCAGCGCCCAATCATGGCCGGCGACGCGCTTTCGGCGCGACTCCCAGCCGTCCATCCACTTGCCGTTGGTGTCGAACTTGCCGGGGACGAACTGCGCGGGTTCGGGGTTGAGCATGCGCGCGACCTCGGCGAAGAAGTCGTCCGAGGCGGCGAGCGCCTTCGCGCCCAGGCGCGGGTTGGCGAGATCGACCGAGCGCAGGGCCCAGTCGGGCAGCTCGGCTGCGGGGGCGAAGACGGGGGCGCCGGGAGTGTGGCTGGCCATGG
>NZ_DAOMPS010000139.1:0-1670 GCF_035444905.1 Thauera sp.
CCGGAACAAGTCAAGATAGTTGTCGCCTGATTCATGCAACCAACCGCCCTATGTCTTCAGCATGTATGTGGTCGCGCACGACAGCGTCGCGCTCCGGATTGAGCGTGACTGCACCGACCGGGGTCCAGTCGCGTGTCCCACGGGACCAGCGTGCAGGATTTCGCTCGCGGGCCTGGAGATACGTCTGATGGCGTGCAGCCAGGACCGCCCGGTCCTCGAACGCGTGTCTTTGCGCCGGGGTGACGTAGCGGATGCCGCTGTGGCGGTGCTCGAAGTTGTACCAGCGCACGAAGTCACGTCCCCAGAGGCGGGCGTCTTCAAGGGTAGCGAAGCCGCGCACCGGGAATTCGGGGCGATATTTGGCCGTCTTGAAGAGCGACTCGACGAAGGCGTTGTCGTCGGAGACGCGCGGGCGCGAGTAAGACGGTTTGACGCCCAGCCAGTGCAGCATGGCGAGCACCGTGGTGGCCTTGAGCGTGCTGCCATTGTCGCCGTGGAGTACGGGCTTGTCGGTCATCGCGTGGACGCCTTCGGCCAGCGCGGTGCGCTTGAGCAGGCTCACCGCGTGGTCGGCGTCGTCGGCCTCATGGATCTCCCAGCCGACGATCTTGCGGCTGTAAAGGTCCTGGATCAGGTAGAGGTAGAACCAGCGCCCCTGCACCTGCGTCGGCAGGTAAGTCATGTCCCAGCACCAGACCTGGCCCGGCGCGGCGGCCACATGCGTGGTCGGCGTACGCGAGCGCTGAGGCGTCCGGGTGCGGCCCCGGTGACGGGTTTGCCCATGGGCGCGCAGCACGCGCTGGAAGCTCGATTCGCTGGCGATGTAGACGCCTTCGTCGGCCAGCGTCGGCACGATCCGCGCAGGTGGCTGATCGGCGAAACGCGGCTCGTTGGCCACCGCCAGGACGCGGGTGCGCTCCGCCTCGGTGAGCGCATGCGCAGGCGTCGGGCGTTCGGCCAAGGGCCGGCGGTCGCCGACGTGCAGGCCGTCCTCGGCCTTCCAGCGTTGCAGGGTGCGAACGGTGATGCCGGCGACCTCGCACGCCGGGCGCAAGCGCGCACCCGCTGCGTGAGCGGTGTCGATGTGGCGGACCATCGTTTGGCGATCTTCCAGGCCGATCATGCGTCCTCGTCCTTGTCCTTCGGAAAGATCGCCTCGAGCTTTTTTGACAGCACCAGCAGCGCGGCGGCTTCGGCCAGGGCCTTCTCCTTGCGACGCAGGTCGCGCTCGAGCTCCTTGATGCGGCGCCGGTCGGCCTTCTTCTCCCGGTGGCTGATCCGCGCGGCGTCCTCGGGGTCGGCGAGCGCCTGCGTGGCCGCTGCGCGCCATTGCTCGAGCTCCTGCGGATACACGCCGTTCTCGCGGCACCAGGCGCTCTTGCTGGCCTCGTCCATCGCGGCGGTGACCAGCACCGCCTCGAATCGGGCCGGCGCTGTCCAAGCCCGCTCGCGAGCGGGCTTGGACAGCGCATCCGCGCGCCACCGCTCCAGCGTCGCCGTTGAAATGCTCAGTTCGCGGGAAACCGTCTCCACCGATGCGCTCTCCGGGGGCAACAACCGTGCTACCGCTTTGTCCTTGAATGCTTGTCCGTATCTGGCCACTTCGTTCTTCCGTTATCGCCCTCAGGTTTCAGATTCTATCGAGGCGACAACTATCTTGACCCAGAGGG
>NZ_DAOMPS010000140.1:0-1663 GCF_035444905.1 Thauera sp.
CGATCTTCTTCGCGAGCGGCTCAGCACATCCCTACCGCGCGAGCGGTTTAGTCCGCTGGCCATTATGAACAGCTATCCATAACGGCCATTATGCGCAGCTCCCAGTTATGAACAGTTGCGGTGCGGGCCGCGTCATCGCACGAGCGCAGCGTTGGTGCGCGATGCCTGCGGCCTGCACATAACTACAGGGTCTTGAGGAACTCGATCAGCGAGTCAGGCGCCTTGTAGCGCCGGATCGCGGCGTCTGGTTCCTGCAGTCTCCCCAGTGCCTGCTCCTTCATCGCCAGGTCAGCCTCGACGTATTGGTGAGTTGTCGTCGGGCTCTCGTGTCCCAGCCACAGCGCGATGACGCTGATGTCCACGCCGGCCTGCAGGAGGTGCATGGCCGTCGTGTGGCGGATGATGTGCGGGGAGATGCGGCGCGTCGCAAGCTGCGGCTGCGCTGCGGTCGCGGCCTTGACGGCGAGGGCGAGGCGCTGAGCGACGTTCCCGCGCGTCATCGCCTGGCCATCGCGGTTGGGCAACAGTGGCGATGTGGGTTGCAACTGCGGATTGAACCGCAGCCACGCCCTGATCTGCCTCACGGTCGAGCGCCACAGTGGCACCGTGCGTTGCTTGCGCCCCTTGCCGTGCAGGTGCACACAGGCGGCACCATCGAGCACCACGTCGGCCAACGTCACGCCGATGATCTCGGAGACCCGGGCGCCGGTGTTGTAGAGCATCCTGAGCAGCAGATGGTCGCGCTGGCTCGTCCAGGAGTCGTCCGGCTCGCTGATGATCGCCAGCATTTCCTCACGCGACAGGAAGCCCAGCATCGGCCGCTCGAAGCGCTTCATCGGCACGCCCAGCGACTGCTCGACGGCATGCAGCGCGCTCACGTCGCGCCGACCGGCAAATTTCAGGAACGCCCGCAACGCCGCAAGTCGAGCGTTGCGGCTTCTCACCGTATTGCCCCGCTCGCGCTCCAGGTGATCAAGGAAGGCCACGATCAGCGCCGGCGTGATCTCCTCGAGCCGGATCGCCGTGGGTTGCTTGCATAGCCGCGCCTGTGCGAAGTCCAGGAACAGCAAGAAGGCGTCGCGATACGCGGCAACGGTGCGCGGACTCATCGCGCGCTGCTGCTGCAGGTGCTCGGCGAAGAACGCCTGCACCAGGGCCGCGAAGCTGGGCGCCTGGACTGATTCGGGCTTAACCATCGTCGTCCTCCTCGGCTTCGTATGGATCGACGAAGTGCTCGAAACGCTTGCCCACCACTTGCAGGAGTTCGGGCGTGCCCGTGAGGTACCAGTACGTGTTCGAGACCTTGGCGTGGCCCATGTAGGTCGACAGCGCAAGCATGTGCTCGTGCACGTTCTCGCCCTGCTCATGCCAGCGCAACAGGCGACGCACCGCAAAGCTGTGCCTCAGGTCGTGGATGCGGGCTGCACCGTGGCCGCCGCGAGCGACCCAGCCCAGTTCCCGGCGCAGTTGATCGAAGATGCGGTGGACCTGCCGATCACTGAGCGCGTGACCGAGCCGGCGGCCACGGGTGGCGATGAAGAACGGCCCCTCAGGATCGGCAGGCACGTACTTCATGCGCTCAAGGCGGTAGGTGCGCAGGGCGGTCAAGGCACTCGGGTGCAGCGGCACCAGGCGCGACTTGCCGAACTTGCTGCAGCGGACG
>NZ_DAOMPS010000141.1:0-1661 GCF_035444905.1 Thauera sp.
CCGATGACCCCCGAAGAGTTGCTGACCACCTACGGCCCGCGCGAGTCGATGGAGTACGACGTGGTCGTGGTCGGCGCCGGCCCCGGCGGACTGGCGACCGCGATCCGGCTCAAGCAGCTGGCCGCAGAAGCCGGCCGCGAGGTCTCGGTGTGCGTGCTGGAGAAGGGCTCCGAGCCCGGCGCGCACATCCTCTCGGGCGCGATCATCGATCCGCGCGCGCTGAACGAACTGTTCCCCGACTGGCAGGCCAAGGGCGCGCCGCTGAAGCAGGCGGTGGCGAAGGACGAGTTCCTGTTCCTCGACCAGAGCGGCGCGAAGTCGACGCCCGCCTTCTTCCTGCCAGACTGTTTCAACAACCACGGCAACTACATCGTCTCCCTTGGCGCGGTCACGCGCTGGCTGGCGCAGCAGGCCGAAGCGCTGGGCGTGGAGATCTTCCCCGGCTTTGCCGCCGACGAGATCCTGTACGACGACGCCGGTGCGGTGAAGGGCGTTGCCACCGGCAACCTCGGCATCGGCAAGGACGGCGAGCCGACCGCCGAGTTCCAACTGGGCATGGAGCTGCTGGCGAAGTACACGATCTTCGCCGAGGGTTCGCGCGGCCACCTCGGCCGCCGCCTGATCGAGAAGTTCAGGCTGGACGAAGGCCGCGATCCGCAGAGCTACGGCATCGGCATCAAGGAGCTGTGGCAGGCGGACCCGGCGAAGCACCAGCCGGGCCTGGTGGTGCACACCGCCGGCTGGCCGCTGGACGCGAACACCTACGGCGGCTCGTTCCTGTACCACGCCGAGGACGGCAAGATCGCGCTGGGCTTCGTGGTCGGCCTCGACTACGCCAACCCGTACCTGAGCCCGTTCGAGGAGTTCCAGCGCTGGAAGACGCATCCGGCGATCCGCAAGCACCTCGAAGGCGGCAAGCGCGTCGGCTACGGCGCGCGCGCGATCACCGCTGGCGGCCTGCTGAGCCTGCCCAAGCTGGTGTTTCCCGGTGGCGCCCTGGTCGGCTGCGAGGCCGGCTTCCTCAACGCCAGCCGGATCAAGGGCAGCCACGCCGCGATCAAGACTGGCATGCTCGCCGCCGAAGCCGCGTTCGCCGCGCTGGGCGAAGGGCGCGCGCAGGACGAGCTGTCGACCTATCCGCTGGCGTTCGAAGCGAGCTGGCTGCACGCCGAGCTCAAGCAGTCGAAGAACTTCAAGCAGTGGTTCAAGAAGGGGCGTTCGCTGGCGACGCTGATGACCGGCATCGAACAATGGCTGCTGCCGAAGCTGGGCATCCGCAACCCGCCGTGGACGCTCCACCGCGCCAAGCCCGACCACGCCTGCCTCGAACCGGCGGCGCAACACCAGGCGATCGCCTACCCCAAGCCCGATGGCGTGCTGACCTTCGACCGCCTGAGCTCGGTGTTCCTGTCGAGCACCAGCCACGACGAGCACCAGCCGGCGCACCTGACGCTGAAGGACGCGAGCGTCCCGGTCGAGGTGAACCTCAAGACCTACGCCGGCCCGGAGTCGCGCTACTGCCCGGCGGCGGTGTACGAGTTCGTCGGCGACGCCGGCAGCGAGCGGCTGCAGATCAACTTCGCCAACTGCGTGCACTGCAAGACCTGCGACATCAAGGACCCGACCCAGAACATCGTCTGGGTGGCGCCGCAGGGCGGGGG
>NZ_DAOMPS010000142.1:0-1601 GCF_035444905.1 Thauera sp.
CCTGACTTGTGCCATTAGTATGACATCCCCAAAGAGTCCATGATCTTGTTGGCTTGCGCGGACAATGGTGACTGGAGAATTGTGTGTTGCCCGGTAATGGGATTGTGGAGCCTTGCATCGGTGACCTTCCAAAGAGCATCCACGATCTGGCGGAGGGGGTAGCCCGTTTTGATCTCCATGGATCGGGCCATTGCCAGCGCGATGAAGCAGATCAACAAATGCACGCGGATGGCTACGGCACTGAAGTGGAACACGGGCCGCGTGGCGAGGTCGCTCTTAGCCATGCGGAACGCCTTTTCCACGTGCCAGAGGTCGTGGTAGCGCGCAATCACTGATGCGTTGTCAAGTTGCGCTTCAGGGATGTTGGTGCAGTATCCCTTCACTCCCAAAAGCAACCTTGCCCGCTCGATGCGGTCCTTGTCCAGTAGGTAGCCCTCCTTGGCCTTGGTCTTGACAAATTTGGCCCGCTTGCCCGGCTCTCCTTTCCCCACCAGGAGCTCGGCCTTGGCGATTGCCTTGTCCAAGGTGTGCATGTCCTTCTTGTAGCGCTTGAGGGAGAAGGAACAGACCATGTCCCCATGCGGACCGGGCAACCGGATGGTGCGCCCGTTTTGCTGGCCCAGGGCGCTGCTCACCTGTTCGATGAGCGCCTTGGACGCCCCGGCCAACCGCGCTGCCACGATGTAGGACATGCCGCGTTTGGTGACCTCGGCGAGCAGTTCTTGCGAGAGCATGGCTGCATCGGCCACCACCGTGGGAGTGCGCACCCCGTGCTTGGCCGTGAAGGCCTCCAGAACGGGAAGCATGGTCTTGCCCTCGAAGGTGTTGCCGGGAAAGACCTCGAACCCCAGCGGGAAGCCCGTGCGTGTGACCAACAGGCCCACCACCACTTGCGGCTGCTGCGCCATGTTGTCCTTGGAGAAACCCGGTATGCGCAGTTCATCGGCCGTGAAGGTCTCGAAGTACAGGGTGGTCACATCGTACAGCACCAAGCTCAGCTCATCGCACAAGGTGTCCTTGGCATGGTGTACGGCGATCTCCTGGGCACGCTCCTTCTGGGCGGCCATTAGCGGAAGCCTGCGATAGAACGAGCGTCGCGCATGATGGATGTCGAAGTATTCCTCCAACAGCCGCAGGGACCGCAATTTGCTTGTGGGTTCCACAAGCCGGATGATCGCCAAGTCCAGCAGCAAGGGATCCCCCAAGGCATGGAAGCCGCAATGCCCCGCCACCCTTCTTAAAACCTGATAGGCGAATGTGTGCCATGTGCCCAAGAGCACTGTCCCGGGTTGGACCAGTGGCGGACCGGCCGATGCGGGGAACAGCGGACCTTGGGCCTGTGCTTCATACCAAGCCAATCCCCGATCGATCAGTTCATCAACACCTGCCTGGTCATGGGCGCTGCCCATGTGCTTGAGCACGACCACGCGCCTGTTGACATAGCGGACAACCTGTACAGCGGTAGCTCCGGAGGCAGTTCGGGTCTTGCGAATTGATGCCATAAACAACCCTTAGTATGACAAAAATGGCCCCAAAACCTCCGCAAACCCGCGGCATTGCTCATGTGCCATTCCCGAAACTGGAAGGTGGCACAAGTCAGG
>NZ_DAOMPS010000143.1:0-1599 GCF_035444905.1 Thauera sp.
GTCCCGCTTTTGATAATGCAAACAACGTGGGATTGTCCTTTGACCGCGTCATCAAACACGCTAGGGTCGGTGCCTGAGCTGCTGTCGACGAGCAACCGAGCAACTCTCGTACCACCAAGCATAAAAGCGAGAGTTTTCGTCATGTCTGCATCGAGAATCCGGGAGAAAATCTCCAAATGATGCCGTGAAATCAATTGGTCGTCATGGTTGTTGTTGTTGTTGTTGTTGTTGTTGTTGTTGTTGTTGTTGTTGTTGTTGTTGTTGTTGTTGTTGTTGTTTCTGAGTTTGGCTCGCAGCGAGGTTTGCATCGAGCCTGAAACCCGCGTAGTGGATTCCCACTGTAGGGCGAAGTAGTGTCGAGCCTCCAGATCGGGTTGAAACAAGCGGTGGAATTTGAACTCGATCAACTTTTGGGCTGAGAGCATTGGGAAACGAACACATTTTAACACTCGCTCTCTCGTGTGGATCGGGGGAGTCACCGACCAGCGGCAGCACGCACCCAATATGTTGTCTTCGTTGGCAACGATGGGCCAGTTTTCGAGGATCTGGCAGAAAATATCCTCTGGTAAGCGAAGAAATTCAGCAGATTCCGCTACAGCAACGAATTCACTGCACACAAAAGCTTTCACAGCATCCCGCGCGTGGCATCGATGGAAAATCATGTTTGCCGAAGTATTCGTACAATGTCACAGCATTTGCGACAGAGACTCCTTCGGTCATCACTTTCTCACAGGCAGATTGAAGCGCCTCGAGATTATACTGGTACGCGAACATGTGTATACGGGTCACGATGTCATCATTCAGTTCGATGTTGAATCCGTAGCAATACTTCAAACATGCCTCCACGATGGATGGCTCATGAGCACGCAACTCGAGGGAACAGTCCTCTTGCAAGGCAGCAGCCCACACTGGGCTCCATGACCGGAGAATGATTCTGTGGCAAAATAGGACTTGGGAATTCTGGAGATGAACTTTGACATCACTGGTATCTTGATCGTTGAACCAGTTGCTGACTATCCCCAACAGATTTGGCGTGGATTGATTCGTTAGCAAAGAAAGAAAAGGGTGAAATTTGCAGTGAAATCAGCTGGTGCTCGCGTGCACGAGGGACGTTCAGGATGTCCAAAGAGGAAGCTTTTGATTCCACAAACCAAAATCCAAAAGTCCAAAACTCAAAACCGTGCGATGCTTCTTCTCTTGGTTTGCGCTGCTGCTGGTGCCTTGGCACAAACCTGCCAGGTCCTGTGTTCTTTTGTTGTTTGTCATCTTGCTCCAGGAACGTTGTCATGATGCGCCCTCAAACCTGAAGATATCTGACTTTTCCTCTTGCCTTACTGGAGGTCTCTCTGGAAATCTGAGCCTTGCTGTCATGACCAAATAGCAAATGCCCGATGTTGCAGCTTGGTTCGGTCAAAGCCACAAATGAAACGAAAACGATGACACTTTGTTTTAGGCCGCTAGCGCAGCATGAGTGCGCGAAGTATTGGCTACAACTTCCAGAGGTAGACACATGCACGACGTGCCTCCTGTGCTTGTTCTTGTTTGTTTGTTTCATGAGAAGTACAAGCGAGAATGTTCTAGGCCCGCATTATTCTTCCA
>NZ_DAOMPS010000144.1:0-1595 GCF_035444905.1 Thauera sp.
GCTCGGTGTCGTGCGCGCCATGGCGTCCACGGGAAATGCCCAAGGGGTATGATGAGGGCGTTTATAGAAAAATGGTGAGCACGATGGCTGCCCCGAAACTCATCTTCTCCTCGGCTGACGAGATCAAGGCGTTCCGCCACAAGCATGGCATGAACCAGTCACAGTTCTGGGGGCGGGTCGGGGTGACCCAATCCGGTGGTTCGCGCTATGAGAGCGAGCGCAATATCCCCGTTCCGGTTCAGCTTCTGCTGCACATCGCCTATGCGCCTGCCGAGCGCGCGAACCGGCTCGTTGATTACCTTCGGAAGTGGAAAACCGAGGCGAAGTCCGGCGCGTGAGGGCTCACCGGGCGGTGGTTTTCCTTGCCTTCCTGAAGTCCCACGGCGCCACCGGCGCCCGGTTGGCCCATAGGCCTTGCCGGGTCTCACGCGCGCGGTCTTCGGCCTTCGCGTAGCGCCACCGGTCTGCTGGCGACTGGTCCCGCGTGTACGTTTTGTAGTGCCACGCCATCCCGGCCTCGATCTGGGCAAGGTTGGCGTCGACGCCACCGACCTCGAGGCGGCATACCGCGCGCTTGTAGCGGTCGGTTTTCGGGCAGTCGGCGGTCACCTGCCTTCCGAAGACGAGTGCGCCCAGGTGCAGCCTCGAGCGGTTGCCGAACGGCTGGCGTTTCTCCGGTGCGTCGATCCCAGCGAGGCGGATCTTGTGCTGCCGCAGGTTGGCATCGAGCAGGGTGACCGTGTCGCCGTCGGCGATCGAGACGATGCGGCCGGTGAGTTCATCGGTGTCGGCGCTGCTGGTCTGGACGCCGGCCACGAACAGAATCGCGGCAGCCAACCAAAACAGTCTTTTCACCGCCGGCGCTCCATCTCCTCGCATTTGAGCGCCCACATCCGGTCCTTCACGCGCTTGCGCTCTTCCTGCAGATAGGGGGTGCTGCGTTCGCGCTGGGCTTCAGTGATCTGGCGCAGCTCCACCCTCAATGCGGCGCATTGGTTGGGGTCGAGCTCCTTCGCTTGTAGCGGGAAGGGGATCGAGAGGGCAGAGATGAGGGTGACCATCAAAGCCGCGCCTCTCGTCGCGAGCCCAGAGGGTGCACGAATAGTCATATGTCACATGATAGGGGCTTGTTCTGGCGCGGCAGATTAGCATGGGGCGGGCGGGCCGGCGCCCGCCTTATGCACGCTCAAGGCATGAGGGCGCGCGATTTTCCGGGAGCTGGGGTGCTCGCCGCAGTCGGTGCTTAACCGGGTGTCTGAGCGGGCCGCAGCCTGTTGGGGGTCGGTTTTAGGGTTTCTGTTTTCAAAAGAAAACAGTGAACGGGTCCTGCCTGCTGCGTGTGCTTCCCGCGTGCGGGAAGCACACGCAGCAGGCAGGCAGCAAGCGGGGGTTTATCCACGGCCGGAGGCGGTGGATAAACCCGGAAGCGCGCTAGGAACGAGAGTGCCCACGGTTCCGTTGGCATGGGTGGGGGAGGGCAAAGAAAAACCCCTGGCCGATGGCCAGGGGTTTGGGAGTCGGCTACTTGAGCCTGTTGTTCGCCTCGAAGGCTACTTTTGTTGGCTGGGTTTCCCCAGGTTCTGCTCCGAAGAGCT
>NZ_DAOMPS010000145.1:0-1589 GCF_035444905.1 Thauera sp.
AGGAAGAAGAATGAGAACCGACCGTCTGGTGCTCGGGGCCTTCCTCGCCCTGCTGTTGCTGGTGCCGGCGATCCTGTCGCCGTACTACGTCACCTTGTTGAACTACATCGGCCTGTACGCGATGGTCGCGCTGGGGCTGGTGCTCTTGACCGGCGTCGGCGGCCTCACGAGCTTCGGCCAGGCCGCCTTCGTGGGCCTGGGGGCCTACACCACCGCCGCGCTCACCACCGCCACCGATCTGCCGGCGTGGATCGCCTGGGTGGGCGCCTCGCCCTGGCTCACGCTGGTGGCGGGCCTCTTGATCACCGCTGCGGTGGCAATCCTCCTCGGTTCGCTCACGCTCAAGCTCTCGGGCCACTTCCTGCCCCTGGGCACCATCGCCTGGGGCATCAGCCTGTATTTCCTCTTCGGCACCATGGCGAGCCTGGGCGGGCACACCGGTATCAGCGGCATCCCGGCGATCAGCATCTTCGGCTGGACGCTGGACGAGGGCGGCGAGATCTACTACCTGATCTGGGCCTTCCTGCTCGTGGCCATGCTCACCACCCACAACCTGCTCGACTCGCGCGAAGGCCGCGCCATCCGTGCGTTGAAGGGCGGTCGGGTGATGGCCGAGGCGATGGGGGTGGATACGGCGCGGGCGCGCATGGTGATCTTCGTCATCGCCGCGCTGCTCGCCTGTGCCTCGGGCTGGCTGTACGCGCACATGCAGCGCTTCGTGAACCCGACCCCGTTCGGCGTGCATATCGGCATCGAGTACCTGTTCATGGCGGTGGTGGGCGGTGCCGGCTACGTGTGGGGCGCGATCGTCGGCGCCGGGGTCATCACCGTGCTCAAGCAGTGGCTGCAGGACTGGCTGCCCACCTTGCTCGGGGCGAGCGGCAACTTCGAGATGATCGTGTTCGGCATCCTGATGGTGCTGGTGCTGCACCGGGCGCGTGAGGGCGTGTGGCCGATCCTCAAGAAACTGGTGCCGGTGCGCGCGACCCACAAGACGATCGATGCGAACGCCGAGACCCTGCCGCGGCGCACGCTCCCGAAGGCGGGCGAGCTGATCCTCCAGGCCAAGGACGTCACCCGCAAGTTCGGCGGCCTGGTGGCCAACAACAACATGAGCCTGGAGGTCAGAGCGGGTGAGATCCTCGCGCTGATCGGCCCCAACGGCGCGGGCAAGAGCACCATGTTCAACCAGATCTCGGGCGTCGACACCCCGACCTCGGGCGAGGTGCTGTTCCTGGGCAAGCCGGTCGCGGGCCACGACTCGCGCGAGATCGCCCGCCTGGGCATGAGCCGCACCTTCCAGCACGTCAAATTGTTGCCGACGATGAGCGTGCTCGAGAACGTCGCCATCGGCGCGCATCTGCGAAGTGGCAAGGGCGTGCTGAGTTCGGCCTGGCGCCTGGACCGCGCCGAAGAGGCGCGCATCCTCAAGGAAGCCGCCTACCAGATCGAGCGCGTGGGCCTCAAGGACCACATGTATGAGGAGGCCGGCAGCCTGGCCCTGGGCCAGCAGCGCATCCTCGAGATCGCGCGGGCGCTGTGCGCCGACCCCTGCCTGTTGCTGCTCGATGAGCCCGCGGCCGGCCTGC
>NZ_DAOMPS010000146.1:0-1585 GCF_035444905.1 Thauera sp.
GCCGCCCGCGAAATTCGCCAGCCTCAAGCAGGCCAGCGAATTGCCGCTGGCCGTGACCACCGACTGCGACCAGTACCTGAACGACCGGCTGACGCTGCTGGAAACACAGCTTGCCACCGTCAACCGCATGGCGCTGGCCAACGAGCTGCCGGACGCCATCATCACGGAGTCGGGCCTGAAGATCACGCCGCTCGACGCGGCAGTGCCCGATACCGCGCAGGCCCTGATCGACCAGACCGCAATGGTCCTGCCGCACGTCAAGATCACCGAATTGCTGCTGGAGGTGGACGAATGGACGGGCTTCACCCGGCACTTCGCGCACCTGAAATCGGGCGACCTGGCCAAGGACAAGAACCTGCTGCTGACCACGATCCTCGCCGACGCGATCAACCTGGGCCTGACCAAGATGGCAGAGTCCTGCCCCGGCACAACCTACGCCAAGCTGGCCTGGCTGCAAGCCTGGCACATCCGCGACGAAACCTACGGGGCGGCGCTGGCCGAGCTGGTCAACGCGCAGTTCCGGCATCCCTTCGCCGAGCACTGGGGCGACGGCACCACATCATCCTCGGACGGCCAGAACTTCCGCACCGGCAGCAAGGCCGAAAGCACCGGCCACATCAACCCGAAATACGGCAGCAGCCCAGGGCGGACGTTCTACACCCACATTTCTGACCAGTACGCGCCATTCCACACCAAGGTCGTGAACGTCGGCGTGCGCGATTCAACCTACGTGCTCGACGGGCTGCTGTACCACGAATCCGACCTGCGCATCGAGGAGCACTACACCGACACAGCGGGCTTCACCGATCACGTCTTCGCCCTGATGCACCTTTTGGGCTTCCGCTTCGCCCCGCGCATCCGCGACCTGGGCGACACCAAGCTCTACATCCCGAAGGGCGATGCCGCCTATGACGCGCTGAAGCCCATGATCGGCGGCCCGCTCAACATCAAGCACGTCCGCGCCCATTGGGACGAAATTTTGCGGCTGGCCACCTCGATCAAGCAGGGCACGGTGACCGCCTCATTGATGCTGCGGAAACTCGGCAGCTACCCGCGCCAGAACGGCCTGGCCGTGGCTCTGCGTGAGCTGGGCCGCATCGAGCGCACGCTGTTCATCCTGGACTGGCTGCAAAGCGTCGAGCTGCGTCGCCGCGTGCATGCCGGGCTGAACAAAGGCGAGGCGCGCAACGCGCTGGCTCGCGCCGTGTTCTTCAACCGCCTGGGCGAAATCCGTGACCGCAGCTTCGAGCAGCAGCGCTACCGGGCCAGCGGCCTCAACCTGGTGACGGCAGCCATCGTGCTGTGGAACACGGTTTATCTGGAACGGGCCGCGAATGCCCTGCGTGGCCACGGCAAGTCCGTTGATGACTCTCTATTGCAGTATCTGTCGCCACTGGGATGGGAACACGTCAACCTGACCGGCGATTACCTCTGGCGCAGCAGCGCCAAGATCGGCGCGGGCAAGTTCAGGCCGCTACGGCCGCTGCAACCAGCTTAACGTGCTTTATTTTCCGTTTTCTGAGACGACCCCTGGTTGCGCGGCCTGCCGATCACAGGGGGAGCGGCCGGTCGCAATATGTGGTGG
>NZ_DAOMPS010000147.1:0-1576 GCF_035444905.1 Thauera sp.
CGCTTGATGACGATGGTGTTCTTCGAGTTGACCACGTCGAGGATCGGCATGCCGTAGATCGGGCTGGCCGGGTCGGTCTTCGCCACCGGGTTGACCACGTCGTTGGCGCCGATCACCAGCGAGACGTCGGTGTTCGGGAACTCGGGGTTGATGTCGTCCATGTCGACGATCAGGTCGTAGGGCACGCCGGCCTCGGCCAGCAGCACGTTCATGTGCCCGGGCATGCGCCCGGCCACCGGGTGGATCGCGAACTTCACCTTGACCCCGCGCTCGATCAGCCGCTGCGACAGCTCCCAGATCTTGTGCTGCGCCTGCGCCACCGCCATGCCGTAGCCGGGCACGATCACCACGCGCTCGGCGAAGGCCATCATCGCCGCCACGTCGCCGGCCTCGATCGGCTTCTGCGCGCCGCTGATCTCCTGCGCCTCGCCACCCCCTCCACCGAAGTTGGAGAACAGCACGTTGCTGATCGGCCGGTTCATCGCCTTGGCCATCAGCCGCGTGAGCAGCATGCCCGCCGCGCCGACCATCATGCCGGCGATGATCAGCGCCTCGTTGCCGAGCACGTAACCCTCGAACGCCACCGCCAGGCCGGTGAAGGCGTTGTACAGCGAGATCACCACCGGCATGTCGGCGCCGCCGATCGGCAGCGTCATCAGCACGCCCAGCGCCAGCGCGACCACGAAGAAGGCGATGATCCACGACACGTCCAGCGTCCAGATCACCATGCCACCCAGCACCACCGCCGCGACGAACACCAGCAAGTTGAACACCTGCTGCCCGGGGAAGGTGTAGCGCTTGTCCATGCGCCCGTCGAGCTTGGCCCAGGCGATCACCGAACCCGACAGCGCCACCGCGCCGATCAGCGAGCCCAGCACCGCCAGCACCAGCGCCACCTTGCCCGGCGCCTGCCCTGCTGCCGACCAGCGCAGCAGCTCGACCGCGCCGATCGCCGCCGCCGAGCCACCGCCCATGCCGTTGAACAGCGCCACCATCTGCGGCATGTCGGTGATCGCCACCTTCTTGCCCCAGACCCACGCGATCACCGTGCCGAGGAGCGTCGCCACCAGGATCAGCGCGATGTTGTCCAGCCCCGGCTGGAAGAACGTCGCCACCGTGGCGATCACCATGCCCAGGCCGGCCCAGCGGATGCCGCTGCGCGCGGTCATCGGCGAGGCCATGCGCTGCAGGCCGAGCAGGAACAGCGTGGCCGCGACCAGGTAGCTGGTCTTGATCGCGATGTCGAGGAACTGCGCCAGCGCCGGGCTCATGCCTGCTCTCCCTTGGCCGCGGGCTTCTTGCTGGTCTTGAACATGTCCAGCATGCGCTCGGTGACCACGTAGCCACCGGCGGCGTTGCCGGCGCCGAGGAACACCGCGATGAAGCCGATCACCTTCTCCGCCGTGGTGTCGGCGTGGCCGAGCACCACCATCGCCCCGATCAGCACGATGCCGTGGATGAAGTTGCTGCCCGACATCAGCGGCGTGTGCAGGATCACCGGCACCCGCGAAATGATCACGTGGCCGGCGATCGCCGCCAGCATGAAGATGTACAGGGCCACGAATCCGTCGCTCAT
>NZ_DAOMPS010000148.1:0-1462 GCF_035444905.1 Thauera sp.
ATCCAACCGGCCAAGATAGTTGTCGTCGACCGGTCAGGTTAATTGTCGCCGGCCACATCGTGGCTTGTCACAGCAGAGACGCGCAGCGCAACAGTGCTTGCCATATGCGTATCGGCTCTGGCGTGTTGAGCTGATCGCGCTTTACGAGGTTCATTTCCCTGCAAAGACTTTGGCCTGGTTTTCCGGGGCAAGCACGGCGCCCGCGGTGGATGATGGTCACGGCATTTTCTGCGGCTTAATAATTTTGCGTGATGGGGCCATGCACGACAAGGGGCACATCCCGCGCTGGTAAAGGCGGCATCACCGATGCCACAGACTTCGCCGCTGCCTCACCTGCTCGTTTTGCCCTGAGACGTCCTGGACGTCCACGCACGCCGCCTGCATGGCGGGTGCGCGGACGTGCCCCGGGGTGTAATGACGAATGGAGGCGTGCGATATGCCGAAGTCGAGCAGGCTGATCGATGGCGCCAAGATCTACTACCGCCCGATCGAGGCAGCAATCCGCTGGAGCGGATTGTTGCGCTTCGAGCGGCGCATCCTGGCGACCTTGGGGCGGCGGCCTCTCCCGGAGGCAACGGAGTTTCCGCGCTGGCCGTTGCTGCGCTTGAACACCGAAAGGGTCTTCGATGCGCTCGCTCACGGCGAGATGCCGTATGGCAAGGAGGGCTTGGTGCGGGAGACGCAAGGCCTGGAACTGGACGATCCGTCGCTGACGGTGCGGCACGTCGACCTGAAAGCCTGGATGGCGCACTACTACCCCGGCGAGAAGCCGGCGTTTCTGTTCGACGAGCTCGAGCGTGCGCTTCACCCGGCGGTCAGTCTGGACACGGTGGGCGCATTGCTGGCCGAGCGGGAAGTGATCAAGGCGCGGTTGGCGGAATTTCTGAGCGCATACGAGGCGCTGCGCGCCGAGCACGAGGCGCTGCTGAAGCAGCACGCCGCCTGTTCGGCTGACGCCGAGCGTGCGAACACGCCGGGGCCGCGCAGCGAATCGACCTACCTGAACATCGTTGGCGGATTACTGACGCTGCTGTTGGGCAAGTCGCCCAGCGGCATGCCGTATTCCAGTTTCCTGACGCAGGAGGCCATCATCAGTGCGATGGTGGCGCACCACGGCAACGCGTTGGGCATCAACGAGCGCACCCTGCAGGCCAAGTTCGCACTGGCTCGGCGCAATTTGCAGCGCATGATTCTCTGAGCGCTGCCAGACCGTATCTGCGGTGGCGGATACCGCATTTACGGTGTCTTTCCTCGACGCGTCGTTCCAAATTCGAGTCACGCCAATCAACGCCACTGAGCGTTAAGGAGTGACTCTCATGTCTTCGCAGACCACCGCCACGGCGGCGACGGCCGAGCACCGCATCCTGCGCCGCGCAGAGGTCGAAGCCAAGACCGGCTTCAAGCGCGCGCACATCTACAGCCTGATGAAGGAAGGCAAGTTCCCCAAGGCGCTGCGCCTGGG
>NZ_DAOMPS010000149.1:0-1379 GCF_035444905.1 Thauera sp.
CGTTGGCGAGCAATCCGTAGTGCCGGATGCGGTGGAAGCCGCACGGCAGCACGTGCAGCAGGAAACGGCGCATGAACTCCCCGGCGGTGAGCGTCATCGTCTTGTGGCGGGTGCGCCCCTCGGCGCGATAGTCCTTCCAGCGGAAGGAGACGCTGCCCGCGTCGAGGGAGACCAGGCGACGGTTCGAGATCGCCACCCGATGGGTGTAGCGCGACAGGTAGGCGAGCACCGCCTCGGGGCCGGCGAAGGGCCGCTTGGCATAGACGACCCATTCGCTCGTGCGCAGCGGTGCGAGCCAGCGCAGGAACGCGGCCATTTGTGCCAGCGGGGCGAACTCGCCGAAGAAGCGCAGCACGCCGGCGTGATGCGCCTTCGCCAGCTCTTCCAGGAAACGCCGCCGGAACAGCCGCGAGAGCACGCGGACCGGCAAGAAGAAGCCATGCCGGCAGGCAATCCAGCGTTGCCCGTCGGCCGACAGGCCGCCCCCGGGGACGATGCCGTGCACGTGCGGGTGGTGCGTCATCGCCGAACCCCACGTGTGCAACACGAGCGTGGCGCCGATCGTCGCGCCGAGGTGCTTCGGATCGGCAGCGATGGTGAGCAGCGTCTCGGCGGCGACCTCGAACAGCAGCCGATAGACGAGCGCCTTGTTCGTGTAGGCGAACGCGCTGATCGGCGCTGGCAGCGTGAAGACCACGTGGTAATACTCGACCGGCAGCAGGTCCGCCTGCCGGGCCTCGAGCCAACGCTGGGCAACCCGCGCCTGACACTTCGGGCAGTGCCGGTTGCGGCACGAGTTGTAGCTGATGTCGATCTGCTCGCAGGCCTCACAGCGCAGCACATGCCCACCCAGCGCCGCAGTGCGGCACTGTTCGATGGCCGACATGACCTTCAACTGCCCGAGGCTCAAGTGGCCGTGCTGGGCGAGACGCCACGCCGGCCCGAAGGCGCGGAAGATGTCCGCGACCTCCAGTGCGGGGCGAGCCACGATGCGCCTACGCCGACTGCAAGGTCTCCAGCGGACTGACGACTTCGTGAAGGAGGTCGGCAGCGACCTGGGTGTAGATCGCCGTGGTGTCGAGCTTCTTGTGGCCGAGCAGCGCCTGGATGATGCGGATGTCGACCTTCTGCTCGAGCAGGTGGGTCGCGAAGCAGTGGCGAAGCGTGTGCATCGACACCCGCTTGTCGATGCCGGCCGCCAGGGCGGCGGCCTGAACCGCGCGATTGAGTTGGCGCGGGCTCAGCGACTCGATCGGATTGAGGCCCGGGAACAACCAGCCGCCATCGAGCATCTTGCCCTGCGCCCGGGCGACCCGCCACCACACGCGCAACCGCTCCAGCAGCAGGGGCGGAAGCATCGCGTAGCGATCCTTGCGGCC
>NZ_DAOMPS010000150.1:0-1349 GCF_035444905.1 Thauera sp.
CAATGCTCTCAACTTTAGCTTATAGCCCTTGTGAACCCTATGGGAAACGGGTAAAATGGCGTTCGTTAAGTCATTGATAAATAGACAATATGAACTCGAATACTCGACCACGAGTCGCTGCTGTCCGAGTTCGCTGACTTTCTGCTCGACCCCGCGCTGGCCGAGCAGGTACGTCTTCGGCCTGGGGCCTTCACCCGCGATCGCAAGCTCACCCTGCCGCGCCTGGCGGCCATGATGATCTCGGGCATGTGCGCGAGCGTTCAAGCCGAACTCGACGCCTTTTTCGGTCGCCTGCATGCGGTGCCCGGGCGGATCCGCGAGGTCAGCGCACAGGCCTTCAGCAAGGCCCGCCAGGGGTTTTCGGGCCGGCTGTTCGAATTGGCCAGTGCGCACCTGCTGCACCTGGCGCGCCCGCACATAGAGGCGGCACGCTGGAATGGCCGCCGCGTGGTGGCGGCTGATGCGTCGCGCCTGCGTGTGTCGACACGCAAGACGGCCGCACTGACGGCGGACCACTACGCGTTTGCCTTGTTTCTGCCGGGCACCGAACTCACGCTGCACGCCAGTCTGCATCCGGCCGACGGCTCGGAGCGGCAGATGCTGTTCGAGGCGCTCGACGCACTCGATCCGGCGCAGGATCTGCTCGTGCTCGACCGAGGTTACGTCGGCAACACCATGGCAGCGACGCTGGCGCAACACGGCATGGCCTTCTGTCTGCGCGTCGATGCCAGCGGCTGGCGTTGCGTCGCCGACTTCCGACGCTCGAACGAGGCCGAGCGCGTGGTCACACTGTCGCCGCCCACCGCACGCGATGCCAGCACGTTCGATCTGGCCCGCACCGCCACCACCGTGCGCCTGATCCGCAACATCGCTCCGAACGGCCAGATCCGCGTCCTGATGACCAACCTGCTCGATGCCCAGTCGTATCCGGCCGCGCAGTTCAGCGCGCTCTATCACCAGCGCTGGCGCGTCGAGGAGGCCTTCAAGCGCATCAAGCATCGTCTGCGCCTCGAGGCCACGACGGGGTTGAACTACCTCGCCCTGCAGCAGGACTTCGCCGCCAAGATCCTGGCCGACAACCTGTGCGCACTGCTCAGCGGCAGCGGCACTGACGACGCCATCCAGACCGGCTCCCGCCCGAATCGCACCTACGCATTCGGCGCACTCAAGCCCATCCTCGCCGGGTGCCTGCTCGGCATCGCTCAGGCATGGGCGGCATTGCCCGATACCCTGGCCGCCATGGGCCGCAGTCGATGCCGCATCCAGCCAGGCAGAAGCTACCCACGACCGCCCCGAAGCAAGCCACATTTGCATATGTCCTATAAGGGAGCGTTAAGTTGAGAGCATTG
>NZ_DAOMPS010000151.1:0-1337 GCF_035444905.1 Thauera sp.
GGGGGGGGGGGGGGAAAGACCTCTACAACCATGAACACACCACTGAAAAGACTTGCTCCTTCCCTCTCCAACAAAAGAGTTCAGATTGCACACAATGTTAATCCTCCATGGAAGTGTTCTGCTTCTGTTGACACGAGACATGAGGAAACACGTAAGGGGACGCGATAGGGAATCCGAGAGAGACTTTCTTGTTCCAACGTCGCCTATGCCAGAGGTGACAGCGAACACTGGAGGGTCACCCGGTGTTTGTAGTCGATCCTTTCCGGCACTCCTCTTTGAACTTGCCCGTGATCCAGTCCGGCGAGAGCTCCAGTGTGGTCGACAAGGCAAAGGCAGAGAGAATCAACTTTGCCTTCTTCTCCCTTTCCCTTTTCAGAAGGGCGGGACTGCGGCCTGGGACTGGGCAGTCAGGGAGGTTTCATGGCCAGGTTGGAGTGCTTTTTGAAGGTAGTTGGTTTCCGCTTCCTAGGCATGTGGTTCTGCATTTCCGATGTCGATGAACCGGGCGAGGTTTTTCACGCGAAGGCCCACAGCGTTTCGTCTGCTGAAAGGTTGGCGTCACGTAAGTGCTGGACGTTCTTCCACGGGGAATCGGGCAGTTCGGCTGGGCCATCTTTTCCTGGGCAAGCAAAAGGCATCTGCATAGTCGTCGGCGAGTTTCTTCGGGCACTCTTCCGGGGGTCAGCCGCTCCGAGTAGAAGGTTGTAGGTCGGGGGCTCCCTGGTCGACATTGGCGGCGCCTTGAAAGCCGAGGAGACTAAGGACACCCAGGTCAAGGCATTTTCGCGGGGAGGTGGTGGCCCTTTTGCTAAAAAGGCGACGTAGCATCAACAGACACTCACATAAGCAATATTACGAACCAGCAAACTCGACAAATTGTGTAAGAAGCGCAAGGCGGAAGGACCACAGCCCCGGCGGTGAATTGACGAATCCAAGAATTAGGCTAAGAGACGTCTCTCTCTTTCTATCGATCTCAATCTATCTATCTCAATCGATCTCTCTCTCTCTCTCTCTCTCTTCTCTCTTCTCTCTCTTTTCTCTCTCTCTCTCTCTCTCTCTCTCTCTCTCTCTCTCTCTCTCTCTCTCTCTCTTTTATTGAACTGCGTGCATCCAAGACAAGAGGAGAAGAGAACAGGAACACCACATCAAAAGAGAAAGAGACGCACACACCTACCCAGAAAGAACACACAAAACCTAGTCCAATCAAATCTTCACTACCGCCTTGGGAGCAAAGCACCTCACGTCGCTAGAGTACGTTCTAGATAGATAGATAGGAGAGAGAAGAGAGAGAGAAAAGAGAGAGAGAAAAGAGAGAGAGAGAGAGAGAGAGAGAGAGA
>NZ_DAOMPS010000152.1:0-1271 GCF_035444905.1 Thauera sp.
GGGACTGCTGCACCGATAGGTGACAGGGTGGGTCAGGCTGCCTAAGCGGCAGCTGTGGTCATGATGGTCTCGTATTCGATGGGGGTCAATCGGCCCAGGGATGATTGCCTGCGGCGGCGGTGGTAGGTCCGCTCGATCCAGGTGACGATCGCGAGCCGCAGCTCCTGGCGGGTGGCCCACCGGCGACGATCCAGGACGTTCTTCTGCAGCAGCGCGAAGAAGCTCTCCATCGCGGCGTTGTCCCCGGCCGCCCCGACCCGGCCCATGGAACCGACCATGGCGTGGCGGTGCAGGGCGCGCACGAACTTTCGGCTTCGAAATTGAGATCCTCGGTCCGTGTGGACCACGCAGCCGGCCACGTCACCGCGGCGGGCGACGGCGTTGTTGAGCGCCGCGACCGCGAGCCGGGACTTCATCCGGTCGCTGATGGAGTAGCCCACGATCCGGTTGGAGTACACGTCCTTGATCGCGCAGAGGTAGAGCTTGCCCTCCGCGGTGCGGTGTTCGGTGATATCGGACAGCCACAACGCGTTCGGCCCGTCGGCGGCGAACCGGTGACGGGTCGCGCCGTGCTCGTCGAGGTAGGCGCACAGGTCGTCGTGGACCGGAGGGCCAGGCGTCTTGCCGTTCTTGCCGCGTTTCTTGCCGAACGCCGACCACCAACCGTTGGTCGAGCAGATCCGCCAGGCGGTGCGCTCGGCCATCGGTTCACCGGCATCCCGGGCCTCCTCAACCAGGTACCGGTAGCCGAACTCCCGGTCATCGGTGTGGGCGTCGAACAGGGCGTTGGCGCGGTAGGCCTCGGTGAGTTCGGCGGTGGCGACCGGGGTGGCGAGCCAGCGGTAGTAGGGCTGGCGGGAGAGCTTCAGGACCCGACACGTCACCATGACGGGGATACCGTCGGCGGCGAGCTCCTTCACGAGCGGGTAGAGCCTTTTGACGGCAGGTTGGCCTGCGACAGGTAGGCCGCCGCCCGGCGCAACACCTCGTTCTCCTGCTCCAGCAACCGGATGCGCTTCTTGGCCTCGCGCAGTTCCGCGTTCTCCGCTGCGGGCGTTCCGGGCCGGGCGCCGTCCTCGACCTCGGCCTGGCGTATCCAGTTGCGCACACAGGACTCGGCGATGCCGAAATCCGCGGCGATCTGCTTGATCGTTTGGCCTGCTTCACGGTTGCGGACGACGTTCACGACGTCGTCGCGGAACTCCTGGGGATAGGGCTTGGGCACGGTGTTCATCCTTCCAGCAACGCCTCACAGCGTCACAGATCAGATG
>NZ_DAOMPS010000153.1:0-1270 GCF_035444905.1 Thauera sp.
AAAAAAAAGATACGTTTATTAGAAAAGCGTAGAACCCTTTAACGTTTTTCTTAAAACTTGATGCTAAAGTATAAATTATTTTTATGTTTTCATAATATTTTTATTGTTTTTTTATTTATCTATCTATTTGTAAATGAATAACTTATTCAATACTTAAGATAGTCTTATTATTTGCTCAAAGCGAAAAATGTTATAGGTCAGGTTGATTAATCCAATAATTCCTGTCGCTCTGACTAACCCGATTGATTTGAGCTGTAGTCCTTTCATGCTTTGCTCCATAAAGCCAAATACATGTTCCACTCTTGCTCTTATCTTTGACTTGCTTTTGTTATTTTGCTTTTGTTCTTCTGTTAAGGGTTTATTTCGATAACCTTTTTCATGTACCTTGTTTATAAGCTCATGCCTCTTTATTGTTTTTTCTTGCTCTTCTCCAGTATAGGCACTATCAGCATATAATGCCTGACCTTTGTCTTTTTCTGTTAAAAGGGTATCTAATGCTTGTGAGTC
The DNA here is from genome assembly GCF_035444905.1 of Thauera sp. Lineage (GTDB taxonomy): Bacteria > Pseudomonadota > Gammaproteobacteria > Burkholderiales > Rhodocyclaceae > Thauera. The sequence goes on from NZ_DAOMPS010000153.1 coordinate 508, forward strand.
GTGTACAGAGGCATCTGTAACTACATAATTATCAATTAATTTACTCTTAGCATCTACTTTTGCATGGTTCTTGTAACCATAAAAGGTTTCACCATTTTTCTTCGTCCAACGGGCATCTATATCCTTGTGACGCTTTTTCTTCGGCTTCTCGTTCCATAATTCATCGCCTCTGCCTTCTTTTATCATCTTGTTTTCTTCTTTGGTATTACGCTGGCGGGGAGCTACCGTAAAACTGGCATCTATCATCTTTCCTTCATTAACAATAAGCTCTTTTGATTCTAAAAATAGTGTGAACTCTTCAAAAATCTTTTCTATAATTCCTTTTTTAGTCAAAGTTTCTCTAAAAAGCCAAATTGTCTTTTCATCGGGCACTTTATCACCACTTTCCAAACCTAAAAACTTCTTAAAGCTAAGCCTATCATGAATCTGATATTCTATTTGCTTGTCTGCCAAACCATAAAATCTTTGTAAAATCAAAATTTTAAACATCGTCACTACATCAAAAGGTTTTGCTCCTGCATTACTTTTTTTGTCAGTATTCAACAATCCATTCTCTAAAGTAGATCGAAACATTTCGAAATCAATAGCCAAGTCTAATCGCTCCAAAGGATTTCCTATTGAAGATAGCTTTTCTGCTGTTTCGTGTTCGTCAAATAAACCTTTTTTCCCAGTAACTTTATAGTTGTGCATTTTGATGAGTTTTATCATGCAAATATAAGTATAATCAATTTAATATCAAAGAGTTAATTTTTAGAAGTCCTCT
>NZ_DAOMPS010000154.1:0-1244 GCF_035444905.1 Thauera sp.
TTTGTCGGGCAACAATCATTTGCCCGACAAAATCCGCGAGCGCCGGTCAGTCCAGGTAGCCGACAAAGAACGGCCGGAAGTCGTTGAGCGCCGGGGCTGGATCGAGTATTCTAAACGTGGTACAAAAAACCCGAAACGATACGCCTATCGCCGCCGCTGGATACGCGCCGAAGGCGGGACGTGGGTGAAATCCAAGGTAAAAAGACTCAGGTCAATACCGCCGTTAACGGAGGGGGATTATGTCAAGCGCATTACCGACGAAGGACGCGACCCAGCTACAGGACGTAGAAAGCCTGATAGCCGCGATAAGTAAAATGGTTACCCTGCTGGATTGCGTCGTCCTGACCGGCGCATCATGGCCCGAAGTATCCGGCATTCTGTCGGCCGACGGCGAGACGTTCCGCGAGGTCTTGCCGCTGGGCGACGGCGTGCATATCGTCCTGAGCGTCGGCGACCTGCCGACAAAAATGGTTGACGGGATACATGAGATAGAGGTATAGCTCAGACGATGGGACAATAATCGAGGCTCCCCCACTCCTACAGACTGACTAAATCATAGGAGGAATAAGATATATTAACTTAACTATGGCGTATCGGAGCGGCCGATACGCCCCCCGCCCTCAGTATCCCCGCCCGCAACACGGACACGGCTGCTTCACCGGCGCGGCCACCGGACGGCCGAAATCGACCACCCAGTAGAACCCCCACGGCGACCCCGGCGCGGCCAGTCTGACACTGCCCATCTCGGTCACGTCAGGCGATAGTATCGCGGCACGATGCACCGGCGACACCATCCACCAATCGAACATCATGAGCTCGTCGCCGCCAAAGCCATGCCCTGTAATCTCTGACCAACGGGCCGCGCGATAGCCCGCGCGCGTGATCCGCGTGCCTATGTCGCTACCGTCCGAGCCGTCGTGCCAGCGCCGCTGTTCGATAAGCCAGTCATTGCGCGAGAGGTCGGCCGCGTGGTCGTGCGCCGCCTGCGTTAGCATGGCGTTCTCGGCCAACGCCGGCAGACCATGCGCCGCGCGGGCCTCATTGATTCTGTCGATCATATCCCTCCACCAACGCGCCGACGGCCTGCGCCAGCCCGCGCACCATGTCCACATCGTTGCGCCGCACCCACCGGCCAAACGCAAGGGCGATCCCTGTCGCTACCTAGGAGGACTTCGATGGGCTGATAGCAATCTGATACGTCGCCTGATTAGCGACCAGCGCCGTGATGAGCAATTCGACCAGCC
>NZ_DAOMPS010000155.1:0-1206 GCF_035444905.1 Thauera sp.
CGACGTCCCCCCGGTTTTGAGTAGCACGGCGATTTGGAGTCCAATCCCCAACCAGACGGAGATTGGACGTGAAGAAGCGGTTTACCGAAGAGCAGATCATCGGCTTCCTGCGTGAGGCCGAGGCGGGCATGCCGGTCAAGGAGCTGTGCCGCAAGCACGGCTTCAGCGAGGCCTCGTACTACCTGTGGCGCAGCAAGTTCGGTGGCATGAGCGTGCCGGAGGCCAAGCGGCTGAAGGAGCTGGAGGCCGAGAATACGCGGCTGAAGAAGCTGCTGGCCGAGCAGATGTTCGAGAACGACGTGATCAAGGACGCCTTGCGAAAAAAGTGGTGAGCGCACCGGCTCGGCGTGAGCAGGTGCGCTACCTGGTGGGCAGGGGGCTGAGCGAGCGGCGGGCGCTGGCGGCGGTGCGCATGAGCGCCAGTGCGCTCCGCTATGCCCCACGGCCTGATCGCAACGTCGAGCTGCGGGATCGCATCCTGGCGCTGGCGCAGCGGCACAAGCGCTACGGCGTGGGGATGATCCATCTGAAGCTTCGACAGGAGCAGTGGCCGGTGAACTACAAGCGGGTGGAACGGCTGTATCAGGAGGCCAAGCTGCAGGTGCGCCGGCGCAAGCGGAAGAAGGTGCCGCTGGGCGAGCGCCAGCCGTTGCTGCGGCCGGAGGCGGCCAACCAGGTCTGGTCGATGGACTTCGTGTTCGACCGCACCGCCGAGGGCCGGGTGATCAAGGCGCTGACCATCGTCGACGATGCCACGCACGAGGCAGTGGCGATCGAAGTGGAACGGGCGATCTCCGGCCACGGCGTGGCGCGGGTGCTGGACCGGCTTGCGCTGACGCGGGGCTTGCCGCGGGTCATCCGGACGGACAACGGCAAGGAGTTCTGCGGCAAGACGCTGGTGACGTGGGCCCACGAACGCGGCGTGCAGTTACGCCTGATCCAGCCCGGCAAGCCGAATCAGAACGCCTACATCGAGAGCTTCAATGGCCGCCTGCGCGATGAATGCCTCAACGAGCACTGGTTCCCGACGCTGCTGCACGCCCGCACCGAGATCGAGACCTGGCGCCGGGAATACAACGAGGAGCGACCGAAGAAGAGCTTGGGCGGGCTGACCCCGGCCGCCTATGCCGAACAGTTGGCGGCGAAAGCCGCTACGATGAAACCCGGACTCTAAAGAGCCCCGCTACTGAAGGCGGGGGGACGTCG
>NZ_DAOMPS010000156.1:0-1194 GCF_035444905.1 Thauera sp.
AGCCCGTGCTCCACGGCGACAACGGCAGCACGCTCAAGGCCACCACGGTGCTCGCCATGCTGCACTGGCTCGGCGTCAAACCGTCGTACTCGCGCCCGCGCGTCTCCGACGACAACGCTTTCGTAGAGTCGCTCTTCAAGACGGCCAAGTACCGCCCCGAATTCCCGGCGCGTGGCTTCGCCACCGTTGAAGACGCCCGCCTCTGGGGACGCGACTTCGTGCGCTGGTACAACTTCGAGCACCGCCACAGCGGCATCCGCTACGTCACCCCGGCGCAGCGACACGCGCTGGAGGATCGGGCGATCCTCGCGGCACGCCATCAGACGTATCTCCAGGCCCGCGAGCGCAACCCCGCGCGCTGGTCCCGTGGGACACGCGACTGGACGCCGATCGGTGCGGTTACGCTCAATCCGGAGCGCGAGGCTGTCGTGCGCGACCATGTACATGCGGAAGACATAGCGCGGTTGGTTGCATGAATCAGGCGACAACTATCTTGACTTGTTCCGATACCGATCGCGCGGATCGCAAGGGCGAAGGGGCCCGCCTGCCGGTCCGCAATCAGCAGGCCGGCCTGCCGCACGCGGGCGGGATCGAGTGCCGGCGCGTCGGCCATCACGCGGCCGCGCCAGGTCGGCAGGAAGTCGGCGCAGGCCAGCCGGCAGACCGTCCACCGCTCGGCAGGTGGATGAAATCGGCACTGGTAGTTGACGCCATCGAAGCCGTCGTCGGTGCGTAGATTGAGCTTGTAGGCCTTGCCGTCTCCGCAGACCTCCAGCAAGTAGGCGAGCACGTGATCCCTGCCCAGCGTGTCGGGCGCGCGACGCACTGAGGCAAAGCCCCCGCTATTCTCGAAGGAGACGCAGCCCGAAAAGAGGGCATGGCCTGTCGGGTCGAAGGCCAGCCGACTGAGGGACTTGCCGCCCATCACGACATCATCGACGGGCGTCCAGTGGGCGATCTCGGCAGGGTCGGAGAAATCGATGAGCGTGATCATGCGGCGTGGTCCTGATGGCGGGCGAGCGGCAGGTGGCTGCGGAGGTGCCGATTCGCCATGCTCACGCGGGGCGATCGGCGCCACATGGTTTCAGCCTACGCCTACGCGGTGCTGTGCGACATGAGGCAGGCGCTTGGAGGCGGCTTGCTGATCGTCAAGCGGTCGGTCACTTCTGCGAGTTGGCTGTCGTGACCTCGGCC
>NZ_DAOMPS010000157.1:0-1164 GCF_035444905.1 Thauera sp.
ATACCAATTCCAATAAATAAATAGTCCAATATTTGGAGTTAGATTTTTTTTTCTTACCTTTGGACTATAAAATAATTGGACATGTCATTACCACTTCAAATAAAAGTTACAGAGAGTATCAAAGAGCTTCGTCAACTTCAAAGACAATACGGAGAATTAATCGGGAAAAGGCTTCAAGTACTCATTGAGATTAAACGCCACGAGAATAAAGGTGGTATCTCTAAGCGTGATTTATCAAAAAATACCGGGGCGAATCATAACAGTATTGTGAAATGGAGGAGACAGTATATAGAAGGAGGTATTGATGTTCTTCTCAAACATGGTAGGAAGGGTTTCAAGCCAAGTATTTTAAATAAAAAAGAGCACGAAGAATTAGCTTCTAAATTAGCCGACCCGACCAATGGCTTGCAAGGTTATAAAGAATTATTGGATTGGGTAAATAAGGAGTTTGAAAAAAACATGAAATACACAACATTATACGAATACGCAAGAAGGCATTTTAAAACTAAAATAAAGGTTGCCCGTAAAAGCCACATTAAAAAAGATAAACATGCAGCAGAGGCTTTAAAAAAAACTTCGGTCAAAAAATAATTGACATAGTATTAAGGATTCCTGTCCAATACCAAAGAGTGAATTTATATGCAGGAGATGAATCTCGTTTTGGAATGCATACAAAAAGCGGAAGAATGCTCACTGTAAAAGGTTTAAAACCTATATGTAACTATCAGCAAACTTTTGAAAATACATATCTTTTCGGTGCTTTCTCTCCTATAACAGGAGATAAATTCCTTTTGGAACTACCCGAATGCAATGCAGATATGTTTCAATTGTTTTTGGATAATATGTCATTACAAAATCCCGATGAATTTAAAATACTATTATTAGACAACGGAGCTTTTCATAAAGCTAAAAAGCTAAAAATACCGGAAAATATAGAACTATTATTCCTACCACCATATAGCCCTGAACTTAATCCTGCTGAAAAAATATGGGCATTATTCAAAAGGGCTTTTACAAACAAATCTTTTAATTCTCTCAGTCAAATAACAGAGTTTTTTATCGAAACTACCAAAACCCTATCTAAATCTACTGTGAAATCTATATGTGCATTTAGCTATTTTTTCTCATCAATTGATTGGACTATGTAATATATGTAAATGGTAT
>NZ_DAOMPS010000158.1:0-1155 GCF_035444905.1 Thauera sp.
GTAAGCGGTAACCGAGCGGCGTTCTTGCCTACTTCGAGCGCGGGTGGAGATCGGATCGAAGCGGATTGGCCGCGAAGTGTTGCTTCCACAGCCTTGGAGTGAGTTGCGCGACATCGGCGGCAGGGTGCTGGCCGACGCGCTGGAGCACATCGACCAGATAGGCATAGGGGTCGATGTCGTGCAGGCGACAGGTGGCGATCAGGCTCTGCGCGATCCCCACGTATTTCGCGCCGACCTCGGTCCAGCAGAAGAGCCAGTTGCGGCGGCCCATCGGCACTACGCGTAGCGCCCGCTCGAGGTGGTTGGTGTCGATCGGCACCTCGGGGTCGGCGAGGTAGACCTCGAGGGCGGCCCGGCGCTCACGCACGTAGGCCAGGGCAGTGGTCAGCGGTGAGCTCGGCAGCAGACCGTGGGATTCGAATTGGGCGTCGACCCAGTCGAAGAACCGGTCGACCATCGGCTTGGCCTGGGCGAGCCGGTATGCGCGGCGTGCCTCGCCGATGAGTTGTGCCTCACGGATGTGCTGCTCTACCGCGTAGAGCTGGCCGATCATCTCCAATGCCTGCGTCGCCCGTTCGGGCTCGATCGACTGGGCCTCGAAGAATTTTCTTCTCGAGTGCGCCCAGCATTGCGCGCGCGTGAGCCCGCATTTTTGTGCGTAACGTTCGTAGGCCGCGTAGCCGTCGGTGAGCAGCACCGCCCCCTCGGGCGGTGGGTCGGTCCCCAGGGTCTGCGCAATGTGTTTGCCACTACGCCCCTCGTGATAGGCGAAGCAGATTTCGTCGCGCTCGCCATACACCGGCCAGAAGTAGCCGCCCTTCATCTTCCCCGGGCCGGCGCGCCCGGCCTTGATCGGGGTCTCGTCCATCGCCTTGATGCGACTTGCGCGGATCGAGTCGAGCTGGGCCGTAAAGACCGGCTCGAGCAGCGCGAGCGCCGCGTGGGTGAGCTGCGTGAGCCACGGGCGCGAGACCCGGATGCCGTTGTCCCCGAGCCGCTGATGCTGGCGGTACAGCGGCTGGTGGTAGCAGAACTTGTCGGTGATGAGCCCGGCGATGAAGCTCACGTCGGCGCGGCTACCGTCGATCACCCCGGCGGGGGCCGCCGGGCAGTGGATCGTCTGCGTGTCGCGGCGCTTGATGACCGGGCGCACGT
>NZ_DAOMPS010000159.1:0-1143 GCF_035444905.1 Thauera sp.
GAGAAGAAAAAGAAAAAAAGAAAAGAAAACGACACACACACACACACACACACACACACACAAAGAAAAAGAAGAAAAAGGAAAAAAGAACAAACAAACCAACAAACAAAAGAAAGAAAGAAGAGAGAGAAGAAGGAAGAAGAAGAAGAAAAAGTGAGAGACAGAGAGCACACACACACACACACACACAGAGAGAACCTTTTGTTTTTGTTTTTTGTTTCTCTTCTCTCTCTCTTCTCTTCTCTTCTCTCTCTCTCTCTCTCTCTCTCTCTCTCTCTCTCTCTCTCTCTCTCTCTCTCTCGTTTTGCACCGTCAAGGCCAAATTGAGCCCCGAGCAGCGCTCCCGCCACGGCACAATTGGCCGCCGCAGACCCTAAAAACAACAACAAGACTCCAGTCTGTGTCTGAACATTTTCAGGAGAGGAGAAAAAGAGAGAGAAAAAAGAGGAGAGAGAAAAGAGAAGGGAGAAAGAGAGAGAGAGAGAGGAGAGTTTGAAAAAAAAGAGGCTCACAGAGCCGAAAGAAGCAACAAAAAAAAAGGGAAGAAAACACACACACACACACCGCCTTCCAGGGCCAGCACCGTGATTTGCTCTGCAAAGAGCGCTCTCTCTCTCTCTCTCTCTCTCTCTCTTTCTTTGCACAATATCTCTGTATATTCTCTATGTATTTCTATTCTCTCTCTCTCTACATCTATCTAGATATTTATTTATAGACATATATTTATGTATATGTATCTCATATATCTGTATATATTATGTCTATAGACATATTTCTAGATATATCCATATACATTTATATGCAAATATCTGTAAATATCATATCTAGGGATGTTGGGAGAGAGAGTTTTTTTTTCTTCTTTTTTTTGTTTTTGTTTTTTGTTTTTGTTGGTTTCGTTCTTTCCTCCCCGCGCTCTCTTTTTTTTTCCTCTCTCTTCTTTCCTTGCCTTAAAAAAAAAGGAAAGTTGTTTTTTTTTTTTTTTTTGTTGGTTTGGTTTCGTTCTTTCCTCCCCGCTCTCTCTCTCTTTTTCTCTCTCTCTCTCTCTCTCTTCTCTTTCCTTGCCTTTCTTTTTCTTGTGCCCTCGGAGGGACCTTTTCAACAACAAAAACAAAAGGGTAGAAACCACGCATTTTTTTTGGGGGG
>NZ_DAOMPS010000160.1:0-1081 GCF_035444905.1 Thauera sp.
TGGCAGCTCGTCGGGCTCATAACCCGAAGGTCGCAGGTTCAAATCCTGCCCCCGCAACCAAACAAAGCAAGAAGGCTCACGTCCCGCGTGAGCCTTCTTGCTTTGTGCGTCTGCAAGTGATTGCGCCGCTTGTCATGGGATGGTGCTGACTCATTCCCGCGGTGATGCTGACGGGCTTTGCAGGGGCGAAGTCGGTTGCTAAGGTAAGCGCTGAGGGGGGCTTGCAGGACCCTCGGACGAGCTGATCAGGAGTGGGCTGATGCTGGCGTTGCTTCACTGCGTGGCCAAATCGTTCATCCGTCGCAAGCGGGGCTTTCGCCCCTTGTGGGCGAGCGGGTCGGACGCCATCAGGTGGCTGCACCTGAGCGGTGCCGGCGCGGGCGCCTTGGCGCATCGGGTTTTCGGCGCATGACCACCTTCTCCACGCCGCCGGAGCACGTTACCCGCGCGTTGCGCGAGCGCATTGAGATCGTGCCTTACGACCCTGACTGGCCGCGACGCTTCGAAGAGGAGGTGGCGCGGCTGCGTGCGCCGCTGCCGCCTGAGTCGATTGGGCGAATCGAGCATTTCGGCAGTACGGCCGTGCCCGGACTTGCCGCGAAGCCGATTGTGGACATGTTGGTGGAAGTGCCGTCGATGAGCGAAGTTGCGCAGCGCATTGCGCCCTTGTTGCAGCAAAGGGGCTATGAGTACTTCTGGCGCCCCGAGGAACCCGGCCTGCCGGGCATCGCCTACGCCTGGTTCATCCGTCGGGATGAGGAGGGGCGACGCACGCATCACATCCACTGCCTCGAGAAGGGCTCGTCCGAGTGGGAGCGCCTGTTGTTCAGGGATTACCTGATCGCGCACCCCGAGATCGCCGCGGAGTATGCCGCGCTGAAGCAGCGGATCGCCGCCGAGTCGCCCGAAGATCGTGTGGCCTACTCGCAGGCGAAGGGCGACTTCATTGCGCGTGTCATGCGACTTGCGCGCACCCCCTGAAACGAGGCCATGGCAGGGCGCCGATCGGCGCCCCGCCATGGTTGTTGGCTCACATCCCCTGGTAGATCGGCCCTTCGCCGCCCTGCGGCACCACCCAGTT
>NZ_DAOMPS010000161.1:0-1078 GCF_035444905.1 Thauera sp.
TTCCACCGGCCAGGATAATTGACGTCGACCGGCCAAAGTAATTGACGCCGGGCAACGATGTGCATACGACTCTCATCGCAGAATGCCAACCGCAAGCGCAAGCAAGGGCTGAGTATCCGCGCCAGCGGACCGCAGTAAGCAATTCCGGCCGTGGCAAAACAGGTCTGGCGCTTTGACCAAAATGGAATCGGCCAGCCCGCCTGCAGCAGCCTCATGGGGTCCGTTGCGTATCCATCGTCATATGGCCGGCACGCTGCGCACGATCGATGAAGTAGCGCAGCGACTCCGACAAAGTGCCGTCTGGGTGCAGCAGGTAGGTCGTCAGCGTCGCCGAGTCGTCATCCAAGGGCCGGAAGATCAATTCCGCCTGCCGGTATGTCGGCACGTGCGCCGCGCTGGAAAATCCGATGCCATAGCCGGCCGCCACCAGAGCCAGCATCAGCGAGTGGGTCGTCACATACTCGGCCACGACCGGCAGTGTCTCCACCAAGCGCAGCAGGCGCTCAAATTGCCGGCTGCACTCTTCACACGCCTGCGGATCGAACAGAACCAGCGGGTAGCGCACCACCTCTTTCAACGGCGCCCGCTTGTGCTCCAGCAGGGGGTGCCGCGCAGGGATGACCACGACCAACGGGTCCTGCCACAGCGGCATGGCGATCACACCGGACTCCATCACGCTGGCCATCGCCAAGGCCCCGTCGTACAGGTCGTTTCCCAGCCCGCCCACCACCTGCGGCAGCGGTGCCTCGAACAGCCGAACACCCACTTCCGGCGCCTCCTCCCGGCACAGCGCGAGCAGCGCCGGCAATCGGACCTGCCCAACACAGCCGGTCAGTGCGATCCGCAGGGTGCCTTGGTGTCCCGCCGCCACCGCCCGCGCCTTGGTCCGCGCTTGCTCAAGGGTCAGCAGCACACGCCGGGCCTCCTCCAGGAACACCTGCCCGGCCGGGGTCAGGCACACGCCCCGTGGCATGCGCTCCAACAGGGTCACGCCCAGGTCAGCCTCCAGTTGGCGAATCGTCCTCGACAGGGGCGACTGCTCCACATGCAGCCGCCGCGCCGCCCGGCCAAAGTGCAA
>NZ_DAOMPS010000162.1:0-1077 GCF_035444905.1 Thauera sp.
GGAAGGGTCGGGCAATTCCGCCCGGCAACCTTTCAGGAGTTCACCATGAACAACGTACTTATCACTGCCGAGCAGCGCGTCGTGCTGCTGGCCAACGGCAGCACATCGCTGGAGAACCCGGACTTCGACCCAGCCCCGGTGGTCAAGCTGTTCACGCCGGACGGCGGCGCGACCTGGCTGCTGACCGAGATTGACCCCGACGACCATGACCACGCTTTCGGTCTTTGTGACCTGGGGCTGGGGATGCCGGAACTCGGCTGGGTCAGCTTGAACGAGCTGGCGAGCGTGCGCGGCGGGCTGGGCCTGCCGATCGAGCGCGACCTGTCTTTCCGTGGCGAAAAGCGGTTGAGCGCCTACGTGCGCGATGCGCGGCTGGCGGGGCGGATCGTCGTCTGACCTCGCCCTTGGAGCGCCTCAAGGCGCTCCTTGCGCTTTCTCGATCATTTCAGGAGATCAATGCCATGAGCAGCCATCACGACTACATCATCGAAATCACGGCGCAGCACGATGCGCTCAAGCCCTTCGCGCCGGAGAACGGCCAGCCGCTGCGCTTCAAGATCGGCGACGCGGTGATCTACACCAACCAGTTCGGCGTGCAGTTCCGTCGCCGCGTCACCGGTTTCTACCAGCCCAGCGGGCTTTGTGGTCACTATGCGCGCGGAGCGCGCTATCTGCTGAACTCGACTTCGCCGTGGGTGCCGGTTGCGCAATCCAGCCTGCGTCCTGACGACTCGGCCTGATGCCTTCGCGCCCCTTGCGGCGCGCTACGCGCTTCGCTTGCCTCCAGGGGAAAGCCCTGCGGGCTATCCCCGCCGCGCAGACTTGGCGCCCCTGAACATCGCCGACCCGGCTGCGCCGGATCGGCCAGACAGCATCCACAGCAGATCCACGATGCCCTGCGCGTGCTCGTCCTGACCCTGTTGTCCATTCGGTTTTGAAGTCTGGGCGTCCCCGGCCACCTGGGAGATGGCCGGTCGCGCTGTCGTGCTGCGCATCGAGCCGCCTGCGGCGTCTCGCCCCTGTCGGGCTTCCATCGTTCCCTCGCTCCGCTCGGCTGACGCCTCCGGCCCGGCTTCC
>NZ_DAOMPS010000163.1:0-488 GCF_035444905.1 Thauera sp.
CTGGCCCGTAGGGCGAGGCGCTAACGCCGAGTAAAAAGCGGAGTTTATACGTAACCTGAGTTCAGGATAAGAAAAGAGGAGTTGAGCGCCCGCCTTTTTGCGTAAGATTATGTTTCCACAAACAAATCGATCGCATCCTGGAGACGCTCATGGACAGTTTAACCGAACTTTTTTGTCTCATAGATGATTTCTGCCACCAGTTCGAGCCTGCTTTAGAGCACCATCTTCTGGAAGCCGGGATAAAAAAGCGCAAACGCCGCAGCAAGTTGAGCTTATCGGAGTTAATGACCTTAACTGTTTTGTTCCATCAATTGCGCTTTCGCCAGTTCAAGAGTTTTTACCTGGTTTACGTGTGTCGTCACTGGCAGGCTGAGTTTCCAAAGCTGCCGAGCTATCAACGATGTGTGGAACTCCTGCCCGCTGTGTAGCTCCTTTGGCAGCCTTGTTCGAGATGCTCAAAGGCCAGTGTGACGGGATTTCCATTGCTG
>NZ_DAOMPS010000163.1:590-1041 GCF_035444905.1 Thauera sp.
TCCACGCCATCATCAATTCCAGGGGTGAACTGATCCGTCTGCGGCTCACTGCCGATAAAGGCTACCTTGCCCAGTGGCTCACTGAAACACTGGACCGGCAAGATCTTCAGCTCATCACTCCCCTCAAGAAAAACATGCAGCCTATATATCAAGTTTGAAAAAGCCATTCTGCGCCGATGTTTCCTGATCGAAACGGTTTTCGATGAATTGAAGAATCTTTGCCAGATCGAGCGTACCTGCCATCGCTCCAGCTTCAATTTCCTTATCAATCTGATGGCTGGCATCGTGACCTGCAGTTTGTCTGTCAACGAACCTACTTTAAACTTGGCCAAGGTATTGACCTTGGCCAAAGCTTGACGGCTTATCCCGAACTCAGGTTAAAGGTAGTGTCCTTCAATGGTGTCAGTCGCGGGCGTGCACCAATGTCCTGGCATCATTCGGCGTGATGCGC
>NZ_DAOMPS010000164.1:0-1038 GCF_035444905.1 Thauera sp.
AAAAAAGATAAGGGGATAGGGTTTTTGCCCTAGGGCAAAAACCCTATCCCCTTATCTGGCGAAAAATTCCGTCTTATCTTTGTGTTTCCCAAAACAAAAAAAGATGGCACATTTAACGTTAGAACAAAGATACGAAATAGAAGCAAATTTCAAATTAGGAATAAGTATTTCCAATATTGCTGCCCTAATTGGCAAAGATAAATCGGTAGTTTCAAGAGAAATTAAACGCAATAAAGACGAGCGATCGGGTGTTTATAAAGCCGGTTTAGCGGAAAGGAAAACTAAAAATAGGCATAAAACTAAAAATAAAAAACACCTTTTTACGGCAGAAGTTGAGGTAAATGTCTTATACTACCTAACCCAGGATTACAGCCCGGAACAAGCCGTAGGCAGGGCTAAAATAGATGAGGTAGAAATGGTCTCGACAGAGTCTATTTATCAGTATATTTGGCAAAACAAACGACGAGGAGGTACTCTATACCAATATCTAAGGACTAAGGGTAAGAAATATAAAAAGAGAGGAGACTTAAAAGACAAAAGAGGGTTGATTACCAATAGGATAGACATTGATGAACGACCTACAATAGTGGATAAAAAGACACGATTAGGAGATTTAGAAATAGATTTAGTTATAGGAAAAAATCATAAAGGAGCCTTGCTCACAATCAACGACAGAGCTTCAGGAATGTTGTTTATGGATAAAGTAGAAAGTAAAGATGCTCGTGAAATAGAAACAAAAACAATTGAGCTGTTACAAGACTGGAAACCATTGCTAAAAACAATTACCTCTGATAATGGAAAAGAGTTCGCTAACCATCAAACAATAGCAGAACATCTAGAGGTTGATTATTATTTTGCTAAACCCTACCATAGTTGGGAAAGAGGAGCGAATGAAAACCTGAACGGATTAGTTAGGCAATATTTCCCAAAAGGACTTAACTTTGACACCATAACAAAAGAAGAAATAAATAAAACAATTCATATATTAAACAACAGACCAAGGAAGAGATTTGGGTATAAAACACCCATCGAAATTTT
>NZ_DAOMPS010000165.1:0-1007 GCF_035444905.1 Thauera sp.
ACGCCAGATCAGTTCTGGACGTTCAGCTCGGTGCGACGGTTGACCTCGCTGCGGCAGCCCGGCTGCGTCTGCGCCGTCGGCTCCAGCGGACGGCTCTCGCCGTAGCCCACCGGACCCAGCAGGCGACCGGCGTCGACGCCGTTGCTGGTCATGTAGTCGTACACCGCCGACGCGCGGCGCTCCGACAGACGCTGGTTGTACGCGTCCGGACCGCACAGGTCGGTGTGGCCAGCCACTTCCACCCGCAGCTCGGGATAACGCTTCAGGATCTCCACCGCCTCGTTCAGGATCGCCACCGCGTCAGGACGCAGCGTCGACTTGTCGAAGTCGAAGTTCACGCCGTTCAGGTCGATCGTGATCGGGGCCGGCGGCGGCGGCGGTGGCGGGGCCACCGGCGGCGGCGGCGGCGGGGCCACCGGCGCGGTCGGCGCCGGACCCAGCGGGATCACCACGCCCACCGACGCAATCACGTCGCTGAAGTAGCTCTCTTCCATCTGGTGCGGGTAGCCCGACGAATCCGTGCCGCTCTCGGCCGCATAGCTCTGGGTGTCGAAGTCGAAACGGGTCGCCAGCTCGGCACGCACCGCCACGCGGCGGCTGAAGTCGCTCTGCACGCCCACGCCCACCTTCGCCGCCAGGTTGCCGTCCTCACGCTGCAGCGGCGAGGTCGTGCCGCCCGTCGGAACATACTCTTCCTCCGAACGCTGGTAGCCCAGGCCGAACAGGATGTACGGGTTCCAGCTGCGCGCCTCGGACATGAAGTGGCGACGCAGGTCCACCGACACGCCGTACTGGCTCCACAGCAGGTCGCTGTTGTGGTCGAAGCTCGGGTTCTGGTAGTTCAGCTCGCCTTCCACCGACCAGTTCGGGCTGATGAACTTGCCCACGCCCAGGCCCAGCGCATAGGTGTCGTCCGTGCGACGGTCTTCGTCCTGCAGGTTGAAGCCGACGGAGCCGCTCAGGTACCAGCGATCATCGAATTCCTGCGCGGAAGCCACCTGCGCGAC